>CAJUQK010000001.1 GCA_910588205.1 uncultured Eggerthellaceae bacterium
GCCGATAACTCCGGCGCTCGCAAGGTGCAGTGCATCAAGGTCCTGGGCGGCTCGAAGCGCCGCTACGCGGGCCTGGGCGATGTCATCATCTGCAGCGTCAAGGAGGCCATGCCCAATGGTGCCGTGAAGAAGGGCGAGGTCGTTCGTTGCGTCGTCGTTCGCGTGAAGAAGGAAGTTCGTCGCGACGATGGCAGCTACATCAAGTTCGACCAGAACGCTTGCGTGCTGATCAACACTGACGGCACTCCCCGCGGTACGCGCATCTTCGGGCCCGTGGCCCGTGAGCTGCGCGACAAGCGCTACATGAAGATCGTGTCTTTGGCACCTGAGACGCTTTAGGAGGTGTCAAGAGCTATGGCAATGAAGACCCAGACCAAGCACACTGCCCTGAAGGTCCGCAAGGGCGACACCGTTAAGGTGATCGCTGGCAAGGATCGCGGCAAGGAGGGCAAGATCCTCCGCGCTATCCCTGAGACCAATCGCGTGGTGGTGGAGAAGGTCAACATCATGAAGAAGGCGATGCGCCCCACCCAGGCTAACCCCCAAGGTGGCATCTCTTCTGTGGAAGCACCGCTCCATGCCTCTAACGTGATGCTCGTTTGTCCCGCTTGCAAGAAGCCGACCCGCGTCGGCCATCGCATCGAGGATGGCAAGAAGCACCGTACCTGCAAGAAATGCGGCAAGGACATAGATTAGTCGGTACATTTGGCCCTCAGGAAGCTGAGGGACCTAGGGTCGGAAATCCTGGGTTCAAACCAGCAGAAAGGTTGATGAGAGATGGCAGATATGCCTCGACTCAAAGAGAAGTACAACAAGGAGATAGCTTCACAGCTGAAGAAGGATCTTGAGATCCAGAACGTCATGGATGTTCCGAAGCTCTCCAAGGTGGTCGTGAACATGGGCGTTGGCGCTGCCGCGGGAGACGCGAAGCTCTTGGACGCTGCCATGAACGACATGCGCGTCATCACCGGCCAGCAGCCCATGGTGACTCGGGCCAAGAAGTCCATCGCAGGGTTCCATATCCGCGAGGGACAGGCCATCGGATGCAAGGTCACCTTGCGTGGTGACAGGATGTGGGAGTTCGTGGATCGCCTCCTGGCTACCGCCATCCCCCGCGTCCGTGACTTCCGCGGCTTGTCCACGAAGAGCTTTGACGGTCGCGGCAACTACTCCATGGGCGTGACCGAACAGCTGATCTTCCCTGAGGTCGATTACGATAAGATCGATCGCACTCGTGGCATGGATATCACCGTGGTCACCACCGCTAAGGAAGATGAGCACGCGCTTGCGCTCTTGCGCGCCCTCGGGTTCCCGTTCAAGAGCGAATAGCCGGACAGCTTACAGAGGAAAGAAGGAACAGGCATGGCAAAGAAATCCATGATCGCTAAGGCGAAGAGGGAGCCGAAGTATTCCACCCGTCAGCACAACCGCTGCAGTCGGTGTGGACGTCCCCGCGCCTATTACCGCAAGTTCGGCATCTGCCGGATCTGCCTGCGTGAGCTGGCAAACAAGGGTCAGCTGCCAGGCGTTACGAAATCCTCCTGGTAGGATCTCATCATCTTGGTTCCTGCATGCCAGGCGAGGGCGCTATGGGTGCTCAGGTTCGAACCGGCATGTATGACAGGCAAGCGAGTTTAAGGAGAAGCTCAACATGACAATGACCGATCCTATTGCAGATATGCTTACGCGGCTGCGTAATGCTCAGACTGCAGGTCATGAGACGGTGTCGATGCCCACGAGCAAGAAGCTGGTGGAGATCGCCCGCATCATGGACAAGGAAGGCTACATCCAAGGCTATGAGGTGATCGATGGATCCCCTCGCGGCACGCTGGAGCTTACGCTCAAGTACGGGCCGAAGAAAGAGAAGATCATCAAGGGTATCAAGCGCATCTCCAAGCCCGGTCTTCGCATCTATGCGGGCAAAGAGGATCTACCCCGCGTTCTGGGCGGTCTGGGCACCGCCATCATATCCACTTCGAGCGGCGTCATGACGGACCGCGATGCACGCAAGGCGGGCATCGGCGGCGAGGTCATCGCCTACATCTGGTAGAAGGGAGAGATAAGCATGAGCCGTATCGGCAAGATGCCCGTGGTCGTCCCTTCTGGAGTGGAAGTGAAGATCGACGGGAGCACTGTTACCGTTAAGGGCAAGAAGGGGGAGCTGACGCGCACCTTCCAGCCTACTATGATCATCAAGCAGGAGGGCGAAGAGCTCCTCATCACCCCTGCTGACGAAGAGCGTCAGACCAACGCCTACTGGGGCCTTACGCGTTCCCTGCTGCACAACATGGTAGAGGGCGTCTCTGAGGGCTTCGTCAAGAAGCTGGAGCTCGTGGGCGTAGGCTATCGTGCCACCCTCAAGGGTCGTGATCTGGAGATGCAGCTTGGTTTCTCCCATCCTGTCCTGGTGAAGGCTCCCGAGGGTATCACCTTCGAAGTGCCCTCTCAGAACGAGATCATCGTTTCCGGTGCCTCGAAAGAGCAGGTGGGGCAGGTGGCCGCCGACATCCGCAAGTGGCGCAAGCCGGAACCCTACAAGGGCAAAGGTATTCGCTACGAGGGTGAGTACGTACGTCGCAAGGCTGGCAAGGCCGGCAAGGAATAAGCTTCGATCGCTGGCAATTTCGAAAGGGAATCGAACATGCAGAAATCTGTTCTCAAGCGCCAGAAGGGACTTGCCCGCCGTCATCGTCGCGTTCGTGGCAAGGTTACTGGCACAGCAGCGCGTCCGCGTCTTTGCGTGACCCGCTCCAACAACAATATCTATGCACAGGTCATCGACGACGTGGCCCGCAAGACCATCGTCGGTGCCTCCACGATGGGTGCCGCCTTCAAGGAGAGCGGCCTCAAGCCGAGCAATGTGGAAGGTGCAGCCAAACTGGGGAATATCATCGGAGCCATGGCTATGGAAGCCGGCATCACCGAGGTCGTCTTCGACCGCGGCGGCAATCTTTACCATGGACGTGTGAAGGCCGTGGCAGACGGCGCCCGCGAAGCGGGACTCAAGTTCTAGAAGGGATCATAAGCACATGGCTCGTAAACAACAGGAAAAAGCAGTACCGGAGCTCGAAGAGCGCGTCGTTGCCATCAATCGAGTCTCCAAGACCGTCAAGGGCGGCCGTCGCATGCAGCTGACTGCTCTGGTGGTCGTAGGCGACGGCAAGGGCAAGGTTGGCGTGGGTCTGGGCAAGTCCCAGGAGGTCCCCAATGCCATCAAGAAGGGCACCGAAGACGCCAAAAAGAACATGTTCACGGTCCCGGTCACTGATGAGGGTTCAGTGCCCCATGAGATCATCGGCGAATTCGGTGCTGGCCGCGTTCTCATCAAGCCGGCTGTTCCCGGTACTGGTGTCATGGCTGGCGGCCCGGTCCGCGCCATCATGGAGCTGGCGGGGGTCAAGAACGTCATCACCAAGTCTCTGGGCACCAGCAACGCCATGAACATCGTGAAGGCAGCCGCTGAGGGCTTGAAAGCCATGGAAAGCCCCGAGCAAGTCGCTGCTCGTCGCGGTGTCACGGTTGACGAGATGTTCGGCCGGAAGGAGAAGTAGAAGATGGCTGAGAAGAAGCTGCGCGTCACCCAGGTCAAGAGCCAGATTCGCAGGCCTGCTGACCAGGATAAGACGCTTCGAGCGATGGGCCTGGGGCGCATCGGAAAAACCAAAGAGCTGACCGATAACGAGAGCGTCCGTGGGATGATCTTCAAGGTCAAGCATCTTATCGAGGTAGAAGAGATCTAGAGTACGCATTCTGAGCACAAGCGAGTCCTGGCAAACCCAGGGCGAAAGGAAGGTTAGATCATGGAGATCAAAGATCTGAAGCCAGCGGCAGGTTCTACGAAGCCGCGCAAGCGAGTGGGCCGCGGTCCTGCATCTGGCACCGGCAAGACCGCCGGTCGTGGCCTGAACGGTCAGAAGTCCCGTTCCGGCGGTGGCAAGGGTGCAGGCTTCGAGGGTGGCCAGACACCTCTGGCTCGCAGGCTCCCGAAGCTGCCAGGCTTTCGCAATCCCAACCGTGTCGAGTACAAGGCCGTGAACGTCTCTCGCCTAGATGCCAAGTTCGAGGCAGGGGATGTGGTAGACGGTGAGAGCCTCAAGGCCAAGGGCATCATCAAGAAGATGGATGAGCCTGTGAAGATCCTGGGTGATGGTGAGATCACGAAAGCGCTCACCATCAAAGTGGAGAAGATCTCCGCCTCTGCGAGGCGTAAGATCGAAGCAGCCGGAGGAAAGGTCGAAGAGCCTTGCTAAGCTCATTAGTCGATGCGTTCAAGATTCCAGAGCTGAGGAAGAAGCTCCTCTTCACACTGGCTATCTTGGCGCTGTACAGGTTCGGTGCTTATGTTCCCGTACCTGGTATCCCGTTTCATGAGTTCGCCACGGCCTACGAGTCCTCAGGGGTGGCCATGAGCATGCTGGACCTCTTCACAGGTGGCGCGCTCTCGAACTTCTCGGTGTTCTCGCTGGGTATCATGCCCTACATCACTGCTTCCATCATCATGCAGCTGATGCAAGGTGTCATCCCCGCTGTGGGCCGTTGGGCCAAGGAGGGGGATTCTGGCAGGAAGAAGATCACTCAGGTCACGCGTTATCTGACGCTGGGCCTCGGTCTCATCAACGCCATCGGATACCTCCTCTTGTTCCAGTCTCCCACCTACGGGGTGCAATTCCCTGACAGTGAGGTGCCGAACTGGGTGACCAGCATCGTGATCGTGTTCACGCTGGTGGCAGGTACGGCATTCATCATGTGGATGGGCGAGCTCATCACCCAGCGTGGCGTAGGCAACGGCATGTCGCTGATCATCTTCTTGAGCATCATGTCCGGTGTTCCCTCGGCCATCTTCTCATCCATCAATCTCACGGCTGACCTGGGTATGGGCATTGCCGTTACCATCCTCATCCTGGCGGTGGTGATAGCCTGCATCCCGCTCATCATCTTCGTGGAGCGGGCCCAGAGGCGCATTCCGGTGAACTACGCGAAGCGTGTTCAGGGCCGTAAGATGATGGGTGGCCAGAATACCTACATTCCACTGAAGGTCAATGCTGCTGGTGTCATCCCCATCATCTTCGCCAGCTGCATCCTGTATCTGCCAGCCCAGCTGGCAGCTATCTTCAATGTGGATTGGTTGACTGCTTTCGCTGATGCCTGCACTACCGGTTGGGTGAACTGGCTGTTGACGCTCTTGCTCATCGTCTTCTTCGCCTACTTCTACACCTCTATGGTGTTCAACCCCGAAGAGACGGCTGACAACATCCGGAAGCAGGGTGGCTTCATCCCAGGGGTGAGGCCGGGTTCGGCAACGGTGCAGTACATCAAGAATACGCTGCGGCGCATCACCCTTCCGGGCGGCTTGTTCATCGCGGTGATCGCCGTGGTTCCCACGATCATCTTCTTCTTCACGAACAACCAATTGATCCAGTCGTTCGGTGGCACCTCCATTCTCATCATGATCGGCGTTGCACTCGACACCATGAGCAAGGTGGAGAGCCAGTTGAAGATGTACAACTACGACGGTTTCTTCAAATAAGGGATTTCATTCGAAGAAACGTGGCATCGTGGGAATCCTCGCTCCTTTTGCTGGATCCCAGCAAAAGGTGTTCTAGAAAGGATACGGAATGAATATCGTTTTGCTCGGAGCGCCGGGGGCAGGGAAGGGTACTCAAGCGGCCAAGCTGGTCGAAGACGAGGGTCTGTGCCATATCTCCACCGGTGACATCCTCCGCCAGGCAGTAAAGGACCAGACAGAGCTGGGACTCAAGGCCAAGGCGTTCATGGATGCCGGCGATCTGGTACCTGATGAGCTCATCATCGATCTCATGAAGGAGCGCATCCAGCAACCGGATACAGCTAAGGGCGTCATCTTGGATGGCTTCCCGCGTACGACCACCCAGGCTGTAGCGTTGGATGCCATGTTGCAAGATCTCAGCAGGCCGCTGGATGCAGCCTTGCTCATCGACGTTGACCCTGAGGTCATCGTGGCGCGTCTGAGCTCTCGGCGCATGTGTCGGGAGTGTGGGCATATCGGCACCGCTTCTGATGCGGCATGCCCTGCCTGTGGCGGTGAGATGTATCAGCGTGATGACGACAACGAGGCCACTGTGCGCAATCGCCTGGAGGTCTATGAGAAGTCCACAAGTCCGCTGATAGATTACTACCGTGGCTGTGAGCTCCTGGTCACCATCGATGGTGATCGCGACCCTGAGGTGGTCTATGCTGACGTGAAGGGTGCTTTGGGTCTGTAGACCGGTTCTTGTGCCCTTTGAAGCCCGCACCTGCCTGGCTGGTGCGGGCTTTTTATCTATAATCAGCCTATGCCTACGCTACGGGAGAACATCGCATACCATCTGAGGTGCTTCTACAAGCTGAATGAAGCCGCCATCAAGCATATCCTGCGATGCATTGCGGTGGTGTTAGCCGTAGCGCTCTTCTTGGAAACCGTGGTATTCAACATCAATTTCTACACTACGGCAGGCCTCGATACCATCAACTTGAAGAACAAGATCGACCTTCATGAAGGTAAAGATGATGTCTTCCGCTTCGCCTCTATGGATCATGAGGTGGAATTCACGGACCTGAATACCCACATCAGCAACATCAAAGTGGATTTCAGCCATGATCAGCC
The DNA here is from genome assembly GCA_910588205.1 of uncultured Eggerthellaceae bacterium. Lineage (GTDB taxonomy): Bacteria > Actinomycetota > Coriobacteriia > Coriobacteriales > Eggerthellaceae > MGBC163016. Next base: position 6,623 of record CAJUQK010000001.1, read on the forward strand.
AGCTCAGCTGCTCACCCTGAAGATCCAATTCACCGATGACGCTCATTCCACCTATTTTGACAGCACCGAATACACCGAGGGTGTACCTCTGGTAGAGGTCTCTACCATGTCAGACCAGAGCAAGTTCATCAATTTGAACACCACGGGTGCGGTACGCAACCTGAAGATATCATTGGTGGGGGATGATATCCAGTATCCTGTGCGCTTGAACACGATCTACCTGAACGCTCATCATCCCTTCCATTTCAATCCGGTGCGCTTCTTCGCTGTCTTGAGCGTGGTATCGCTCATCTGCCTCTTCAGGCCCTCTTCGTTCATCTATCGGATGCGCATGCGAGAGAACCCCGTTCGGTCCCGTATCGGTATCGTGGCTGCAGTGGTCATCGAATGTGCACTCTGTGCCACATTCCTCTTCTATGGGTCGAACATGGTCGGGGTGGCTACGAGCTCTTACAACTACGGGGAATGGGACGGAACGTCCCTGGTGAACAGCTTCGAGGTGGGGGGTGACAATGCCCAGCAGTATGCTGAGCTGGCGAAGTCCATGGCCCAGAGGAAGCTCTATCTGGAAGAGGAGCCACCGGAGTGGCTCAAGGCTATGGACAACCCCTACGACAAGGGCATGCGAGACGAGGCCCAGAAGGAGACGGGGGAGGGGTATCTCTTCGACGTGGCCTACTATGACGGCCATTATTACGTGTACTTCGGTGTGGTGCCGGTCCTGCTTTTCTATCTCCCGTTCTATCTGTTGACCGGCTCTCCGTTTCCCACGGCTTTAGGCGTGCTCATCGCCTGCTTGCTCTTCATCTGCGGGGCTTCAGCGCTTCTCGATCGGTTCGCTCGGCACCATTTCGATCGGGTGACGTTGGGGATCTATCTGGTGGTGCAGGTCGCTTTCATCTCCTCCTGTGGGATGCTGTATCTTTTGAAATTCCCTACCTTCTATTCATTGCCCATCGCCTGCGGCCTCATGTTCAGCGTCTGGGGTCTCTATTTCTGGATGTGTGGCAGGGGTTCTTCGAAGCGACACCTCTTCTTCGCCCTTGGTTCACTGTGCATGGCGCTTGTGGCGGGGTGTCGTCCCCAGCTCTTGCTGCTGTCTCTCTTGGCGTTCCCGCTCTTCTGGAGACCCTATATCAGCAAGCGCCGTATATTCACTCGAGAGGGTTTCACGGAATTCCTCTGCTTGATCGGACCCTATCTGGTGGTAGCGGCGGGTATCATGCTATACAACCACGCGCGCTTCGGAAGCCTCACTGATTTCGGTGCTAACTACAATCTGACCGTCAATGACATGACCCAGCGGGGATGGGTATTGGGTCGCATAGCCCCGGCGTTGTTCACCTACTTCTTGCAGCCGCCAGACATGGTGGGTGCCTTCCCGTATCTCCAACCTGCCGACTTCGCCACTACCTATCTGGGCCAGACCATCAAAGAAGTCACGTTCGGCGGCATCTTCTGGTGTTATCCGGTGCTGTGGGTATTGTTCTTCCTACGCCCTTTGGTGTCGTTGCGGGATTCTCAACGGGCTACGAGGACCATTACGGGCACCATCTTCGTTCTATTGCTCTCAGGGGTTGCCATCGCTGTGGTGGATGCGGAGATGGCGGGCATCCTGCAGCGCTACTATGCTGACTTCAGCTTCATGTTCTTGGCAGCAGTGGTGCTCTTGGTATTCATAGCGAACGAGAACATCGATGACCTTCCCTTGGCCCGCAAGGGTTCAGGGTATTCGCGCTCGGTGCTGAAGCGTAGGGAGACGTTGCGGCCCCCTACGCTTCGCTCCCTTCTCACGAAGACGCTGCTGATCTTGGTAGCTTTGGGGGTGGGGTATAGCGTACTGCTCTGCCTGACCCCTGAGACGGGCTGGTATTCTGATATATATCCTTGGGCGTATCATGACCTGGTAGAGGCCATCCAGTTCTGGACCTAGGGCCCTCTCATCGCTATCCATGGCGTAGAATGGGCCTGACGGAAAAGCGCCTATGAGAGAGGATAACGGATGGAATTCATCATCTCGGAGACCTACGAGGAAATGAGCAGGGAGGCGGCTGATGTGGTAGAAGCCGTCATGGATGAGATCCCTTCTTGCGTATTGGGGCTGGCCACCGGATCCACTCCCATCGGCATGTACGCGTGCCTGGTCAAGGATTGCAAGGAAGGTAAAGCATCCTTTGCTGACGTGACCACCTTCAATCTGGATGAGTACGTGGGGCTTCCGGGTACTCATGATCAGAGCTACCGCTACTTCATGGATGAGAATCTCTTCGATTCCGTGGATATAGACAAGGCCCGCACGAATCTGCCCGATGGCTGCGCCACTGACCCTCAAGCCATGTGCGCCGCCTATGAGATAGCCATCGAAGAGGCTGGTGGGATAGATATCCAGGTGCTCGGATTGGGTCATAACGGGCACATCGGCTTCAATGAGCCTGCTGATGACTTCCCGGTCTGCACCCATCCGGTGGATCTCACGGAGAGCACCATCAATGCGAATAGCCGCTTGTTCAATAGCGCTGATGAGGTGCCTCGTCAAGCAGTGACCATGGGCATAGGGACTATCATGAAGGCGCGTAAGGTCATAGTGTTGGCCAATGGGTCTGGGAAGGCAGATATCGTCAAACAGGCCTTCACAGGGCCTGTGGTGCCTCAGGTGCCTGCTTCTGTGCTGCAGTTGCATCCTGATGTGACTGTGGTTTTGGATGCTGAGGCGGCAGCCAAGCTGGAGTTCGCCTAGCGCTTCGGTATTGACGAGTTCCGCTATCCGTAGGGGAGGATCTCGATCCGCGCGGGTCGAACACGTTCGACCCCTACGAAAGCATAGTGCCATGAAAAGCACCGTAGGGGCGGATCTATCATGATGTCGCAATGAGAAGGCCCCCTTCCGGGGGCCTTCGCTCTAATCCCAATCGAAGTTGATGAGGGAGTCTTTGGGGATCATCCCCTGGGCTCTGAGCACATGGACGATGGAGCGCACGTCATCTCCGGTGAGCGCTTGGACAGGCTCGCGCATCTGATTGGTGTTGAAGATGCCCATCTGCCAGAGCGCCGTTTTGAATGCGCCTACGCCTGCGCCGAAGCCTACGGTTGCCGTGACCTTACGCGTCATCATCATGAGCCGTGCAAGGTGGTCCTGGATCTTGGCGACCTTCTCCCAATCACCGGCTTGGGCAGCCTTCCATTGCTGCACATAGCTTACAGGGTCGATGTTCGCAAGCCCCGGAACCGACCCGTCGGCACCTCCGAGCAATGCGCCGTCAACGACCACCTCATGGCCCGTGAGCAGCTGCAAGGGATGTCCTGCATCTTCATTCTCGAGCAAGAGCCAACGGAACGCTACATCGTCTCCTGAGGAGTCCTTGACGCCTTGGATGACACCATCCTTGCCCAACCGCATGAGCATCTCGGGCTGTAGCTTCGTATGAACGCTGACCGGGAGGTCATAGGCGAAGAGGGGGAGGTCGGTGTGCTCACGGATCTGACGGAAGTGGCGCTCGTTCTCATGGGGGCCGCCGAGGGCATAGAAGGGCGCCGTTGCCACGAGCGCATCGATGGGCAACTGGGAGACGCGCCTCGCCTGGTCGATGACGCGCATGGTCTCCATATCGATGATGCCCACGAGCACAGGCACGCGTCCGTCCACGATCTCCAGCGCAACGCTCAAGACCTCCATGCGTTGCTCATCGGTAAGGAATACGACCTCACCGCTCGAGCCGAGGAAGAACAACCCCGTCACGCCTGCATCTATCATGCGATCGATACTGACCTTGAATGCTTCACGGTCGAGGGTTCGGTCGCCTTTGAGCGGTATGATGACCGGAGGAATGACTCCGCTGAACCGCTTCAGATCGTCGTCGCACATCGGCATGGGTGCATCTCCTATTCGCCGAGGTCGGGATGGAGCAATGAAGGCGCTGCTCCCAACAAGAGCTTGGTGTAATCATCTTTGGGATCATTGAAGACGTCGGCCGCCGTACCTTCTTCGACCGCTTGCCCAGCGTTCATGACGATGATCCGATCAGAGATATAGCGTACGGTTTGGATGTCATGGCTGATGAACACCATGGCAAGGTTGAGCTCTTTCTTGAGATCCATCAGAAGATTCAGGATCTGAGCTCGCACGGAAACATCCAATGCGCTGGTGGGTTCGTCGGCGATGATAGCATCAGGTTTCAATGACAGTGCACGGGCGATGGCTACACGCTGACGCTGGCCGCCGGAAAGTTGGCTTGGCAGTGCCTCTAGAGCGGACTCCGGAAGTCCTACCATGCCGATCAGCTCATGAACGCGCTTCTCGCGCTCTTCGGGGGTACCTACCTTATGGACGATCATCGGATCCATGAGCTGATCATGGACGGTCATGCGGGCATTCAGGGCCGTAGCTGGGTCTTGGAAGACGACGGATATCACGCGGCCGATGACGCGCCTATCAGCTGCGGTGCGATGAGTGACATCCTTGCCCTTGAAGTACACCTTGCCGGAGGTAGGGGATTGCAATCCGCACATCACGTTGGCTGTAGTGGATTTACCGCAGCCGGATTCGCCTACGATGCCGATGGTCTCGCCAGGCCAGAGTCGAAGGGTGAGACCGCGAACGGCATGGACCAGATTAGGATGCAGGATGGAGCCAGTGCGGGTCTTGAAGGTGACCTTGATATCATCCAAGAAGATGATAGGAGTCTCACCTTCATGTTCTCGTAAAGTGGCCTCTTCCGCTGCCGTGACCCTTGAACGCTCTTCTGCTTCTTTGGCAGGGTCAGGAGCGGCTCCCTCTACCTCCTCATGGAGCTTCTCTTCCATCTCTGGGCTCATGGAACCTATGGATCCCATGACCTCTTCTGCTTGGGTAGTCAATGTTCTCGTCATGATAGCTTGTCCGTCCACTCGATGGGGCCGCCCGGTGCATAGGGCTCTATACCAAGGCGCTCGAGCTCATCATCGGGGAGCTCAGCATAGTAGTGATCAGAACCCTCAAGCTGCTTGAGCACTGGCTTGGCGGGAGAGATCTTGTCTGGATGGCTTGAGCGAGGTGTGAAACGGTCTCCTTCGGGGAAATCCTTCGGGGAGGGCACGGAGCCGGGTACCTGATGGAGCCTGTCTCCACCTGCTTCGATGGAGAGAACCGATCCCAGAAGGCCCCGGGTGTATTCATGGATGGTGTTGGTGAGGATCTCTGTCACCGGACCTTGTTCCACTACTTGACCTGCGTACATGACGGTGATGGAATTCGCCACTTCGGCCACGAGCGCTAGGTCATGGCTCACGAAGACCATGGCGAAGCCCAACTCATGTTGGAGCTTGTTCAGCAGGTCGACCACCTGCTTCTGGACGGTAACATCAAGGGCCGTGGTCGGCTCATCCGCGATGATGACCTTCGGGTCACGGGTGAGCGCCATGGCGATGAGCACGCGCTGGCGCTGCCCGCCGGAGAGCTCATGGGGGTAAGAATCCAAGGTTCGCTTCGGATCAAGACCCACCAACTCGAGCAATTCCTCGGCACTTCGCGTGCCGCCGCGCTTGGTCAGTTGTTTCATTTGCGCTTTGATGAGCATGGACGGATTCAAGGAGGAGAGCGCGTCTTGGTAGATCATGGCTATCTCGCGGCCGCGCAATTGGTTCATCTCGCGCTCAGAGAGATCGAGCAGGTTCTTGCCATCGTAGAGGATCTCACCGGAGATCTGCGCCTTGCGGTCTAGCAATCCCATGATGGCTAGGGAGGTGATGGACTTTCCGCAGCCGGATTCACCCACCAGACCCATAGTCTGGTGGGGTCGCACCACGAAGTTCAGGTGATCCACCACGTTGACGTCTCCATGGCGGGGGAACTTGATGCAGAGGTCCTTGACTTCCAAGATAGGCTTCACGGACGTGTCTGTGGTGAAACGGTCCGTGCGCTTCGCTTCTATCTCACGCAAGGATGCCAGACGCTTTTCCAGCATCTCGGCCTGAGCGGCATAGGCCAGCTTCGGGTCAGCCACCATACGGTCGGCTTCGCGGGTGCCTGCAAGCTTGTCATCGCCTGCGGCTACAGGCGCCTTCGCTGGGGCTGCCATGGCATCGGTGATACCTTCGGAGAAGATATTCAGGCAGAGCACCGTGATCATGATAGCCAGGCCCGGGAAGAGCGCTTGCCACCAACGGCCTGCCAGTACGCCATCGCGCGCATCAGCCAGGATGTTGCCCCAGGTAGGTGTTGGCTCTGGGATACCAGCGGAGATGAAAGACAGGGACGCTTCGAAGACGATAGCATCGGCCACCAGTACGATCGTGAACACGAGTACAGGGGCGATGCAGTTGCGGATGACGTGCTTCACCAAGATCCAATTCGCTCGAGCGCCAGATACGATGACGGCACGGACATAGTCCTGGTTGTATTCGCTCATCACATTCGCTCGAACGATACGGGCGATCTGAGGTATGTAGAGGAAGCCGATGGCGAAGATGAGCGAGGGAACCGAATTGCCGAACACGATGACGAAGGTGGCAGCCAATGCGATGCCCGGAAAGGACATGATGATATCCAGGATGCGCATGATGAGATTGGATAGCCACGGACGCACGATAGCGGCGAGAGAACCGATGATAGAACCGAAGATCAGTGCGAACGTGGTGGCTCCCAGGCCGATGACCAAAGAGTACCGAGCGCCATACATCATGCGGGAGAGGACGTCACGCCCTTTATCGTCGGTGCCGAAGGGGAACGTGCCATCTGGGGCTTGACGGGCTGTGAAGATCTCATAGGGGTTATGGGGTGCCAGGAAGTTGGCGAAGATGGCAACGAGCACGATGCACACGAGTATGACCAGGGATATGCGCGCGCCTATGGTCATGGATCTCCAGCGCCGGAAGCGCACTTTGCCTTCCAGCTTCTCTGTTGTCTTCTCGCGCAGCTTCGGGTCGGTGAAGCCGGGTTTCTTGGGGGTTGCGCCACCGCCACCGCTGGCCCCTTGGGCTAGCATCTCGTCGCGATTGGCATCGTCGATATGGGTTGTCATGAGATTGTCGTTTCCTGTCATGGCTACACGCTCCTGATCCGCGGATCAATGAGGATATAGAGCATGTCAACGATGATATTGATGATGATGAAGGCGACGGCTACCGTGAGCACGACGCCTTGTACCAGATAGATGTAATTTGATTGAATGCCGGACACGATGGCCATGCCCATGCCGGGTAGGTTGAAGATGACCTCGATGATGACGGCTCCGCCGATGAGGTAGCCGATGCGCAGGCCGAGCACGGTCACCGGGGTGATGAGCGCGTTGCGAAGCACATTGCGGGCTACGACAACGCTTTTGGGAATGCCTGCACCCAAGGCGGTGCGCACATAGTCTTTATCCAGCTCTTCGACCATAGAGGTACGCACGACGCGGGTGAGTTGGCCAGCTACAGGTACACCGAGAGAGATGGCAGGCAAGAGCATGCGCATGAACCAACCGCCTGGGTCTACCATGAGATCAGGCAGCTTGCCTGATGCAGGGAGGATGCCTTGGAAAGCCAAGATCAAGAGCACCGCCAACCAGAAGGAGGGCGTTGCGATGCAAGCGATGGAGAAAATGCGAATGATCTGGTCAGGCCATCTATCTCTGTAGAGAGCAGAGATGACGCCGAGGATGACAGCTACCACCACACCGAAGATGAGGCCGAGGAAAGTCAGCTGAAGGGTGATGGGGAGCGCTTCCATGACGCGGGCGGTCACGCTGGCATGGGAAGCCCCATAGGTACCCAGGTCTCCCTGGAACATGCCGAGCAAGAAGTTCCCGTACTGAACGACGATGGGGTCGTTCAGGCCGTTCTCTTCACGATAAGCTTGGGCTTGGGCTTCAGTGGCGTTCTCTCCCAAGACCGAATAGGCTGGGTCGATGGGGGAGAGCGACATGATGAAGAATACGAGAATGGTGACACCTAGGATCATTACCGGTAGCCATAGGATGCGGTTGCCGATGAGCCTCAACAGGTTATTCACATTCCCTCCTCTCTCGACGCTTGCATTGAACTGCTACGCTGGTCTCAGTTTACCTCATAGACCCTTTGAATGGTATAGCGGGAAAGGGAAAGGGCCTGCATGATGCAGGCCCTTTCGTAAGCGACTTCGCTGTCAAGCAAAGGTGTTCTTACTGCAGCGGCGTGGTGCCCAGGAATACGAGGCCCGTGGTGGAGATGGGGGCGAAGTCTTCCAGCTTCTCAGCAGTGTAAGCGGTGCCGGTCTCACGATGGAAGAGCGGATACAGCGGCACGTTCTCGGCGATGAGGTCGAAGCACTGATTCCAGATCTCCTGCTGCTTTGCAGCGTCGGCCTCTTCGCGTGCGCTCTGGAGCAGCGTCTGGAGCTCAGCCCACTCAGGAGTGGTATTCCAGCAGGAGCGACCCTGGGTCCAAACGTTGTCACCATACCACCAGGTCATGAGGAGGTCGGGGTCATTGCCGAAGCAAGACGGATCACCTGGGGTGAGCATGACATCGTAGGGAAGGATCTCCTCGGACGGCGCAAGGGCTGCCCAGTCGATCTTCGTCTCATTGATGGTCACTTCGATGCCTGCAGCAGCCAGGTCTTCCTTGATCTGGGCTGCCAAAGCGGAGACCCAGTTGTTGTTGACCATGAGCTCGCAGGTGATGGAGGACTGGTTGGCCTCAGCCAAGAGCGCCTTAGCCTTGTCCACGTCATGGGAATAGACGGTAGAAGCGCGATGATAATTGGAGTATGCCTCAGGCAGGAAGGACGTTGCAGGTGCGGCATGGCCATCCATCTGATTGGCGATGAGCTTCTCGACGTCGATGGCGTAGTAGAACGCTTGACGGACGCGGACGTCGTCGAAAGGAGCCTTCTTCGTGTTGAACATGAGGAAGGGCAGGGCGAAGCCGGGAACGTATTCCACGGTAGCTCCGGAGGCAGCGATCTGGTCAGCGTTGGTGTCGGGCACGTTCTCGATGACCTGAACAGAGCCGTCGGTGATGGCCGTGGTACGAGAGGTGGCATCGAGCAGGACGTTCCAATCCATTTGCTCGCAAGTGGCCGGGAGAGTGCCGTTGTAGTTCGGGTTCGGCTTGAAGGTGATGGTACCGCCGTCATCGCCATTGATGGTGTCATACATCCAAGGACCGGTGCCGACGGGCATGGTCTTCAGCTGATCTTCAGTGGCAGCGGCCGGGAAGATCTTGACAACGGACAGGCGGCCCTTGAGGAGGGACGCGAAGGGGTACTTCAGGGTGATGGTGACCGTCTTGTCATCCTTGGGGGTCACAGAGTCGATGAAGGAGAGGAAGGCACCATAGGTGTCATCGGCCATGTTGGCTTCGAAGGACTTCACGACATCAGCGGAGGTGACATCCGTGCCATCAGAGAACTTTGCACCCTCGCGCAGGCCTACTTCGTAAACGGTGTCTGACACTTGGACGGGCTCACCATCAGCCAGTGCGGTATAGGTGGTGTAATTGTGGAGGTCTAGATCATAGAGGCCCTCGAACACATGCCAGGTTGCAGCGAGCATCAAAGCGGAGCTGTTGCCGATGGGGTTGCAGTTCGTGGATGAGTAGGCACAAGCTGCGAAGATGGACTCGGCCGGGGTGGAGTTGTCAGCTGCGGAGCTAGACGAGCTGGATGCTTCCTTAGAGCCGCACCCGCTCAGGGCGAGCGCCGCGACAGCACCTGTGGCTGCCGTCCCTGCCAGGAATCCTCGGCGAGTCAGTTTCGGTTGTTCCATAGTTCCCTCCAACTAAGGTCGGTGGGGCGCCAGCCCCTTTTAAAGCTCGCGCACGCGCGCGTGCTTTTTATACGGTTCACTATTATGCGCGAAAACAGGATCAAAGGGAAGCATCCGTGCCTTCATCGCTTAAAACCCACGACCTCTCTCAGGCTACCGCTCACCGGAGGTGAAGGTGCAGGGTATCCCCCATTTACCTTCTGGGTTCATCCCGCTCGTCTGCTTGCGTCCTCTCAGGTGCGATGCTCATCGTTGCCATATTGTTATCATCTTCGCGTTCGCTTCTGGGCAGATGTTTGCCTATTCTGAGCGATCGATACCCCATGTTCCCTGTGAGCATGGTGGGCACGACCTTTTGAGAAGAGCAACGAGAGGAGAGGAATGTCCAAGCTGACTGAGATCCGATGGCATGCCCGGGCTGGTCAGGGTGCTGTGACCGCCGCCAAGCTGGTGGCAGACGCGGCGCTTCTGCAAGGGGCCTATATCCAGGCCATGCCAGAGTACGGTCCCGAGCGCACGGGTGCGCCGCTGAAGGCCTACACCCGCGTGAGCGATTCCCCCATCGAGGTTCACAACACCATCGTGAACCCTGATATCGTCGTCGTGCTCGACGACACGCTGCTCGACACCGTCGATGTGGCTGAAGGCATCCGCGAGGATGGGTGCATCATCTTGAACACCGAGATGGACGCTGCTACGGCGGTATCTGCGCTCCATGCGCCCGCTAGCGTGAAGGTGGCCATCGTAGATGCCTCCGGTATCGCCCTGGATACCATCAAGCGCGATATCCCGAACACGCCCATCGTGGGCGCTCTCTCCCAGGTGACCGGTGTGGTACCGGTGGAGGCTGTGAAGGAGCGTCTGGTGGAGACGTTCGGCAAGAAGTTCTCTCAAGAGATGATCGATGCGAACCTGGCATCGGTGGACAGAGCCTATGAGGAGGTGCATGTAGCATGAAGATGCCCGATCTCTCCACATTCGAGGATTGGAAGCCCGAGGACTTCCCGAAGGGCCTCATCTGCAATGCTGGCACATCCCGCGAATACATCACCGGCGGCTGGCGCTCCATGCGTCCCGTCTGGGATGCGGATAAGTGCACCAGCTGCATGATGTGTTGGGTGGTGTGTCCTGATTCCTCTATCCAGGTTCAGGATGGCACTATGACCGGCATCGATTATGACCACTGCAAGGGATGCGGCGTCTGCGTCCATGAGTGCCGCTTCGACGCCCTGGACTTCATCCGCGAGGATGAAGCGGAAGGGGTGAGGTAGATGACCGCTTCGAAGCCGTTCTCCGCTACCGGCAATCAGATGATCGCCGAGGCAATGCGCCAGGCGAACCCGGATGTCATGGCAGCGTACCCCATCACGCCCCAGACAACCATCGTCGAGAATTACGCGAAGTACGTGGCCAACGGTCTGGTCACCACCGAATTCGTGACCGTTGAGTCCGAGCATTCAGCCATGTCCGCCTGTGTGGGCGCTTCTGCGGCCGGAGCTCGCGTTGCTACGGCCACGGCCAGCCAGGGATTGGCGCTCATGTGGGAGGAGCTGTTCATCGCCGCAGGCATGAGGCTCCCTATCGTCATGGCGAATGCCAATCGCGCCCTTTCGGCTCCTATCAATATCCACGGCGATCACTCTGATGTCATGGGTGCCCGGGATACCGGCTGGATCATCTTCTTCGCCGAAACAGCTCAGGAGGCTTATGACAACACCGTCATCAGCTTCCCCATAGCGGAGGACAAGGACGTCCAACTGCCGGTGATGACCACGCTGGATGGCTTCATCACCAGCCACGCCATGGAGCGCTGCGTCATGGAAGACGATGAGACCGTTGCCAAGTTCGTGGGCAGCTATGAACCGGTGAATGGCCTTTTGACCAGTACCGATCCCATTGGAGCGGGCATGTTCGCCAACGGGTCTTCCTACATGAAGTCTCGGGCGGTGCTGCGTCGCGCCTGTCAGGATTCGCTTTCCATCATAGAGAAGGTGGGCAACGCCTGGGCCGAGGAATGCGGCCGTCCCTTCCAGCTGGTGGACACCTGGGAGACCGAGGATGCGGACCTCATCGTGGTGGTCTTGGGATCCGCTGCGGGCAACATGCGCCATGTGGGTCGTGAGCTTCGGGCAGCGGGCAAGAAAGTGGGCGTCGTGCGTCCTCGGGTATACCGCCCGTTCCCGGCCAAGCAGATCGCTTCGGCCTGCAAGGGTGCCAAGGCTATCGCCATCATGGACAGGGCGGATTCCATCGGCGGCCAGTTCGGGCCTTTGGCGGTGGACGTCATGAGCGCACTCTACGCTGAAGGGGTCAACATCCCCATGCATAACTATATCTACGGTCTAGGCGGCAATGACCTCACCAACGAAACGGTGATGAGCGTCTACGCCAACCTGGAGAAGCTGGCAAGCGGTGCGGCGCCAAGCGGTCAGCTGACCTATCTGGGCATGCAGGAAGCGGAAGGGGCTGAGAACGAATGGCTAACATAAAGGATCTTTCGAAGAGACCGGAGATGCTGGCTCCGGGCCATCGGCTTTGCGGTGGTTGCGGTGCTTCCATGGCCGTGCGTCAGGTGCTCATGGGGGTACCCGAGGACACCATGCCGGTGGTGGGTTGCGCCACCGGGTGCTTGGAGGTCTCTACCACCATCTACCCGTATGATTCCTGGAACGTACCCTTCATCCATAACGCCTTCGAGAACTCCGCGGCTACCGTCTCCGGTGTGGAGGCAGCCTTCAAGGGCATGCAGCGCGCAGGGAAGATCCCGGCGAACAAGAAGATGAAGTTCGTCGCCTTCGGTGGCGATGGCGGCACCTATGACATCGGCTTGCAGTCGCTTTCCGGTGCCATGGAGCGCGGTCATGACATGGTCTATGTCTGCTACGACAATGGCGCTTACATGAACACCGGCATCCAGCGCTCCTCAGCTACCCCGAAGGGGGCTTGGGCCACCACCGCTGAGGTGGGCAAGGTGGAACAGGGTAAGCCTCAGGTGCGCAAGGATCTGACCTCCATCATCGCTGCCCATGGGGTTCCCTATGTGGGGCAATCCACTGTGGGTCATTGGAAGGATCTCGTGGCCAAGGCCGAGAAGGCCTTCGCAGTGGAGGGCCCGGCGTTCTTGAACGTGCTGGCACCCTGCCCGCGCGGTTGGCGTGTCGCCTCTGATCAGACGGCCGAGATCTGCCGCTTGGCGGTGGATACGAAGTTCTGGCCCCTGTTCGAGGTTGAGGACGGTGTATGGAAGCTCACTCCCGTCAAGGAGAAGAAACTGAAGCCCTTGGAGGAGTTCTTGAAGCCCCAGGGCCGCTTCAAGCATCTGTTCAAGCCCGGCAATGAGCATATCATCGAAGAGATGAAGGCGGATGTCGAGGCTTATTGGGCCTATCTGGAGGGGCGGGTCGAAGGCTCCAAGGACGCGAAGAGCCCGATCGAGTAGATCAGGCTCTTCCGAGTAGTTGCCTCAGGCTACGCTCAAGAGGCGGGGGTGCCATCACCTCCGCCTCTTCTCATGTACACCCTATGATAGGCTCGGGGCCAGGCTGGGGGTGAATTCCGGGCTCGCAGTGATCGTGGACGGGAACATCGAGGGGGTTGCCATGTAGATGTTGCTCGTGGGCACGGCATCCTTTTCGATCATGTTGTCGATGGCCGAGCTTGCGGCTGCCTGGCTGATGCCCATGTTCGCGAACCTATCCATCAGACCTGCGCAATACTTAGCATCTATGGTATCGAGGGTGTTCATCTTCATCATCTCCATTTCCTCCTCAGGTGTGGTCTGCATCGCTGACGAAGAAGAGTCTACGGAGATGAGGTGCTGGAGGTTTCGTGGATCGCGCAAAGATGAGTGGTCTTCGTTGTACGAGAGTACAAGCGCAGCCGCTTCGCTCTAGAGGCGCTCCTGGGCGATGCGCGCCATCATGAGGACGAGGGCGAGCTCCCGATCGGTCAAAGAAGAGCAGCCAGTGGCTTCCTTGACCTTTTTGATGCGATATCGGACCGTGTTGGGATGCTGGTAGAGCACCTCTGCCGTTTCCCTCATATCGCCGAAGGAGAGCGCATAGGCTTCGGCTGTCTCATGCAGATTGCTCCCATGGAGGCGATCGTGCTCGTCTAAGAGGTCGAAGATGTGCTGAGCGGTCCTTGCGAAGAGGCGATCAGTGGATGCCGCGGCATGGAAGGCATCAAGGCGCAGCTGAGACCATCGCATGGACTGGGCCTGTTCGATACGGGCCGTCCTCAGAGCCGCCAATGCCTGGCGAATGGCAAGATCGCCCTCTTCTAGGGGCATCTCTTGGGAGATGCCGCAACGAACGTCTCCCAACTGCTCTACCAGGTGAGCCAGATTCGCCTCATCTATGGTGATGACGGTCTGGGGTTTGCGCGAGAAGGAGATGAATCCCATGAGAGTGCCCTTGTATGAGCACGTAGAGCATCCTTCGACATCGGGGAAGCGGTGGGCGTATTCGCTGAGCACTTCCGCAAGCGCTCCCTTCAGCGCCCGCTGAGCCGTCTCGTCATCATCGGCGGCTGTCAAAGCGATGCATTGGAAGGCGCTTCCTGTGGTATTCGCTATCTGAAAGACGGTGTTGCGGACATGGGTGCCGTCGGAGGGTCCGAGGAGTGATTCGATCAAGGCGCTCTGCTTAGAGGATTCGCGATCGTGGTCGATGAGGTTCATGGCTTCGGTGATGATGCGCTCCATGTATTTACCCTCATAGAATAGGATAGGGACGCCTGATGCGGCCGAGGCCTTCGCTACGGGTGCAGTGACCTCTTTCAGAGCAACGGGCTTGATGGTGATGGCGGCCACGTTGCGGCCGATCAGCTTCAGGAGAGCCTCTTCGGCAAGGCTGGGATCGGCTTGGGCGAAACCCAGGGTGGTGAAGATGCATTCACCCGGGACGAAGACCTCATAGCTGTCGAAGAAGGGTTCGTAATCGAGCGTCCCGCAATTGATGACCGGACGGCTCTCGTAGCCTTCGCAGGGGCAAGCGAGCCAGATCCTCTCGAAGACGGGGAGTTCGACGATATCCTGCACAGTGATCAAAGGGCATCCTTTCAGAGAGGATAGGGCATTGTATATCACAGGCGCTATCAGTGGGGAAGGGTCGCTCGCGTGTCTTTGCCGAATGCGATGGGAAGATCGACGGTGCTGAAAGCAAACATATGTACTATCATGTGATGCATCAAACGAGCCAGGCAGGAGGGATATGGATAGGATCGTCTTGGGAATAGACCCGGGGCTCGCCAACACTGGTTGGGGGATCGTGCACCAGAGCGGCACGCAGCTCTCTTGTGTGGCCTATGGCTGTGTAGCCACTTCGAAGAAGACTGAGCTCTCCTTGCGGCTTAAGAAGATCCATGATCAGGTACTGGCAGTGGCAACGCGCTTCAAGCCCAGTTGCGTGGGCATCGAGACGGTCTGGTTCGGGCAAAATGTCACAGCCGCTTTCGGTACCGGTCAGGCTCGGGGTGCCGCCCTCGTGGCTTGCGCAGAGTGTGGCTTGGAAGTTGCGGAGTTCACGCCCAACCAGATAAAGATGGCAGTGGTGGGCTTTGGCACTGCAGGTAAGGAGCAGGTGCAGTACATGGTCCAGCGAACGCTTCGCCTTGAAGAGGCACCCAACCCCGATCATGCTGCCGATGCGCTGGCAGCTGCCATCTGCTATACCACCCATGACGGTTACGCCCAGGCGGAGAAGCGCTTTTTGGAACTGGCGCGCTCCAGCACGTAACGTGTTGGTTTGCTCGCAGGATAAGGAGGACGGCTGATGATAGCCTTTCTAGAGGGTACGGTGGTGCTCAAGTCATCAACGGGGGTCGTGCTAAACGTCTCAGGGGTGGGCTATGAACTGCTCATGTCCGCGTCTTCGGTTGCTCTGCTGCCCGCCGAGGGCAGCAGAGCCCATGTGATCACCTATCTCTCTGTGTCGGATAGCGGCGTTGTCCTCTATGGTTTCATCGAGCCTGAAGAAGAGGCGCTGTTCAAGGCTCTGATAGCAGTGAGCGGCATCGGGCCGAAGATGGCCCTTGGTGCGCTTTCGGCGCTATCTCCCGAAGAGCTCTCTGCGGCGGTCATGGCTGAGGACGTGAAGGCCCTCTCTAAGATCCCTGGCATCGGTAAGAAGACGGCTTCGCGCATGGTATTAGAGCTGAAGGGGTCATTGCCCTCTCTGGCATCAGATGATGCGTCTGGGCAGCAGAAGCGCTCGGATGCCTTCAAGAATGCGGTGGATGCGCTCTTGTCCATGGGCTTCACGAAGGCAGAGATAGACGTTGCCCTGCACGGTGCCCCGACAGATGCCTCAGAAGAGCTGTTGCTACAATATGCCCTGAAGAGGGTAGGCGCTTAACGGGAGCTTGGGGTCAAAAGCCCTGATCAAGAGAAGGTCGAAGGTTCGCTTGAGAGATGACATAGAGATAGAGGGCATGGTCTTCGAGGCTGCCAGCGCCCATCAGAAGGCTGCGAAACCTGAACCGGAGCCGCGGGGCGTTGATCCAACGCTTTGTGAAGAGGACATCACCATTGATCGGTCCCTGCGTCCGAAGATGCTGGCTGATTACGTGGGTCAGACGAAGGTGAAGGAATCCTTGTCCATCCTCATCCAGGCTGCTCAAGACCGCAAGGATACGCCTGATCATATCCTATTCTCGGGTCCTCCAGGCTTAGGTAAGACCACCCTGGCCGTGGTGGTAGCCAATGAGCTGGGATGCAACATCCGCACCACCAGCGGGCCTGCCATCGCGCGTACGGGAGATCTGGCGGCGATCCTCACCAATCTGGAGGCCGGGGACGTCCTCTTCATCGACGAGATCCATCGCATGAATCGGGCGGTGGAGGAGGTTCTCTATCCGGCCTTGGAGGATTTCTCCTTGGATATCGTGGTGGGCAAGGGTCCTGCCGCCCGTTCTATCCGCTTGGATATCCCTCGATTCACGCTGATCGGAGCCACCACGCGTACAGGGCTTCTCACTGGTCCCTTGCGTGACCGGTTCGGCATAGCCTTCCGTCTGCAGTATTACACGCCAGAAGAGCTGGCAGGCATCGTGAAGCGCTCTGCTTCCATCCTGGAGGTAGACGTGGATGAGAAGGGGGCTTTGGAGATAGCACGCCGGTCGCGGGGTACACCGCGCTTGGCGAATCGCATGCTCAAGCGGGTACGGGATTGGGCGCAGGTCAGGGCCGGGGGGTCCATCACCGAGCAGATAGCCGCTGAGGCGCTCCAATTCTTCGAAGTGGACAGCCTGGGGCTTGATGCCATGGACAATAAGGTGCTCGAAGTGCTCTGCGTGCAGTTTTCGGGCAGGGCAGTGGGTCTCACCACGCTGGCCTCAGCCCTCTCTGAGGAGACTGACACCATCGAGGATGTCTATGAGCCCTACCTCATGCAGCAAGGATTGATCGTACGCACGCCGAAGGGGCGCCAGGCAACGCCGAGGGCCTACGAGCATTTGGGGCTCTCATTGCCCCTAGGTGTCTGAGAAAGGAAAGGGATCGTCATGGGTATCTGTGATCAGGTGGCCGCCATCACCGGTGGCAAGGTGTTCTGCGAAAACGGGTTCGAAGCTAAGGACGTCTTCGTCAAGGATGATAGGTTCGCCACTGCGAAGGGTGAGGGTGCGAGCATCAGTGCTGAGGGATGCATCGTCATCCCCGGTTTGGTGGATATCCACTTCCACGGCGCAGCAGGGGGGGATATCAGCGACGGGGACGAAGCGGGGCTCCATGCGCTTGCGGCCTATGAGGCCTCCCGCGGCATCACGGCGGTGTGCCCTGCCACCATGACCCTTTCCTTCGAGCAGCTCTCCGCGGCCATGGAGACGGCACACAGCTTCGATCCGGCCTGTAATGAGGCTGACCTTGTGGGCATCAACCTGGAAGGTCCCTATATCTCTCCCTCTAAGGTGGGGGCGCAGAACCCGGAATACGTTCGCAATCCTGATGCGGATGAATTCAAGCAGCTGCAATCCATGGCGGATGGGCTCATCAAGCTGGTGGACATAGCTCCTGAGGAACCCGGTTCCGATGCCTTCATCGAAGAGATGAAGGATGAGGTGCGGATATCCATCGCCCATTCGTGTGCTGACTATGACGCGGCGCGCCACGCCTTCGAAAAGGGTGCGCGGCACCTGACCCACCTCTACAATGCCATGGACCCCATGCATCATCGCAAGCCTGGTCCTATCCCGGCAGCAGCTGAGCGCGATGATGTCACCGCTGAGATCATCGCTGACGGGGTGCATATCCACCCGTCTATGGTGCGTTTGGCGTTCAATATGTTCGGCGATGACCGGATGATCCTCATTTCTGACACGCTGCGGGCGGCGGGGCTTGAGGACGGCACCTATGACCTGGGGGGTCAAGACGTCACTGTTCGGGGGCCCGAGGCGCGCATTGCCAATGGGGCTCTAGCCGGGTCCGTGAGCGATCTCATGCGCTGCTTCCGCGTAGCGGTCAAGGAAATGGATATCCCGCTGGTGAGTGCGGTGAAGGCGGCTACCATCAATCCTGCGCGGGCCATTCGGATAGAAGGCGAATACGGCAGCATCCAAGAGGGTCATGTGGCCGATGCAGTCATCTTGGATGAGGAGACCTTGGATATCATCCAGGTCATCCTGCGCGGCAAAGCCATCCTATAGAGGCCGTTTTCCTTCCATCATGCCCGAAGATGCTGGGCATCAAGAGCGGATGCCCAGCTACGATAAACCCAACAGAATGCCCAGCTACTTGTGGTAATACCGATGGGACTCGAACTTCGGTTCGCAGCAGACATTGACGCCCAGGGTGCGGTAGAGCTTCTCATCGGTTCCGGATATGATGACCGAGAAATAGGCATCGCAGCCCCGGAGCTTATCGGCATTGTCTATCAGTAGCTCAGCCAGGGGATTCGTAGATGAGCTCACCGAAAGCGCCAAGAGCGTCTCATCGGAATGGAGGCGCGGGTTGGTGTTGCCGAGGTGCTCTGTCTTCAAGTGGCAGATCGGCTCCAGAACGTCATCGGAGATGACATCTACGTCATCGTCTACACCGGATACCCCTTTGAGCGCATTCATCAGAAGAGCCGATGCCGCTCCAAGAAGGTTCCCGGTCTTGCCGGTGACCACCGAACCGTCGGGGAGCACCATGGCTCCAGCAGGGCCGCCGGTCATCTCAGCCTTGAGCAGGCATGCGGAGCGCGCAGGCGAGAGATTCGTAGTGATATCTGCCTGGTTCATGAGGATCTCGATCTTCTCCAAGGCCTTCTGGCCAGAACCGGTGCGCTTCACCTCTGTAGCAGCGGTGAAATAGCGGCGCACGATCTCCTCTTCGCCGGCTCTGCGGCAGGCTTCGTCATCCTCGATGGCCAGCCCTGCCATGTTGACTCCCATGTCCGTCGGGCTCTTGTAGGGGCACTCTCCCATGATGCGCTCCATGGTGGAGCGGAGTACCGGGAAGATGTCTACGTCTCGGTTGTAGTTGACGGTGGTTGTGCCATAGGCATCCAGATGGAACGGATCGATGATGTTATTGTCGTCCAGGTCGGCCGTGGCAGCCTCATAGGCTATGTTCACGGGATGGGTGAGTGGGAGGTTCCAGACGGGAAACGTCTCGTACTTGGCATAGCCCGCCACGATCCCACGCTTGAACTCGTGGTAGAGCTGAGAGAGGCAAGTGGCCATCTTCCCTGACCCGGGGCCAGGGGCGGTCACCACCACCAACGGTTTGGTGGTCTCGATGAACTCATTGCGCCCGAATCCTTCTTCGGACACGATATGGTCTATATCGTGGGGATACCCGGCAATGGGGTAGTGTAGATAGCTCACGATGCCCATATCCGTGATGCGCCGCCGGAAGGCATCCGCATCCGGCTGGTTCTCATAGCGGGTGATGACCACGCTGCCTATCATGAACCCCATGGAGCGGAAGATATCCATCAATCGCAGGACGTCTTCGTCATAGGTGATGCCCAGATCCCCGCGGATCTTCGATTTCTCTATGTCGTTGGCGTTGATGGCGATCACGATCTCAACGTCATCAGCCATGGATTGCAGCATCCGGATCTTGGAATCAGGCTCGAAGCCGGGCAGCACCCGGGAGGCGTGATAGTCATCGAAGAGCTTCCCGCCGAATTCCAAGTAGAGCTTGCCACCGAAGCGGTCGATGCGCTCCTTGATGTGCTCAGCCTGGAGGGTGATGTACTTCTCGTTATCGAAACCTGTCCTCATGGGACCTCCTGAGGAGATGGGCGGGATATTCGCTGCTGCTGATTATAGATGCTCACGGCTTGCGCATCTGTTAAGGAGCTGTAAAACCGTGCTATCATTCGCGCCGCCGTCCAGCACCAGGGGGTTGGACGGCTGTTAAGAGGAGGATGGTCACCTTCCATGGACCTCGGGTCAGCCATGAGCGAATACCTGTTGTACCTGCGCATCGAGCGTGGGTTGGCTGCCAGTACCCTGGAAGGCTATGAGCGGGACTTGGGGCGGTACCGGATCTTTTTGGAAGATGTGTCGAAGAGGACCGTAGATGCTGTGACCCCCGATGATGTCTCCGCCTTCCAGCAGTCGCTCTTCAAGGCGGGGGAGGCTCCTACCACGGTGAAGCGGCGCCTGTCCGCTCTCAAGGGATTCCACCGGTTCTGTCTCTCCGAGGGCTTTGCATCGAAGAACCCGACAGCTCCCATTCCCATGCCGAATACCCCTGACCGCCTCCCAGATGTGATCTCCATCGAAGAGGCCTGCAAGCTGCTGGATTCCATCTATGAGCCCGAGCCTCCCCGGGTACGGGACCGGGCCCTGTTGGAAGTGCTCTATGGTTGCGGGCTGCGGGCCAGTGAGGTCTGCGGGCTGGACGTACAGAACGTATTCCTGGAGGAAGGGTTCTTGCGCGTCATCGGAAAGGGGAGCAAAGAGCGCCTGGTACCCCTCTCAGGCACGGCTCTGGTAGCCATGGGAGCCTATCTAGGCAATGCTCGGGCGCAGATGTCCCTGCGAGCTACCGCTCCGGATGCCGATAGCTTGAGAGCGGTCTTCTTGAACCAGCGGGGACGTCGCATCACGCGTCAGGGGCTCTACAAGATAGTAGGGGCGGCAGGTGAGGCCATCGGGATCAAAGGGCTGCATCCTCACACCCTCCGTCATTCGTTCGCCACCCATATGCTGAATGGTGGTGCCGACCTGAGGGTGATCCAGGAGATACTGGGCCATTCGGACATATCCACCACCCAGATCTACACCCATGTGGACCGTCAGCATCTGGTGGAGGAGTATCTCTCCTCCCATCCCCGCGCTGCTCGGCACAGATGACGAAGAGCACCTGCTGCGGCCTCATCATCTGATACAATCTTCAAACGACTGTACGCATATCACCGAGAGGGCAGTAATCCATGTCATTGCTTGACAGGTTCGCAGACTTCGGAGGGAACATGGCCACAGACATGGCCATAGACCTGGGAACCGCGAACACGCTCGTTGCCATCACGGGCGAAGGCATCGTCATCAATGAGCCTTCGGTCGTTGCCATAGAGAAGAGTACCCATCGCGTTTTGGCTGTAGGCCATGAGGCGAAGAACATGATCAATCATACGCCGGATGCCTTCAGTGCGGAACATCCCTTGAAGGATGGCGTCATAGCTGATTACGATGTGACAGAGGCCATGCTCTCAGCCTTCATCTCCAAGGCTTCTGACCGCAAGTATCCCTGGCAAGCCAAGCCGCGCATCGTCATCTGCATCCCCTGCGGCGCTACTTCCGTTGAGAAGCGCGCTGTGTTCGAGGCGGCTATCCAAGCCGGTGCCAAACAGGCCTACCTCATCGAAGAGCCCATGGCTGCTGCCATGGGAGCCGATCTGCCCGTGACCGAACCCACGGGTTCCATGGTGGTGGATATCGGCGGAGGCACCACGGAAGTGGCCGTCATCTCCTTGGGTGGTATCGTGTCCTCCTCCAGCCTGCGCCTGGCGGGCAACCGGTTGGATGAGGCCATCGCTATGCACCTGCGGGACCTTCTGGGCATCAAGATAGGGGAGCGTACCGCCGAGGTCATCAAGATCAAGATAGGTAGCGTCCTTCCCTTCGAGGATGGCCGAGAGCGGGACATGATCATCTCCGGTCAGGATGTCTACACGGAACAACCCAAAGAGGTCACCATCCAGTCCGAAGATGTGCGCGCCGCGCTCCAGGCTCCCATCGAGGAGATGGTCTTGCACATCAAGGATACCTTCAAGACTACCAACCCCGACTTGGCCTCCGACATCATCCAGAACGGCATTCTGCTTACGGGTGGTGGCGGCCTGTTGTCCGGTCTGGATCGCTATCTCACAGACAGGCTCGAGATCCCCGTCTGGGTATCTGAGACGGCTCTCACCAACGTGGTCTCTGGTTGCCTGAAGGTGCTGGAGACCCCCACAGCCCTTCGTCAGACCTTGATGCGGTCCAAGTAACCTCCCAAGGACCGTGGCACTCAATTTCCAAGAC
This sequence comes from uncultured Eggerthellaceae bacterium, assembly GCA_910588205.1. Lineage (GTDB taxonomy): Bacteria > Actinomycetota > Coriobacteriia > Coriobacteriales > Eggerthellaceae > MGBC163016. Next base: position 28,783 of record CAJUQK010000001.1, read on the forward strand.
CAAGGAGCGCCCTTGACCCGCATCCTGGCGGCCATCCTAGTGGGCTTGAGCGTGGTCATGATCGCCGTCTACGCCATCGAAGGAGATGGTGGCCCGCTGCATCGGGCTCAGCAGGCCGTCCATTCCCTGGTTGCTCCTGCTCAGGTCGCAGGAGCGCACGTTGAGGCCGCCATGGACCAGGCGGAAGAGGCTGTGGCGAATGGCTCCGCTGACGAGGAGACCCTCTCCTCGCTCAAGGAGAAGAATGCGCAGCTGACGCAGCTCCTGACCCAGGCCGAGGAATACCGATTGGAGTCCGAGCGGTTGCGCGGGCTTCTGGAGTTGAAGGATATCTATAAGATAGAGGGCATCGGCGCACGGGTCATCGGCCGCTCTACGGATGCGTGGAATCAGACCATCACCATAGATGCGGGGACGGATGAAGGGGTCCAGAAGGGGCTTACGGTCACGGGACCCGCTGGGGTCATCGGTCAGGTGATAGAGGCTGCACCCTCCTCTTCGGTGGTGCGCCTGTTGACGGATCCGAACTCCGGCGTGGCGGCTCAGGTGCAGTCGAGCCGGGTGGAAGGCGTGGTCCGTGGATCCTTGTCTGGAGCGCTCCACCTTGAGAACGTAGATGCTGCGGCGGTGGTGAATCAAGGGGATGTGGTGCTCACCAGCGGTCTAGGGGGGAGCTTCACCAGGGGACTCTTGATCGGAACGGTGGTGCGCGTGGAAGGCAGCGCCAACGATGGCACCCGGGTGATCGTCGTGGCTCCCAATGAAGTGGCTGCGGCCTTGGAAGAGGTCACAGTGGTCTTCAGTGCCAGCGAATCTGCGGGCATCATCAAATCCGGTGCCGCTTCAGAGGGTTCTTCCGCTGCATCCGATGCTTCCTCTGCTGAGGGCGCCTCCGGTACTGCTTCAGCTCCCCAGCAGATCCAGGGAGGACAGTCCTGATGGCACGCTTCATCCCTGAGATACTCTGCACCCTAGTCGTCCTGATCCTGCAAGTGGTGATAGCACCCGCTATCGGCATCGGCTACGGGCTGCCGAACTTCGTCTTGGCCTTCTGCGTGGCCTTCGCGGTGGCTTCCCAGCGGACCAATGTGGTGGTGATGCCCTTCTTGGCAGGTCTTGCCTTCGACCTTCTGAGCACGGGTCCGGTGGGTGGGTTCGCTCTGCTCTGCCTAGTGGCTTCCGGTGCGGCGGCGCTGCTGTACGCCCGTATGGATAACGATACGCTGTTCATCCCGCTTGCCTGCATCTGCATCTGCATCCTGGGGGCTGAGGTGCTCTACGCTTGCATCTGCGTAACGTGTGGGTGGCATGTGGGTTTAGGGGAGGCGCTGCTCTATCGGTCGCTCCCGAACTTCCTCTATGATACGGTGATAGCGCTTGTCATGTATCCGCTCTTGCGCCTCCTTCTCCGGCGTACCAGCGGGAGCGCAGAGATGCCATCCATCGGCTAGGAGCCAACCAGAGAGCCTATGACGCTAGCACTCGTTGCAGGGATCATAACGGCGGTGATCCTCGTGGGCGCCGTCCTTATCTATGTCATCATCCGGCGGCGCGATGCCGAGCGCTCCTCCTCAGATGATGCCTTCGGAGCTGAGCTCACCAATATCAAAGTGGGGTTCGATGAGGCCGCCTCTGCTGAGGGGGAGGGCACTACGGATGTCAAGGTATCCTCTACTCATGATGCCTCCAAGGCTCCTGCGACCTTCTCGCGGCGCTTCTTGGCTCTGGGCTTGTTGGCGGCGGGTGTCTTCGCCACGTTGGCAGCCCGTATCTGGAACCTTCAGGTGAAGAGCGGCCAAGGCTATGAGAAGGAAGCCGAGGATAATCTGCTCACGAGTGTTTCCACTCCTGCTCCGCGGGGGTGCATCTACGATGTTCGCGGACGAGAGCTGGTCACGAACGAGTCCAGCCAAACGGTCCTTGCGGAACCTTCGGTGGCCGATGATCCTGATACAGTGCTCCGTCTGGCGGCAGTGCTGGGTCTTCCTGCTCCCATCGTGCGTCAGCGCATCCAGGATGCTTCCAGTGGAGCGCAGAACCAGCGGGTGGTGGCCGAGGGTGTACGCTTGCGGGACATCGCCTTCATCGCCGAGCATCCGGATGCCTTCGAAGGGATCTCCATGGAGACGCGAACGGTGCGTCATTATCCTTTCGGGGCGCTGGCCTCCCATGTGCTGGGCTACACGGGCTCTCCCACAGACGATGAGCTCTCCCAGGCGGCCACTGGTCGCAAGATCCATAGCACGGACATCGTGGGGAAGAGCGGGGTAGAGCGCATCTATGACGGCACTCTCTCCGGGGATCAGGGGGAGCGGCGCATGATGGTGGATGCGAAGGGTAGCGTGGTGGCCGTTATAGGTGAGACGATGCCCTCCAAAGGCTCTGATCTGCATCTGACCATAGATGCCTATGCGCAATCCGTCGCTGATCGGGTGCTGGCTGAGACCATCGCTCCACTCGGGGATATCGGCACGGGTGTGGGCAAGGGAGGCGCGGTGGTGGCCATGAATGTGAAGGATGGATCCATTCCCGTCATGGCTAGCTACCCCACCTTCGATCCTTCCTATTTCACCAACGGCATCCCCCAGGATATCTGGGACCTCTATAACACCGATGAGTCCAATGCTCCCATGGTGAACCGCGTGGTGAACGGGCAATACGCCCCTGCCTCCACCTTCAAGGCCTTCACTTCCATGGCAGGGCTGCATCATGGCTTCGCTGACTATGAGACCGAATGGGAATGCGGGGGCGCTTGGGACGGCTTCGAGAGCGGGGATGTGCAGAAGTGCTGGTTGCACAGCGGCCATGGCTTCATGGACCTCCATGATGGCATCGTGAACTCCTGCGACGTGGTCTTCTATGAGATAGCGAAGGCCTTCTATGACCACGGTCCTGAGGGCACGGGAGAGATATCGGACACGGCCCTCCAGGAATACCTGCAGCTCTATGATTTCGGCTCTCCCACAGGTATCGACCTCCCCGACGAATCCACGGGGCGCATCCCCACCCCTGAATGGAAGGCGGAGCAGTGGCGCAACGTCCCCTCCGAAGCCTACTGGCGCGGCGGTGATTACACCAATATGATCATCGGCCAGGGAGATGTGCTCATCACTCCGCTGCAGCTGGTGGTGGCCTACGGGGCCATCGCAACGGGGAAGATCCTGAAGCCCCACGTGCTGGCGGAGGTGCGCAACAGCGAAGGGGAGGTGGTGGTGAGCGCCCAGGCAGAGGTGGTGGGTGAACCGGATGTCAATCAGGAGCATCTGGAATACGTGCGAGAGTCCCTCCATGATATGATCGCGGAGAGCCAGGATGCTTGGCCCTCCTTCTCTGCGCGGAATCTGGATGCGGCGGGCAAGTCTGGTACGGCCGAGCATACGGATAGGCTGGCCGATGCCTGGTTCGTGGCCTATGCCCCCTACGATGATCCGAAATACGTGGTGGCCTGCATCCTGGAGGAGGGTGATAGCGGTGCCAAGGAGGCGGGTCCTGTGGTGGCCCAGGTCTTGGCGGCCCTCTTCGAAGGGGAATCACAGGATACAGCTAGCTTGGAGGTCGCCCGCATCTCCGGCTCCTCAGGCCGCTCTGTTGCTCGCGAGAGCGGGACTGGTTCAGCGAGGACGGACTGACCCATGCCATTGCCTCAGATCAGCTCCGTTCATGCGGCCGCCACTCCCACCCATGCAGGCTCTGCGCGCCGAGGTCGCCTGTCCTCGGTGGTCTGTTGGCCCTTCCTTATCATCTGCGCGGCCTTGGTGGCCTTCGGCCTTCTGATCTGTTGGTCGGCAGTGCAGACCGATGATGACTACAGCTTCTCTCGCCAGCTCATGGGTGTGGCGCTGGGGATCTTGGCCATGGTGGCGTTCTGGATGTTCGATTATCGCAAGTTCGGAGCTCTTACCTATCCGCTGCTCATCGTGAGCGCGATCCTCATCCTCTCGCCGCACCTGCCTATCATCGGGCGTACTGTCATGGGAGCCACTTCCTGGATCTACATCGGTATGCAGGTGCAGCCGGGAGAGTTCGCGAAGGTCACCGTCGTGCTCTTCGCTGCAAGCATGGTGGCGAAGTACAAGGGACGGCTGGATGACGTGAAGGAATACTGCAAGTGCGTCGGGCTCTTGCTGGTACCCTTCGTCTGCATCATGACCCAGCCTGACTTAGGCACCGGGCTCGTGTACCTGTTCATAGCAGCGGTGGTGCTGGTGATGGGCGGGGCGCGCCTGCGACCGCTCCTCATCACGCTTGCGCTCTTCATAGGGGCCATAGCCTGCGTGTTCGCTCTGGATGAGGTGCTGAAGTATCAGACGGCTGACGGAACGTGGGAGTATAAGCTGCTCAAGAACTACCAGCGCAACCGCTTGCTCGTCTTCATGAATCAGGAGGCTCTCTCCACGACAGATGAAGGCTACAACCTGAAGCAGGCCATGATCGCCATAGGCTCAGGGGGGTTGTTCGGCAAGGGCTTGGGCTCTGCTACCCAGTCCGCCTTGGGCTTCCTGCCCGAAGCGCCCACGGATTTCATCTTCTGCGTACTAGCTGAGGAGTTGGGCTTCTTCGGTGTCGTGGTCCTCTTGGGCCTTTATGCAGCTCTTGTGGGCATCAGCATCCATATAGCCCGCAACTGCGGGAACCTCTTCGGGATGCTGATCGTGTGCGCCATCGTGGGGATGTGGTTGTTCCAGATCCTGGAGAACATTGGGATGTGCTGTGGTCTCATGCCCATCACTGGCATCCCGCTTCCCTTCGTCAGTTACGGTTCATCATTCATGATCGTGAATTTCGCCATGTTGGGACTGATATCATCTGTATACTCGCACGAGATGGCACCGATGACAGGAGTAGGCTATGGGTCTTCCCGTTGACATCCCAGAGATCTTCAAGATAGCGAAGGATATGCAGGCAGTGGGCAGCGTACCCGTTTCCGTCTCCGTCATCATAGACGATAGCGCTGATGGTGATCTGGCGGCGAAGGTGCGGGCGGCCTTTGCTTCCACCAACGCCCACACCCGGGTGACGGTGACCTACCTTGATGGAGGCTACCGGGCAGGAGGGGTGCGCGATGACTTCGCCGTTATCGTAGCAGGTGAGTCTCCTGAAGTGGGAAGGCTGGCCGCACAGGTGCGCGAACATTCAGTACCTGTGATGGTGGTGACGGATGACGCTGCATCCACGGCTCGCATCGCTCAGGAGGCTGGTGCTCCCATTCCTCCTGCTGACATAGCTGCTCCCGTGAAGCTCAAGAGCGGCATCGAGGAGAAGGTGGCCTCTTTCGTGCCCGCCCTGAGGGCCCGGGTGGATGACGTGACCGATGAGGGCCCTGTGCCGCTCACAGATGATGCCTTCAAGCTGCTCTACGGACGGATGGGGGAGTGGATCATCACCACGTGCCCTGATAAGAAGCTCACCTTGGCCCTGGCGTTCCCCTTCATCCGTAGGCCGCTGGCTGATGATGCCATCTCCGCTACTGCTATCCAGAATGCTGCAGTGGGCTTCGTCCCCATCATCCCCGGGGCAGACATGCCCATCATGACCCTCAACCAAATGAAGATGATCTTGCAGATAGCCACTGCCTACGGATGCCCCTTGGATGCGAACCGCATCAAAGAGCTGGCCTTCGTATTGGGCGGCGCTTTCCTGGCTCGTAATGTAGCCCGGGCAGGAGCGAAGCTCATTCCCTTTGCGGGCTGGGCCATCAGCGGAGCTGTGGGCTTTGCGGCCACCGAGGCCATGGGTCGGGCGGCGGTGGAGTACTTCGAGGCCGGTGGGGATATCGTTGGCATCGCTCAGGTGGTGCAGACGGCTCGAGATGGCGCTGTCTCTACGGTGAGTGATGCGGCTGGCACCAAGTTGGGTCAGCGAGTATTGAGCCGTGTATCCCGGTCCGTCCCTGGTGTTGCTCGTGTCGTTGCCCGCTCTCAGCGGTCCTGACGGGCTCATGGGAAGAAGCAGCATCTGGGAGCGGGTGGCTCCGCTCCTCCGTCAGGTGGAGAGGCCTGGTCGCTATGCGGGAAGCGAATGGGGCGCTGCTCCCGTGCCACGGGACGGGTTCGGCTTTTGCATGGTCTATCCAGATACTTACGAGCTGGGTCAAGCCAATCAGGCCGTTCGCATCCTCCAGAACCGGGTGAACGAGGAACCGGGCATGGCAGCAGAGCGGGCCTATCTGCCTGCGGCGGATATGGCTGATGCCATGCGCGCGGCTGATGTTCCGCTCTTCTCGTTGGAGAGCACCACTCCCTTGACTGAATTCGATGTGATAGGCATCACGCTGCCCCATGAGCTCTGCGCCACCAACGTGTTGGAGGTGCTCAGCCTCTCCGGCATACCCCTCTTCTCTGGGGACCGCAGCGATGCCGACCCTATCATCTTGGGGGGAGGCCCTTGTGCTTTCAATCCCGAACCCTACTCTCGGGCCTTCGACGCCCTTCTCATAGGCGAAGGGGAGGATTCCTTGCCTGAGGCGTTGCGGTGCGTGCGCTCTCTCAGGGAGAAGGGCGCATCCCGCCAGGATATCCTTGAGGCTTTGGGCCAGGTGGAAGGGACCTACGTACCCTCTCTCTATGAGATGGATGGAGAGGTCGATCGCCTGGTGCCTAAGGGAGCGGCTCCTCAGCGGGTACGCAAGCGCATCTTCGACGGATTCGCGGATTCAGATGCCTGGGAGCCTATGGTGGTCCCCTTTGTGGAATGCGTTCATGATCGGCTGAACGTGGAAGTGCTCAGGGGGTGCTCCCGCGGGTGCCGGTTCTGTCAGGCAGGCATGATCTACCGCCCGGTCCGGGAGCGGTCTGCTGACAACATCATCAGTGCGGTCGAGCGGGGGATCGCGGAGACAGGCTACGAGGAGGTCAGCTTGACCTCGCTCTCTACTACTGATCATTCTCAGATATCCTCCATCCTGAGCCGCTTGAACGATCGCTTCGAGGGGACCGGGGTTCGCCTGTCCATCCCCTCTCAGCGTTTGGACTCCTTTGGGGTGAGCATGGCAGGCTTGGTGGCGGGTCAGAAGCGAGGTGGCCTCACCTTCGCTCCGGAGGCGGGTACCCAGCGCTTGCGGGACGTCATCAACAAGAACGTCACGGAGCAGGATCTGATGAGCGCCGTGGATGCCGCCTTGGAAGCAGGGTGGCAGCGGGTGAAGCTCTATTTCATGGTGGGATTGCCCACCGAGACGGATGAGGATGTGCGTCAGATCGGCCGCTTGGCGAGCGATGCCTTCGCGCGGATGCGCGAGGCTACGGCGCCCTCCGATCGGGGTCGCCTGAAGATGACCGTGGCGGTGGCCGTTTTCGTGCCCAAGGCTCACACTCCCTTTCAATGGGAGGGGCAGATCGGCCCTGAAGAAGCGCGTCGCCGCGTGCAGCTGATCAAGGAAGCCGTTCGCTTCAAGGCGGTGCGCGTGGACTACCATGAGCCCAAGACTAGCTTCTTGGAGGCGGTCATGAGCCGTGGCGGCCGCGAGGTGGCGCTCTTGGTGGAAGAGGCTTGGAAGGCCGGTGCGCGCTTCGATGCCTGGACCGAGCACTTCTCGGAGGATGCCTGGAGGCAGGCAGCGGAGAAGACGGGGGTCGATATGGAAGCGGTGGCCTTGAGCCCCTTCGCTCTGGATGACCCTTTGCCCTGGGACCATATAGACGCCGGGGTTTCCAAGCGCTTCCTGGTCAAAGAGCGTGAGCGTGCCCATGCTGGCATAGCCACAGAGGATTGCACCTTCGGCCCTTGTACGGTGTGCGGTATCTGCGAAGAGCCCCGAAGCGGTCTGGTGCTCCAAGCTGAGAGGGGGTCTCATGGCTGAGGCACGCACCTTCCGCCTCCGCGTCCGCCACGGCAAAGCGGGGCGGCTCTCTATGCTCTCTCATCTGGAGATCACCCATGCCCTTGAGCGCTTGGTGCGTCGCAGCGGTCTTCCTTTCGCGCTCTCCCAAGGGTTCTCTCCTCATATGAAGATAGCCTTTGGGCCAGCTTTGCCGGTAGGGGTAGGAGGAACGGATGAAGTGTTCGATGTGACGCTCACTGCCTACGTCGCTCCCGACAAGGCTCTGAGCGCTCTCAAAGCGAGCGCACCCTTCGATCTGATGCCTCAAGCTTGCACCTATGTGGAACCCCAGGCTCCGGCTGCATCGGTAGCCTTCCCAGTGAGCAGCTACGAGGTGTGCCTTTCCTGCCCTTTGGAGAGCATGCGCGTACCTGAGTCGGTCACCCTCGTGCGCAAAGGGAAGGAGAAGGAGCTTCGGTGCGCTGACTTCTTGGAGGGTGAGCCCAGACTCACGCCGGAAGGGTTCACGTTCGCTCTCAGATCCAAGGAAACCGGATCGCTTCGTGCTGATGCCTTCGCCTCCGCTCTTCTTGCGGAAAGCTGCGAGGGAGGGGTAGCGCCCGCCATCGTCTCGTTCACCCGGTGCGCTCTGAGCGCTTAGCCGCCATGGGAGATGATGGCCTCAGGGGCATCCAGGGGGTGCGCGCGCAGCGCGGGATCTGCCTTGGTCTCTCTTTCGGCTCAGCGGTGCTCATCTGCGCTCAGTGCGCTGCCTTGGGCTTCGCCATCACTTCGCTTTGGCAAGGGGTCCCACTCAGTGAGGTGATCTGGGCAGTGCTCGGGTTCATCAGCTGCTTTGCGGGTCGTTTGGGGCTTTCTGCTCTGGAGGACTTCCTCTCCTGCCGCTTCGCTTTTCGGGTATCCGGCAAGCTGGAGCGAGAGTACTTGAATGCCCTCGCCTTTTCGGGACCTGCCCTCGTTCAGCGATTCGGTCCCGCTTCGAGCGTTCTTACCGCCACCACTGACATCACGAAGATCCGGGACTATATCGCAAGCATCCTGCCCAAGCGGGTCTCCATGGTGGTCATCCCCCTGTCGCTCTGCGTTGCCATCTTCGCCTTCGACGAGGTGAGCGGATTCATCGTGGCCGTCTGCTTTCCGTTCATCATCATCTTCATGCGTCTGGTGGGGCATACCGCCTCCGATGATGCCGCACGGCGCCACGAGGGTTTCGCCCAGATGTCCGATCATTTCATGGATGCCCTCCGCGGGTTGTCTACCTTGCGGGTCTTCGGTCGCGCTCAGGGGTATGGAAAGGCGGTGTTCGCGGCTTCTGAGGAATACCGCCGCCAGGTGATGCGCACCTTGCGCACGGCGACGCTCTCCAGCACGGTGCTGGACATCTTCGCTACCTGTGGGTTGGCAGCTGTGGCCATCATGTTGGGGTTCCGCTTGGTGGAGGGTGAGGTGAGCTTCTTCCCTGCCCTCTGCGTTCTGCTCTTGGTACCTGAGTTCTTCATCCCCATTCGCCGTTTCGCAAAGGGATTCCATGCCAGCTTGGAGGGGAGATCGGCCCTGACTCAGGTGCGTCAGGCTATCGGCTTTGCAACGGATGCCGCCTCCCAGCAGGTGGGCTACGAGAGCATGGAGAATGAACCGGATCTGATCTGCGCTCTGAACCGCTCGGGTCTTCCTCATATCAGGTTCGAAGGCGTGCGGTTCTCCTATGGGAGTGCTCCCCACATCCTCAAGGACGCCACCTTCGATCTGGGACGGCCCCGGCTCGTAGTGGTCACGGGCCCTAGCGGCGCGGGAAAATCAACGCTTCTGGATATCCTGGCTGGATTCACTGACCCCACGAGTGGTCGCATCTGCGTGAACGGCGCGGAGGCAGAAACGCTGAAGCGGGCCGACTGGCATTCCCATGTGGCTTACATCCCTCAGCGACCTCATATCTTCAATGCTTCTTTGAGGGACAATGTGCGTCTCTTGGATCCGAAGGCTACCGATGAGCGGATCGCTGATGCCCTGCGCCAGGTGGGGCTGGGGCGGCTGGTGGAGGAAGGGGAGGGGCTGGATGCGCTGCTCGGCGAAGGAGGGCGCCCGCTTTCGGGAGGAGAAGCCCATCGGGTGGCTCTGGCTCGGGCTTTGGCGGATCCGGGGCGCAGGGTGGTGGTGCTAGATGAGCCCACGGCCCATCTAGATATCATCACCGAATACGACCTGGAGCGTACGCTCCAAGAGGCCTTCGCTTCCAAGCTGGTCATCATGGCTACCCATCGCCTGCGTTGGACGGAGCGGGCTGATGTGAATCTGGTGGTGGAAGGCGGCCGGGTCAGGATGGAAGGCCCTCGCGCCCAGACCCGAGGGGTGGAGGATGATCTGGATTGGTTCAGATCCCATATGTCCAAGAGAGGAAACGAAGGGGTGGTTGATGGACCCGTTGCACCCACCTCACCCCAGAGGAAGGAGCCCTTCGATGAGGATGCATCTGCCGCAGTTCCCCAGAGTGGTCCATTCCTTGTGCGCATGCTCTTTCGCAACCACGCGGGTCTGGCGCTTCTTTCCATCCTGCTCTCGGTGGTGGCAGCACTCTTCGCATCTGCGCTGATGTTCACCTCCGGCTACATGATCTCCTTGGCAGCGGCCATCCCCTTCACCGTCCTTGCTTTGCACCTGCCCTCCATCCTCGTGCGCATCTTCGGTGTGGGCAAGCCCCTCATAGACTACATCGAACGCCTGCTGGGTCATGATTGGGTCCTGCGCGCTACCAGCCTGCTCAGGCGGCGGCTCTTCGAGGCAGTGGAGCGCCAGGAAGGGGTGCAGCGCACCTTCAAGCTGGGGGATGCGCTGGCAACGCTGACCGAGGACATCGCGGCTGTCCAAGATCTCTTCCTGCGCTGCGTCTTCCCCTTGGCCTGCGCGCTCATCCTGGTGCTGATCGTACCCCTGGCGGCATCGTTCGCCTCAGCGCTTCTCGGGGCGGCCCTCTTCGTTTTGATGTTCTTGGCTACGGTGGGGATCGGTGTGGGAGCGCTCTTGGCGGACCGGGGGAAGCTGGAGGAGGCCCAGGTTACCACGCGCTCACTCTATAGCGTCTTGACCGATCATGTCCTAGGGATCCGAGATGTGATCCTCTCTGGTCAGGGGAGCGCTTTTGCAGAGCGCATCGCTCGAGTCCATGAACGCTCTGATGGTCTCGAGCGCTCCCTGGCAGCTCGCAAGCGCCTGCGCTCCTTCGCCTGTCAGCTGCTGATGGGCTTTGCGGTCGTCCTCTGCCTCATCTGGTCCTCCCAGGTCTTCACCCTTGCCACTGATGGTGTGTCGTTCGCTGGTGGAGGGCAGGAGGGAGTGCTGGTGGGCCTGCTTGCGAACCTGGCTCCCACTGGAGAGGCTCCATGGCCGCCCAACTGGATAACCGCATTCTCTATCTGTCTCTTCCCTCTGATCGAATTCCTGCTGCCCGCCACAGAGGCGTTCTTGGAGGGTCATGCGACCCGCCAGGGTGCTCAGCGCCTAGGACTCATCCTGGGAGGTGCTCATAGCACTGTCCGCGCTGTTCGGGCCCACGTCGCACCTGTCCGGGATGTATCTTGGGCCGTGGAGATGGAAGGGGTGGGCCTGTCGTTTCCGGGGTGCTCTCGTCCTGTGCTTCGCGGCCTGGACCTCCGCATCCCGAAAGGGAGCCTTACCGCCGTGGTCGGTCCAAGCGGGGCAGGGAAGAGCACCTTCGCGAAGCTCATCTCCCGCATCCTTAGACCCACCGTTGGTACCGTGCGCATCCAGGGCAGCGTCGGGTTGATAGAGCAGGATGCCTATGTGTTCCATAAGAGCTTGCGGGAGAACCTTCTGATAGCTGATGGTGCGGCAACGGATGACCAGCTGGTGCGCGTGCTGGGCCAAGTGGGGCTCTCGGGGCTGTTGGAGCGGTTGCCGAAGGGGTTGGACAGTATGCTGGCCGCTGGGGGAGAGGACGTATCGGGGGGTGAGGCCTGCCGCATCACCGTTGCCCGAGCGCTCTTGGCAGGGTTTGATACCATCATCCTCGATGAGCCGTTCCGTGCGCTTGATCCTGATACCGAACGGGCCGTCATGGATACCATCCAGGAGACCCTGGCTGACAAGACGGTGATCGTCATAACCCATCATATCCAGGATATCCGCCGCTTCGACGATGTCATCTTCATGACCGCTCCGTGAGGATCTTAGGGAGGATCATCGTCGCGGGGTCGCTCAAACGGACAGCGCCCAGAAGTTGCGAGCTTGGGAGATGATGGTATCCAGGCTCCATGTTTGCTTGCTCCGCTCAGGGGAATTGGGGTCTCGCACCTCTATGGCACTCGGCTCATCGCCGCCCGCCAGCAGGATGAAATGTCCATCAGTGGTGAAATCCCCTGGTCCCACGCAGCACATGACAGGATGGCCCATGCGCAGCTGGGTCATGATGACATCATTGCTGGCAGGTAGCTCTCGCGAGCGTATCCCCAGCTTCTGAGCACCTTCCTTCATGAAGCTCCAGCTGGTGGCGCCGGCGTCTACGAACCCGTGCGTTTCGCTGAAGCGGCTCATCTCTACCGGCCCCAAAGAGGTCTTGCCTGTGAGGTAGATATAGGCCATGGAGAGGGCCACAGGTCCACAGCCGTGCGTGCTGATCGTGGCACCGGCATAGGGCTCCTGGCCCCAGGCCTCGTCGATCTGATAGAGGTAGGGCATCTCTCCGCGCTTCCATTGGGATACCGGCGTGCTTAGCTTCCCCGAGCGGCTCACTTGGCCAGAGGGTGCGCTGCCCGTTGCATTCGCTGATCCCAGCAGCCCGCCATCCTTCACGGTGGTGAGCACCATCCCTAACAGGATGACAGCAAAGGCCAATGATGCCACCATGGCTATGGCTTTGAGCGCAGGTAGCGGTGCTGGTTGGGTAGGCGTGGGGCGATAGGGAACGTTCCGTTCGGAAAAGGTGGGCGCGACGCTCCGAGTTCGGTATCGAGGGTTGTAGTTGAGGGTAGGTCGAGGCGGATAGGTGCCCATGGGTGCTCCTTTCTCAGGCAAGCCTCATATCAGGGCCTGAGAGAAGCCTATTCGAGCACCCCCTTAACCTTCCCATAGCGAAATCCTAAGTTTTCCTTAATTCATGTCTCGGGAGAGCATTCTAGTCAGATGAAGCCCCTCTTGGTCTCTACAATAGGCCCATGGATTACTCTTCGAATAAGCGCATCCTGGTGGTGGATGATGAGGTTGCCATCGCTGATCTGGTGGCTAGCATCTTCCAAGGGGAAGGTTTCTCTGTCCGGGCATGCTATGGGCCTGAAGAGGCCTTGGAGGCGGTCCGCTCAGAGGCTTTCGACCTAGCTCTCATAGATATCATGATGCCGGGGATGGATGGCCTTGAGCTTCTCCCTAAGCTCAGAGCAGCCTCGGCTTCCATGCCCGTCATCTTCCTCACCGCCAAGGATGAAGAGGCCGACATCGTGGTGGGCTTCTCCTTGGGAGCGGAGGACTACGTGACGAAACCCTTCAAGCCGCGAGAACTGGTGGCTCGGGTGAGAGCACGGCTCCGACGCGGAGGTCGCTCATTCTCTGAAGAGGATTCCCACGAGCTGGCTCAGCTATCCAGCGCAGGCATCATCATGGACGTCAAGGCCCATCAAGCCTCTCTCTACGATATCCCGCTCACCCTCACCCCGAAGGAGTTCGGCATCCTGCAGTTGCTGCTTTCGCGTCAGGGGGAACCCGTGTCGGCAAAAGAGCTCTATGAGCAGGTGTGGCAAGAGCCAGCCAACGCCTCATCCACGAACACGATCATGGTGCACATCCGTCATCTGCGTCAGAAGCTGGCGAACATAGATTCATCCGTGGAGTTCATTCAAACGGCTTGGGGTGTGGGGTATAGGATCGCCAAGGGCCCAGAAGGGGGGCGGATATGAGGAGGGAGCGCTACTCTGACCAGGCACGTTTGCTTCGACGACGGCTCTCCTTGAAGCTGTTTCGGGATTGGCTCATCTATACCGCGCTCTTCGCTTCTGTGGCCTTGGTGCTCAACGCCATGCTGGTACCGCGCATCGCTGATGATATCGCCGATGCCACTTCCGAATGGCGTTACTGGGATCTCGCTGATTATTCTCTGGAGACCTGCCTGGATGGGCTGGATGGACACCTTCTGGCGATGCAAGAGGCGAGCGGAGATCCCTCTGAAGACGAGGACCGCCGTCAAAGCATCCTCTACGAGATAGAGCTTGCCTTTGAGATCATGGCAGCTAAGGGGACGCCTCTTGAAGATATCTTGGCTGACGGCTCCATCAGTCGTGATACCTCCGAAGAGCTGGCTCCTTCCACCCATCTGCTCGTTACCTTGGATGGGTCGCGACCTGAGTGGTTCACGCTGGATGAACTGCGTCAGCAGCTCATCTATAAGGATGCGCTGAGCAACGGCTCTTCTTTGGAGGATTGGCAGTTCTATTCCACAGAGTCCACCGTCGAGGGACGGGATCTCTCGGTCTATAAGAGCATCCGTGCTCTCAAGCTGCCCATCGCCCTCGGGTCCTATCTGTTGGGTTGCATCGCGGTGGTACTGGTAGGATTCGGAAGGTCCCTTCGCTATTTCGACGAGCTCTCCCGGGCTGTGGGCGGTCTGTTGTCCGACAAGGAAAAGCCCGTGGAGCTTTCTCGGGACCTGCTCATCACCCAGAGCGAATTGAACGACATCCGCCTGTCTTCCTTGGCTGATGAGCGGGCGGCGAAGGCGGCAGAGCAGCGCAAAGACGAGCTGGTGGCCTATCTGGCTCATGACATCAAAACACCCCTCACCTCTGTTCTGGGCTATCTGCTGCTCTTGGATGAGGCTCCCGATATGGATTCAGGCACCCAGAGGCGCTACATCAAGACGGCGGTTGACAAGGCAGAGCGCCTGGAGGGCCTGATCGATGAGTTCTTCGAGATAACCCGCTACAACCTTCAATCCATTCCCATAGAGCGAGAACAGGTCGATCTTACGATGCTCTGCCAGCAGGTGGCTGATGAATTCTTCCCAGAGGCAGAGGCGCGTTCCTTGACGCTGGCCGTGACGGGACCGAAGGAGGCGAAGGCTTTCGTGGATCCAGACAAGCTGGCCCGAGCGGTGGGGAATGTGGTGCGCAATGCCGTTGCTTTCGCCGACAGCGACACGACAGTCGATATCAGCCTCGAGCCGGATGCAGACCGATGGAGGTTGACCGTCGCGGATCAAGGCAAGGAGATATCCCCTGCGCACCTGGAGAGCATCTTCGAGAAGTTCTACCGGGAGGATGCCTCCCGCTCTTCTGCTTCTGGCCGTGCGGGGCTCGGGTTAGCTATCGCCAAGGAGATCGTCTTGGCCCATAAGGGCGCCATCACCGCAACCAGCGAAGAGGGCTTCACCGCCTTCGTCATCATGCTGCCCCGATGAGGAGGATATGCACGGCACTCTTTTCCGCTCGAGGTCAGGCGCGGAGGACCCCCTTCTTCCTCTGCGAGCCTGCTGGAGAAGATGGGATCTCCATCCTTTTCATCCCATGCGTTTGAGGCTATCATGCATCCTATGGCAAAACATGAAGAATACGACTGGCTCAACGATCCGTTCGATGAGAAGAAGATCGCCGAAGAACAAGAGCAGGCGAAGATGTCTGGCTGCTCTCGGATGGGCGTGCTCATCGCAGCCATCGTGGTCATCGTCATCATCGTGCTCTTCGCCTTCGTTTCGTGCTCCGTTCTCACCCTCGGTGCTTGATCCGTGGCATTGGCAGGCGGTTTTTTCCGAGGCCATCCGGTGTTGCTGGCTCCTATGGCAGGGGTCACCGATGCTGCTTTTCGCGCGCTGTGCCGGGAACAGGGGGCTGATCTCACCTATACGGAGATGGTATCTGCCAAAGGGCTCTCCTACGCCAATGACAAGACGCGTCATCTGGTGGATCTCGGCGAAGGGGAGACGGCAGTGGCTGTGCAACTTTTCGGTCATGAGCCGGATACCCTCGCTTCCATGGCTGCTTGGGTAGAGCAAAAGCTGGGAGAGCGTCTGGTGCTCGTGGATATCAACATGGGCTGCCCGGCCCGCAAGATCGTCTCCAAGGGGGATGGGAGCGCCCTCATGAAGGATGTCCCGTTAGCCGCCTCCATCGTGTCAGCGGTGAAGGCCGCCGTGGATCATCCCGTCACTGCCAAGTTCCGTCGTGGCTGGTCTGAGGAGGCGGGAGAGAGCGCTCCGGCCTTCGCGCGCGCCCTGGAGGAGGCGGGGGCTGACGCCCTGTGCGTCCATGGGCGCTATTCCACCCAGATGTATCGGGGTCAGGCCAGTTGGGGTGCGGTGGCTCGGGTGAAGGAGGCCGTTTCCATCCCCGTCATCGGCAATGGCGATGTGCGAGGCGGCTTGGATGCTCGGGCCCTAGTGGAGGAGACCGGCTGCGATGGCGTCATGGTGGCCCGTGCCGCAGAGGGCAACCCGTGGATCTTCGCCGAGATGAAAGCAGCCCTCAAGGGTGCTCCTGCCCCCGTGCCCCCAACGGCCCAAGAGCGCATGGGTATGGCGAAGCGCCATGTCCGGATGCTCCACGAGCTCAAAGCCGGACGCCTGGCCCCCATGCGCAAGCATGGTGCTTGGTATGTCGCTGGCCTCCCCGGGGCGTCTGTGGCCCGGGGACGTTTGAACCAATGCACCGCCGTCGAGGAGTTCTGCGCGGTATTCGATGCGGTAGCGGAGCGCAGTCATGCCGCATGATGCTTACCAGGGGCTCTACATCCATGTGCCCTTCTGCGCCTCCAAATGCCACTACTGTGATTTCGACTCCCTGCCCTATGGCTCCGATGATCCCTACCTCGGCGAATATGTCGAAGGGTTGATAGGGGACATCCGGCGGCTTTCCAAGGAGGGGGAGCTCTCTTCCATTCAGACCATCTATCTGGGTGGTGGCACCCCTACCCATCTAGGGGCGAAGCATCTCGCCTCGCTCATGTACGCTTTGAGCCTCTTCGTGGATCTCTCCTGTGTGCAGGAATACACCGTGGAGGCCAATCCGGAGAGCCTGACCGAGCCTTTGGTGAAGGATATGTGGGCGCTGGGAGCGAATCGGCTGTCCTTGGGCGTGCAATCCTTCGACGATGATCTGCTCAAAGCCATCGGGCGCATCCACTCCGCATCAGATGCGCTGCGCGCCTTGGAAGCAGCGCAGACGCGCTTCGATAACGTGAGCCTTGACCTCATGTGCGGCCTTCCCGGACAGACCGCGGAGGGTTCAGCAGCAGATGTGGCCCAGGCGGTGAGCCTGGGCGTTCCCCATGTGAGCCTCTATCCGCTTTCCTTGGAGAAGGGTACCAAGCTCTACCGGCGTCGCCGCAAGCTTGACCTGCCTACGGAAGACGAGCAGGCGGATATGATGGAAGAGGCTCATCGGCTGCTGGCAGAGGCGGGGCTTCATCGCTACGAGGTGGCAAGCCATGCCCGCCCCGGCTTCGAGGCCAAGCACAATCAGAGCTATTGGATGGGGGTGCCCTATCTGGGGCTGGGGCGCTCGGCGGTCACCATGACCCAGAATGATGAGCGACGCATGCGGGTGCGCAACGGTGAGGTGGAAGACGATCTGGATGCTGTTCAGATGGCGGCAGAGGATGCCATGCTGGCCATGCGGATGACGGCAGGCCTTTCGAGGGAGCGGGCTGCTCGGATGGCCGAGCTGCTCCCGGAGCTGCCGGAGTGCCTTTGCCGCCTGGAAGCTCTTGGCCTCCTCGCCCAAGATGAGGCGGGTTGGCATCCCACCGAGCGGGGATGGCTTTTGGGCAATGAGCTTTTCGGCGAGCTTCTCTCCCTTGCACCTTGATTGCTGGCACTCGAGCAGCTAGACTGCTAGAAAACGGATTCGGCATACAAGAAGGGTCACCGATACGATGCTCTCGAATAGGCGCCAGCAGATCCTCTGTGCGTTGATAGAGGAGTACGTTGCCAATGCGTGCCCTGTTGGCTCGCGTACCATCGCCGAGCACCATGATCTGGGCGTGAGTCCCGCCACCATCCGCAATGAGCTCTCTGCTCTGGAGGAGGCGGGCTACATCACCCAGCCTCATACCTCTGCCGGTCGCATTCCCACGGATGCAGGGTATCGGGAGTTCGTCGATGAGATCCTCACGGCAGCCGATGGCGATCCTTTGCTCCCGCAACCCTCTCAGATAGAGGCTATCCGTGCCAGCGCCGATGCCTTAGATGACCTGATCGAGCGTACCAATGCAGAGTTGGCGCGCTTCACCCAGTGCCTCTCGGTCATCATGGCTCCCAAGCAGGATGCTTCCCGCATTCGCCAGGTGTCCTTGGTGTCCCTCTCAGATCATGCGGCTCTCGTCGTTCTGGTCACCGAAGATGGTCAGGTGGCCAATGAGCATGCCCTCTTCGCAGATCCCGTCTTCTCTGAGGACCTCTCTCAGATGGGCGTCATCTTGAACGAGGGCATCCAGGGTCTCTCGGCTGAAGAGCTGGCTGTCGAAGGGGCTGTGGAGCCCCTGCTCAAAGGGCCGGCGGCCAAGATCATCGCTCGAGCGCTCAGGGCGGCAGCCGCACGCCTCACCCGCACGCGGGCCACTCGCTCTGGCATGAGCACCCTTCTGCGCAAACCGGAGTTCCACGAATCCGAAGCGCTGCTGCCGGTGATGGAGATCCTGGAGGATGACAGGGTGCTCTTCAAGGCCTTGGGGGAGAGCGGCATCTGTGAAGGGGATATCTGCATCAGGATCGGACGTGAGAACGCCTCTGAGCGCTTGTTCGGCGTATCGGTCATCGCCGGGGTCTATGGCCGCGGGGATGCTCAGGGGATCGTAGCCGTCATCGGGCCAACGCGCATGGATTATTCAAGGACCATCGGTGCTGTTCGGGCAGCCCAGGATGTCCTGAAAGACGAATGAGGGGATAGAAGATGCCAGCAACCGCGCAGAAGGACCTCTATGAGATACTCGGCGTCAGCAGGGATGCCTCAGAGGCTGAGATCAAGAAGGCGTTCCGTCACCGGGCCCGGGAACTTCATCCGGATGTGAACAAGTCAGCCAATGCGGAAGAGGAGTTCAAAGAGCTCAATGAGGCCTATGACGTGCTCTCGGATGCCAGCAAGCGGGCTCAGTATGATCGCTTCGGCACCATCCCCGGTGCTGCGGGATCAGGTCCGGGCTACGTTGACTTCGAAGACATCTTCGGCGGCTTCGGAGGCATGGGGGATATCTTCTCCACGTTCTTCGGGGGTGCCGCCCGCTCCCAGCAGGTACGCCGAGAGGGCCGGGACATGGGGCTGGGCATCACGGTGACCTTAGAAGATGCGGCACGAGGCACCTCCAAGGAGATCATCTACGACAGGTTGGCCACCTGTGCTGATTGTGAAGGCTCAGGCATCGGCGAGGGTGGTACCGAGAAGACCTGTGAGAGGTGCGGGGGGTCTGGGCGCGTGACCGTGGTGCAGCGCACCATGTTCGGCGACATGCAATCAAGCACCACCTGCTCAGAGTGCGAAGGCACGGGAAAGGTCATAGAGGGGGCCTGTGAGGAGTGTCAGGGCCAAGGCCGGGTGCCGGATAGGCAGAAGGTCTCTGTGGATATACCCGCCGGGATCAGGGACGGCCAGCAGATGCGCGTTCCCGATCTGGGCGAAGCGGGCATGCGGGGAGCCTCATCCGGTGACCTCATCGTCACCATCCGCATCCAACCCGATGACTATTTCCAGCGAGATGGGGATGACCTCCATGTGGCGGTCACCGTCTCCATGATCCAAGCAGCCCTGGGTGCCCGCATCACGGTGGATGGCATCATGGAAGACGAAGAGGTCGAGGTCAAGGTGCCCGAAGGCACCCAATCCGGTGATATCCTCAAGGTGAAGGGCCGTGGCATGCCGCGGCTTCGCAGCTCTGCCCGCGGGAACCTCTATGTGCATGTGAGCGTCAAGATCCCGAAGAAGCTCAATAAGAAGGAGCGAGGGCTGCTGGAGAAGCTGGCCCTGGAGATGGGGGAGGAGACCCAGGGAGAGCGTTCACCCCTAGAGAAGCTCAAGGACATCTTCGGCTAGAGGGTCTCAAGAGCGATCATGTCCCTTCATCAGCTGTTCTTGGAAGAGCAGGTCTTGGCCCAGGAGACGGATGCCGTCTTCCCCTTGCGCCTGACCCCTGAAGACGCCAAGCACGTTCGCGTGCTGCGCATTGCTCCCGGTGAGCACATCGCTGTGGTCGATGGTGCCGGGGATTACTTCGAATGTCGGGTCGAAGATGCGGCAGACGGCCTGACCGTGCGCATCTGTCGCAGGGAGGATGCGCCTGCGCGTCCACTGGTCATGCTCGTTCAGGGCCTTGCCAAGGGTGACAAGATGGATACGGTGATACGCCAAGGCACGGAATTGGGGGTAGCCGCCTTCATGCCGCTTGCCTGCGAGCGGTCCGTGGTCAAGCTGGATGGCGCCAAGGAGGAGAAGCGCGCCCGCCGCTGGCGGGCCATCGCCAAGAGCGCTGCCATGCAATCCGGTCAACTGGCCATTCCGGAGATATCCCCCCTCCGCACGGTGGAGGAAGCCTGTGCACTGCTGGCAGAGGCTACGGTGGTGGCTATCTGCTGGGAGGAGGCGCCGCTGGATGTGCGCATGGGAGACGCCATCCGAAAGGGGAGGGAGGCGTGTGGAGCGGCCCATCCCTCTGATGTGCGCTTGGCGGTGGTCGTGGGACCAGAAGGCGGTCTTGCCTCCTCTGAGGCAGATCAGCTTCTTGCCTGCAATCCCCGGGCCTCTTTGGTGTCGTTGGGATCGTCCATCCTGCGTACGGAGACAGCGGGAGTGGTGGCAGCGGCCCTTGCCCTCTATGAGCTCGGGTGCTTGTAGATGCCCCGGACCTTCGAGGTGGTCAATCTGGGTTGCAAGGTGAACCGGGTTGAATCCGATCGTTTCGAGGCGGTCTTGCGTGCTCGGGGCTTCCAAGAGCGTACGGAGCAAGGAGCCCATGTGGTCGTGGTGAACACCTGCACGGTCACCGGCGAGGCCGAGAAGAAGACCCGCAAGGCCGTTCGTCGAGCCCTCCGCCAAAACCCTCGTGCCACCGTCTACGTGACCGGATGTGCTGCTGTAATGGATGCGGCCACCTATCAGGCCATGGACGAGCGCGTGCGTGTCCTTGCGAAGCCCGACCTCTTGGAAGAGCTCCAGTATCCGACAGGAGAGCATCTGAGCCTTTCGCCTGTCCCTTCCGCAGACCGGGTGCGGGTGGGAGTCAAGGTGCAGGATGGTTGCGATAATGCTTGCACCTACTGCATCGTCCACGTGGCGCGGGGGGCTGCCCGAAGCGTTGCCGCTGATGAGGTCATCGCCCGATGTTGCTCCCTGGTGGAGGAAGGGGTGCCCGAAGTGATGCTTACGGGCATCAATCTGGGTGCCTACGAGCACGAAGGTAGGGGACTCCCTGATCTCCTTAAGCGATTGTTGGAAGAGGTGCCCTGGGGCTCTTCTTCCCGGATGCGCCTCTCCAGCCTGGAACCTCAGGATGTCACCGAAGAGCTAGCCGGGGTGATAGCCCGCTCACGTGGCCTCATTTGTCGCCATCTCCATCTGCCGTTGCAGTCGGGCAGTTCTCGGGTACTCCATCAGATGGGGCGTCGCTACGACAGAGAGGGATTCGCTGCCACCGTTGCGCTCCTGAGAGAGCTCCTGCCTTCCTTGAGTCTGACCACCGATGTCATCGTGGGGTTCCCCGGCGAGACGGAAGAGGATTTCCAGGCCACCTTGGACCTTTGTCAGGAGGCTGCCTTCTCCAAGATCCATGTGTTCCCATACTCCCTGCGAGCGGGAACCCCCGCGGCTGTGCGCACTGATCAGATTCCCTTTACCGTCAAGCAGGAGCGTGCACGCGTCCTGCGGACGCTCTCAGATGAGCTTCGACACCTTGACCTTGTCGGTCGCCTTGGCAGCCGGGAGAGGGTGGTGGTCGAACGGGAAGCCTGGGGACGCACAGAGAGCTACCATGAGGTACCTCTCTCGCCTGAGCTTGCGGTGGGTGCGCTCTTAGAAGTGGAGATGGTCTCGGGGATGCTAGAATGTCATCTATGACAGAGATGCTCACCACCAAGCTGACCATTCCGCCTGATGTCCCCATGGTCTCTATCACGGGTATCGCCGATGAGCTCTTGCGCCTGATCCAGGATTCCTTCTCGGCGAAGGTATCCCTCCAGGGCTCTGAGATATCCATCATCGGCAGCGAAGCGGACAGGGAGGCCCTCGTTACGCTCTTCTCAGAGATGGCCGCCGCTATCCAGTCGGGTCAAACCCTGGACAGCGCGGCTGTGCGCAATCTCATGGGTCTCACGCGCAGTGCCCACTTGAGCCCCAGTTCGTTGCGCCAGGATGTGATCTTGGCCCATAAGGGCCGGGTCGTCCGGCCGAAGACCGAGGGGCAGAAGCGCTATGTGGATGCCGTAAGGGAACATGACATCACCTTTGCGGTGGGCTGCGCGGGTACCGGCAAGACCTACCTGGCCATGGCGTTGGCTGTGGCGGCCTTGGAGCGCAAGGAGGTGGACAGGCTCATCTTCTCTCGGCCTATCGTGGAAGCGGGGGAGAACCTGGGTTTCTTGCCGGGCACCCTCACGGAGAAGGTGGATCCCTATATCCGCCCCCTCTACGACGCCCTCTTCGCCATGATGGATGCCGACCGCGCAGGCGGCCTCATCGAACGGGGCATCATAGAGATAGCCCCCCTGGCATTCATGCGTGGCCGCACGTTGAGCAGCAGCTTCATCATCTTAGATGAGGCCCAGAACGCCACGCGGGAGCAGATGAAGATGTTCCTCACGCGTTTGGGATCGGGCTCCAAGATGGTCATCACGGGTGATATGAGCCAGAGCGATCTGAGCGGTGGAGCATCCGGGCTTTGTCAAGCCCTTGATGTGCTCCAGGGGATCGAGGAGATAGCGCTCTGTCGCCTGGATGGCAAGGATGTGGTCCGCAATTCCCTGGTATCTCAGATCATCGCTGCCTATGAGGCGCACGCTGCAAAGGAGTGAACATGGAAGCGCTCATCACCGTAGACCATGGCGAAGGCCTCATAGATGCAGCTCGGGTAGAGCGGCTCATCGCCTTCGCTGCAGGTCAGCTTGAGCTTCCCGCTTCCTCTGAGGTATCCGTCACCTTCGTGACGGATGAGGAGATGGCACGCCTGAATGAGGAGTTCCGTGGCAAGCAGGGGCCAACGGATGTCCTCTCCTTCGAATGCGACAACCTCGATGATGGCTTTCCTCAAGAAGAGGGTTTCGAAGCGGGGGATATCATCATCGCTCCAGACGTGGCCGTCGCGCAGGCATCAGAGCTAGGGCACGCCCTGGCTCAGGAGATAGACACCCTCCTCGTCCATGGCCTGCTCCATCTGATAGGCTATGACCACATGGAAGAAGAGGAAGCTCAGGTGATGGAAGGGCTTCAGGAGGATATCCTCGCCTCTTGGAAGCGGGGGATCGAAGGTGGCCGGTGACAGCACACCAGGATGACAACAAGCAGAAGCGCTACGTTCGCCATGTGGGGGACACGAGCCGATTCACCCTGGGCCATGCCTTCTCCTGCGCTCAGGACGGTCTTCGCTACGGGCTCATCACCCAGCGCAACTTCAAGATCCATGCCTTCTTCGCCATCCTGGCTATCGTCTTGAGCGTGGTCTTGGGGACCAGCACTGCGGAATGGTGTGCCATCATCTTGTGCATCATAGGCGTCTTCGCGCTGGAGTTGGCCAATACCGCGGTGGAATCCGCTATAGACCTCATCTCTCCTGAATGGAGCGAACTGGCGAAGCGGGCGAAGGATTGCGCGGCGGCTTCGGTCTATGTGGCAGCCCTCGGTTCAGTGGTCATCGCCGGCATCGTCTTCGTGCCGAAGCTGTTGGCTCTCTGGGGAGTGGGGTGAGCCTTCTCGTGGATCTGGATGCATTCTTCGCAGAGAACCCTCTGTCTGACGGTGAGGGGATCTTAAGCGCCCCGCCGGGGTTCCGCTCTGGTTTCATCGCCCTCTGCGGGCGGCCGAATGCAGGCAAATCCACGCTCATGAATGCTCTGGTGGGCCAGAAGGTGGCCATCACCTCCGCCACACCCCAGACTACCCGCAACCGCATCCGGGGCATCCTCACGCTACCGGCATCCCAGATGGTCTTCGTTGACACCCCAGGGCTCCATAAGCCCCATGACCTTCTGGGGGAGCAGTTGAATGCCCAGGCCACCTCGGCCTTGGATGATGTGGATATCGTGGCCATGGTGGTCGATTCCACCAAGCCCGTAGGAACAGGAGACGAATGGGTGGCTGCTTCTGTAGCGGCCAGCCCGGCAGCGAAGATGCTCGTGCTCTCCAAATCCGACATCGCTTCTCCCGATCAGACGGCCCAGCAGTTCGAGCGGGCTCGGGATCTGGCTCCTTGGGACGCCGTGGTGTCCCTCTCGGCGGTCTCCGGCTACAATACGGGCGCCTTCTTGGATGAGGTCTTGCAGCTCCTGCCTGAAGGTCCTTTGTGGTTTCCTGAAGACGCGGTCTCAGATGTGGCCTTGGAGACCATGATCGCTGAGGTGGTGCGCGAGAAGGTCCTGCGTCATTTCCGAGAGGAAGTGCCCCATTCGGTGGGCGTCAAGGTGGATGAGCTGGAAGATGGCCGCAGCCTTCTACGGGCCGAGGCCTCCATCTTCGTCGAGCGAGACAGCCAGAAGGCCATGCTCATCGGCGCGAAGGGCGCTCAGGTCAAGCAGATAGGGACCCGATCCCGAGCTGACCTGGAGCAGATGTTCCATAAACGGGTCTATTTGGGCCTGAAGGTGAAGGTCAAGAAGAACTGGCGCAAGGATGAGCATGAGATCAAGCGCCTCGGATACATGGAGTGACTTATCAGATGGCTATGATCTGCCCTCGATGCGCAACGGTGAACAGGGACCAGGCCCGCTTCTGCGATGGCTGCGGGCTGGATCTGTGCTTTGCGAAGACAGAGGCTCTGCAACCAGAAGCCGTGAAGGCCGTTCGTTCTGAGGAGAAAGACCTCCCCGACACCATTGATCTAGATGATGGACAGGCTACTCAGCAGCTCGGGGTGTCCGACGGGGCTACGCGGCCACTGATAGGGGATGACACCCGCTTCTTCGGCGAGGGTTTCGTTGAAGAGGCCCAGGCCTTCAACGTATCCAGCGCTAGCTTGACCCGTCCCCTCTCCCCGTCAGAGACCCAGGAATTCCCTCCGGTCTCGGGGATGGCCGACACCCAACAGAAGTCCTACAGCGCCTTAGGCTCCCAAGAGGGCAAGAAACTCTCTCTGCCCGGAGGGCGCATTCGGAACAAGAAGCTCTTCGTCATCCTCATCATCTGCGCACTCCTCTTGGTGAGCGCAGCGGTTGCCGTATCCACCTATTCTTTGGAGCTTTGGGGTGGCAAGCAGGTGCCGGATGTGGTGGGGCTCAAGGCCCAGGATGCAACGGAGAGGCTTGAGGAAGCGGGCTTTGCGGTGTCCCAGGTGCTGGTGAAGTCCGATGACGTGGAGGGTATCGTGCTGGGGTCCCGTCCCGGTGCAGGGGTAAGGGCTGAGGCAGGCAGCGAAGTGGTGATAGATGTCTCCTGTGCGCGCACCATCCCCGAAGTGATAGGGAAGGGTACAGAAGAAGCCTTGGCTCTCTTGCAGTCCGAGGGGTTCCAGAACGTCGAGGTGATCGAGCAGAAGTCCAATGACGCTGCGGGCACTATCATCGCCGTGAGCCCCGAGGTGGGCACGCGCTCCAAGGCCCAGGCCACCATCACCCTGACCGCGGCCATCCCCTTCACCGTTCCCGCCACCGCAAACCTCTCTTTAGAAGAGGCTCAAGCCGCCCTTGAGGCGGAGGGCTATGGCTTCGTGGTGGCCTCTGTCTATACCGAAGATGTGGCCGAGGGAAGCGTGTTAGGTACGGATCCTGCCGAAGGGACAGAGCTGCCTTCGGGGTCTGAGGTCACCATCAACATAGCCAAGAGCCGCGCTGCCGAGGTCATCTCCTGGGCGCGGGATTGGTTCAACAGCGCGAAGACCTACACCCTGAATAGCGTTTCCTATGAGCTCACCTCCCTTGAGGATGTCAGCTACACCGGCGGGGACGGATGCAGCTTTCGCGCGGTGATGCGTCCCTTCGAGACCCACTCCTGGTTCGGGTCCCAACCAGAGACCCGCTACGGCAACGAGCAGACCATCAAGGGAGAGATGAGCTTCTCCTCCGATGGCACCCTTGCCACCATCAACCCTGATCTCAGACGAGCTTAGGGCCAATGGCTGAGAGGACCCTGGATGCCCAGGTGGTGGTCCTGCGCAAGATCAAGCTGGGGGAATCAGACCTCATCCTGCATCTGATGGACACCTCGGGGAGCGCTCTTGAGGCCATCGCGAAAGGGGCGCGCAAGCCCACCTCCGCTCATTCGGCCCGTTTGGAGCTGTTCAATAGCGTTCAGGTCTCCTTCGCTCGGGGTAAGAACCTGGATATCGTCCGTGAGACCAGGCTTCTGCGCAGCCATCAGCGGATCTTGGCTGACCCGGTCCGCTTCGCTGCGGCCTCGGTGATGGCGGAGGCTGCAGATGGCTGCATCCAGCCAGAGCTGGAGGTGCCCCGGCTCTTTCCCATGACCCAGGTGGCCTTCGCGGCAGTGGAGGGATCCTCCGATGAGCAGGCTCCGCTCTTGGTGGCGGCTTACCTGTTGAAGCTGACGGGCTTCTTGGGGATGCGCCCATCGCTTCTGGCCTGTGCGGGCTGCGGAGAGCCGCTCCAGGGAGCTCCGGCGGCCCCTCGCCGCTTCTCCTACGAGGATGGGGGTGCCCTCTGCGGGGAGTGCGCCCAGCTCTTGAGCACAGCTCCCGTGGAAGGGTCTGTGCTCTTGCGCGCCGGATGGCTCTTAGGGGCCACCTTCGATGCTATCTTGGCGGCTTCGGCTGGACCCGAGCCGTGGGATGTCTTGCAACTGGCCCATCGATGGTTCGCTCATCAGACCTCCCTGCGCCTGCGCTCCCTTCCCGCTTTCTACAGCCTTTGTGGTTGTATCCAGACGGCATCTGACCTATAATTCGACGGCTGCGCAAAAAGCGCGCATCTCCGCTTGGCTTCCATGGAGCACCCCTTGGTTGCTCAGAGGAGACGGCACAGGACAAGACCGGAGTGCCCAAGGTCTCTGCGTCTGAGAAGAAGAAAGGTGTTGAGTCGAAGATGGCGAACAAGTTCAGCATCACCAAAGAAGAGACTGCCGATCTCATCAAGGAATACGGCAAGAATGAGAAGGATTCCGGCAGCGCAGAGGTTCAGGTGGCTATCCTGACCGAGCGCATCCGCAATCTCACCGAGCATCTGAAGGTCCATAAGAAGGACAACCACACCCGTCGAGGCCTCATGAAGCTCATCGGCAAGCGCCGCGGTCTTCTGAAGTACATCAAGAACCGCAACATAGATGAGTATCGTGAGCTCATCAAGAAGCTCGGTATCCGCGACAACATCTAGCAGATCCTGTGAGCCAAGACCCGCTGAGCAAGGCGGGTCTTCTTGAATGGAGGGGAAGCGCAGCCTGCGGGAGGCGCCTTTCCCGAAGCGCCGAGCAAGGGAAGTGCCCTTCCTCGGCGACAAGAAGGAGATCCAGTCGCATGGGGCGGCTGGTAAGAGGAGAAGGAAAGAGAATGACGAAGATCGTTTCCGAGTTCGAGCTGTATGGCAAGTCCTATCGCTTCGAGACCGGAGAGCTAGCGAAGCAAGCAACAGGGGCGGTGCTCGTGACCTGTGGTGAGACCAGCGTCTTGGTGACCGCCGTGGTGTCCAAGCAGCAGCGCGACTACGACTTCTTCCCCCTGACCGTTGATTTCATGGAGAAGATGTACGCTGTGGGCCGTATTCCGGGAGGATATCTGAAGCGGGAGGCGAAGCCCTCTGATCATGGCACCCTCACCGCCCGCATGATAGATAGGCCCATCCGCCCGGGGTTTCCGGATGGCTTCAAGAACGAGGTGCATGTGGTGGCCACCACGCTCGTGAACGATGGCCAGAACCCGCCCGATGCCATCTGCGTGGGCGGTGCCTCTGCGGCGCTCCTGGTAGGAGGTGCTCCCTTCGATGGCCCGGCTGCCTGCGTGCGCATCGGCCGAGATCGTGAAACGGGGGAGTTCATCGTCAATCCCACCATCGCTGAGCAAGAGGCCTCCGATCTGGAGCTCACCATCGCCGGTACCAAAGATTACATCTCCATGGTAGAGGCTGGAGCGGATCAGATCTCTGAGGAGGACATGCTGGCTGCCATGACCTTCGCCCAAGAAGCCATTGCGGCTTTCTGTGACAAGCAAGCGGAGTTCATAGCCCAGGCTGATCCTACTCCTTTGGCCTATACCGTCCATGAGGCTGATCCGGCCGTGGCTGAGCGCGTGGGACGCTTCGCCTCCGAGATGGAAGCCGCCATCACCTCGGCTGACAAGGCAACCCGCCTTGAGCAGGTAGAGGCACTGAAGGCGCGCATCACCGCTGATGAGTTCACCGAAGAAGAGCAGCAGGCATGGGGCTCTGACATCGCCGCCGCCCTCAAGAAGCTGGAGAAGTCTGCCATGCGCCAGATGATCCTCCAGCGAGGGGAGCGGGTGGATGGTCGCACGCCCACGGAAGTGCGTCCGCTCCATATCGTTCCCGGGTATCTGCCGCGGGTCCATGGGTCCGGCCTCTTCCAGCGCGGTCAGACCCAGGCGCTCTCCGTTTGCACCCTCGGGATGCTCAATGAGTGGCAGCGCCTTGACACCATCTGGCCTGAAGAGGGTAAGCGCTATATGCATCAGTACAACTTCCCGCCCTACAGCACGGGAGAGACGGGGCGCATGGGTGCGCCGAAGCGCCGCGAGATCGGTCATGGCGCGTTGGCGGAGCGAGCGCTCTTGCCAGTGCTCCCCTCTGAGGATGACTTCCCCTACGCCATCCGCGTGGTCTCTGAGATCTTGGAATCCAACGGCTCTTCATCCATGGCTTCGGCCTGCGGGTCAACCCTGGCTCTCATGGACGCCGGCGTTCCCATCAAGGCACCGGTCTCCGGCGTTGCCATGGGTCTCATCAAGGAAGGGGATGACGTGGTCATCCTCACTGATATCCAAGGTCTGGAAGACTTCCTGGGTGACATGGACTTCAAGGTCTGCGGTACGGACACGGGCATCACGGCCCTTCAGATGGACAATAAGGCCCGGGGCCTGTCCGTTGATATCCTGGCCCGCGCTCTGTCCCAGGCGAAGGAGGCCCGCGCCCATATCCTGGATGCCATGTTGGGCACCATCAGCGCTCCGCGAGATGACATCAAGGATACGGCTCCCCGCATCGAGACCATCCATATTCCTCAGGACAAGATCCGTGAGGTCATCGGCAGCGGTGGCAAGGTGGTTCGCGGCATCCAAGAGGAAACGGGTGCCAGCATCGACATCCAAGAGGATGGCACCATCCATATCGCTGCGGTGGAAGGCACGGCAGGGAAGGCTGCCAAGGATATGATCTTGGCCATCGTGAAAGAGCCCGAAGTGGGCGAGGTCTTTGATGGCGAAGTGGTGGGCATCAAGGATTTCGGCGCCTTCGTTCGCCTGACCCCCAGCAAAGATGGCCTGTTGCATATCTCCAAGGTGGCCAATGGTCGCGTGGGAAGGGTAGAGGATGTGCTCGACCTGGGAGATGTGGTCAAGGTCCAAGTGACCGAAGTTGATCCGAAGACGGGCAAGATATCCCTGGACAGGCTTGATAAGCCGGACGCTCCTGCGGGAAGCGCTTCCCAGGGCGGCCCTGAGAACAAGACAGACAAGCCCCGCCCCGGTCAGGGTAATCGTCGTCCGCGCCGGAGCCATCACGCATGATCGAAGTGGCAGTAGCCGGATGCTCCGGCAGGATGGGACAGGCGGTGGTGGATGCGGTCACCGCCGCCCCTGATCTGGAAGTGGTATGCGGCATCGACCCTGCGGGAGCCGCCGATGCGCCGTTTCCGGTCTATCCCAGCGTGAGCGAGGCGCTTGCGGCTGTCAAGGCTGATGTCCTGGTTGATTTCACTCGGCCCGATGTTGCAGCTGCCAATATGGAAGCAGCCCTTGCCCAGGGCGTGAATTGCGTTCTGGGCACTACGGGCCTCTCTGAGGATGATCTTACCGCCCTGGCAGCGGCAGGGAAAGAGGGCACGAGCCTCTTCTATGCTCCGAACTTCACCACAGGCGCTGTGCTCATGATGCAGTTCGCCAAGGCCGCCGCTCCCTATTTCCCCCAAGCCGAGATCATCGAGTTCCATCATTGCCGCAAGAAGGATGCCCCTTCGGGCACAGCCATGATGACGGCTCATCTCATAGCCGAGGCGCGCAAGGGTGAGGCTTCCAAGGCTCCCGGCAAAGAGACGGAATTGGACGCTGCGGTGGGGGCTCGCGGGGCGCTCGTAGAGGGCATCCCTATCCATTCCCTGCGCTCTGATGGTTTCGTGGCCGATCAGGAGGTCGTCTTCGGCTCTTTGGGTCAGACGCTATCGGTGAAGCATGTCTCTTGGGATACCCAGTCCTATATGCCCGGTGTCCTTCTGGGGATCCGGGAATCGAGCCACCTGTCGGGGCTGGTCATCGGGCTTGAGAGCCTGATGAGCCTTTGATGCTAGAATGGGTTCGCGAACGAAGAACCTCTGTTCGCCTCGTGAAGAGCACGGACCCAAAGGAAGATGAGATGACAGACCCATACCCTTGCCTCGGCCGCATGATTCCAGCCATGGTCACTCCGTTCACCCCTGATCTGGAGCTTGACCTTCCTCGAGCAGCAGAGCTCGCTGATCGGCTCGTCCAGGGCGGGAGCGATGCCTTGGTGGTCAATGGCACCACGGGTGAGTCTCCTACGGTCTTCTATCCCCAGAAGCTGGAGCTCTTCCACACGGTGGTAGAGGCCGTTGCGGGAAGGGTGCCCGTCATCGCGAACGTGGGGGACAACTGTACGGCGGATACGGTGCAGTTCGCCGCCGATGTCGCTCCTCTGGGTGTGGATGCCTTCATGTGCGTCGTGCCCTATTACAACAAGCCGCCCCAAGAAGGGCTCTACCAGCACTTCAAGGCCATAGCCACATCCACTGACCTGCCCATCGTCTTGTATAACATCCCCGGCCGGTGTGCCATCAACATGAGCGCTGACACCACCTTGCGCTTGGCTTGGGATTGTGAGAACGTCGTGGCAGTCAAGGAAGCCTCCGGGGACCTGGATCAGGTAGCCCGCATCATCGAGGGGGCTCCTGAGGGCTTCGCGGTGTTCTCGGGGGATGATTCGGCTACGGTGGATATGATGAGACTGGGGGCTCAAGGCGTCATCTCCACCATCGGCAATGTGCTGCCCGAGCGCATGAAGGAGATAACGGATGCTTGCGCCCATGGCCAGTGGGAGCAAGCAGATGAGCTCAATCACGCTCTGATGCCGCTCATGGAGGGCCTGTTCGAAACGGCCAATCCCATCTTGGTGAAGAAGGCCCTTGCATTGGTGGGATTCCCTGTGGGCGGCGTGAGGCTTCCCCTGATAGAAGCCACTCCTAAGCAAACGGAACGGCTACAGCAGATCATGACCCAGGTGGGTGCGTTGTAGACCGCTTCCCTTGAAACGAAGAAAAGGAAGCTATGACTGAAGATAGACCTACTATGGATCACGGAAGCGCCTCTGGGCAAACCGGAAGCGCCCCAAATGGAAGACAGGGCGGCCAAGACCAGCCCAAGACAGACCAGAACAAGCGGAATCGCAAGAAGAGGACCAGCTCCTATAAGCATGTGAATCTGGAACGAGAGCGTCCGCGCTTGACGCGGGATGAGCACAACCAGCCCTCCCAGCAGAACCAGAAGAAGAACCCCTCCCATCGTCGGCGGCGCAAACCCAAGCAAGCGGGTGCCCAGCTCGAGATCGTGCCCTTAGGTGGTCTTGATGCCATCGGCAAGAACATGACGGCATTCTCCTGCAACGGAGACATGCTCTTGGATGATGCAGGACTCATGTTCCCCGATGACGACCATCCCGGCATCGATCTCATCCTGCCAGATTACACCTATGTGCTCGAGAATGCAGATAAGCTGCGCGGCATCGTGGTGACCCATGGCCACGAAGACCATACGGGCGCGTTGCCCTATCTCATGAAGGACCTGGACCGCACCGTCCCCATCTATGCCTCCAAGATGACCTTGGGGCTGATCGAGGGGAAGTTCAAGGAGCACCGCATCAAGAATGCGAAGCTCGTCGAGGTCAAGTCCGGAGACACTGTGCAGTTGGGTTGCATGAAGATCACCTTCTTCTCGGTGAACCATTCCATCCCCGGCGCTCTGGGCCTGTTCATCCAGAGCCCGGCAGGCAACGTGCTGCATATGGGGGATTTCAAACTCGATCAAACGCCCATAGACGGCATCACCACTGATTTCGCCGCCCTGGCTCGTTTTGGCGATGCAGGGGTAGACCTCATGATGTCTGACTCCACCAACGCCACCAACCCCAGCTTCACTCCCTCGGAGGCCGAAGTGGGCAAGACGCTGAATCAGATCATCTCCCAGGCAAAACAGCGGGTCATCATCGCCTCTTTTGCCAGCCATATCCATCGCATGCAGCAGATTTGCGACGCAGCGGTGGCCAATGGCCGCAAGGTGGTCGTCACCGGCCGCTCCATGATCCAGAATACGGACATCGCCCGTAAGCTGGGATATCTGAAGATCTCCGATGAGGATCTCATAGACGCCTATGAGCTGAAGGATATCCCCCCTGAGAACGTGGTCATCATGTGCACAGGCTCTCAAGGAGAGCCCCTCTCTGCGCTGGCTCGCATCGCCAATGGTGAGCATAAGACCATAGATGTGGAAGAAGGGGACACGGTCATCATCTCCGCGACACCCGTTCCTGGCAATGAGAAGGCTGTCACCCGGGTCATCAATTCCCTGGCGAAGATCGGTGCCGATGTCTACGATAAATCCCGGGCCCGGGTCCATGTGTCGGGTCATGCAGGGGCTGAAGAGCTGAAGCTCGTGCTCTCCATCGTGAAACCCCATGCATTCCTGCCCGTCCATGGCGAGGCCACCCATCTGCGTGCCCATGCGAAGCTGGCTTCAGCCACGGGTGTGCCCGAAGAGAACATCTTCATCCTCGAGAATGGGGATACGCTGCTCATGACCAGCGAGGGCATCCGCCAAGGGGAGAGCGTCCAGAGCGGCATCATCTTCGTTGACGGGCTGTCTGTGGGTGATACCTCCCAAGACGTGCTGGACGAGCGCAGCTCTCTGGCCAGTCAAGGGTTCATCAGCGTCGCCGCTGCCATTGATTTCAGTCGGAAGCAGCTGGTGGGCAAGCCGGTCGTGGAGATGCATGGCATCACCGGTGGAGACGATGCTTATCTGAAGGACCAGACCACCACGGTGGTCAAGAATGCCATCAGCCGTGCTCTCTCTCAGGGAGAGGTGCAATACCGCCAGATCCGCAAGGCCGTTCGCGATGCCACCTCTTCGCTCCTTTGGGAGAAGACGAAGCAACGGCCGATGATGGTGGTCAACCTGCTGGATGTCTGATCCACCATATCGCCCTCTTTTGAATGCAGGATCCAAACGAACGACCAAGGGGAATGGTGAGCGTGGCCCGTATGAGGAAGAAAGAAGAGAAGAAGCCCGGCCGTGAGCAGACCAAGAAGACGGCCGGGAAGACGAGCGCTCCGCTCAAGCGCCACAGGCCTGAAGCGGTAGAGGAAGAGAGCTCAGCGCTGTTGGATGATTCCACCAAGCGCGACATCGCAGGCATCTCCTGCATCGTGCTGGCCGTCATCTTCATGCTGCTGGTGGCCCTGCCCGCTGACGGTGCCTTGGTGAGCAGCATCGCTTCGGAATGGATGCATCTCATCTTCGGCGTGGGTGCCTATATGCTCCCCTTCATCCTGGCGGGCATCGGTGCTACCTTCCTCTTCCGTTCCCAGCGCCAGCGCGTGCCCGCCCGAGCCGCTGTGGGCCTCACCATCCTCTTCATCGCCCTCCTCGGTCTCATTGCCACCTTCACGCCTACGGCTGCACTGGGGGTGGAAGATGTTCAGCTCCTCTTCCTGAAGTCCAACCTGACGAGCCATGGAGGGTATATCGGTGCCGGATTGGCCTTCTGCCTGATCAGCCTCTTCGGCAAGCTCATCAGCGGGGTGTTCTTCGTCGGGCTCATGATCATCGGTGCGGTGATCGTCGGGTTCTCCATATCGAAGACGCTGGAGCGCATCCGTATCAAGAAGCGTCAGCTGGCCGAGCGCCACTCCGGGGATCTGACCGGTATGCTCAGCAGTAAGCGCCTTCGGGTCCGCAAGGCTGATGACGTGCCGATGCGGGGCGAGATCCCTTACGCCCAAGACGAGCTTCCCTTCGACGAAGGGGCCAATGTCACGCGCCCCCTCGTCTTCGCTGAGGTGACCCCGCCCTCAGAGGATGATCCTGCTGCCCGGCGCATCCAAGCTGCCCGAGAGCTCTTGGGAGATCCGGCTTCGGCTCCGATGTCTGGGGTAGAGGTGTCCCCTCGCTTCCAGCCCGCGCCAGAAGAAGAGGAACCTGAGGCGTTTGAAAGCGCGCTCACCCAAGAGGTGTTCCACCCCCTACCGAACCTCGATGGCTTCGAAGAGGATGAGGCAAGCGAAGAGGAAGAGGTACGTCCCTTCGAAGAGGCCGATTTCGCTCGGTTGAAGGGTTGGAAGGGCTCAGATACTCTGAGGATTCCCAAGATAGACACCGGCGCCGTCAAGCTGGAAGGGCTTCCTCGGATAGAGCAACCCCTGAGGGTAGAGGAGTGGGAAGAGCCTGAGAAACCGGAGAAGCTTGAGGAAGAAGAGCTGCCGCCCTCTGACCCCAAGGAAGCTCCGAAGAAGGCCAAGGCAAAGCCTGCGGCCGCTCCGGTGGAGCGCGGTGGTTTCATGCTGCCGAATATGTCCCTGCTAGCAGCCCCTACCAAGCCTCAAGGGAAGGGGAGGGGGTCGGCCGAGCTTCAAGAGACTGCCCATACCCTCCAGCAGACCCTGGAGGACTTCGGCATTAGTGCTCAGGTGGTGGGCTGGATAGAAGGCCCCACGGTCACGCTCTTCAAGGTGGATCTGCCCGCGGGCGTGCGTGTGAGTCGGATCACCAACCTGAATGACGATATCGCCCTGGCCTTGGCTTCTCCCGGCGTGCGCATCTTCGCTCCCATCCCGGGTACCAACCATGTGGGCATAGAGATCCCGAACAAGGTCCGGCAGACGGTGCTCCTCTCAGATGTGCTGGGGGATGCGCAGGAAGGGCCGCTTCAGATAGCCATCGGCAAAGACGTTGAGGGTCACTCCATCATCTCTGACCTAGCGCGCATGCCCCATCTGCTCATCGGCGGCACCACCGGTTCGGGTAAGTCGGTCTCCATCAATGCCATGATCATGTCCATCCTCATGCGGGCCACTCCCGATGAGGTGCGCTTCATCATGATCGACCCGAAGCGGGTTGAGTTCACCCCCTACAACGGCATCCCTCACCTCTATGTGCCCGTGGTCACCGAACCCAAGGAGGCATCCAATGCGCTCTCCTGGGGTGTGGCCGAGATGGAACGCAGGCTCAAGGTGTTCTCGAAGCTGGGTGTGCGCAATATCACCCAATACAATGACAAGGTCCGTCCGGGAGGTATGCTGGATGCGGAAGGCCGGGAGCTGGAGTGCCTTCCCTATATCGTCATCATCATCGATGAGCTCGCAGACCTCATGATGAACGTGGGCAAGGAGGTGGAGTTCTCCATCTCCCGTATCGCCCAGCTGGCTCGTGCCGCGGGCATCCATCTCATCGTTGCCACCCAGCGGCCTTCCACCAATGTGGTCACCGGTCTCATCAAAGCGAACATCACGAATCGCATCGCCTTCAACGTGGCTTCAGGGATCGATTCCCGGGTCATCCTCGACACGCCTGGTGCGGAGAATCTGATCGGGTTGGGAGACATGCTGCTCTCCAAGCCTGAGCTACCGAAGCCCCAGCGTATTCAGGCTTGCTTCGTATCCGAAGAAGAGATAGAGAATGTGGTGGAGTTCGTCAAGAGCCAGGGCGAACCTGAGTACCACTCTGACATCCTCCAAGTGAACCTCATCTCGCTGGGGGATTCCTCTCCTCAGGGCGGCACGGGGAATGTGGACGATCCGCTCGTCTGGGAAGCGGCGGATATCGTTGTTTCTAGTAGAATGGGGTCGACATCGAATATCCAGCGCAGGCTCAAGGTGGGCTATGCAAGGGCCGGGCGCATCATGGACCAGCTCGAGGAGCTGGGCGTGGTGGGACCTGCGAACGGCTCGAAGCCCAGAGAGGTGCTCATGGATGAGCTGGAGCTCGAAACGTTGCGGGCATTCGAGGAGAATGACCAAGGCTAGGGTTCGGGCTCAAGGGTAAGGGGAGCATGGCAGAGGGTAGGTCATATGGGGATCGGTTGCGAGACGCCCGGGAGCGCCAGGGGATAGACCTCGTA
Organism: uncultured Eggerthellaceae bacterium; assembly: GCA_910588205.1. GTDB lineage: Bacteria > Actinomycetota > Coriobacteriia > Coriobacteriales > Eggerthellaceae > MGBC163016. Next base: position 64,983 of record CAJUQK010000001.1, read on the forward strand.
TCCATGGCACGGGCTCTGCATATCCGCCCTGATATCGTCCGTGCCATAGAATCCGCTGACTTCCGTAAGATGCCCGCCCATGGTTATTCCAAGAACATGGTCAGGGCGTACGCTCGCAAGGTGGGGCTCGACGAAGAGGCTATCAGCAGCCAATACCTGGCTGAGCGGGAGCATGGGGAGCGCGGGGGTGCTCAAAGGAATCGTCGGCCCAGTCGCAGCGACCGTCCTGCTCCTGCCCGCAGCCGTTCCATTTCCCTTGATGATGCGGGTCGGGACCGTCGGGCTCGGACGGAACGCGGGAATACCACTTCCTTCGATGGTTCGAGGCGCCTTCCTCGGGAGCGGTCCCAGTCCCTCCCGGATGCCTCGCGCGGCTCTCGTCGCTCGAAGACGTCTTTTCCTAGCGGCCTTCCCTCCTTCGGCAACTCCTCCCATCGCGATGCCCGCGTGGGCCACTCTTTCATCCAGGCTGACATGGCCTCGGGATTGGGTGGTCAAAGCCATCCTTCGCGGGGAGCATCCTTCAGCTTGGCGGGCCTGAATCTTCCTGTCGTCCTCGGTGTCGTGGTGGCAGCCGTGGTGCTCATCATCGTTGCGGTGGTACTCTTCAACGGGGGCAAGCAATCTGTTGATGATGTTCCCGATATCCCCATCTCTGGTCTCACGGATACCTCTGATGCCAACGGTAGCGTGCCTGCTCCCGTTGAGACGGCACCCACGAGCGCCATCTTCTCCTTCAGTGTTGCCGACGGCCAGGAATCCTGGGTCCAGGTCTATATGGATGGGAACAAGACGCCGGTCTATGCTGCTGTGGCTGAGGGGCCCTTCTCCCAAGATTTCGAAGTGACGGGAACGCTCACCTTTGAGACGGCGAACATCACGCCCATCACACTCACCCTTGATGGCGAAGAGGTCAGGGCAACGCCTGCGCAGTCGGGTACCAATTACACCTATGTCGTGGATTTCCCGGCCATCCTCGCCCAATGGAAAGAGGAGCATGACAGCGGGGACGATGATGCCAGCTCCTCAAGCTCTGCTGCTTCCTCTGACGCTTCCAGCGCAGCCGCGTCCGGTAACAGTTCATCTTCTGCTCGCGCAAGCTAGCATCATTCTGGTTAAATCTTCGGTAATGCATTCGGTGCGTATGGGCGCACCGTCAAGAGAAAGGATCACCCATGGCGAAAGAATGCAGCTTCGACATCGTCTCCCAGGTGGATATGCAAGAGGTCGACAATGCCTACCAGCAGGCAGCCAAGGAGTTGAAGCAGCGCTACGACCTCAAAGATGCCGATGTGGATATGATGCTCGATAAGCAGAAGCATGAGATCACCCTCGTTGCTCCCTCTGATTTCGTCTGCAGTCAGGTCATGGATATCCTAAGCAGTAAGTTCGTGAAGCGGGGGATAGACTTGGGTGCGGTGTGCTGGTCTGACCCTCAGAGCGTCTCAGGCGGCAAGGTCAAGCGCGAGGCCTCCATCGTGAGCGGCATAGACAAGGATACGCTCGGCAAGATCAACAAGGATCTCAAGGGCCTGAAGATGAAGATCAAGACCCAGGTAGAGGGGGATAAGATCCGCGTTTCCTCTCAGTCCCGCGATACGCTTCAGGATGTGATCGCTCATCTCAAGGCGGCGGATTTCGGGCAACCCCTTCAGTACGTCAACTACCGCTAGCTTGAAACCCCATGCCCCAGGTCTTCTTCGAAACCCTCGGGTGCGCCAAGAACGAGGTAGACAGCCGGGATATGGCTGATCGCCTGCGCCAGGCAGGGTTCACGGTGACCGATGAGCTCCAAGAGAGCGATGTAGCCATCGTGAACACCTGCTCGTTCATCCGTGCAGCCACAGAGGAGAGCATCGATGCGGTATTGGATATTGCCAGCCTGGATGAGGGGGCTATCAGGCGGCCCCTCATCCTCTGCGGATGCATGGCCTCCCGCTATGGGACTGATCTAGCGGAGGCGCTTCCAGAGGCTGACCGCTTCGTTCCTTGCAGCCAGGAGGATGATATCGTCGAAGTGGTCTGTGATGCCCTCGGCATCCCTGTTCCTGCTGGCCAGGTTGCAACAACCGCCCCGGCACCCGTTTGGGCCTACCTCAAGATCTCTGACGGATGCGACCGTTGGTGTTCCTTCTGCACCATCCCCCTGATCCGTGGCCGCTACCACAGCTTCCCGCCAGATCGTATCTTGGTGCAAGCTCAAGACCTCGTCCGTCGGGGAACGAAGGAGATCGTGCTCATCGGGCAGGATACGGGTATCTGGGGCCAAGACCTTGAAGGTGACCAAGACATCGCTTGGCTTCTCGAGCAGCTTGCCCAGAAGCTTCCCGCGGTTCGATTCCGTCTCATGTACACCGAACCTGAAGGGGTCACCGAACGCCTTCTGACCGTCATGGCTGCTCATCCCAACATCTGTTCCTATCTTGATATCCCGCTTCAGCATGTGACTCCTCGCATCCTGAGCGCTATGCACCGCAAAGGCTCAGCTGAGGGCTTCCGTAGGCTGGTAGAGCGGGTGCGCGAGATGCTGCCGGATGTCACCCTCAGGACCACCCTCATGACCGGTTTCCCTGGAGAGACCGAAGAGGATTTCGAAGAGCTGCTCTCCTTCGTAGGGGAGGGGCTCTTCCAGTACGTAGGTGTCTTCGCCTATTCTCCTGAGGAGGGCACCCGAGCGGCCGAGTTGCCAGACCAGGTGCCAGAAGAGATCAAGCAGATGCGCGCTCGGGAGCTGAGGGATCTGGCAGATAGCGTGAGCTCCTCCCTCATTTCCCTGCGAGTCGGGAGCGTGCACGAGGTTCTGGTGGAGGGGGCTGAGGAAGACGGTCAGCTCTTCGGTCGGGCGGCGTGCCAAGCCCCAGAGGTGGATGGCATCACGTTCCTTGATAGGGGGGCTGTGGGAGATGTTCTGAGCGTCTGCATCAGCGATACCCTTCTCTATGATATGGAGGGGGAGGCCTAAGTGAGCGCGAAGCAGCCCAGTCGGGCCATCTGGACTCCAGCGAATGTGGTTACGGTGATCAGGATCTGCTTGGTACCCGTCTTCGTGGTAGCACTCCTGAGTCCCTGGCCGCATTGGTTCGGATTGGCCCATCTGGTAGACGATCAGATCAAGTCCTTCTTGGCGGTCATCCTGTTCATCATCATCTCCTGCACGGATTGGGTGGACGGCTATCTGGCCCGCAGTCGACAGGAAGTGACCGACTTCGGCAAGTTCATGGATCCCCTGGCGGATAAGATCCTCGTTTCTGCTGCCTTACTGGCACTCATAGAGCTCCAAGTGCTCCCTTCTTGGCCGGTGCTCATCATCCTGGCTCGAGAGTTCATCGTGTCCGGCGTACGGATGATGGCGGCTTCCAAGGGCGTGGTCATCGCAGCCAGTTGGTATGGCAAGGTGAAGACGGTGCTCCAGATCGTGGCTATCGTCATGTTCTTGCTGAAGGACACTATCCATCCGCCCTACACGGTCCCACCTCTTCATGATCCTTTGTATCTCGGCTCTTGGGTTGTGATGATCGCTGCTCTCTTCTTCACGGTGCTCTCCATGGTGGATTATCTTTCGAAGGCCTGGCCCTTGATCGTCTCCGCTTCCAAAGAGGATGAAAGCCTTGCTGATGGGGGGCTGTCGTCTCTGGAAGAGCAGACTGCCACCTTAGCGGAAGAGGTGGTGCGCCTTTCTGTGGATAGTGGTTGCACGATATCCACCGCCGAGAGCCTCACAGGGGGCATGATATCCACCTTCCTCACCTCCGTTCCGGGGAGTTCTGCAGCCGTCTTGGGCGGGGTGGTGAGCTATGCCCTCTCGGTCAAGGAGCATCTCTTGGATGTCGACGGAGACCTCTTGGATCGGGAGGGAGCGGTGGACGGCCAAGTGGCACGAGAGATGGCCCGAGGTGCTGCGGCATGTACCGGCTCTGACATAGCTGTTGCCGTCACGGGTATCGCAGGGCCGGGGGGATCTGAGCCGGGGAAGCCAGTAGGCTGCGTCTTCATCGGATACTGGTGTCAGGGCGAAGAAGGGTCCCAGCGAGAGCTCTTCACGGGGACGCGGGAGGAGATCCGCCTCAAGACGACGCTCAAAACCTTGGAGATCTTGAAGGGTTTGGTAGAGAACCGATGACGGTGGTGACGGGATCTGAGGTCAAAGACGTCAGATCCGTGGTGAGATCTGAGCGAAACGGTCGCTGATCCGTACCTCTTCGTTGACGCGGATCCGATGAATGGCTGACACGAATAGGTTGGATCCCCTGGTTAGCATTGCCTGAGAGGCATTGACCGAACCGATTCGCGAACCCTTCTTGACTTGCAAACATCTGTTCGTATAATAGGGATATCGGTCATGGGGAATACAAACAGACAAGGAGCACCGATGAATCTCTCCCGTGATGAGCTTTTGAGATCCACCACTGATCAGATCCATAAGAAGTTCGGCAAAGGCTCCATCATGAAGCTGGGTGAGAGTGATGCTGATCTGAATGTCGCCGCTATTCCCACCGGAGCACTTCCCTTGGATGTCTCCTTGGGCATCGGAGGCGTGCCGAAAGGCCGTATCATTGAGATCTACGGTCCTGAGTCCAGTGGCAAGACCACCCTTGCGCTCCAGATCCTAGCAGAATGCCAGGCCCAAGACGGCATCGTGGCCTTCATAGATGCAGAGCATGCCTTGGATCCGGTCTATGCCGCTAAGCTGGGGGTGGATATAGACGAGGTGCTCATCTCCCAGCCAGATACAGGAGAGCAGGCTCTTGAGATCTGCGATATGCTCGTACGTTCCGGGGCTGTTGACTGCGTCGTGGTAGATTCCGTGGCAGCACTGGTCCCCCGGGCTGAGATCGAAGGGGAGATGGGAGACACCACCGTGGGCCTTCAGGCGCGCCTCATGTCCCAGGCGCTCCGAAAATTAGCTGGGTCCCTCTCTAAATCCAACACCACGTGCATCTTCATCAACCAGCTCCGTGAGAAGATCGGTGTCATGTTCGGCTCCCCTGAGACCACTACAGGCGGTCGAGCGCTCAAGTTCTTCTCTAGCGTTCGCATCGATATCCGTCGGATAGAATCCATCAAGGTCAATGGGGAGGTAGTCGGCAATCGGGTCCGCGCTAAGATCGTCAAGAACAAGGTGGCTCCTCCCTTCCGCCAGGCCGAATTCGATCTCATGTTCGGTGAGGGCATCTCCAAGGAAGGGTGCATCATAGACATGGCTGTTGATTGCGGTGTGGCCAAGAAGAGCGGTGCTTGGTATACCTATGAGGATGAGAAGCTTGGCCAGGGCAGGGAAGCCGCCAAGGCAACGTTGAAGGAGAACCCTGACATCCGGGACGAGATCGAAGCTAAGGTGCGTCAGCACTACAACATCCCTGGAGCCGATGCTGATCCTGTCATCCCTGCGAATGAGAGCGTCGCATGACCTATGAGGAGGTCTTCTCAGCTCCTGAGCCTCTTCAGCTGCCTCATGAGGAGCAGGTGCGCAGAGCTTGTGACCTGATCCTTCGCTCTGCCAGTGCCCGTGAGGTCTCAAGCGCCAAGATGACAGCGAAGCTGTCCAGGAAGGGCTTCTCCTCCCAGGCCATAGCAGAGGCGCTGGACAGTGCTCAACAGATTGGTGCTGTAGACGATGTCCGCTATTGCAACTGTCTTATCCGTACCACCCTCAGCCAAGGCAAAGGGCTCTCCTTCGCCTTGAGGGAAGTGGAGAGCCTTGGACTGATCCCTGAGGATCTGGAAGCCTTCCAGGCATTTCAGGAAGACGAGGAAGCAGGGATGTTCGATAGGGCTCTTGATCTTCTGCGTCGCCATCCCACTCGGTCCAAGAACGTTCGTGGAGCAGCCTACAAGAAGCTCATCGCAGCGGGGTATTCTCCTGACATAGCTTCTGACGCCTCTTCAGCCTATGCTAAAGAGGCTCATCTTGCCGCTGGACACTGAATCGGTGTCCGTTGCGTGCAGGATCCATGATACGGATGTACGGTAGGGGAGGCTTTGCTATAATCTGACTTATTGAGTTATCGGTACCTTCATGGTGCCTGCAGCATATAACAAGCGAATACCCAGGCGCCCCGGCGTGATAGCTCAAGTTGGCCTTGGCCAACTTCTTTTTTTGAGACAAAGCTTCGCAAAAGCTGACATGAAGGCAGGTACAAGATGGAATTCGTGATAGGCATCGTGGCTGTGATCGTGGGCATCGCAGCGGGTTTTGGCATCGCTCGGGTCGTGGGTAGCACAAAGGCCAAGAATGAAGCCCAAGAGGCAGCCTCTCTCAAGCGCAAAGCCGAGGAAGAGGCCAATCGCATGCTTAAGGATGCTGAATCCCAGATGGATACGCTTCGCAGGCAGGCAGAGATCGAAGCCAAGGATGAGGCGCTCAAGTACAAGCAGCAGGTAGACGAGGAGAACAAGGATCGTCTCCGTGAGGTGCGCAATGCAGAGAACCGGATCAATCAGCGGGAGCAGTCCCTCGATCACCGGACAGAGACCCTAGATAAACGCGAGCATCAGCTCTCATCCCTTCAGGGGCAGCTGGATAAGCGCGCCTCAGAGCTCTCCAGCTCTGAGGCTGAGATGAGCCGTCGCCTTGAGAAGGTGGCGGGTATGACGCCACAAGAAGCCAAAGAGGAGCTCCTTCAGACCATCCATGACGAGGTGGTTCACGAATCTGCCGCTGTTATCCGCGACGTGGAGACTCGCACCAAGGCAGAGGCTGACAAGAAGGCTCGGGAGATCCTGAGCTTGGCCATCCAGCGTGTTGCAGCGGATCACTCCTCTGAGAGCACCGTCTCCACCATCCATATCCCCAATGATGACATCAAAGGCCGCATCATCGGGCGTGAGGGTCGCAATATCCGCTCGTTCGAGCAGATCACCGGCACGAACCTCATCATCGATGACTCGCCTGAATGCGTGGCCATCTCTTGCTTCGATCCCGTTCGCCGCGAGATCGGCCGTATCACCATGGAGAACCTCATCGCCGATGGGCGCATCCATCCTGCCCGTATCGAAGAGACCTATGGCAAGGCCGTGAATCTGGTCAGCGAGCGTGTCCAGAAGGCAGGGGAGCAGGCCGCCTTCGACACCGGTATCCATGACCTGCATCCTGAGCTCATCCATACGCTCGGTCGCCTGATGTACCGTACCTCTTACGGGCAGAATGTGCTGAATCACTCCTTGGAGGTGGCTTACCTAGCAGGGGTCATGGCATCTGAGCTTGGGCTCGATCCGGTTCCCGCCAAGCGCGCCGGGCTGCTCCATGACCTTGGCAAAGCGGTCGACCATGAAGTAGACGGCAGCCATGCGGTCTTAGGTGCTGATCTGGCGAAGCGCTTCGGCGAGAAGCCCGAGATCGTCCACGCCATCGAAGCCCACCATGAGGATGTGGATCCCAACTCCGTGCTGGATGTGCTGGTGCAGGCGGCAGATGCTGTTTCCGCAGCCCGTCCCGGTGCCCGCAAGGAGACCCTCGATGCCTACATCAAGCGCCTTGAGAAGCTGGAGGAGATAGCCAATAGCCATCAGGGCGTAGAGCGCACCTATGCTATACAGGCAGGACGCGAGGTGCGGGTCATGGTAGCTCCAGATGTGGTGGATGAGGCCGCTTCTGTGGTATTAGCCCATGACATCGCCTCTCAGATCGAACGGGAGATGCAGTATCCGGGTCAGGTGAAGGTCGTGGTCATCCGCGAGAGCAGAGCGGTTGATTTCGCCAAGTAAGCTAGGCCCATCTGAGCCTAGCGCCTCAGATGCCGCCCTGAGACATCTCATAGAGAAAGCCTGCGACACTGACCCTTTCAAGGTCGAGGCTGATCTCGGCTCCGGTTTCGTCAAGCTATGCAGCTCTGAAGCTGAGCGACGCCAAGCGGCTCAGGATATCCAAGGCTTCGAGGATATCGTCATCGAGTTGCTCCGTAATAGCCGAGATGCGGGAGCGAAGAGCATCTTCATCGCTACCAGCAAGGAGGCCGATGGTAGGATCATGACCATCATCGATGATGGGTCTGGTATCCCCCGGAGGATGTGGGAATCCATTTTTGAGCCGCGGGTCACCTCCAAGCTGGAAACAGCCCACATGGACAAGTGGGGCATGCATGGCAGGGGGATGGCTCTCTATTCCACGAAGGTCAATACCCAAGAGGCGCGGGTCGTGGCATCCCAAGAAGGGTTAGGTACCTCTATTCGCATCCAGGGAGGCGCCTCCTTGCCTGAGAAAGCGGACCAGAGCACCTTCCCCCACTTCGAAGAAGTGAATGGTGTGCTCTCCATGCGCGGACCGAAGAACATCGTCCGTATCTGCTGCGAATTCGCCTTGGAGCACCGGGGGGCTGTGAGCGTCTACCTCGGCTCTCCCACCCAGATAGTAGCCACCCTCTATCATTTCGGCCTTGCTACCATCCCTGCTTTCGAACGGGCTTTCGGTTCCGCAGAGCTTCCTTTGGTGAAGAGCCTGAGCTTGGCAAACGGCCCTGATGATCTTGCGACAAAGGCGGCTGAGATCGGATTGGATATCTCTCAGCGCTCGGCTCGGCGCATCATGGACAGTGGATCCGAATGCCTAGATGACCTGCTTGCTCTCTTAGGGGAGCGGTCCCTCGCTGGGTTGCAGACCAAAGACGCATCTCCTCGGCGCAGGGCCACAGCCCTTCCCTCGACTGTGCGCCTGAGCTCAGAAGAGCGAGCGGCGCTTCTTGAAGCAGTGATGGAGGCCTTTGACCCTTTGGCAGAAGCCTATTATCTCTCTCCGGACGTGAAGCCCCTCTTGAAGGTGAAAGAGGACCAGCTGGTGATCCAGATCCCCCTTGCTCCTCTGGAGGAAGAGTCCGAAGAGGTTGAAGCGAGCAGTTGAACGGCACGTTAGCCGCTTGTTTTAGGGCTTTTGGTGTAGAAACGGTAAAAACCTTAGCCCTTCTGTTAGAGTTGGCGGCAACGCAGCACGAAGATAGCTGAAACACGGTACAAAACAGGAAAGTGGTCCACGTGGCAGAAGAAGTCAAGACTGAGATCGGTTGCTTGAAGGTGTCCTCTAAGTCGTCCCCGGCATCCGTTGCCGGTGCCATCGCTGGCATGATAAAGGACGGCTCCACCGTTGAGATCCAAGCCGTGGGCGCAGGAGCTGTGAACCAGGCGGTCAAGGCTATCGCCATCTCACGGGGCTTTCTCTCACCTGTGGGCATCGAGATCATCTGCATCCCCTCATTCGCCGATATCGTGATAGATGGGGAATACCGCACTGCCATCCGCTTCGCCGTGGAACCTCGAAGTCAGGTGGCTTCCTCTCTGGGCCGCGAAGCTGTCTCCTAGGATCCTTTGCAGCAGATGCTCCCTCATCTTGAAGGATTGACCTTCTCCGTCCAAACCTTCGGCTGCCAGATGAACAAGCATGACTCTGAGCGCATCGTGGGCATGCTGGAATCAGAAGGATGTGTTCAGGTCAGCCAACCTGAGGATTCCGACATCGTCGTCTTCATGACCTGCTGCGTGCGCGAGTCGGCGGATACTCGGCTCTTCGGTCATGTCATGTCGCTCAAAGACCAACCCTTGCGTCCAGCCTCTCCGCTCACGGAGCGCATCATCGCCCTCGGTGGCTGTATCGGTCAACGGGATGGCGAGAAGCTCATCGATCAGATGCCCCATGTGCAGGTGGTCTTCGGTACCCATACCCTCGCTGAGCTCCCGCGTCTCATCGAAGATGCCACCGCTTCCAAAAGGGGAGTGGCTCTCGCGGAGATGAGCGACGGCTTCTCCACGGACCTGCCCACCCGTCGAGAGACCCCCTGGAGCGCGTGGCTTCCCATCACCACCGGGTGCGACAACTTCTGCACCTATTGTATTGTGCCCTATGTGCGCGGCCGGGAGAAGTCTCGGAAGCTGGAGGATGTGATAGCCGAGGCTGAAGGATATGTGGCTCAGGGTGTGAGGGAGATCACCCTTCTCGGTCAGAACGTCAATTCCTACGGTCGTGATCTCTATGGTGAACCGCGCTTCGCTCGCTTGCTGGATGCTATGGAGGCTACGGGGGTGGAGCGCATCCGTTTCGCTACCAGTCACCCGAAGGACTTGAGCGATGAGGTGATAGAGCGCTTCGCCACCCTTCCGCACCTGATGCCTGCGCTGCACTTGCCTGTGCAGTCCGGCTCTGACAGGATCCTCCAGGCCATGAACCGCCGCTACACCCAGGCTCATTACCTGGACCTCATCCGTAAGCTGAGGTGCGCACAGCCCGATATCGCTCTCTCTACTGACATCATCGTCGGGTTTCCCGGTGAGACCGAAGAGGATTTCCAGCATACGCTTCAGGTGGTAGAGGAGGTAGGCTATCACCAGGTGTTCTCGTTCATCTACTCCAAACGGGAGGGAACGCCTGCTGCCACCTATTCTGATGAAGTGTCCCGACAGGTATCCCAGGAGCGGTTCGAGAGGCTCCTCAAGGTAGTGGAGGCTGGTGCCATCACTGCCAATCGCCTTGAGGAAGGGTCCTTGGTAGAGGTCTTGGTGGAGGGAGCGTCCAAGAAGGATGCGCAGATGCTCTCCGGCAAAACGCCGAAGGGTCAGACCGTCCACGCGCCGTTGCCTCAAGGGGCCACCGTGGAGGACCTCCAGGGCACCATCATTCCTGTGCGGATCACCCAGGCGAAGACCTGGTATCTTTCTGGTGAGGTGCACATACCTTGAGCGAGGGCATGCCGCCTGTAGTGGTCGTCTGCGGGCCTACGGCTACCGGTAAGTCAGAGCTCGCCTGCACCTTGGCCCAGAGGGCTTCGGGTTGCGTTCTGAGCGCTGACTCCATGCAGGTGTATCGAGGCATGGATATCGGCACGGCCAAAGTGCCTGAAGCAGAGCGCCGGGTGCCCCATTTCGGCCTTGATCTCGTGGATGTGGATGAGCCCTATTCTGCAGCCCTCTATCAGAGCTACGCACGCTCTGTCATCAGCGAACAGCACCAAGCGCTCACACCGGTGATCATGGCCGGTGGTACGGGGCTCTATATCCAGGCGGCCCTGGATGACCTCCGCTTTCCCGAAGGAGACCAAGCGGATAACCCGGTGCGGGAGAAGTACATGGCCCTGGCCCAGGAGAAGGGATCCCATGCTGTCTGGGATGTCCTGAACAGCTTGGATGAGGCCAGCGCTGAGCAGATCCACCCCCATAACCTCAAACGCGTGGTGAGGGCTTTGGAGATGCTGGAGGCGGGGGAGAGCTATGCTGAACGGGCCCATGGCCTCGCCCTGGCCGACCCTGTCGTCCCTGCGGTCTTCGTGGGGCTTGCCATGGATCGGGAGGTCCTGTATCAACGGGTGAACGCTCGGGTCGACCGGATGCGGGAGGAGGGGCTCATCGAAGAGGTGTCGGGTCTCATGGATGCCGGGTTCGAGGATGCGCTCACCTCTCGGCAAGCCATCGGCTACAAGGAGATCATCGACGCCCTGCATGGGCAGTGCAGCATGGATGAGGCCTTCAGCCAGATCAAGCAGGCCACTCGGCGCTATGCTAAGCGGCAGATGACCTGGTTCAGGCGGGAGAAGCGCATCCAGTGGCTGGATGTGACGGATGCATCCCGGGAGGATATAGTGGAACAAGCCGTGGAGGCGCTCAAGGACAAGGGCGTGAGCTAGGAGAGGACAGGATGGAACTGGAATTCATCAAGATGCATGGACTGGGCAACGATTTCATCTTCGTGGATGATCTCTCAGCTGAGATAGAGCTCACCGAGGAGCAGGTGAGAGGGCTTTGCGAAAGGCATTTCGGCATAGGTGCTGACGGTGTCATCCTGGTACGGCCACCCCAGACCAAAGGATCCTTGGCCTACATGCACTATATCAACGCTGATGGAAGCTTAGCCCAGATGTGCGGCAATGGCGTTCGCTGCTTCGCGAAGTACCTGGTGGACAGGGGATTCGCTGACATCCCTTCGGGGATGTTGACGGCGGGGACCATGGCGGGGGAGCGCGATATCCGCTTTGAGGTGGACAGTGCAGGCAAGATGGTATTCGCCACGGTGGATATGGGATCCCCTGAGCTCGATCCTGTTCAGGTGCCCGTTGATCTGACCTCCAACGCGGTCGCGCCAGACGGGAGCCCTTGCGTGAGGGAGGCGCTCCTGGATTCTCCCTGGGGACCCTTTCCCTTCACCTGCGTTTCCATGGGCAATCCCCACGGGGTCTGCTTCGTGGATGATTGGGATCAGCTCCCCGATGGCCTCTTCACGGATGCCACCCAGAAAGGCTTGGATACCCTGCGGATAGATGAGATAGGCGCTTGGTATGAGTCCCATGGCGCTTTCCCCGAGAAGGCCAATATCGAGTTCGCCTGCTGTGAGGGGGAGGGGATAGCCATGCGCGTCTATGAGCGCGGTTGCGGGGAGACCTTCGCCTGTGGTACCGGCGCCTGTGCAACGCTGGTCACCGCTATCCTGACGGGCCGGGTCGAAGAACAGGCTCCGGTGCGCCTCTTGGGAGGCACCTTGGATATCCGTTGGGACGGGAGCGGTTCGGTCTTCATGACGGGACCGGCCAGCGAATCCTTCTCGGGAACCGTGGAGGTATAACCCTTGGACCCAACAGCTATCCGGGAGGGCAAGCGGGTCTCTCAGGGAAGATTCCCGCTCCATTCCACTGCAGAGCCTCGAGAGCGCGCGCTCGTGGTGGGCATCGATCGCCCTGGCTCTTCAGTGAGCATGGATTCATCCTTGGAGGAGCTCGGACGGCTTGCCCATACTGCCGGGGCGGATGTGGTGGCCACGGTCACCCAACGGCTCAGGTCCCCCAACCCTGCCACCTTCGTGGGCAGCGGCAAGGTGGAGGAAGTGGCCCAGTTGGCTCGAGCGGAGGCTGTTGACGTCATCATCATCGACGATGAGCTCACTCCGTCTCAGCAATCCAATCTGGAGAAGGCAGTCGATCGGGATATCAAAGTCATCGATCGAACAGCTCTCATCCTTGACATCTTCGCCCTCCATGCCAAGAGCCGAGAAGGCAAGCTCCAGGTGAGGTTGGCCCAGAATGAGTACCTCTATCCACGCCTGCGTGGCATGTGGGCCCATCTCGCCTCTAACCGCATGGGTGGCGGGGTGGGTTCTCGCTTCGGAGAAGGGGAGAGTCAGCTAGAGGTGGATCGACGGATGGTGAGGAACCGGATCACCTCGATCAAGCGGGAACTGGCTCGATTGAAGAAGGTCCGAGGCATCCAACGAGAGAGCCGCTATGAGAGCGGCGTCATCAACCTGGCTTTGGCGGGGTATACCAATGCAGGGAAATCCAGCCTGTTGAACGCCTTGAGCGGAAGCAGCGTCTATGCCGATGACCTCCTCTTCGCCACCCTTGATTCCACCACCCGCTCCATCACGCTGCCGCAGGGCAGGGAAGTGACCGTGACGGATACGGTGGGTTTCATCCAGAAGCTTCCCACTACCTTGGTGGAGGCATTCCGCTCGACCTTGGATGAGATATCCGGAGCCGATCTCATCCTCCATGTGGTGGATGCGTCCTCTGATGAGCAGCAGATGCACATAGAGTCCGTATGCGAGACGTTGGGGCAGATCCATGCGGAAAGGATTCCCAGCATCCTGGTGTTCAATAAGATCGATCTGCTGTCCCCTGATGAGCAGACGGTGCTCAAAGGCCGCTATCCCGAGGGCGTCTTCGTCTCTGCCCGAGCGGGTTCAGGGTTGGATGAGCTGATACAGAGGATCACCTTGGCTGCAGGGGCTGCTGAGGAGACCTTGCGCGTTGTCCTGCCCTACAGCAAAGGGGACCTCATCAGCGCTGCTCATAGGAGGTGCGCTGTGCTGTCAGAGAGCTTCGAAGAGGATGGCGTCCATATGACCCTGCGCTGCCCAGCTGCGCTCAGGAGCGCCTATGGGAGCTTCGAGGAAGAGCGGTAGCCCCCTAGATCCTTCTGAAGACGGCGACCACCGTGCCCACAATGGAACAATCCGTCACGATAAGAGGCTCCATCTGGGAGTTCTCAGGCTGAAGGCGGATGTGATCGGATTCCTTGTAGAAGCGCTTGATGGTGGCTTCGTCTTCTAGGAGAGCCACCACAATATCACCATTGTTGGCCACCGGCTGTTCCTTGACCACCACGTAGTCACCGTCGTTGATGCCTATCTCTATCATGGAATCACCTCGGACGGACAGCATGAACGAGGGGGCGTCTCCGACGATCTCAGTGGGGAGCTTCAGATGATCCGTGATGTTCTCTTCGGCCAGGATGGGCATGCCTGCCGCCACGGACCCGACGAGGGGTACGCTCACGATATCCCGCGCCTCTGAGACGAAGCTGTCTATGGCCTGCTCTACGGCATAGGTGAGGGAGATGGACCGGGATTTCAGAGGATCCCGTTTGATGAAGCCCTTCTCTTCCAAGGCCTTCAGATGGACATGGACCGTGGATGGGGATGAGAGGCCAAGGTCTTCACAGACCTCCCGGACCGTGGGGCCGTAGCCCTTCTCAGCGATGTGCCTTTCGATGTCATCAAGAACAGCTTGTTGGCGCTTCGTGATCTTAATGGTCATGGCCCTAGGCTCCATCTACTCAAGGAGGTGTACCGATGTTCGATGATTATAACAGCGTACAAAGGTTCTATCGGTGAGAATAGGGACTTTTCCAAACAATCGTTCGACCACAATATGTAGTATGATATGCACACAACATCAAGCAAGGAGTTGCTATGCATTGCCCATATTGTGGATTCGAAGAATCCAAGGTGATAGACTCCCGGCCCGCTGAGGATGGTTCAGCCATCCGGAGGCGCCGGGAATGCCTCGAATGCGAGAAGCGCTTCACCACCTATGAGCGCTACGGTGAGCGGCCCGTGATCGTCGTCAAGTCAGACGGGTCCTCCGAGCCCTTCTCTCGGGAGAAGCTCATGCGCTCCATCCTCGTCGCCTGTGCGAAGCGCCCGGTGACCTCGGAGAAGATCGATGAGCTGATCACTGACATAGAATTCGCCATCCGCAGCGCTTCGGGTGAGGTCACCTCGAAGGAGTTGGGAGAGATGGTCTTGGGGCGGCTGGCGTCGGTGGATGATGTGGCCTATATCCGCTTCGCCAGCGTCTATAAGGATTTCCAGAGCGTTGAGGAGTTCGCCTCGGCTCTGGAGGAGATCGACTGAAGCCATGGATGCCTTCGCCTTCGATATACCCATGAAGCGGCTGGATGAGTCCTTGGATGTACCCGTTCATGCGAAGCCGGGAGATGCGGGTTTCGATCTGAGGTCTGCCGTCAGCCTAGAGCTCTTGCCAGGGAAACGGGCTTGCATTCCCTGTGGCATCGCCTTAGGCCTTCCGCCTGGCTTCGCGGGTCTCGTGCTGCCACGCAGCGGGCTGGCGGCGGATCATGGCATCACCGTCGTGAATGCACCGGGTCTCATAGATGCGGGGTATCGGGGTGAGGTGAAGGTGATCCTCCTGAATACGGATGACCAAGAGCCTTTCAGTATAGCGAAGGGGGATCGCATCGCCCAGCTTCTCATCATCCCCGTACCGGAGATCGACTTGACCGTGACCCCAGAGCTGGATGACACCCTGCGGGGGGATGCGGGCTTTGGGAGCAGTGGAGTGTGATATGGATAAGGATGATAGGATCATGCGGGATATCAAGACCATTCAGACCCTCGGTTCCATCGCCATCATCGCGTCACCCGTTTCGCTGGTGTTCGGGGGCGTGCTGTTGAGCCTCGTGGCTCTCGTGTGCGCATTGGTAGGACGCAGCAAGCTGAAGGTCCTGGGCGCTACGGATGAAGCCAGCCAAGAGGTCCTGGATGCTCTGGGTCGTCAGATGAAGGTGGCGCTCATCGTGAGCATCGCAACGTTGGTCATCAATGGCATCTTCTCAGCGTTCATGTTCAGCTACCTCATGCAGGCCATGCAATCCGGCGACCTCTCACAGCTCGGTCAGATGATGGGTTTCGACCCGAATAGCCTAGGCGGCTCCGGAGAGCCCGATGCTGCCCCTGAAGGCTCGCTCTGGGATAAATAACGGATAATATATGTTATGTAAACTAATGAAGGACCAGCTCAGACATCTCTGAACGGGTGCCGTTGGCGCATGCCGCGTCGGGCTGGGATGATGCGCAGCTCATGGAACGAGAGGCCCCTATCCCGCAATCTGAGCGCCATGAATTCTCGTCGAGCATCCATCTCGGAGCGCACGAGCGGTTCGTCCATGCAGATCTCGCAGACTATGTAGGGCTTGTCCTTATCAGGTCCCTTGCGCGGTCGATCGTCTTTGCGCACGTAGAATGCGTTGGTGTGATCTAGGATCAAGCGCACGGCCGAATCGCTCTTCCAGACATCGCGCACGGCTGCCGCATAGATGGCATTGTTCGAGGATATTTGAGCAGCGGACTCAGCCTCAGGGCCCAAAGAGCTCAGGATGGCTGACACGCATTTCGAGAGGTCTTGCACGAAGATCCGCCTTTCTATTCCCACGGGATGGATATCTGGCCTTGAAGGCGCTCTTTAAGGGAGTCCCGGTCATAGACGGCTATCAGCTCATCAGGGGTCGCGGGTTCATCTTCGGGCTGCAAGCCTGCCAGGAAGGCTATGTGACCGATGATCCCTTGGGGTGTTCTGAATCGGGTGAGCATCTCCTCCAATGAAGCATCTCCGTCGCGCTTGGATAGCCGCCTCCCCTGCTCGTTCACGAGCAGGGGAACGTGAAGGTATTCAGGATGAGGATAGCCTAGAAGGTCCTGCAGGAACATCTGCTGCGGTGTAGAGGAGAGCAGGTCTATCCCCCGGGTGACAGACGTGACACCCTGGCTCGCATCGTCTACCACCACTGCCAATTGATAGGCGAAGGCCCCGTCCTTCCGGCGGAGGATGAAGTCACCGCATCCCTCTGAGAGCTGTTGCCCATAGCTTCCTTGGAGCGCGTCCTCGAAGCCGAAGGAGCGGGAAGGCACCTCCACGCGCCAGGCGGCATCCTCTCCTGCCTGGATGCGCAGCTCGGCCTCTGCAGGGCTCAGATGACGGCAGGTGCCCGGATAGACGGCCTTCTCGCCCAGATGCGGCGCAGAGACGGCTGCCAGATCAGCCCGAGTGCAGAAGCAAGGATAGAGGCGGGCTTGCTCTGAGATGCGCTGAAAGGCCTCCTCGTAGGCTTCGTCCCGTACGCTCTGATAGTAGGGGCCGTGGTCCCAGGTGAGCCCGAGCAGCTCCAGGTCCTGCTGGATGAGATCGATGAAATGCGGCTTGGAACGGGCTTCGTCCAGGTCTTCGATGCGCAGGACCATCTGACCGCCCTGAGAGCGCACCTGAAGCCAGGCCATCAGAGAGGCGAAGATGTTGCCCGCATGCATCCTTCCCGTGGGCGACGGGGCGAATCTCCCTCTGACAGGGGTCATCGCCTATCATCCACGTGCTTGGCTTTGCCCACTGCCCGTTCGATGCCGCCGGGCTCTACGAGGGATACCTTGACTCCCACCAAGAGCACGCCCTTGAGCTTCTCTTCGATGCGCTTGCGCATGGCATTCATCTGCTCGAAGGAGTCTGAGAAGGCCTCCGGACGGATCTCTGTCTGCACCGTGAGCGCATCCATGCCGTTCACGGTCTCTACGATGATGCGGTAGTGCGGGGTGACCTCGTCGATGCCCGAGAGCACATCCTCTATCTGAGAGGGGAATACATTGGTGCCTCGGATGATGAGCATGTCATCTGAGCGGGAGCGCACCTTATCCATGCGGGCATGGGTGCGCCCGCAGGCACAGGGCTCCTTCGTCACCCGGGTGAGATCGTGGGTGCGGTAGCGCAGGACAGGGATGGCCTGCTTGTCCAGGGGGGTGAGCACCAATTCCCCCTCTTCTCCAGGGGCTACGGCCTCTCCCGTGGCGGGGTCTACCACTTCCCAGAGGAAGTGGTCTTCGGCGATGTGCTGTTGGTTGCGGGAGGCGAGGCACTCTCCGGATACCCCGGGCCCCATCACCTCGGTCAGCCCATAGTTGTCTGTGCAGATGATGTGCATGCGGCCCTCGATCTCGGCCTTCAGGCCAGGAGGGCACGGTTCGCCGCCGAAGAGCCCGACGCGCAGCGGGGAGGCAGCCCAGTCATAGCCCAGTTCCTCGCCCACTTCGCAGATATGCATGGCGTAGGAGGGAGTGGCGATGAGCACGGTGGTACCGTAATCCTGGATCATCTGGATATGGCGCTCAGTGTTGCCGCTGCCTGCTGGGATCATGGTGCAACCCAGCTTCTGTAGACCATAGTGCAGGCCGAATCCACCGGTGAACATGCCGTAGCCGAAGGCCATCTGCGTGTTGTCCTGAGGTACCACCCCGGCCATCTGCACGAGCCGAGCGATGCAATCGCTCCAGACGTCCATATCGGCTTCCGTATAGCCCACCACGATGGGCTTGCCGGTGGTGCCAGAGGAAGCGTGGATCTCGCGCACCTCATCTAGAGAGACGGCGAAGAGGCCATAGGGGAACGTCTCGCGCAGGGCGGTCTTGTCTGTGAAGGGCAGGAGGCGCACATCGGCCAGCGTCTGGATATCCGTAGGCTTCACGCCCATCTCATCCATCTTCTGACGGTAATAGGGAACCCGCTCGTAGGTGTAGCGTACTTGACGCTTGAGCTTCTCCAGCTGGAGCGCTTCTATGTAGGCGCGGCTAGCGCATTCCATATCTGCATCGAAGATGGGCAAGGCATCGAAATCCCCCGCTTTCGCAGCTCTGAGCGCGTCTCCCTTCCGGGTGACATCATAGGTTGCGCAACCCATGGATCATTCCCCTTCCCGTCTGAGCGCAGAGGCGTGGGCGATGTCCTCCTGGCTGATCATGGTGAGCGGCTGATCTGCCAGGGCACGGGCTGCTCCCTCTATGTCATCGGTGTTGATCACGATATAGGTGGATATGAGCGAATAGCTGTAGGTGACATTGATGCCGCAGGACGCGAGAAGGCTCATCACCCATGCCAGCTCACCCGGGCGGTCCTCGAGCAGGAGGCAGAGCACTTCCGTTTCCGCATGGGCAGCGCCCTCCCCTTCCAATACCGCTATGGCCGCGGCTGGGTCATCTACGATGAAGCGGGCGATGCCGTATTCTCCGGTATCGGAGACGGAATAGCCCCGGACGCTCACCTGGGCATGCTCGAACATCTCGAGGATGCGAGCCAGATGCCCTGGCTTGCTCTGGAGGAACGTGCTGATCTGCTTCACTGCCATAGAGGCTACCTCCTCGCGTGCTCGCAGGCGAACTGCCTGCCCGCCTGGAATGCTGCGCAGTTGATGTCGATGGTCTTGGGCGGCACGTGGCTGCGGATGGACTCCAGCCACGTATCCTCTGAGAAGCCGAGGAAGGCTGAGAGTGCGCCGAGGAGCACCACATTGGCTGCTTTCGAGCTGCCCGCTTCGCGAGCCGTTGCCTCGGCAGGCACGAGCAGGGCATCTGCTCCTTGGAGCACCTCAGCGGTGTGGGCGGGGATGTGGGCTTTGCCTGTCAGCACGCTGGCAGGCTTGATGACCTCTTCGTTCACGATGAGGCTCCCGCCCTGCTTGAGCGCGCTCAGATTGCGCAAGGCCTCGAGCTCCTCGAAGGCCACGACGATGTCGGCTTCGCCCTGGCCGATGACCATGGACTTCACGTCAGCGCCCAGAGCCACCATCGTGGAGACAGCTCCACCGCGCTGGGCCATGCCATGGATCTCAGACACTTTCACCTGGGTCCCCGACCTCAGGGCTACGTCAGCCAGGATATGGGCTGCCAGGATGGTGCCCTGGCCGCCTACTCCGCACAGAAGGATCTTATCCACTATTGTTCCCCTATCGGACGATGGCATTGAAGTTGCAGTACTGAGCGCATTGGCCGCAGCCGATGCACAGCTGCGGGTCGATATAGGAAAGGCCGGTATCTGGATACTTGCCGATGGCCGGGCATCCCAGGCTCAGGCATACACCGCACCCGGTGCAGGCACCGATGTAATAGGGCTGCTGGCGCGTGCGCTCCAAGAGCACGCAAGGTCGCTTGAAGATGAGGATGTCAAGCCTATCGCGGGCTGCTGTGGCCTCTTTGATGGCGCTGCGCACCGCGTCTCTGTCGTTCGGGTCTATCACCTGGACCGCATCTACCCCAAGGGCACGAACAACGGCCTCGAGGTCGAGCTCTGAGCTCGGGCGCCCTTGGAGCGTGACGCCGTTGAAGGGGTTTCCTTGGCGACCGGTCATGGCCGTGGTGCGGTTGTCTAGGATGCAGATCGTGCCGCTCCCCCCGTTGTAGACCGTGGTGATGAGCGAGCTCAGGCCAGAATGGGCGAAAGTGGAGTCACCGATGACAGCCACCACCGGTCGTTCGGAACCTTCTCCCAAAGCGAGCTCGAAGCCATGGGCCATGGAGACGGAGGCTCCCATGTCCACGCAGGTATCCATGGCTGACAGGGGTGGCAGGGCTCCCAGGGTGTAGCAGCCTATGTCTCCGCAGATGATGGCCTTCTTGCGTGAGAGCTCCTTGAACACCAATCTATGGGGACAGCCTGGGCAGAGCGCCGGAGGCCGGGGCGGAAGCCCTTCGACTCCCTCAAGCCCCTCGGGTACCTCCAAGCCGAATGCCTGGCGGATGAGGTTGGGTGAGAGCTCTCCGGCTTCGGGGAGCGGATGAGGGAAGGGGGCTACGGTAACGTCACAGGCGGCCACCGCATCCCTCAGGAACCGAGAGCCCTCTTCCACCACGTAGACCTCATCGACCTCCCGGGCGAAGCTGCGGATGGCCTCGATGGGCAGGGGGTTCGTCACGCCCAGCTTCAGGATGCTGGCCTCGGGAAGCGCTTCGGCCACGTGTTGGTAGGCCGCCCCCGCGCAGATGATGCCCTTCTCAGGAGAGCGTAGGATGCGCAGGTTGAGGCCTGAGCCATCGGCCCAGGCCCGAAGCGCGTCGTCCCGCTCGATCTGCTCAAGGCGCCTCCCCTTCGCGAAGGCGGGCATCATGACCCACTTAGACGGATCTGTCTCATAGGGTGCCTGTTCTGGGGCGCTCTGAGGAGAAGCGGGCTCGACAGGGGTCTTCGTGTGGGAGATCCGCACCGTGGATCGGATCATCACCGGTACGTCGAATCGCTCGGAGAGGTCGAACGCGCTTCGGGTGAGGTCGTAGGCCTCTTGGGAATCAGCGGGGTCCAACATGAGCACATGGGCTGCTTGGGCGTAATAGTGGGAATCCTGCTCATTCTGAGAGGAGTACATTCCCGGATCATCGGCGGCGAGGAGGACGAGTCCTCCTCCCACCCCTGTGTAGGCTGCCGTGAAGAGCGGATCGGCTGCCACGTTGACCCCCACATGCTTCATGGTCACCAGGCAGCGCTTGCCAGCCGCGGAGGCGCCCAAGGCAACCTCTAAGGCAACCTTCTCGTTCGTGCACCACTCCGCATAGACGTCCTCATGGATGGCGAAGGCCTCTAAGGTCTCTGTTGATGGTGTTCCCGGATACCCGGTTCCCACTTGGGCTCCGCTGTGATAGGCGCCAAGCGCCACCGCTTCGTTGCCTGAAAGAAGCTCCACTGGTCCTCCCCTATTCGCCGGTATCGAAGATGAAGCCGAATCGGCCGATCTGGACGAAATCGTCCTGAGCGAGCACTTTGTTGTTGATCGAGGCGTTGTTGACCCACACGCCATTGAATGACTGCTCGTCACGGATGATGTATGCCCCGTCTCGTACCGCGATGCTGGCATGGAGCCGGGAGACCGTCATGTCGTTCAAGAAGATATCGCACTGAGGGTTGCGTCCGATGGAGGTGACCTGGGAGTTCACCTTGAATTCCGCACCCCGTTGGGGGCCGCGTACCATTCTGAGCACAGGTGAGGTGGCCGGTTGTTCAGGTGGCGTGCGCACCTCAGGAGCGGGAACGCTCAAGGGTGAGAAGCTCTGGGTATTGCCGGCCAGACGGAATCCGCAGGATTCACAGGCGGCCTGGCCTGGCTTCAGCGGGCTTTGGCATATCGGGCAAGATCCTTCGGTCACGAAGACCTCCTCTTCTGGGATAGGGCGCCGATGGTCAGTCAGTTCTTCTCCAAGATCAGCGGTGTCTCATTGATGATAGTCGATTCTGCGCTGGTGGGTTGGCCCGAAAGCGTACGGCAGGTCTTGTCCCACCAGATGCCGATGCTCTCGAAGAGAGAGGGGGCGGGCACATCCTTGCAGGCGATGATCTCAACGGAAGCTATCTCTTGGTTCTGTTGGTAGAACGTGGCTTTGCCGATGACCTGGCCTGCGCTGACACCACCGCTCACATTATCGAGCTCGAACCGTTGACTCACATTGCCCTGGGGGACGAACACCTCCACCTGGGCATCTGGGTCTTTGAAGGTGGCCGGTACCGTTTTATCCACCCAGGCATCTAAGGCCACCTCAGCCACCACCGGTACTTGGCGCGTCTGACCATCCAGGGTCATGTCCGTCTCTTGGGGGCTCTGGGCGAGGTCGTAGGCTATCTGGTTGTCATAGACCCAGTCGAAGAGCGTCTTGCAATCTATGAAGCGCTGCTCTTCGGAGGCGGAATGGAGGATGATGGCGTAGAGGTCGGAGCCATCGCGGTTGCAGGCGCCAGCGAAGCAAGGACCGGCAAGGTCTGTGTTGCCCGTCTTGATGCCGCAAGCTCCCTCGTAGTTCCCCAGGAGCAGGTCTGTGGTCTCCAGTTCGACCGTTATATCCTCACCGTTGCGCTTGACGGGGATCTCAGCTCGAGGGATGTCGCAGAGGGAGCGGAAGGCATCGATGCCCATGGCATAGGCGCAGATCTTCGCCACCTCTCGGGCTGTGCTGTGGAGGTCCCCGGCGAACTGGCTCCCATCCAGACCGTGAGGGTTCTCGAATACGGTATCTTGGCACCCGAGCTCAGCAGCCTTTTCGTTCATCTTCGCCACGAAGGCATCCAGGGCGCTGGCAGGGTCGTCAAAGTCTATGGCGGACCCATCAGCCCGATGGAGGGTGTTCCCCGTCTCTCTGGCTTCGGCCTGGAAGTCAGGGCCGATGGTCTCAGCGATGGCGATGGCCGCATCATTGCCGGATGGGATCATCAGGCCCTTCAGGGCATTCTCCATGGTGAGCACATCCCCTGCTTGGAGGTTCGCGCTGGACTCCCCTACGCTGGCAGCTGTCCTGCTGACGGTGACCTCGCGATCCATGTCGGAGTTCTCCAAGGCGACGACCGCTGTCATCACCTTAGTGATGGAGGCGATCTGTGTGGCATCGTCGGCGGACCGAGCGAAGTATTCGGTGCCATCCTCCGAGCAGACATAGACGAATTCGCTGCCGACGTTGGGGCAGGAGGTGGGCTTAAGCCCCCGGCTCTCCATGGTTTTGCCGTAGATAACATCGGTTCGACGGATGTCTGCCTGGGCTTCCGCGGGGAAGCAAAAGGATGTCGGGAAGGCTAGGAGAATGACCAGGAGCACGGCAGTAAAGCATCGAAGCGCAACGCTGTTGCGCTTCGATGAGCAGGCGTAGGAGGTAGTGCGGAAACTAGAGGGCATAGATCTCTTCGGGACGGGCGATGCGGAAACCAGCATCCTCCAAGGCGGAGTCTATGTTCTCACCGTTGATCTTGAACACATCGATGGCCTCTTCGTCTCCGGCTTTGAAGCAGTAGCCGTATTCGATGTTGAGATCGGCCCTGTCACAGAACTCAAGGAGGTTCGCCAGACCACCGGGCTTGTTAGGCACATAGACGGCATTCACCTGGGTGACCGAGGCTCGGAAGCCTGACTCGTTCAGCATGGCAGCCACGGCATCGGGCTCATCGCAGAAGATGCGGGCGATGCCGAAGTCTTGGGTGTCTGAGAGGAACATGGCATGCATGTTGGTGCCGTTGTCGGCTATCTGGCGAACGAGTCGGGAGAGATTGCCCTTCTCGTTCTGTAGGAAAACAGTCAGTTGTGAGATCATTCGGAAGCTCCCCTCTTGTCGATGACGCGCTTGGCCTTGCCCACGGAGCGCTCTATGGTCTTCGGCTCCACGATCTTGACATCCACGGCTATCTGCAGATTGCCCTTGAGCTCTGCCTGGAGCCGAGTCTTGAGATCCTCGAGCTTCCTGACCTCATCGATGGGGAAATCGGGTTCTGTCTCGACCTGGAGCTCCATGGCATCTAGTGGCCCCTTGCTCGTGAGGATGATCTGGTATTGGGTAGCGATCTCAGGGAAGTTCGTGATGACCTGCTCTATCTGAGAGGGGAAAACGTTCACGCCGCGGATGATCATCATGTCATCCGTGCGACCACGGAGCCGGTCGATCTTGCGATGAGTGCGACCACAAGCGCACATCTCTGCATTGATGCGGGTGACGTCCCGGGTGCGGTAGCGGATGAGCGGGCTGCACTCCCGGGTGAGCGTGGTGATGACCAGCTCTCCCCATTCGCCATCGGGGAGCAGCTCTCCTGTTTCGGGATCGATGATCTCGCAGTAGAACTGGTCCTCGGCGATATGGAGGCCACCGCGCTCGATGCATTCCATGGCAACGCCGGGCCCCATGATCTCAGAGAGGCCGTAGACGTCGCAA
Source organism: uncultured Eggerthellaceae bacterium (assembly GCA_910588205.1). Taxonomy (GTDB): domain Bacteria; phylum Actinomycetota; class Coriobacteriia; order Coriobacteriales; family Eggerthellaceae; genus MGBC163016. The sequence goes on from CAJUQK010000001.1 coordinate 89,452, forward strand.
TACTGGACGCCCAGCTTGTCGGCGATCTCTTGGCGCATGTTCTCAGAAGCAGGTTCGGCACCGCAGATGACACCTGATATCTTGAAGTCCTTGGCCGGATCGTAGCCCATCTCTATGGCCGTATCGGCGATGAACAACGCATAGGAAGGCGTGCAGGCCAGGATGTCTGTGTCACAGTCAGCCAAGAATTGCACCTGGCGCTTGGTGTTGCCTGAAGAGGCAGGGATGACCGTGCAGCCCATGGCTTCGCCGCCTGCATGACCACCCAGACCACCGGTGAAGAGCCCGTAGCCATAGGATACCTGGATGGTTGATTCGTCTGTGCCCCCCACCATGGCTATCCCGCGAGCGAAGCAATCCCCCCAGTGCTTCAGGTCGGACTTGGTGTGACCCACCACCGTAGCCTGACCAGTGGTGCCTGACGATGCATGGATGCGCGCAACGTCTTTCATGGGGACAGCGAAGAGGTCATAGGGATAGGCATCCCGCATATCCTGCTTGACCACGAAGGGGAACTGAGAGAGGTCCTCCAAGCTCGCGAGGTCATCAGGGCTCACGCCAGCCTCATCGAAGCTCTTCTTGAAGAAGTCGATGTTGTCGTAGGCATGGCGTACGCTCCATCGCATGCGCTCTAGTTGAAGGGCTGCCAGCTCCTCTCGATCCATCGTCTCTATCTCAGGTTGGTAGTACATCTGCTTCCTTTCCCGCGTTGTTGCAAGCGGACGGCGAACATCCGTCCAAAAGTGGATCACTGTTGGCTTGAGCTTTGTGAAGACGAGGCGGAGGAGGAAGAGCTGCCCGACTGATCTTGGTCAGAACCCTCCTCATCGGGCCGTGCATACTTCCTCTGGATCTCTGCGGTATCCACCTTCGGACCAACTTTGACCACGACGTTTATAGGCGAATAGACGCTGGAGAAGGTCTTCTGTTCCACCTGGTTGCCCGATTCATCGGTGACGGTGCGCACTACATTGATCTTGGAACCATCAGAACCGTTGGTCATCTTCACCACTGCGGTGTCAGCGTAGGTATCATCGACCTCTACCTTCACTTTATAGGGATCACCCTCTTGCCATTCGCCTGTGTCCGTAGTCACCGTGAGATGGGGGTCCTCGCCGATGAGGTCAACGGTGACGCTATAGGAGGTGTAGCTCGTGGTGAGCAGGATATCTGAGTCCGTGCCGTTTTCCCAGCGCAGGTCGAGGGTGGGAAAAGCGATGGCTGCATCCAAGCCGTCGGGATACGAGCCGGAGCGCATGGAGTGGTTGTGGCGCTCCGAGATAGGAAGACCGGAGTCATAGACGGCATTGAAGACGGTGGTGGCCACCTGGCATACGCCGCCACCCGCTTCTTGGACCATCTCATCCCCTGCGATGACATTGGCATCCTTGAAGCCGGCTTCGGCGTTGCAATCCCCTGCTATCTCATTGAATGACCAAGTACCTCCTGGCTGGACGATGGAATCATCCAGAAGGTCAGCCACCTTCTGGATGTTGTAGAGCCTGTTCGCCGTGGTGCTGGACTGATTGAATTCCGTAGTGAACGTGCTGAATTTCGTGACTACCCCATAGGCGAGGGCTGCATCCAAGGAGAGCGGTTGATCGGTCTGCTCGGTTTGGATGGGGATGTTGTACCTATCCCCCACCACCTTCTGCTCCCCGCTTTCCCAGAAGCTGCCGAAGAGCACCTGATCCAAGTCATCCAATGCTCCGGATACCGTAGGCACTGTGACCTCCTGATCCGGTCTCACGATGACATCCTCATCCTCAACGGCGAAGGTGACTTTGTAGTTCTGGCCGTTCTGAGCCAAGGTCAGATCCTTGGTGAGGGTCTCCAGGGCTTTGGATTCTGACACTTGAGGCTTCAGGAACCAGGTGTCTCCCCGCTGGGCTGGTTCGGCTACGATCCAGGAGGCTAGCGTCTCCTTGGATATCTCAGCGGATTCTGAGTCGTAGCTGAAGGAGGCACCCTCGGTCAGGGCTTGATTGATGGCATCAGCCGTTCGGGCAGCGGATTCCCCATCCACCTTGAGGGGGGTGTAGTCAGCAACGGGGATATAGCGCGGATCGTCCACTTCGCTGTTCAAGAGCTTGTCCGTGAGGGTGGCCACGAAGGTGCCCTCGTCTATCATGTAGCCGTCATGGCCCTCCACGACGTTGGCAACGCCGTCTTCCATGGAGATGCCGTATTCCTTGATGGGGTCTCCGATGGCAGTGTCCAGATCAGAGATGAGCTTGCTCAAGATGATCTGGTTGTAGTCTATCCGCGGTGGGATGACATGGGTTCCCATGAGGGTGCTGAAGCGGTCGAAGAGTCCTGTTGACCTGCCGAACTGGGCTGCCTCCCGAGCTAGATCTTCTACAGGTAGCTTCGCTCCCAAGGAGTCAGCCGTCTCTATCCAAAGCACCTTGTTCTCGAGCGTCTCTTGGACCGAGGTCTGCTCTGCCAAGGCTTCCTGCTGCTTGAGAGCCTCCTCGGCCCCGGTGTCTTTGGCTGCCTCTTCTGATTTGAAGATATATACGCTGGTCTGGGCGAGCTTGTCCCCATAGCGAGCCGTGATGGCTTCAGCGGCCTCGGATTCGGTCTTGCCAGCGAGGTCAACATCGCCTACATAGACCCCCTTGTAGATTCGGTCCCCCGTGGCAAGGGTGTCCACGGCGAACCCGCAGACGAGGACTAGGGCTATGACGATGATGCCGCCTACGATCTTGTTCTTGCTCCAAACCCAGGCGAAACCATGACCGATGCCTTTGCCGATGAACAGGATGGCCTTGACGATGCTCATGAGGATGGCCTTGAAGACGTTGAAGATCATCTCCAGGACGGAATCGCTGGTATGGGGCGCATAGGTTTGCTGGGGCAGCTGCTGAGGCTGTTTGGGTTGCTTCAAGCGCTTAGGCTGACCTTGGACGGCCGCGTGGTTCTGTGGCCTGCGATTGCCCTGAGACCGTTGCTGTCCGGTCCGGCGGCTTCGATCCCTTTCAGGAACGTGCTCAGATGCCCTGCTTGCCCTGACTCGCTGGCTGCCTCCGCCCGTCCTCTCTGATGCCCGGTTGCTCACTGGCCGTGACTGCCGCTCGGCAGAGGAGAGAGGTCTGCTGTTGATGGTGATCCTGTTGGTGGTGCGCGGAGCCTGGGAGCGGGATGAACGTGAGGACCGCCGATCAGACGGGAATCTTCCTGATCGATCTGTGCTGCCCTCGCGCGCGCCGGGTGCGAAGCGCTCCCGATCCTCAGGGTCAAGATTGAAGCTGCTGCTATAGGCCATGGTGAGACCTCATCATCTTCAGTCGTTCGGAGGCTTGGACGCAATAATAGATGGTGACGGCTATCTGGAGGATGAGCCCTGCATAGACCGACCAGATGCCGAGGCAGGCCGGGGCGGCTGTGAAGCCAGGGAGCCAAGGGGCATCCGTCAGACCCAATCCGGCCACCATGGGCCAGTTCAGGAGCAATGCTGCGAAACCCACGAACAAAAGCGTGGTGGCCACCTTGCCGGGATAGACCACGGGTACTTGTATATGGAAGCGGTTGAGCAGCACCGCTCCGCCGCCCAAGAGGAACGCCTCGCGAGCGATGATGAGAACCACTACCCAGACGGGGCAGCGACCGATAAGGCAGGTGCCTATGACGCCTGTCATCATGAGGAGCGTATCGATGGCCGGGTCCATCAGCTTGCCTAGCTTGGAGACGGTATGAGTGCGTCGGGCTACCTGACCGTCTAGGAAATCCGTGAGGGCTGCGACAGCGAACACCACCATGGCCGCTACATCGTAGCCCGCAAAGAGCAGGTAAAGGTAGACAGGGATGAGACACAGGCGTGCGAACGAGATGACGTTCGCCGCCGTGAGTATCCGATCTGTCACCTCTTCGGGAGCCGTCTGGGTGGTCATCTTAGCCGTTGCCACATCCTGCCTTCGCGTTGCGGTTGCTCATATCAGATGCATTCTATCAAGCAACCGCCTGAGAACATAGTGCTGAACGGGCAACGAACACCAAACATCCTCCCTCGGGGCTCTCCCGGTTGGCGGTTTTGCAGGTTGTTCTATTCTTTCTCGGGAACAGAACAGGTGACCGTGTGCTTCTTCGTTGCCACTGGGGTGTAAGCTGGATCCATGGTGAGGCATTTGGTGGGACAAGCGGCCACGCAGCTACCGCACTGGATGCACATGAAAGGCTGTATCTCCCAGGTACGCTCAGGCTTGCTCACGGCGATGCAATGGCACGGGCAGACCCGCTGGCACATACCACAGAGGATACATGCGTCAACGTCGTTCACCACATGTCCTTTTTGGCCCGGATAAGGCTGCTTCGTCTCAGTCGGATACAGCAGCGTCTCCGGTTTCTTGAAGAGCGAACCGAACGTCATCCCGCCCAGATGGAAGCTTCCCATAACTCCTACCTCTCAGTGCAGCTGATGCACGGGTCGATGGTCAGGATGATCATATTCACGTCGGCTAGGTCAGCGCCCTTGAGCGCTTCCACCATGCCTGCCAGGTTCTGAGAGGTAGGCGTCCTCATGCGCATGCGCTCAAGGAACTTCGTGCCGTTGCCCTGGGCGTAGTAGTAGCACTCGCCGCGGGGCTGCTCAAGCACATTCGCTGCCCGAGCTCCCTCTTCGGGATTACCCTTCACCTTGACAGAGATATCCCCTGCCGGGATCTTCGCCGCCAATTCCTTGATGATATCGATGGATTGCAGCACTTCGAGGCAGCGGACCTTCACGCGGGCATAGCAATCCCCCTGGGCATCCAGTATGGGCTGGAACTCCGTGAGGGCCCTATAAGCGCCTTTGCCGAAGGTGCGCACATCGTAGTTGACCTGAGAGGCGCGGGCGAAGGGTCCTACCATGGAAAGGGCGACGGCCTGCTCATGGGAGAGCGTGCCCACCCCTACCGTACGGTTCTTGACGGACATATCGGTCAGGAGCGTATCCATGATCTGCTGGTATTCGCCCTTGATGCCATCCAGGGTCTGGCAGATGACCTTGAGCTCAGAGTCCTCGATGTCGCGGTTCACGCCGCCCACTCGGACGACGGAGAGGATCACACGACCGCCCGTAGTCTTCTCGAAGATGTCAAGGATACGCTCGCGCAGACGCCAGCAGTGCATGAACATGGATTCGAAGCCGAAAGCATCTGCCGCCAACCCGAGCCAGAGCAGATGGGAGTGGATACGAGAGAGCTCGTGCCAGATGACGCGCAGGTATTCCGCACGTGAGGGCACCTCGATGTCCATGAGGGACTCAACCGTTTCGGCATAGCCCAGGGAATGGCCCATGGCGCAGATGCCGCAGATGCGCTCTGCCACATAGATGAACTGATTGTAGTCACGAGTCTCTACCAGCTTCTCCAGACCTCGATGGACGAAGCCGATCTGCGGCAGGCAGTCCACCACCGTCTCATCCTGGACCACCAGATCCAGATGGAGCGGTTCCGGCAGGACCGGATGCTGAGGACCGAAGGGAATGACCGTTGCCTTGCCCATTATGCACCCTCCCCTTCTGTACCCTTCTTCGCCTTTGCAGCCTTTGCCTCCATGGCAGCCCGCACCTTTGCTGCCTTCTCAGGTGGCATGGCGGCCAGCTTGGCCTCGAGCTCTGCATCCGCAGATGCTGCTTGGGGATCCACATCAGAGGCATCCGATGACCCTTCGACAGCTGCTTCCTTTGCCTGCTTCGCAGCCTCCGCCTTGGCTTTCTTCTCGGCCAGCTTCCGCTGCTTCTCTCGCTCTGCGAGCTTCTCGGGTGAGATGATGGTCATGGGCACATCGGTGGATACACGGTAGAAGTTGCCCAAAAAATCGATGGCCAGCCCTTTGAACGTGATGCCGAAGAGGTCATGGATCTCATTCTCGCAGACGAATGCCTCCAGATACAGATCCGTGATGGAGGGCACCTCAGCATCCTTGGGAAGCGCCTCTATCACCGCATTATCCAGCAGGCCGTCCTTCATGTAGGAGTACACCAGATCGACGCTTTCATCGTTGTTCACTGCTAGCATCTGCACATAGCGCCAGCCTTCGTCCTTGCGCGATGCGGCATCCTCATGCAGAGACTGCACCGCGAGCGTGCGGAACTCAGTGGAGAATCCCATCTATGCCAGCCCCTTCCTCTTGGCCTTGATCTTCTCTGCTTTCTCATCGAGCACTGCGATGCCCTGGACGATGGCATCGATCAGGGTCTCAGGTCGTACGGCACAGCCGGGGGCATACACGTCCACGGGGATGGCTTGGTCGACACCGCCGATGACGTTGTAGCAATCATGGAAGATGCCACCGGAGCAGGCGCAGATACCGCACGCTACCACCACTTTCGGCTCTACCATCTGGTCATAGATCTGGCGTACGACGTCTATGTTCTGCTCGTTCACCGAACCGGTCACCAAGAAGATGTCCGCATGCTTAGGATTGCCGGTATTGATGATCCCGAAGCGCTCACCGTCGAAGCCCGGACACAGCGTTGCCAACACTTCGATATCACAGCCATTGCAACTGGAGCCGTTGTAATGGATGACCCACGGAGACTTTGAAGAGTATGCCATGTCATCCCTCCTTACAGGAACGCGAGGACTGCGATATTGATGCCGCCCAGGATGAGGGCTACAGCCCAGGACGACTTCAACATGAATTGCCATTTCACACGCGCGAAGTTGTTGTCGATGAGTATCTCGAGGAAGTAGGCGGCTAAGGCTGCCACTACCCCGAGGATGAGCGTGATGGGGCCGCCCCAGACGAAGAATAGCCCTACCCAGCCTAAGAAGAGGACGTTCTCATACCAGTGGAGGATCTCTACGAACCCCAAGGTGGATCCAGACATCTCGGTGGTCATGCCGCGGACGATCTCCTGGTGAGCGTGGTGCGACAGGGACAGGTCGAAGGGAGACTTCCGGAGCTTGATGGTGAGGATGAACATGAGCCCCAAGAAAGCCGGCCAGATGTAGACGATCACGGGCTTGTCCAGCAGGAACACAGATGCCACATCGAAGGAACCCGCAGGCAGCATAGAGGAGATGTAGGGCTGCAGGATCAGTCCCGTGGCCATATAGAAAGCAACGGCGAACAGGAGCACCATGGGCTCATAGGCCATGACCTGGATCGTCTCGCGGGCAGCACCGATCTCTGCATAAGGGGAACGGGATGAATAGGCCGCTATGATGAAGAAGAGGCTGGAGAGCGTGATGACGAACACGCACATCAGCAGATTACCGCCCGAGAAGAAGATGCCGCCTGCGATGATGGCGAAGATGAGCGCGCAGATGACATAAGCATCCTGTACGCCGTTCACCGTCACGCGCTCCTTCTCGAAGAGCTTGCGCACATCGTAGAAGGGCTGAAGGAGGGGCGGCCCCACTCGTCCTTGCATGCGAGCAGAGATGACCCTGTCTAGACCCGCGAGAAGACAGCCGATGATGGGGGCCAGGATAGCGAAGCCCAAGGTCCCCAGGATAGCTGCTATGAATCCGAATGCGATCATTGCCGCCTCCTATACGAGCGTCATGCCGATGAGCGCCATCACGGCAGCTGCGGCTATCAGGATGCTATTGAATGTGACCCCGATGGGAGCCATGCGCTTCTCGCCGAACTCCTCTTCCATGTACCAGTTGCGAACCGTTGCCAGGCTCTCGCCAGACAAGGAGTTCTGGAAGGATCGGGTCCCATCTTCACGGCTCACACCGGAGAGGTATACGCCCACACGCTTCTTCTTGGAGCGTCCGAGACCGCAGAACAATGCGCTCACCACCACGCATACGCAGATGCTGGCGAGCCAGAGATTGTCGGCGGAGATGTCTTGGATGCCAAAGCCGTAGACCGAAGCTATATAGGGCTCTACCAGGCTAGAGGACAATAGCGGTAGAAGGACACAGCCTGCTACCAGAAGCGCTGCCATGAGCAGGATGGAGAACCATTCGCTTCCGTGGACGGTGACCTCCACATTTTGAGGCTCTCCGGCGATGCCGGCCAGCTTACCCATCCACTTCGCCCAGAACATGAAGGTGGCCGCAGATCCGAAAGCCAGGATCACGATGAGCGCCACTTGGTCCATGGCAACGAAAGAGACGAGGGTGGCCCACTTTGCGATGAGCATGCCGAAGGGTGCGATGAACATGCCCATGATGCCCAGCATCATGAAGCGCGCAAGGCGTGGCATGCGCTCGAAGAGCAGGTCCATATCTTCGATGTCGCGGCTGCCGATGTGGTGCTCGGCGGTGCCCACGCAAAGGAACAAGAGCGATTTCGCGATGGCATGGAACAGGATCAGGAACATGGCCGCCCAGACCGCCTCGGGGCTTCCGACGCCAGCGCAGGCGGTGATGAGGCCCAGGTTCGCGATGGTGGAATAGGCCAGCACGCGCTTGGCATTGGTTTGGGAGATGGCTATGAAGGAGCAGAGCAGGAACGTGACAGATCCCACCAGCATGACCATGACTGAAGGCACCGGGCTCACCAAGAAGCAAGGAGCCAGCTTCACCAGCATGAAGACGCCTGCTTTCACCATGGTGGAGGAATGGAGCAAGGCGCTTGTGGGGGTAGGTGCCACCATGGCCCCCAGAAGCCATGTTTGGAAAGGCATCTGAGCTGCCTTGGTGATGCCTGCGAAAGCCAGGCACACCACCGGGAGCAGTGCGAGAGCCGGATCCATGATGCCGATCTCGATGAACTCGTTCAGGGCGAAGGTCCCCACCTGAGTGGCGCAGAGGTACAGCGCCAGGATGAAGGCGATCCCACCAGCCAGGTTCATGATGATCTGACGGAAGGCATTGCGGATGGCTTCCTCGGTCTTGGTGTAGCCGATGAGGAGGAACGAACAGAGGGTGGTCACCTCCCAGCCCGTGAACATCCATGCCATGTTGTTGGATAGCACGATGACGAACATAGCGGAGAGGAAGACGAACATAAGGGCGAAGAACTGGGGCCTCCTATCCGCTGCTCCTTCCGGCTCATGGTCCTGGAAGTCCTGCATGTAGCCGATGGCGTAGACGCAGATGCCCGAACCGATGACGCCGATGATGAGCACCATCATCAGGGTGAGCGAATCAAGATAGAGGCCTTGGGTCACTTCCATCTCATGAGCATGGGCGAATTCCACATAGAGCACCAACGCTAGCTGCACGATACCCAGGACGCCTGCAAGCACGTTCCTGTACTTGACTGCATAGGCCAGCACCACGAACACACAGATGCAGCTCACTGCCGTGCAGGCTATGTCTGCCACAGCTGATGAGCATTCGAAGAGCACAAGGGATGTGCCCAGGTTCGTGCAGGCGAGGATGACCGAGGCCACTGCTGTGGCCGCAGCCCCTCCTATCACCAGCACGTTCCGTGCGGAATTGTTCCTGATGACCACCAGCAGCAATGCTATGAGCGCCGGGAATGCCATGAGGAAAAGGAGCATCTCCATGCCGTTCCTCCTCTTAGGACGATAAGCGTGTCCCAAGGACTCTAACAAAGCAGACCGAGATGTCTGTCCGGTGACATGAGGCGGCCACCCATTGCTCGGTGAAGGGACTCCGGGCGCACAGCCCGCCAGAATGAACGGCGCCTAGGAAAATGCGAACGGTAAGGAGGTGGTGGAGGGATGTTGGAGGCGACGTCCGGATTCGAACCGGAGATAAAGGCTTTGCAGGCCTCTGCCTTACCACTTGGCCACGTCGCCCCGAAGAGCTTCCCGCCTTGAAAAAAGAGCCGACCCATCGAATCACGATGTGCCGGCTCTTGCAGGCGATGGAGCGGACAACGGGGTTCGAACCCGCGACCCCCACCTTGGCAAGGTGGTGCTCTACCAGCTGAGCCATGTCCGCATAGCGTGGAACATCTTACTCGAATCCGTTGAGGTTCGCAAGGCTTATTGTCTTGCGATCTCAAGCAACGTGAGCATCCCACGACTGACGAAGAGATGGTGGGCGGTACAAGATTTGAACTTGTGACCCCTACCGTGTCAAGGTAGTGCTCTCCCCCTGAGCTAACCGCCCGTTCGGTTTCTCAGCGTCAGCGGGTCGATATGATAGCAGACCCACACAGCCCGTCAAGGAGGAATAGGTAGAAAAGAAGATCCCCACCGTTTTCGCGGTGGGGATCTGGATGTTCTCTGGTGTCGGAGGCGGGATTTGAACCCGCACACCCGATATGTGGGCACTAGCACCTCAAGCTAGCGTGTCTGCCGTTCCACCACTCCGACCCGTAGATAACGTGCGACGTGAGATTCTAGCAGATTGTATCTCACGTGCAAGCGAGATGATCGCTATTGGGTGCTGATGGTCCCATGAGGATAGATGACCATGAGCACCAGAAGCGATACCAAAAAGACGATAGCACATACGATGGTGATGCGATCGAGGTTCTTCTCTATGATGCTGGTACCTGTTTGGGTTGAGTACATGGAACTGGCGATAGCATCAGAGATGCCCGTTCCCTTCCCGGAATGCATGAGGATGAAGATGATGAGGCCGATGCCGGAAAGGAACAACAGCACTAGGAATATGATCACGAGAGGTGTCACGCTTCACGCTTCTTTCTACCATAGGCTTACGATGACCGAATACAAGAGTATATCCGAATCATACAGGGGAGGCAATAAGGCCTTTGCCGGTCATCTGCTCGGGAGCGGGGATGCCGATGGTCTCCAAGATAGTGGGGGCGATATCGCAGAGCGCACCGTCTTCACCGGTGAGCTTGAGGCCTCTTTCGCTGAAGTCAGCCAAGATGAAGGGTACGAGCGCTGTGGTGTGGGCTGTGTGCGGGGTGCCATCCTCTGAGAGCATCTTGTCGGCGTTGCCATGGTCGGCTGTGATGAAGGCCACGCCTCCTTGCTCGCGTATGGCCTCGAGCACCTTCCCTACCCCCGTATCCACCGCTTCGACGGCCTGGACGGCAGCGGGGATGCTGCCGGTGTGACCCACCATGTCGCAGTTGGCGAAGTTCACGAGGTAAACGTCAGCCGCTTGTTCGCGGATGGCTTGGGCCAGGGTGCTTGCCACTTCCGGTTCGCTCATCTGGGGTTGCAGATCATAGGTGGCGACCTTAGGTGAAGCGATGAGGACGCGCTCCTCCCCCGCTTTCTCCTCTTCCATTCCCCCGTTCAAGAAGAATGTGACATGGGCGTACTTCTCGGTCTCAGCGATATGGAATTGGGAAAGACCGGCCTTGGCCAGCACGTCTGCGAGCACCGCTTCGGGGAACTCCTTGGGGAAGGCTACGGGGGCCTTGATGGTGGGATCGTATTCTGTGAGGCAGACGAACGTCACATCGGGCCGGCAAGGACGGGGAAAGCCATCGAAATCAGCATCCACGATGGCCCGCGTGAGCTCTCGGGCGCGGTCGGGACGGAAGTTGAAGAAGATGACCGCATCCCCATCCTGGATCCCTCTCGCTTGGAAGGCAATGGGTAAGACGAACTCATCCGTGACCTCGTTGTCATAGGAACCTTTCAGGGCTTCAAGGGGGGTCAGATCCGTGCGTTCCTGAGCGCAGACGATGGTGTCATAAGCCTTCTGCACCCTATCCCAGCGCTTGTCCCGATCCATGGCATAGTACCGGCCCGAAAGGCTCCCGATGCTCATCTGGCAGCTCGGATAGGCTTGACCGAGCTCTGATATCCGCTCCTCGAGCTGCCGGATGTAGCTACCGGCACTGGAAGGCGGCACATCTCGACCATCCAAGAAGCAGTGGACCATCACCTGGGCAACCCCCGCCCTGGCTGCTTCTTCGAGCAGAGCGAAGAGGTGCTCCTGGGAGGAGTGGACGCCGCCATCGCTCAAAAGCCCCATGAGATGCACGGTGCCCTCATGAGCCTTGGCCTGGGCGAAGGATCCTTGGAGCACAGCGTTTTCAGCCAGGGAGCCATCGGCTACGGCACGATCGATGCGGGTGAGCTCTTGGAAGACTACCCGTCCCGCACCGATGTTCAAATGCCCCACCTCAGAGTTGCCCATCTGGCCTTGGGGTAGGCCGACCGCTTCGCCGGATGCCTCCAAGCGCACCCAGTCATGGTCTCGGAAGAGCCGATCCAACACCGGTGTAGCCGCTTGGGAGATGGCATTGCCCGGCGAATCCTCCGCCAGGCCGTAGCCGTCCATGATGATGAGGCAGACGGGAAGCGTCAGTGCTTCCCGTCTGTGAGAGGCGGCGGCCATCTACAGGGCTGCCTTGACGATCTGGATGAACGATGCGGCTTTCAGGGATGCGCCTCCGATCAGACCGCCGTCGATATCAGGCTGGGCAAGGAGGAGATCTGCATTGCCTTCGTTCATGGAGCCGCCATAGAGGATGCGGATCCGGTTGGCTGCGTCGGTGCCGAAGAGTGCGGTCAGGGTTTCGCGGATGGCTCCGCAGACCTCTTGGGCCTGTTCAGGGGTGGCTGTGCGGCCCGTACCGATGGCCCAGATGGGCTCATAGGCCACCACGGCACCTTGGGCCAGGTCACCATCCACGCCTGCGAAGGCTGCCCTCACTTGGGCATCGACGAATTCCAGGTAGGTGCCCTCATCCCGCACCGCCAGGGATTCCCCTACGCAGACGATGGGGCTTATGGGGTGGGTCTTGTCGGCGATGACAGCCTGGACCTTCCTGTTCACATCTTCGTTGGTCTCCCCGAAGTACTGCCTGCGCTCTGAATGGCCCAGGATGCAATAGGTGCAGCCGATCTCGCGGATCATAGGGACGGATATCTCACCGGTGTAGGCGCCGGAGGGCTCCCAGAATACGTTCTGGGCCCCTACCCCCACCTTCACCTTATCGAAATCAAAGACCGTCCAAACGGGTTTCAGGTCCGTGAAGGGCGGACAGACCGCCACATCCACGCTGTCAAGCCAATCCGGCTCAAGTTCGTTCGATATCTCTTGGGCCAACACCACGGCTTCTCCGATGGTGTTGTTCATCTTCCAATTGCCTGCGATGAGCGGACGTCGTGTCATGAGAATCTCCTTCGCTATCAGATCATGCTTTGAGGGCTTCAACGCCGGGAAGCGCTTCGCCCTGGACCAGTTCCATGGATGCGCCACCGCCTGTGGAGATGAACGTCATCTGGTCAGCCAAGCCGAATAGATTGACCGCGGCAACGGAATCGCCTCCACCGATGATGGTATCTGCCTGTTGATTGTTGGCTACCGCCTCAGCTACCTTGCGGGTGCCGTGCTGGAAGGGTTTCATCTCGAAGACACCCATGGGGCCGTTCCAGAACACGCTGGCAGCCTTCTTGATGGCATCCGCGTAGATGTCTGCCGTTTCAGGGCCGATGTCCAAGCCCATCATGTCTGCGGGGATGTCCTCTACCGATACCGCTTCAGTGGCGGCATCCTCGGATAGAGAGGCGGCTACTACTACATCCACGGGCAAGAGGAGCTTCACATCATTATCTTTCGCCTTCTTCATCATGGCCTGGGCGCGGTCGACCCAATCCTCTTCCACCAGGGACTTGCCTACGCTCATGCGCTGGGCCATGAGGAATGTGAAGCACATGGCGCCGCCGATGATGAGGGTGTCGGCCTTGTCGAGCAGCGCATCTATGACCTTGATCTTGTCAGAGACCTTGCTGCCGCCGAGAATGGCTACGAAGGGCCGCTTCGGATCATCGAGCATCCCCGTAAGGGTGCTCACCTCCTTCTGCATGAGGTAGCCCGCATAGGAGGGCAGATGCTCGGTTACCCCAGCGGTAGAGGCATGGGCGCGATGGGCCGTGCCGAAGGCATCGTTCACGTAGGCATCTGCCAGCTGGGCCAGCTCTTGGGCGAAGGTAGGGTCGTTCTTCTTTTCACGCTTGTCGAACCGGATGTTCTCCAAGAGCAACACGTCCCCATCCTCCAAGGCATCCACTACCTCTTGGGCTTCAGGGCCGGTGAGGCTGCGGCTGAGCACGATGTCTTGATCTAGCAGCTCCTGCAGCCGTCGAGCCACAGGTCCCAGGCTGAACTCCTCTTCGAAGCCTTCACCGGAAGGACGACCTCGGTGACTCACCAAGATCACACGCGCACCCTCATCCACCAGCTTCTGGATGGTGGGCAGTGCCGCCCGGATGCGGGTATCGTCAGTTACGACACCGTCTTTCACGGGCGTGTTGAGATCTACGCGGACAAGGACCCTCTTGCCCTTCGCGTCCAGCTGATCGATGGATTTGATAGCTGCCAACCCAGACTCCTCTCTTCTTGCAAAAAGGGCCGAACGCAGCGTCCGGCCCCTATGGTCGTTCTTACAGGAACGCTCTTTCTCTAGAGCATGATCTTGGCCAAGTCCTTGACCCTGTTCGAATAGCCCCATTCGTTATCGTACCAGGAGATGCACTTCACGAAGTTGCCTTCGCCGCCCAGCACCATGGTGAGGCCGGAATCGAAGACGGAGGAGTGGGCATCGCCCACGATGTCGATGGACACCAGCGGGTCAGAGGTGTATTCCAGGATGCCCTTCATGGGACCTTCGGCTGCTGCCTTCATGGCTGCGTTGATCTCTTCCACTGTGGCTGCCTTCTCCAGTTCCACCGTGAGGTCTACCATGGAGCCGTCGGGCGTGGGAACGCGAGTGGCGAAGCCATCCAGCTTGCCCTTGAGCTCGGGGAGCACCAGGGCCACCGCGCGGGCGGCACCGGTGGTGGTAGGGATCATGGACATGGCTGCAGCACGGGCGCGGCGCAGGTCCTTGTGGGGAAGGTCCAAGATCTTCTGGTCATTGGTGTAAGCATGGATGGTGTTCATGAAGCCGCGCTTGATACCGAAGTTGTCTAGGAGCACCTTGGCGAAGGGGGCCAGGCAGTTGGTGGTGCAGGAGGCGTTGGAGACGATGTTATCCGTCTCCTTGTTGTAGGTATCATCATTCACACCCATGACGATGGTGTTGTCGACGTTCTTGCCCGGAGCGGAGATGATGACCTTCTTGGCACCGGCCTCGAGGTGGGCCTTGGCCTTTTCGCCATCCGTGAAGAAGCCCGTGGACTCGACGACGATATCGATGCCCAAATCCTTCCAGGGAAGGTCCTTCGGGTCCCTTTCGGAGAGGACGACCACCTTGTGGCCATCTACCACCATGCCGTCTTCTACGACCTCTATGACATCGAAGGCGCGACGATGGACGGAGTCATACTTGAGGAGGTGAGCCATGGTAGGGATGTCGCCCAGGTCATTCACTGCTACCACTTCAAGATCGGGATCATTCGCCATGGCGCGATAGACCAGACGTCCGATCCTGCCGAATCCATTGATTGCGATCCTGGTTGTCATAGAGACTCCTTCGATTCGTCCTATCGTGCGGACCCTTTTGCACGCACGCATCACAGGATACCACCCCCGCTCTGCATCCATGGAAATCGTTGCTTATCTGATAGCAGCCTCGGGGGTGAGCGTCAGACATCCTTAGAAGTGATGTGTCGGGCAGCTATGATAGGTGGCCTTGCTCGCTTCCGGCAGGGCTCATTCCTCCAAGAGCTGCTCAAGGCGACGCAGGCGGTGGTTCATGGCTGACTTCGAAAGCGGCGGATCGTGGCGCTCTCCCAGCTCCTTCAGAGAGGCCTCAGGATAGGTCACGCGCAGACGGATGAATTCCTGGAGAGCCGGGGGCAGCGAGGCTACATCATGGATGCGCAGCACGTCTCGGATCATGAATAGCTGGCGAAAGGCGGCATCGGCGGCTTTGTGCTGATTGGCTATCTCTGCATTGATCTGGCGGTTGACGTCATTGCGCACGGATTTGACCACGCGCACCTCCTCCAGCATCAGGGCTGAGCGGTGGGCACCGGTGAAAGCCAGGAATTCCAGGATGGCATTGCCGCTCTTGAGATAGATCATCTGGGAGGAGCGTCGAGCCATCACCTTCGCGGGTATGCCCTGGCTACTCAGGATCTCCACGGCATCTTGGGCGAATTGACCGTTCTCCACGATCATCTCGAAGTGGAAATTGCTCTTGGGGTCAGAGATGAATCCGCTACCTAAGAAGATGCCGCGCAGATAGGCCGCTTGGCAGCATTTCTTCGAGACCAATCGCGGGTCTATCCCTAAGGACAGGCCACCGTCTTCGGCCACGATACCCATGTCGCGGAGAGCGTCTCTTAGATCCTGCTGGGCGGGGATCTCGATGAGATAGTTCGGGGTCTTATGGAGGACGGAGCGACGGATGGTCAATTCGGTCTTGAGTCCGTAGAGAGCGTGGAGCAGCTTGATGACCAGTCGTCCCACTGAGGCCGAATCCGTGGCGATTTCAACGCGATAGCTACCCGGCCCGCTCAGGAAGAGCGTTCCCTCCACTCGCACGAGGGCAGCGAGAGTGGCGCGGTCGCAATGGCTGCATGAAGGAGCCACATGGGCCAATTCGTCTTTGACATCCGTGGTGAAGGACATGAGGGCACCCTTAGAATTCCCGGCGAGAGAGCATGAGCCGGATCACCTGGAGGATGGCATCTCGCAGGGCGGCTGGGTCATGCCAGGTGGGTTGATGAGTATCAGCCAGGTTGCGAGCGAGGACTACGGGGCCTTCTGCCTGGATGGCCTGGACATCCTGATAGGTGATGGAGACAGGCCGCACTCCCCCGGAGAGGCGCAGATCATCCAGATCGGAGATGGAGCCGTGTTCGGGTTCGTCTCCCGCTACGGCGATGAAGCTCCCGGTGGCGGGGCTCTCGGCTCGCAGCTGCACGGGGGTATGCACTAGCATGTAATCCACCAAACCGTCCATCCCATGATCGAAGAGCGCCCGCAGATGCTCACGGGCGGAGAGCCCCCAGGTCTCCCCCTGGACGTCAGCAAGCGAGCACACGAAGAGCACCGAGCCGCGGGAGCGTTGGATGGCCTCCAGGATGCCCGGGACCAAGAGGTTCGGGATGATGGAGGTGAACAAGGACCCTGGCCCCAGCACGATGAGATCAGCGCTTTCGATGGCTTTGAGGGCCGGGCGATACGGGCGGATGGCGCCCTCATCGCTTTGAAGGCTCACGGATTCCAGAGCGGTACGGGAATGGCACGCCACTGCCTGTCCATCCAGGGTCCGCCCATCCTTTGTGTGCGCGGTCAGTGTCACATGATCCAACGTGGAAGGATAGACGTGGCCCTGGGCGTTCACGAGCCGCTCGCAGATGCGGATGGCTTCTGGGAATGAACCGGAGGCATCCTCCAAGGCGGCTAAGAGGAGGTTTCCCAAGGCATGGTCATCTGCCACGGCGAACCGGTACTTGAAGGCCCTCACCAAAGGATCAGTGGGGTCATCAGCGAAGGCAGCGATGCATTTGCGGATATCTCCCGGAGGGGTCACATCCGCTTTGTCTCGCAGGATGCCGGTAGAGCCCCCGTCATCTGCCATGGCTACCACCGCAGAAGTGGGTATCCCGAGGGACAGGAGGGTCCGGATGGAGACAGGTGCTCCCGTGCCACCGCCGATGACCACCGCTTCTATGGGCTCATCGGCCTCGGCGGGCACATCCCCTGCTAGAACGGAGTCATCCAAGGCTCGGAAGGCGCCGGTGGCCGAAGGGTCCATATGGAACGGACGCGGATCCATGGTGCCCTTAGGCCTGAGCTGCAGGCTCAGAGGAATGGACATCGGGCGATTCGTCATCTAGATGATCGGGATCCGCAGCCTTGCGCTCCGCCTTGCCTAGATCGCGATGGGCAACTGACACGCGATAGCCCTTGGATTTCAGGTAGTCCCCGGTGGCTTCTGCCAGCGCAACAGACCGATGCTGGCCACCTGTGCAGCCTACCCCAATGGCGAGCTGCTGCTTGCCCTCAGCCACATATCCAGGCATCACCACATCCAAGAGGGATTGCCAGCGCTTGCGAAATTCGATGGTCTCATCCCTCAGCATCACGAAATCGCGTACCGGCTTATCTAGACCGGTGAGGTTGCGCAGGTCGGGGTCGTAGTAGGGGTTCGGCAGGAAGCGGACATCCATCACCAGGTCAGCATCGAGGGGGGCTCCATGCTTGAAGCCGAAGGAGTAAACGGTGACGGAGAGCCCCTTGCGTTCGGTGCCTTCGGCGAAAGCAGAGCGTAGGGTGCTGCGGAGCTTCTGAGGTAGCATCTCGGTGGTGTCCAGGACCAGATCAGCCCGTTTGCGCAGACCGGAGAGCAGCAAGCGCTCAGCCTGGATGCCTTGGGCGATGGTGGTGCCTTCGGTGCAGAGGGGATGGCGTCGACGGCTGGACTTGTAGCGAGAGACCAGCTTCGAGTCATCGGCATCCAAGAAGATGAGCTGGAACCGGACCTTGTCTGATTCGAGCTGATCTAGGGTATCTATGAGAGAGCCGAAATACTTGCCGTTGCGGGCGTCGCAGACCAATGCTAGTTTGGAATGGGGGTCATCTGCACTGGCGTTGCGGTTCAGTTGGACGAGATTAGAGATGAGCGAAGCGGGCAGGTTGTCCACGCAGAAATAGCCTAGATCCTCGAATACATGCATGGCTTCAGTGCGACCGGCGCCGCTCATGCCTGTAACGATCACCAGTTCGGGCATGGGGTTGGATGCCTCTGCGCTATGGGTCTCGATGATATCCGTCATGAGCTGCTCCCCTCCTTCAAAGGATGCTCTTCATTATACTGTGCGATCACCGCGAAGAGGTCTTCCGCCACCTCTGCAGGCAGCACCTTCGCAGCTCGGATATCCTCTAGCGAGGCGCTGCGCAGGGCCTTCATGGATCTGAAATGGCGCAAGAGCGCCTTCTTCCGCACGGGCCCGATGCCGGGTACTTCGTCGAGCAGTGAGGCTGTCATGCCTTTGCCGCGCAGCTCCCGGTGGAAGGTGATAGCGAACCGGTGGGCTTCGTCACGCACTTGCTTCACCAGATACAGCGAAGCGGAGCCGCCCGGCAGCACGATAGGTCCCGAATCCTGCCAAGGGACGAATAGCTCCTCATCACGCTTCGCCAGACCCACTACGGGGATGTCGTCTATGCCCATCTGCTCGAACATCTTCAAAGCCGCGGTGAGCTGAGGTTTGCCGCCGTCTAAGATGATGAGGTCGGGTTTGGATCCGAATCGTTCATCGGCCATGCGCTCGGGGGCATAGCGTCGCTCCATCACCTCCTGCATACTAAGGAAGTCGTTGGCTTCAGTGAGCTCTGCTTTGATCTTAAAGCGGCGGTACTGGTTCTTGTCCGGTTTTCCGCCCGTGAAGACCACCATGGAAGCCACCGTGTAAGCACCGTGCAAAGTGGAGATGTCGAAGCATTCGATCCGCATAGGTGGCCTATCCAGGGCCAGAGCGCTCTCCAGCTGGGCCAAGGCATCGTTGATGCGCTTATCGTCATAGTTGGTGCGCACCTTGTAGCGCATGAGCGTATGCTGGGCATTGCGCTCCGCTAGGGCCACCAGCTCTGAGCGCTCCCCTCGCTGAGGCTCCATGAGACGCACCTTCGCCCCATGGACTGAGGAGAGCTTTTCTGTGAGCCATTCCTCCATGGCCTCTGCATCGTCAGGGAGCTGAGCCAAGATGACCTCATGGGGAATGGATGTGGTGGCATCGTAATAGCGCAGGACGAAGTTCCGGAGCAAGTCTTCATCAGGCACATCTTTGCCGCGGTCTAAGATGAACTCGTTGGAGTTCAGGATACGACCCTCGCGGATCTGGAAGACATGGACGCCGGCGACAGTCTCTTCGCGATAGATGCCCACCACATCGGCATCCAGGCTCTTGGAGGAGACGGCATGCTGACGCTCGTTCTGGGAATCGATCACCTCAATGCGGGCCTTGACGCGCGCTGCTCGTTCGAAATCGAGCTCTGCCGCTGCCGCTGCCATTTCTTCGGTGAGCTCTTCAAGGAATTCCTTGCGGTTGCCCGCCAAGAAGCGCTCGATGCGTTCCACATTGCGGGCGTACTCCTCCTGACTGATCTTCCCGCAGCAGGTGCCCGGACCCAAGCCCACATGGGAATCGAAGCATTCGGGGCATCCCGCCATCACGCATTGGGGATCCGGGAGGCCCGCTTCTTCGGCTTTGCCCTTTCGGTATCCGCCATAACCCTTCTTCTCAAGCTTGCGCTCCATCGATCGCCATTCAGCGCAGGTGGCGGCGCAGAGGGGAACGATGCGGCGAGCTATATCCACCAGGCGTCGAGCAGCCCGAGAATCCGTATAGGGACCGAAATAGCGAGATGTCTTTTTGTGCTTTTCTCGCGTGTATTTGATGGCTGGGAAAACGTCACCTTTGGTGATGCAGATGAAGGGGTAGCTCTTGTCATCTTTGAAGTCAGCGTTGTAGAACGGCGAGTACTGGTTGATGAGGTTCTTCTCGAGCACCAGGGACTCGTGCTCGTTCTCTACGACGATGTACTCGAAGGAATGTATGCGCTCTACCAGGAGGGGTATCTTCGCACGGCTGTCCTGGAAGTTCACGTACTGTCGCATGCGGGCGCGTAGCTGCTTGGCCTTGCCTACATAGATGACCTCGCCCGCTCTGTCTTTCCAGAGGTACACTCCAGGCTCGGTGGGCACGTTCGCCAGCTCCCCCTTGATGCGGGCGAGCTTCTCCTGCTGCGTTTCCTGTCCAGCGGCAACAACGGCTTCTTCACGTTCATCCATAGGTTGGGATTCTAGGCGATGCGGAGCGTATCTGTCTCCTCGCGGCAAGATCGAACATCTTGAAAACACGGATGGCATCAGGAACGACGATGCCATCACAGAAGAGGGTCTTCGTCATCTATAATCAAAGGTTCTATCACTTCGTAGGATACGGAACCATCATGACGAGATTCACTGACTTAGGGCTTCCCGAGCGCGCCTTGGCTGCTGTGGAGAAGCTGGGATTCACCGCCCCTACCCCCGTGCAAGAGCAAGCCATACCGAAGGTGTTGGTAGGTAAGGACATCATCGCTGCGGCAAGCACGGGGACGGGTAAGACGGCAGCATTCCTCCTGCCTGTCTTGGGCAAGATGCGCAAGCAGGGTGCGGGGCACAGGAAGCCACGAGCGCTGGTCATCACCCCTACGCGAGAGCTGGCAGAGCAGATAGCCTACACCAGTACGCGCATCGCGAAATGCTGCGGGTTGTATTCCACTGCGGTATTCGGTGGCCGATCCTATTCTCCTCAGATCAAGGACCTGCGACGCGGTACGGACATGCTGATCGCCACCCCCGGCAGGTTGATCGATCTGATAGAGCGTGGTGTAGCGGACCTTTCGGGAGTCGAGGTGCTGGTCCTCGATGAAGCAGACCGCATGTTGGATATGGGCTTCCTGCCTGCGATCGAGGACATCGTCAGCAAGGTGCCTGAGCAGCGTCAGACGCTTCTGTTCTCTGCCACCATCGATGAATCCATCCAGAAGAACCTCTCCAGCCTTCTTATGGACCCGGATATCATCCAGATTGCTCAGAAAGGGGAAACAGCGAAGATCGTCGAGCAATTCGTCATGCCCGTCTCCAATAGCAACAAGGCTGAGGCTCTGAAGTGCCTGTTGGATGAGAAGGGGCATGACCGGGTCATCGTCTTCGCTCGCACGCGCAATCGGGCCGAGGATCTGGCTCAGGAGCTCAACCGCTCCGGCTTCCAAAGCGAATGCATCCATTCTGATAAGACCCAAGGTCAGCGCAAGAAGGCCTTAGCGGCCTTTTGCCGAGGAGATGCGGGCATCATCGTGGCTACCGATGTGCTAGCTCGGGGCATCGATGTTCCTGAGGTGGACTACGTGGTGAACTATGACCTGCCGGATATGGCCGAGGATTACATCCACAGGATCGGTCGCACGGGGCGCGCGGGCAATGCGGGCTTTGCGGTCTCCTTCGTGGCTCAGAAGCAGTTGGATCGGCTTGAGGCTATCGAAGCGCTGATCGGGCGCAGCATCCCCATCATGCGGATAACCTCCTTTGATATCGACATGGCTCAGTTGAGCAAGCCCTCCCGTCGGGATAAGGCGAAGACGCGCGAGGGGCTCTCCAAGAAGAGCGTCAAGTCTGCCGCGCGGGCCAAACGATACCGGGATAAGAAGAAGCAACAGAGCCGAGCCGATTATGACTACACGGGCTATGGCGATCTGCGTCGAGGCAAGAAGAAACGCAAGGACCTACGGCCTGAGGATAGGACAGAGAATGTCTCAGGGCCACGGTCGGGCCGTGGTGGGCGCAAGCAGCGCAAGGTGAATGCCTCCCACAAACCTGCCCACTCCACCAGAAAGCACAAGAAGCGCTGAGACAGCGCTTCTTGTGGATGAGCACATGTTGGTAAGGGAGGCTAGACTACGCCCTCGGCCATCATCGCGTCGGCAACCTTCTCGAAGCCGGCGATGTTCGCGCCCATGACGTAATCGCCTTCATGGCCATAGCGCTTCGCTGCATCGTCGATGGCATGGAAGATGTTGACCATGATGCCCTTGAGCTTGGCATCCACCTCTTCGAAGGTCCAAGAGAGGCGCTCGGAGTTCTGGGACATCTCCAAGCCAGATGTTGCGACACCGCCCGCATTGGCAGCCTTGCCAGGAATGAACGCTACTCCGGCATCTTGGAGGTATTCCGTGGCGTCCATGGTGGTGGGCATGTTGGCACCTTCGGCCACCAGCTTGCAGCCGTTCTTGACCAGGGTCTGAACATCATCTAAGAAGACCTCATTTTGGGTGGCGCAAGGCAGGGCGATATCGCAGGGAACGGTCCACACGCCGCGTCCCTCGTGGTATTCCACGCCGCTCTTCCGCTGGGCGTATTCGGAGATGCGACCGCGCTCCACTTCTTTGATCTGCTTGACCAGTTCGACATCGATGCCTGCTGGATCATGGATCCAGCCCGTGGAGTCAGACATGGTCACCGGCTTGGCTCCCAGCTGGATGGCCTTCTGGGCAGCATAGATGGCTACGTTGCCCGAGCCGGAGATGCACACCGTCTTGCCCTCTAGAGAATCAGCCTTGCTCTTGAGATATTCCTCGACGATGTAGACCAGGCCATAGCCGGTAGCCTCGGTGCGAGCCAGAGAGCCGCCGAAGGTGAGACCCTTACCGGTCAGCACGCCCTCGAAGACGTTCTTGATCTTCTTGTACTGGCCGAACATGAAGCCGATCTCTCGGGCACCGGTGCCGATATCCCCTGCGGGGACATCGGTGTCTGCACCGATGTGGCGTGCGAGCTCGGTCATGAAGGACTGGCAGAAGCGCATGACCTCCATGTCGGATTTGCCCTTCGGATCGAAGTCGCATCCGCCCTTGCCACCGCCCATGGGGAGAGTGGTGAGCGAATTCTTGAATATCTGCTCGAAGCCCAAGAACTTGATGATGCCCAGGTTCACGGACGGATGCAGACGCAGGCCGCCTTTGTAGGGCCCGATGGCAGAGTTGAACTGCACGCGGAAGGCGCGATTCACCTGGACGTTGCCATTGTCATCCACCCAAGGCACCCGGAAGATGATGGCGCGCTCCGGCTCTACCAAACGCTCCAAGATGCTCGCCTTCTCGTATTCCGGATGGGCATCGATGACGGGCTCCAAGGATTGCATGACCTCGGTCACTGCCTGGATGAACTCAGGTTGCTCCGGGTTCTTCGCCTTCACCTCTTCGATGATCCGCTCTGTGTACTTCAAACCCTGCTCCTTACCTCGGGCGCTCACGACTGAGCGCGCTGCTGGTTCACATGATGCGATTATAGGATCACGGTCTGGAAGGAGATGTTTAATTTAATGACGTGGAAACATAATCCCTGCAACCCTCAGCGGCCAGCGGCGATGGGTTCATCGTGCGGATTCTTTCTCTGATGGCTTTTGGGTGACCAAGAACACCATGATCAAGATGAGTACCAACCCGATGATATCCCATGAAGAGATGCGCGCACCGGTCCATACTGCCCCGATGAAGGTTCCCGCCACCGGTTCTGAACAGGCCAAGAGACTCGCCCGCATAGGGCCGGCATCCTTCACTCCTTGGATATAGAGGAAGTAGGCAGCGATGGTTCCCACTCCTACCAATCCTGCGAAGACGATCCACCCCTCCCCCGAGAGATTCACATCGAACCGCCAAGGACGCGTCACCAGAGAGGAGGCGAGGCATCCGAAGAACATCCCGTACCCATTGACCACGCAGGTGCCATAGGCTTCCAAGGGTCTCTCGGGCAGGAGGTTGTACAAGGCGGTGACGAATGCCGAGGTGATGCCCCATACAAGGCCCAGCAGCGGCATGTTGAGTGTGGTGATATCCCCTTGGGTGGCTATGGCCACGACACCGGCGAAGGCCAAGACCACGCCCGCTGATTCCCGAAGGGAGGGACGTCGACGGTCTCGCAGGCAAACCCAGATCATCACGAAGATGACATTCAGCTGTTCGAGGGTGAGCGCAGTGCCGGCTCCCGCGTAGTCTATGGCAAGAAGATAGGAGTACTGCATGAGGAATATCCCCAGGATGCCGAACAGGGCTATGCGAACGAACATGGCCTTATCCTGAATGGCGGCTTTGAGGCGCTTCCGCTCGGTCATGGCTGCGAATCCAAGGAAGAACAGGCACCCGATGAGCATGCGCATGGGAGTGAGCCACTCTGCAGGGATGCCATGGTAGTGCATGAGCACCTCTCCGCAATTACCCGAGAAGCCCCAGGCTATCCCCCCAAGAAGGGCGCAGATGATCCCGCGGATGAGATGAGGATAGCTACCCATGGATGCCTTAGAGGGAGTCGACAGATTTTGCGGAGGGCACATTGTTCGAAGAGAGGAGTATCACACCCACATTCCCTCTTTCCGGCGAGTTCGTCACCATGGTCTGATCCTCAGGGTCATTGGTGACCGAATAGGCGTGGATGCCCGTGGTGAAGATGACCACGTCAATCCCATCATAGGAAGAGATGAGAGCAGGCCGAGGCGTTATGCAAAGGATGCTAGCGGCTCCTCTTTCCCGCAAGTCGTCTGTGATGACATCCAGCTCATCAGCAGGGAGGCGCCTATCAAGGGAGAAGACCCCGATCTTCTTCCCATCCACTTCGAAGACCTGGGGAGTGGCATAGCGTTTTCCGTTATGAGAGAGGTCAAGGCTCAGTACATCGGCACCGCGGGTCTCATAGAGCTCTCGGACATCGGAGACGAATACGCGCCCGGCATCTAACCCCTCCACCTCTTGCGTCAGGTTCAAAAGCTCGAACCCAAGGCCCATCTCACGGTCTGCTCCGGTGATCTCCTTATCCTGCGTGGAGGTACCTTCTTGAGCGAGAGGATCCGGTTCTGCGACACCGCTATAGACGATGACCGTATAATCCTCCAGCTGCCCGACGCTGTCATCCACAGCCGTAGCAGCCACCGACCATCCTCTACCCGTAGAGAAGTAGCTCATGAGGATGAAAGCACCCATCAAGATGAGCACGAAGAAGATGACGAGCGCTGCTCTTTCACGGGTTGCTTTGCTCATGGCGAAGATTATATACCGCTTAAGGGCACCTCATCACCCGTTATCAGAGAAGAGCCCCTTTTCTACTGCCTGTGCTTCAGCCAATACACGCTTGATGAATTGACCCGTGAAGCTCCCCTCTACTTGAGCAACCTCCTCGGGTGTGCCCGTGGCGATGATGGTGCCACCGTGCGCACCCCCCTCGGGACCGAGGTCGATGATGTGGTCTGCGCTCTTGATGACATCCAGATTATGCTCGATCACGAGCACCGTGTTCCCTGCATCTACCAGCCGTTGGAGCACGATGAGCAGCTGTCGGACATCTTCGAAGTGCAACCCCGTGGTGGGCTCGTCAAGGATATAGAACGTCTTTCCCGTGCTGCGCTTCTGGAGCTCCGAGGAAAGCTTTACTCGCTGGGCTTCTCCACCGGAGAGCGTAGTGGCGCTTTGGCCCAGGCGGATGTAGCCGAGTCCCACGTCGAAGAGCGTCTGGAGCTTGCGCTTGATCGAGGGGATGTTCTCGAAGAAGTGAAGGGCATCCTCCACGGTCATATCCAGCACTTCGGCGATGTTCTTGCCGCGATAGGTCACCTGCAGCGTTTCCCGGTTATAGCGGGAACCCTGGCAAACCTCACAGGGCACGTAGATGTCAGGGAGGAAGTGCATCTCTATCTTGATCTGGCCGTCACCCTTGCAGGCTTCACAGCGGCCGCCCTTGACGTTGAAGGAGAAGCGGCCAGGGGAATAGCCTCGTGCCTTGGATTCCGCGGTAGAAGAGAAGAGGTTGCGGATATCATCCCAAAGTCCGATGTAGGTAGCAGGGTTCGAGCGCGGTGTGCGCCCGATGGGGCTCTGGTCTATGTTGATGACCTTATCCAGCTTGTCCAGTCCGGACATCTTCCGGTAGGGCCCTGTTCTCTTGTGGGCATGATTGAGCCGGTTGGCCAGGGCCGGTGCAAGGGTGTCCGTGATGAGCGAGCTCTTCCCGGAACCGGATACCCCCGTGACGACCGTGAGCGTGCCGATGGGCACTTCCAAGGTGACGTTCTGAAGGTTGTTCTCCTTGGCTCCGGTCATCTTGAGCTTACCTCGACGAGGATTGCGGCGCACTTGCGGTACCTCGATGCGACGCCGACCGGTGAGGTAGTCCGCCGTCATGGACCCCTTGGTGGCCATGACTTCTTCGGGGGTGCCCGCAGCGGTCACATGTCCACCATGCTCCCCTGCCCCCGGACCCATATCCACGATGAAGTCAGCGCTTCGGATGGTGTCCTCGTCATGCTCGACCACGATGACGGTGTTGCCAAGGTCTCGCAGATGCTCCAGGGTGGCGATGAGCCGCTCGTTATCCCGCTGATGGAGCCCGATGGATGGCTCGTCCAGGATATAGAGCACACCCATGAGCCCAGCGCCGATCTGGGTGGCTAGGCGGATGCGCTGAGCCTCTCCGCCAGAGAGGGTGGCAGTAGCCCGCTCCAGCGTCAGATAATCCAGGCCCACATCCACGAGGAACCGCAGGCGTGCCACCACTTCTTTGACGATGGGGCCAGCCACATAGTCATCCGCCCCCGCGAAGGAGAGCCCTTCGAAGAAGCGGAGGGAGTCTGCCGCGCTCATCTCACAGGCATCATGGATGGACTTGCCTCCTACGGTGACCGCCAGGATCTCCGGCTTCAAGCGGCGTCCCCTGCAGGTCTTGCAGGGTACGATGGAGAAGTAGGACTGGAGCTTCTCGCGCTTGGAATCAGTATCGGCCTCTGAGTACTTGCGGCGGACCGCCTCTATGACACCTTCCCATTCCAGATACCAATAGGTATTGCGGCCATCCAGCGTGTGATAGTCGATCCTGACCTTCTCAGAGCCCGTGCCGTAGAGCACGGCCTTCTGGGTCTTGGGCTTGAGGTCTTCCCAGGGGATGGATGGATCCTCTCCCATATGGCGAACCACGGCTTCCAAGACCTGGGGATAGTAGTTGCCGCTCTTGAAGGGCAGGATGACGCCTTCTTCGATGGAAAGGGCCGGATCAGCGATGAGGAGGGAATCATCGACCTCCTCTGTGCTGCCGATGCCGTAGCAATCAGGACAGGAGCCATAAGGGGCATTGAAGGAGAAATCCCGTGGCTCGAGCTCATCCATGGAGAAGCCATGCTCAGGACAAGCCAAGGCCAAGGAGAAGACATGCTCCCCTTCGGCAACGCCGCCCTTCGCCCCGGAGGATGTGCCCCCTTGTACGGCTCGCACATCCTCTGAGTCTCCCATGAGCTGGACCAGCACGCGTCCGTCTGCCAGCTTCGTGGCCAACTCCACCGCTTCAGCGATGCGGCTAGTGGCCGAGCGCTTCAGCACTACCCTATCCACCACGACATCGATGAAATGCTTGATCTTCTTGTTCAGGGTAAGCGGCTCGTTCTCAAGGCGGATTATCTCCCCATCGATGCGCACACGGGTGAAGCCCTCTTTCTTCAGGTCCTCGAAGAGCTTCGTGAACTCGCCTTTCTTTCCTGACACGATGGGCGCCAAGATGATGGCCCGGGCGCCCTCCTCCTCGGCTAAGCCGAGGATCTCATCGGTCACTTGATCGGTGGTCTGCTTCTTGATGACCCGTCCGCATTCAGGGCAATGGGGTACGCCTACGCGTGCGTAGAGCAGACGGAGATAGTCGTAGATCTCGGTGGTGGTGCCTACGGTAGAGCGCGGGTTCTTGGAAGTGGTCTTCTGGTCTATGGAGACCGCCGGGGACAACCCGTCGATGGAATCCAGGTCGGGTTTGCTCATCTGTCCTAGGAACATGCGGGCGTAACTGGAGAGGCTCTCCACGTAGCGCCTCTGCCCTTCGGCATACATGGTGTCGAAGGCGAGGCTGGATTTGCCGGAACCAGACAGGCCGGTGATGACCACGAGCTTATCCCGGGGAATGGTCAGGTCTATATCTTTCAGGTTGTGCTCACGGGCACCCTTGATCACGATCTCTGTTTGAGGCATCTGATTCCGATCTCATCTCTCGAACGAACGCTGTCATAGGTTCGCTCATGATACACGAGCGAACATTTGTTTGTAAAGGATATGCGCTGGGTTCACAGGGCCATCACACCAATGGCTTGCGGGCCTTCTGTCGGGATACCAGCTGCTCTTGGAGGCTGACCAGCTTTCGGAAGAGCTCGGATTCCTCGGCACTGCCATCCGGTGCAGCCAGCATCTGTGATTTCAGGTGCGCAGCTTCATCTTCAAGGTCCCCTATCTCCAGCTCCTGCAGGATATAGGCGAGGATGTCTGCCGTGGAAGCATCAGGATGAGGGCTCACGGCCGTGAGCAAGGAAGCAGCTTTGGGCTCAGCCTGGGCTGCTGCCTCTACGAGGGCTGCGGGAGAGGCATTGAGGTTCTGCATGAGCTCGCCGATGACGGCTGCCGCTATGCGCTCATGTTCCACGGCATGCCAGCGGGTCTTCACCACCTGATCGGCGAAGGGAAGGGCCTCCAACGGGTTCTGAGCGAAGGTGCCGAGGAGCTCTCGCTCGAGCACGCGACGGTTCTCCTCCTCTTCGGAGAGCTGGGACTGGAGGCGGGAGTCTTGAGCGGGAGTAGTAGAAGCGCCTTCGTCCTCATCGAAGATACGGGGCTTCTTCAAGCGCGCAAGCTGTCCCAAGGCGTCTTCCTCTCGTACGCGCAGACGCTGAGCCAACTGGACCGCGTAATCCTTCGCCAGGATGGAATCCTTGATGGGCGCGAGCACGGAGAGCGCATCCGGGAGCGCTCGCGCGCGTCCTTCTGCGCTGGTGAGGTCGTGGTTGGCCAGTCTGCGCTCCAGGCCGAATTGCACGAGCGGACGAGCATCGTCTATGAGCGCTTGCATCTCATCAGCGCCATGAGCGGCCAGATACTCTGCCGGGTCTTGGCCATCCGGTAGACAGAGCGCGAATATCTCCGTTTGGGATCTTCCCGCCTCGGGAGTGGAGGTGTCATCTATGAACTGGAGCGCACGCTCCGTGGCCCGCTGACCCGCTGCATCTCCGTCGAAGATGTACACGATGCGCTTGCCTGCATGGCGCGAGAGCACGCGGATATGGGCCTTCGTGAGAGCGGTGCCCAGAGTGGCAACAGCATTGGTGATCCCTGCCTCATGCATGGCGATGACGTCTGTATAGCCCTCGCAGACGATGGCGCATCCCGTGGATGCCATCTTCGCCTTGGCTTTGTCCAGCCCGAAGAGCACCTGGGATTTATGGAAGATGGGGGTCTCCTGGCTATTGAGGTACTTCGGTTCCCCTTCACCGAGGATACGGCCGCCGAAGGCGATGCACTCCCCCGTCACATCATGGATGGGGAACATGGCTCGTTCGTAGAATCGGTCATTGAGATGACCGTTCTTGTTCACCGCCACGTTCGCCAAGACGAGCTCGTCGGGCTTGAATCCCAAGGAGAGCAGATGCGTGGTCATCTGGGAGCGCCCCGGCGCATACCCCAGCATCCAGCGCTTGGGCACATCTCCGCCCAATCCTCGTCCGCCCAGATAGCTCCGGGCCTTCGCGGCCCCTGGGTCCGGAGAGCGCATGAGCTGGGTGTGGAAGAACTCCTCAGCTGCCTTGCACGCATCCCGCAGGCGTTGCTTCTTGGATTGAGGGATCCCTCCCCGTCCGTCCTCTTGGATATCTATGCGTGCCCGCTCTGCCAGCTTGCGGACCGCTTCTGGAAAGGTGACCTCATCCACCTTCATGATGAATCCGAAGATATCCCCACCTTCCCCGCACCCGAAGCAGTGCCACAGTTGGGTGGCGGGGTCTATCTTGAACGAAGGCGTCTTCTCATGATGCAAAGGGCAACAGCACCAGAACTCGCGGCCCTTCTGTTGCACGCGCGTACGCTCCCCTATGAGCTCTACCAGATCAGAGGCTTCACGAACCTTCTGGATATCAGCATCGGAGATGAATGCCATGGAAGCCTGGTGCCATCCTTTCAGGATACAGAACAGATGTCCTCTGTTCATTTGATATGATAGCCCAACCGCTCAAGCGAAATGCCGTGAAGGAATCAGATGCACAACAAGCCTAATGCCGACATCCCCTATCTGTCCTTGGATCCGCGGATCGAAGAGCAGATCCAGCAGGATATGAGCTCTGGGGCCATGAGCCCCTATGCTTTCAAGGATGAGAACGTCATCCGGCGGGAGGATCTGCCCAATGACCGGGCCACCCTCGCCCGCCCCGCCTTCGTTCGCGACGTAGAGAAGATCGTGAACGTGCCCGCTTACAACAGGTATGCGGGCAAGACCCAGGTCTTCAGCTTCGTCAATAACGACGACATCACCCGTCGTGGGCTCCATGTCCAGCTGGTCAACCGGGTGGCGAAGGGCATCGGACGGCTGCTGCGGTTGAATACGGATCTGATCGAGGCCATAGCCTTAGGCCATGATGTGGGGCATACCCCCTTCGGCCATGCTGGCGAGCGCTTCTTGTCCCAGTGCTATCACGAGCGAACGGGGAAGCATTTCAACCATAACGTCCACTCCGTTCGCGTGCTGGATGAGCTCTATCCGCGCAACATCTCGCTCCAGACATTGGATGGGGTACTGGCTCACAATGGAGAGTTCGCAAAGCAGCGGCTCGAGCGCGGCACTATGGGCACCTTCTCTGATCTAGAAGCAGCCGTCACGGCCTGCACGGAAGACTCCTCTCAGATCAAGGGCCTGCGTCCCTCCACCCTAGAGGGCTGCGTCGTCCGCGTGAGCGACATGATCGCCTACATCGGGAAGGACAGGGATGACGCTCTCAAGATGGGTGTGATGCAGAGCATCGACGAGTTCGACAGCTTCGTTCTAGGTAAGGACAACGGTCGCATCATCAATAACATGACCATGGATATCGTGAATAACAGCTATGGGAAGGATGCCATAGCCATGAGCCAGGATATCTTCGATGACCTGAAGCGGGCCAAACGGCAGAACTACGAGCTCATCTATGAGCGGGAGGGCATGCTCGAAGACGCATCGAACGTGGTGGACCACATGTTCGAACGGCTCTATGAGCGCTTGCTGCAAGACCTGGCCTCAGGGGACGAGTCCTCCCCCATCTTCGCCCATCATGTGCAACCCCTTGCGGATACTTCCCACACCATCTCGCCAGAAGCCTATCTGAGCCAAGATCCGAACCGCATCGTCGTGGACTATATCGCCTCTATGACCGATGGGTACTTCACCAGCATCTACGAGATGCTCTTCCCGGATGAGACCTTCGAGATAGAGAAGCGAGGCTACTTCGCGAACCTGAAGTGACCTGGCTATGATCCCCTGGAATGAGACCGAGTCAGAAAGCAGTTGCCGAAGATGATGAGCGTTGAGGAAGCCGTATCCGGCCAAGCTGAGCCCCGCCCCTTCTATGTTGATACGCCCATCACCGTGCGTTACGGCGAGACGGACATGATGGGTGTGGTCTATCATGCGAACTATCTGCTGTACTTCGAGGATGCGCGGATCGGCTTCTTGGATGCGCTGGGCTTCTCCTATAACGAAAGCCTGGAGCAAGCGGGGTATATGAGCCCTATCCACGCCGTGGACATCCGATACCATGCTCCTCTTCGCTATGGCGAAGGCGGGTTCGTGCGCACGTCGGTGGCGAAGAATCAGCCCTTGCGCACGGTCTATCATCAGCAGGTGTTCCGCCAAGGGGATGATCCGGAAACCACTCAGCCTCTTGTGGATGCCCATGTGACCGTTTGCATCGTGGAGCGGGCTACCTTCAAGCCCGTGAACATCAAACGGACCTTCCCTGAGCTCTATGGGCATTACGCTACCATCGCTGAGCCTTAGTGCTCCCTGTACGGTCATTGCAGCTAGGATGACCTTGCCCTATGATTCCAGACGAAGGAAAGGGCTCGTTGAAAGAGGCATAGCATGGATACGACAACGGTTGACTACATCGCTGAGCGCGTTGACATCCTGGCGGCATCAGATGCCAGCACCCAGGTGACGAAGGACGCGGCCAATGCCTGGAAGGAAGCTGTGGCTGCAGGTGGAGCTGATGCTGCCGACGCTGCCACCGAGCAGCTGCTTGACATCCTAGAAGGGCGCCCCACCACCATCGATGGCGTCATCGCCTTCGCTGAGGGGCCTGCCAAGGAGATGTTCGGTGAAGAGGCGGCTGCTCAGATCCTGACCACCCAACAGCAGCGCAAGGCTGAAGGCGCCAAGTGGTGCGATTGCGATGCCTGCACCGCCGCTACGGAGATCCTCGCCAAGTTCGGTCGCGTAGAGCTGTAGCTGGTAAGCTCGTCAGGTTACCATAGGGGCGAATCTGAGATCCGCCCCTATGAGGGTGATGCCGTAGACCTCCCGGAGTGGCCGAACGCGTTCGGCCTTAAATCAGGAGGGGCAGAGATCGTGGCAAGGTCGCCTCGATCGTCGGTTCGTTTTCTGTAGTATGCGAATCATATGGTCACTCGTCGAAGAGGCTTCTCCATCTTTTCGAAGACCAGCTTTGCGTCGTTTTCGAGATCGATGATTCCGTGTCCGACCGTACGATAACCTCTGTGCTCATAGAGCAAGGCAGCAGGGAGAGATGCGTCGAGTACCGCCATCTCATGATCCTTGCCGATGATGTTCTCAAGATGGTCGATGATCATGGACCCGCAGCCTTTGCCTTGGCAGGCCGACAGGACATACACTCCCGTGATGTGATTGCCATCAAAGCAGCCCGTTCCAATGATCTCGCCGTCCTCTACGAGAACACCCATGTTGCCTGAAGCGACACCCTCTCGAACATGGTCCAGGCTATGCAGATCACAGAAGAATCCTGTCACCTCAGCAGGGTAATACTTGGGGTAGATGGATCGAATGGTGGTTTGCAAGACGCGATGGATATCATCTACCTGTTCTTCAGTCGCAGTTATATATTCCATTGCCACGGCACTATTGCTTCCTTTCTCAGGGCTAGATGATCACTTCGCCCAGATACTTGTCATGTGGTTGGATGAGGCACTTATCGATCAGCTTCCAGTAGGATCCATATAAGTCCTTCTGAGCCCTACCGTAATCTTCTTTGGATTCGAATTCCCAGAAGAGAACGTACTTTGCGCATTTCACGATCCGGGTGAGCTCAACCGGAGGCTGTCCCTCTCGGATCTGCTCCATATCGATCTTGTATCCCCGCTTCATGAGACGCAACTGCAACAGTCCGGCTCGCTCTTCCAAGAACGGTCTCGCCTCATTCATGATGGATTCGAATTCCTCAACCTTGTCGGGCTTCACCTGATAGATGCATATCTCCGAGAATGGCATCGATGTATCCCCTTCTCTCTCATCATAGTAACGCGCTAAGCGAAGACGAGAACAAAGGGGACGTAGCCCGTTGTTCTCGTTGCTAAGGTTGGCCTTGCCTTATCCGAGAGGCGCGAAAGCAATAAAACAGGCGATAGCCTGCATCTCCGTTGTCCGATTGCTGCATTTGTATAAATCGAGCAACGAGAATACCCACACTTTTCAAGGTGCGGGTATTCTCCATGAAGAAGCATTATAAGAAGAAGCGGAACCGCTACTCCCACTCAACCGTCCCTACAGGTTTGGGTGTCAGGTCGTAGCAGACGCGGCAGATGCCCGGTACCTCATGGGTGATGCGGTCGGTCATGCGCTTCAGAAGCGCCCAATCGAGCTCGGGCACCTCGGCGGTCATGACGTCCACCGTATTGATGGCACGGATGATGGCAGGCCACTCATAGGCGCGAACGCCATCGCGCACGCCGGTCGCGCGCATATCAGGCACCACGGCGAAGTACTGCCAAGCTCCCACATTCGCCGCTTCCATCTCTTCGCGCACGATGGCGTCAGCCTCGCGCAACGCTTCCAGCCTGTCCCGGGTGATGGCCCCCAGGCAGCGCACGCCCAAGCCCGGTCCCGGGAACGGCTGGCGGTCTACCATGCCTGCAGACAGCCCCAGCGCCCGGCCCACTTCGCGCACCTCATCCTTATAGAGGAGCTTCACAGGCTCCACCAGGTCGAATTCCAGATCCTCCGGCAGGCCGCCTACGTTATGGTGGGCCTTCACGCCGTCCTTGGATTCCAGGATGTCCGGATAGATAGTACCCTGAGCCAGGAAGTCAACCTCATCCCCCACCTTGCGCGCCTCTTCCTCGAACACGCGGATGAACTCAGCGCCGATGATCTTGCGCTTCGTCTCTGGTTCATCAACATCTTCAAGGAGCTTCAAGAAGCGATCCGTGGCATCCACATAGATCAGGTTCGCATCCATCTGGTTCTCGAACATATCTATGACCTGCTCGGATTCGCCCTTGCGCATGAGCCCGTGATTCACATGGACGCAGATCAGATTCTCGCCGATGGCACGGTCGATGAGCGCCGCCACCACAGAACTGTCAACGCCGCCTGAAAGGGCCAACAGGACCTTCCCCTCCCCTACCTGCTTGCGAATAGCGTCAACCTGCTCTTCGATGAACGCGTTCGCGAGCTCAGGGGTGTTGATACGAGCCATGGAATCAGGACGGACGTTGGGATCCATTAAGACCTCCTCTGGGTTGACGGATGAGAGCCACCGGACTTCTCTGGAAGAGATTATAGCGTCCTTGGCAAGCGGAGCCTTCCTTACCAGCGAACGGGATAGGGTAAGATGCGAAGGGATGAAGAGAGGCTAACGAAGGAGCAAAGGGCAGCCATGCATAGCTTTCGGAATGATTACTCTGAGGAGTGCCACCCCCTGGTCTTGGAAGCCCTTGCGAAGTTCGCTTCAGAACAGCAGCCGGGATACACGGAGGATGCCCATTGCGAGCGGGCAAGGATGCTATTGCGTGAGACGATGCTGCGCTCCCTTGAACGCTCAGGAGCCCAAGACGGCCATCGGGAACGCGTTCGTGATTCCGTGATCGAATTCGTTTCCGGTGGTACCATGGCGAACCTCCTGACGATCTCATCTGCGCTGCGCCCCTACGAGTGCGTGATAGCGGCCCCCGAGGGTCATATCAATGTCCATGAGACCGGCGCCATCGAAGCTACGGGCCATAAGGTCCTCACCACCTCCGATATGAATGGGCTGCTCAGCGTCGAAGGGGTGGATGCTGTCATGGCAGAGCATGGTTACGGTCAAGATCACCACATGGTGATGCCACGCATGCTCTACCTCTCCTTCTCTACGGAGATGGGGATGGTCCATTCCGCCGCTCAGCTGGCCGCCCTACGCGCCTACGCGGATACCCATGACCTGCTCATCTACATAGATGGGGCACGGCTTGCGGCAGGGTTGGCAAGCCCGGGTACGGATGCCACGTTGGCCGATATCCTCAAAACGGCCGATGCTTTCACCTTTGGCGGTACGAAGAACGGAGCGCTCTTCGGTGAAGCCGTCGTGCTCCTCGATCCTGCTGCCTTCGGCAGCTTCAAAGCGGCCCAGAAGCAACGCGGCGCCCTCATGGCGAAGGGCTTCCTCTATGGCATCCAGTTCGAGGCACTCTTCGATCAGTACGGGTGCGAGGCTGGCATCCCCGGATCAGAGGAGGACGAGCCGCTCTACTTCTCCTTGGGCAGGCATGCCAATGCTATGGCTGCTGCTCTTGAGGACGCTTTGAAGCGCAACGGCTTCACTCATCTGGTCAGCCAGGGACAGACGAATCAGGTATTCGTTCGAGTGGATGCAGATACCGCTCGCCTCCTTGCAGAGCGGTTCGGCTGCGAGTTCTTCGGCGTGCCTTGCGAAGGCGAACAGATCGTGCGGTTCGTTTGCTCCTGGGCGACCGAACCTGAGCATATCGAAGAGCTCGATCGTACGCTCCGAAGCCTTCATAGCCGATAAAGCTCCCCGGAAAGAGAACGGCGGCCCTAGGAGAGCCGCCGTGAGCCTATCGTTCTTGATGATGCCGCGGAAGTTCGCTAGAACTCGTCCAGCTTCACATCTCGCTTCAAGCCGAAGTGCAGTATCAGGTAGTAGATCGTACCGATGATGACCCAGCTGATGCCTAAGGTCATGGCAAGGCTATCCAGGCTGATCCACACATATCCGATGATGAAGAAGCCCACTACCGGCACGATCAGATGTCGCAGGATGTTCTTCGACTTCTTCCGGAACATGAAATAGTAGATGATCGTCAGGTTCAAGATCATGAAAGCAGTGAGCGCTCCGAAGTTGACGCAGCTTGAGATGGCAGCGATACCTAGGCTATTGAAGATCACCACCAAGACGATGGAGAGCGCGCCGATGAAGATGGCGGCCACATAGGGCGTCTTGTACTTGTCGTGGATCTTGGCGAGGGCCTTCGGCATGAGGCGGTCGCGGCTCATGGCGTACAGGATGCGCGCGATGGCGGTCTGGGCAGCCAGCGCATCGAAGATGCCCCAGGCGATGGCCGTTGCCACAGCGCAGAGCGCGTAGAGGAATTTGCCGCCTGCTATAGAAGCCACCAGGTAGAAGGCGTTGTCGGGGTCATCAGCGAATACCGCTCCATCAGGGCTCAGGCACCCAGCGATATAGGTCTGTGCCATGAACATAACGCCTACGAGCAGAAGCGATATGACCATGGCCCGGGAAGGCCCGCGCTTGGCGTCTTTCGCCTCTTCGGAGAGCGTAGCGATCGCGTCGAAGCCGAGGAACGAGAGCACGCCCAGAGACACAGCCCCCATGACCAGATCCATGCTGAAGGTCTCAGCGTTATAGAAGGGCTGGAGCGTGAACCCGTTGGAAAGCGGATCGGTAGCCAGCCACCAGATGCCCATGACGAGGAAGACCACCAACACGATGATCTCCGCCACGAGGGCGATCCGGTTCAAGAGCGCAGTGAGCTCGATGCCGCGAACATTCACGAAGGTGTTGAAGACCACAAAGATGAGACCCCAGACGAGCGTCGGCACGCCAGGAATAAGGCCGGACATGGCCTGGGCGGCCACTACATAGAGCAAGGTAGGGACCAGCATATAATCCAAGAGCATGGTCCAGCCGGTCACGAAGCCCACGCCCTTGCCCACGCCCCGGGATGTGTATCCATAAACGGAACCGGACACCGGGAATTCCCGGGAGAGCGTAGCGTAGGATACGGCGGTGAATATCATGGCCACCATACCGATCAGATACACGAGCGACGGCATGCCGCCTGAACCGTTGAAAACATCTCCATAGATGCCGAATGGAGCGATAGGCACCATGAATATCAAGCCGTAGACGATCATATCCGGGACCGTCAACGCTCGTTTCAATTCTTGCTTGTATCCCATCTCCTCCAGCGCTTCGCTTGAGGATTCGATGGAATCCATCATCTCTTTAGACATGCTCCCCCTCCTTGTTCGACGCTTTTTTGCGTCGCTTGGGTCATCATCCTTCTATCTGGAAACCGTAGGCATCCAGCACGTACTTGGGAACCATGAAGCGGACCGTCTCCTCTGGGTCGACCATCTGGCACACGCGCACATCCCCTACGAGGGAGAACAACATGACGAGTTCTGCTTCGTCTATCCCCGTGCGCTCGTGGACGAGATCGACCATCTGATGGACCGCCTCGTCCGCCGCTTCGTCCAACGTTGGCCTTGAGGCGATGATGCCCATGTGCGTGGGGGTCACCAGGAGCGGATTCGGAAGGGAGAGCTGAGGGAGTGCGGTCAGCTGCACCGTGGCGTAGCCTGCGACCTCGGCCCCAGAGACGCTGATCTCCCCATCACCCATGACCGCATGCATATCCCCGCAACCGAAGAGTGCGCCTGGTGCAGTCACTGGGAAGTAGAGCACGGCACCCTCCCCTATCTCCGTGCAATCCATATTGCCACCGTGAGGACCAGGGGTGCCACAATTGACAGGGTCTCCTTCGGGAGCCACGCCAATCACTCCGATCATCGGCTTCAAAGGGATGCTCAGCTTCTCAGTCCAGACCAGATGATCCCCTTCTATCCGATTGATGGAGGTGGCCCACCCTTTGAAGCGGTCACCGCAGACGCCTTCATCCTCGCCGGTGCAAGAAGCGGTTCGGCCATCCAGCTCTATCTTCTGGATCTGCACCTTGAGGGCACCGCCTGGCATGGCTCCCTCTACATAGATGGGGCCGGTGGCGGGATTGATGCGATCCCAATCGATCTCATCCAGCTCGTCTTCGGGTGTGCGCACTTGGTTGCCGAAGCAATCCATCGTGCGGATGCGCACGGTATCCCCTGACGCTACCCTCAGAACAGGTTCGGCATCTTGGGCGAAGGCATAGATGACGCGCTCATCCCCCAGTTCATGCAGCTTGCTCATAGCTCCTTCTTTCTCTTGGGATCGGGTCAACCCTCATAGCCGATATCTCGGGACAGGTTCTCTCCGTCTGCAGCCGCGGTAGCAAGAGCATCGCAACGCTCGTTCTCAGGATGCCCTGCATGGCCTTTGATCCACCCGAAGGTGACCTCATGC
This sequence comes from uncultured Eggerthellaceae bacterium, assembly GCA_910588205.1. Taxonomy (GTDB): domain Bacteria; phylum Actinomycetota; class Coriobacteriia; order Coriobacteriales; family Eggerthellaceae; genus MGBC163016. The sequence continues at coordinate 128,057 of CAJUQK010000001.1, forward strand.
CCATCCATGGCGGCCAAGAGCTCCTCCCACAGATCGCGATTCGCCACAGGTTCCCGCTTCGCATTCTTCCAGCCTTTGCGCTTCCATGAGGATATCCAATCCTTATTGAAGGCATCAGCGACGTACTTCGAATCCGTTTGGACATGCACGCGACAAGGATGCTTCAATGCTTGGAATGCGCGTATGACCCCTAGAAGCTCCATGCGGTTGTTGGTGGTCAGCTGGAAGCCCTCAGAGAGCTCGCGCTCATGGATCTGGCCGTTCGCGTCCCTGAAGCGCAGCAGCGCGCCGAACCCCCCATTACCGGGATTCCCGCGCGCCGCGCCGTCGGTATATATCTGGACCTCGTGCAAGGTCAACATCCGCTCCGTACTAGAGCATGGACTGGATCAAGATGAAGAGCGGGCTGAAGGTCAGAGATACGATGGTCATCAGATTGATGAGGATGTTCATGGAAGGACCGGAGGTATCCTTGAACGGATCGCCCACGGTGTCGCCCACGACAGCTGCCTTGTGGGCCTCAGACCCCTTGCCACCGAAGTAACCCTGCTCGATGTACTTCTTGGCATTATCCCAAGCGCCACCAGCGTTGGACATGAAGATAGCCATCAGCATGCCCGTGGCCACCGCACCCGCCAAGAAGCCGCCCAGCATCGCTGGATCGATGCAGCCGATGACGATGGGAACCACGATGGAGATGATGCCCGGAGCCATCATCTCGTGCAGAGCCGAGGTGGTGGAGATGCCCACGCACTTGTCATACTCAGGCTGAGCCTTGTATTCCATGATGCCAGGGATCTCGCGGAACTGGCGACGAACCTCTTCCACCATGGCATGGGCTGCCCGTGAGACAGCACCCATGGTGAGCGCTGCGAACATGAAGGGCATCATGGCACCCACGAAGATGCCCGCCACGATCAGCGGATCGGTGAGGGACAGCTCGAAGCTGGGGATGTAGTTGTGCATGGTGGCCTGATAGGACACGAACAGCGAGATGGCTGACAGACCCGCCGAGGAGATGGCGAAACCCTTGGCGATGGCCGCCGTGGTGTTGCCTACCGCATCCAGGGCGTCCGTGCGGTCACGGACCTCTTCGGGAAGCCCTGCCATCTCAGCGATGCCGCCCGCATTGTCAGCTACCGGACCATAGGCATCAACGCCGATGGTGATGGCGGTGTTGGAGAGCATGCCCGTGGCAGCCAGGCCGACACCGAAGAGGCCAACAGCGATGGCGTTGTCAGTGGAAGCCTCAGGGAAGGCCATGTTGCCGAAGAGGAAGGCACCGATGATGGCCAAGGCAACGAGGCAGATGGGGGCGATGGTAGAGAGCATGCCCGTACCCAGACCCTCGATGATGACGGTGGCAGCGCCCGTCTCGGCCGCCTCTGCGATCTTATGGACCGGCTTGTAGTGATCAGAGCAGAAGTACTCGGTGATCTTGCCGATGGCCAGGCCGGCGATGAGGCCGCAGAGCACGCTGCCGAAGAGCCACAGCGGCTGGGCTTCTACAGCCATGCCGTTCCAAACGAAGAAGATGCCCAAGATCACGAGGATCTCAAGGCCGGCAGCCACATAGGTTCCCCTGTTCAGAGCCTTATGCAGGTCAGCCCCTTCCTTGGTGCGAACGGCGAACAGACCGATGATGGAGGTGATGATGCCGCAGGCAGCGATGACTACCGGGACGACCATGGCCCAGATGAGATCAGCGCCAACGAAGTAGCCGCCCAAGGCACCGAAGGTGATTGCCAGGATGGTGGGAGCCAGGATGGAACCGGTGTAGCTCTCGAAGAGGTCAGCACCCATGCCGGCTACGTCACCCACGTTGTCACCAACGTTGTCAGCGATGGTCGCCGGGTTGCGCGGGTCGTCCTCGGGGATGCCTGCCTCTACCTTGCCCACCAGGTCAGCGCCTACGTCGGCTGCTTTGGTGTAGATGCCGCCGCCCACACGAGCAAAGAGAGCCACAGCCGATGCGCCGGTAGCGAAGCCCTCTACCATGCCGATGTGCTCATGGGCCAGATGCATGACCTCACCCGTCACATCGATGCCGGAGATGCCGCTGAATACCAGGAGCACCAGCCACAGGGAGAGACCCAGGAGGGCGAAGGAGGCTACGCAGAGGCCCATGGTGAGACCGCTGCGGAAGCTCACGGTGAGCGCTTTTGCTACGCTGGTCTCCGCAGCATAGGCCGTGCGCGTGTTCGCACGCGTTGCCACGTGCATGCCCACGTACCCGGCAGCTGCAGAGAGGACGCCGCCTGTGATGAACGCGAGAGCCGTCACCCAGGAGAGCGCTATGGCCATCACGATGGCGACCACCACCATGAAGATCACGAGCAGCTTGTACTCGCTCATGAGGAACGCCTTGGCGCCCTGTTGGATCTTGATGGAGATGGAGTTCATCTTCTCAGATCCAGGATCCTGCCTGAGGACCCAGCTTCCCAGATACGCCGCGAAGAAGATACCGACTGCGGCGCAGATGGGAGCTATCCACGCTATTGCCGTTGTCACTGTCTTACACCTTTCCCTCAAGGACACATATGAGGGAGAATGTACAGGAAAACGACCCGACAAGCGGCCATCAATCAGCAGATGGTCGGCCCTGACGGGCGCATGACCTTCAGGGGAGCTGGGAGGTAGCCTCTATGTCTTGTCGGATCTGGGATGCCAGCGCCTCAGGACCGTCGAATTTGATCATGGGGCGCAGATAGCGGATGAACTGGAGTGTGAGCTCTTCAGCATAGATGTCCCCGGAGAACCCCAGCAGATGGGCTTCCACTGTGTGGTTGTGAACCCCTTCGAAGGTCACAGGAACCCCTACGGATATGGCCGCCTTGAAGCGTTGTCCGTCGACGATAGCATACCCTGCATAGACCCCATCGGCTGGGATGAGGCCTTCGGCGGGAACCTGCAGGTTCGCTGTAGCGATGCCCATCTCACGGCCCACCTGGCGTCCGGCCACTACCTTACCTGACAAGGCGAAGGGCTGCCCTAAGAGCCTTCCCGCCTCTTCTACCTTGCCCTCCGAGATGAGCGCCCGGATGCGCGTGGAGGTCACAGGATGTCCTTCCTGCTGGAAGAGCGGCAGAGCAACCACCTCCATGCCGTGATCGTCACCCCAGGCTTTGAGTAGGCTGACATCCCCTGAAGCCTGGCACCCGAATCTGAGATCCTCCCCTACGAACAGCATCTTGGGAGCCCCTGAGGAGAACAGCGCATCCAAGAACCTCTCCGGCTGCATGGTGCGCACGGTCTCATCGAAGACGATGGTGACCACCTCGTCAACACCGGAGGCAGCCAGATGCGTCAAGCGGTCTTCATTGCTCATGAGCTTTCCCAGCTTCCCAGGAGCGAATACCTCATCGGGATCTATGTCGAAGGTGATGATCATGGATGTTCTGCCCTGGGCGTGGGCTTCGTCCAGGGTCTTCTCCAGGATGAACCGATGGCCTTGATGGAGGCCGTCGAAGACGCCGAAAGCGCAGGATGTCCCCGGGAAGAGAGGGTGCGAGGGCAGGGTGCGTATCTCAGATGACCCCACGGGAGACCCCCTTCGAGAAGACGCACTCAGGGACGTAGGCATCCTTGCCCCCATCGAAGCGATACACAGCCAGGACATGATCGGTGCTCAGCATCAGCACTTGTTCCCCGGGCGTAGGTGGGATACATGATTCCACTACCCCTGCCGTACAGGCGCACGGGCTATGGAGGGGATCATGGGTATGCTCATGGAGCCGCACGGTAGCAGAAGGAAGCTGCATGCCATGGCTGACGCCTTCGCGCTCGCGGCCTTCAAGGTAGGCGAAGCGCAAGCCCAGGACCTTGACCGGATCAAGGCATGCGCGCTCCCTTAGGGCTTCCAAGGCATCGAGAGAGGCACAGTCCTCTAGGGTGATGCGGCCGCTCTGAGTACGGATGAGCGAGCTCAGATGCGCTTCAGTGCCTGCCGCCTTGCCGATATCCCGGGCGAGCGAACGGATATAGGTACCCTTGGACACCTGGAAGGCCACATCCCAGAAGAGGCTGCCTTCCTCTTCCCCCACCCTGAGCAACTCGGCACGGCCTACCTTGATGGGACGGGGCTCCAAGTGAAGCACAGTGCCCTTTCGGGCTGCAGCATAGGACTTGACACCGTCCTTCTTGATGGCGGAATAGGCAGGGGGCATCTGCATCTGCGGCCCTAGGAACCTTTCCAGCACGCTTTGGGCGAAAAGCGGGTCGAGCATCTGGGAAGGCACGGGAGCGGTGCGGATCACACTGCCCTCAGCGTCATCGGTATCAGTGGCGGCTCCGAAGCAGATGCGCGCCTCGTAGCCCTTTCGTTGGGATCCCAACAGAGAATTGAGGCGGCTAGCGGGACCGACGAGCACGATCAGCACGCCTTGGGCCATGGGATCGAGGGTGCCAGCGTGCCCCACCCTCTTCTCACCGAAGATCCTCCGAACGCGGTTCACCACATCATGGGAGGTCATGCCCGCAGGTTTATCTACAGCCAACAGCAGGCTCAGATCGGTCTGTCCCCTCTTCATGGGTGCCTAGCAGCCGAGGGATCCCTGGAGTGCGGCTTTGACCTGCACGATGGCCTTGTCCAAGGGGCCAGGCAGGGTGAAGCCCGCAGCGGCCTTATGGCCTCCTCCACCGAAGAGGCCAGCGATGGCGGCCACATCGGTCCCATCCTTCGCGCGCAGGCTGCCGCGCACCTCATCTCCTCGCACCTTCAGGATGCAGACCACGCTCACCTGACCCAAGGAGCGCAGGACATCTATGGCCCCTTCGCAATCAGCATAGCTGGCACCGTAGCGATCCATATCCTCTTGGGAGAGGAAGCTGAGAGCAACGGAGCCGTCACCCAAGAGCTCCATATGCTGGACGACAAGGGACTCCATCTGTACGGCGGCCAAGGTCTTGCTCTGGTAGAAGGCGGTGGATATGCCAGAAACGCTGATTCCCGTGGCGACCATCTCAGAGGCCAAAGCGAAAGCCCGCTGATCAGCATTCTGATACTGGAAGCGGCCCGTATCGGTCATGAGGCCCGTATAGCAAGGACCGGCCAGCTCTGGACCAAGCGGCACCCCCGCCGCCTTCGCCACTTCCCAGACAAGGCAGGTGGCAGAGGGGGCCGATGGGTCTATATGGAAGATATCCGCTGGGCATTCTGACACCTCATGATGATCGAGGGTGATGGTGAACTGGGCACCTTGCCGCAATGCGCAGGCAGCTTGCCCCAGCCGGTCATCACCGGAAGCATCCACAGAGATGAAGGTAGCAGCCGGATGGGCTTCCGAGACGTTCACCAGAGAAGATGCACCGGGGATGCTCAGGAGTGCAGCATCCAAAGGCTCCTTCAGAGCCACGACCGGCTGGACTTCCTTCCCGAGGGCCTTGAGGATGGCGGTCATCCCTAAGACAGAGCCAATGCAATCACCATCAGGGCTCACGTGCCCACAGACGATGAAGTCATCGTGGGTACGCAGTGCCTGGGCGATGGCAGCGAAAGAGGCTTGCTCCATAGAACCGACCATGGTCCTCTCAGTATTCTTCGCCAATGCCTGCGGTCTTCTCGTAAGCAGCTTGACGCTGCTTCTCTGCATCAAGGTAGCGCCCGAGCTTCTCTGCGGCATCTACCGTATCATCTACGTGGAAGCGCAGTTCTGGCGCCTGCTTCCAATCCAACTTCTTCGCCATGAGAGAGCGGATATGGCCTTTGGCGGAATCAAGAGCAGCCTGCACCTCAGGGTAGCGATCAGCCTCACAGGTGAAGTAGACGTCCGCATAGGCGCGATCATAGCTCACCTTGCAGCTGGTGATGGTGACCATCTCCAGGCGCGGATCGGATACATCGAACAAGAGGATGCTGGAGATGACCTCGCGGGCTTGCTCATCTGCTTTGCGGTTTCCCTCTTTCATGATGCGACCTCCTCTATCCAAGGATGCTCGAGCGCTATTCCGTGCGCTCGACTTCCTTGACAGTGTACCCCTCGATGGTGTCGCCTACCTTTATGTCTTGGAAACCTGTTATCCCGATGCCACATTCGTAGCCATGGGACACCGTCTTCACATCATCCTTGAAGCGGCGCAGAGAGGCGATGTCGCCCTCATAGACCACGGTACCGTCACGCACCACGCGCACCTTGTCGTCACGGGATATCTCGCCTTCGAGCACGTAGCAACCGGCGATGAGGCCCACCTTCGGAACCTTGAAGGTCTCACGCACCTCGGCGATACCAGTATCCGCCTCCACGATATCCGGAGAGAGCAGGCCCACCCGTGCAGCGTTGATGTCCTCTATGGCCTGATAGATGACCCGGTAGAGGCGAACGTCCACCTTCTCCTTCTCGGCCTGCTGACGGGATTTGCCCGTGGGACGGACATTGAAGCCGATGATGATGGCATCTGATGCTGCGGCCAAAGTCACATCCGTCTCGGTGATGCCACCCACAGCCGAATGGACGATATTGATGCGCACCTCGGATTGATCCATCTTCTCGAACGCATCCCGGAGGGCTTCGATGGAGCCTTGGACATCCGCCTTGATGATGAGGTTCAAGTCGGTCTGCTTACCCTCCTCGATGCGGCTGAACAGGTCATCTAGGCTCATATGGGAAGTGTGCTGCTGTTCGGCCAAGCGCTCACGCAGAGCACGCTCCTCCGCTAGCTTGCGGGCATCGCGCTCGTCTTCGAAGACACGGAACTCATCGCCCGCCACCGGCACGGAGTTCAGGCCCAGGATCTCCACCGGATCAGAGGGCAGCGCCTCATCCACGTGGTTGCCGCGCGGGTCCACCAGGGCGCGCACATGGCCATAGGAGGTACCTGCCACCACGGCATCTCCGGGATGGAGGGTGCCTCGCTGGACGAGCACGGTGGCTACAGGACCGCGGCCCTTGTCCAGATTCGCCTCGATGACGAAGCCTGATGCCAATGCATCCGGGTTGGCCTTCAGCTCAAGCACATCTGCCTGGAGGATGATGGTCTCCAGCAGGTCATCTATATGGAGCCCCTTCTTGGCAGATACGTTGACGAACATATTGGAGCCGCCCCACTCCTCAGGGATGACCTCGTATTCGGTCAGCTCCTGACGCACGCGGTCAGGGTTGGCTCCATCCTTATCGATCTTGTTCACGGCCACCACGATGGGCACATTGGCCGCCTTCGCATGGTTGATGGCCTCGATGGTCTGGGGCATCACACCGTCATCAGCAGCTACCACCAGCACGATGACATCGGTCACCTGAGCACCGCGGGCACGCATGGCGGTGAATGCCTCATGGCCTGGCGTATCGATGAAGGTGATCTGGCGACCATTGATATCCACCACCGATGCGCCGATGTGCTGGGTGATGCCACCAGCTTCGCTGGCCACTACACCGGTGTCACGGATGGCATCCAGCAAAGAGGTCTTGCCGTGGTCGACGTGACCCATGACAGTGACCACCGGCGGACGGGGCTTCAGATCATCCTCGGTGTCGTTGTAGACGACGACGTACTCCTCTTCAGGAGAGACCACGCGCACCTTGCGGCCCATATCATCGGCCACGATCTCTATCAGATCATCGCTCATGGATTGGGTGACGGTGAGAGCCTGCCCCAACATGAAGAGCCGTTTGATGATGTCATTGGGCTGAACGCCCAGAAGCTCGGCCAGCTTGCCGACGGTTGCGCCTTGGGGCACCTCTACTACGGAATCATCCAGCACCAAAGTAGGATCTATGCCGCGCTCGATCGCTTGGGCTTCTGCCCGCTCCCGGGCCTCGGCTTCGCGCTTCTGCTTGCGCTTCTTGCGCCTTCCCTCCCCCTCGCTGTTGCCCGCTGCGGCTGCTACGGCAGCTCGGGCCTCAGCCAGCACCTTGTCACGCTGGAGCTGTTCGGCCTGAACGGCCATCTGGGCGTAGCGGTCTTCGCCTTGAGCCCCTTGGGATTCCAGCTCGGGAACGCTCTGATGCTTGCTCTTCTTCCCCTTCTTGCCCTTGGGAGCCGTTGCTGCGTGGTTGGCTTCCTTCTGGGCTTGGATGCGGGCTTGCTCGGATTCGATCTGCGACAAGAGTGAGCTGAATTTCGCCTGAGCTGGTTGGGCTGTGGCGGCGGGCGCAGCTTTCGCAGGCTTCTCCTCCGGTTGGGCCTTGGCACTCTTCTGATTGCGGTGGCGCAGCTTCTCTTCGATGGCCTGCTTCTTGGCCACTTCAGCCGCGCGCTTCTCGGCGGCGGCGCGGGCCTTGGCTTCGGCCTTCTCGCGCTCTACCCGCTTCTTCTCGTTCTCTATCTGCGAAGCTAGGCTCTCGAATCCAGAGGCTTTCGTCTCGATCTTCTTGACAACCTTATCCTTCGCCGCGGGAGCGCTCTCTGAGGATTCGCCGCGGGCTTCCTTGGCCGCCTTGCGCTCAGCCAGCTCCTTTTCCACAGCTGCCTTGCGCTCTGCTTCCTCTTTCGCCTTCTCGGCTTCGACCTTCTTCTGCTCCTCTTCGATGGCCGCCCGCTCTTCGTCTTTCAGATCCCCCGAGCGTTGGAGGACCTCCGGCTCGAAGGTCTCACGGATCTTCGCGATATCCTCATCAGACAGGATGGAGGCATGGGATTTCGCAGCGATCCCGTTATCGCGAAGACGCGTGAGCATCTCCTTGCTCGTGAGCTCATATTCCTTTGCTAGTTCATGTACTCGCATTCCAGCCATCTAGCATCCCTCGCATCCGTGAACCTCAGCGTGAACCGCTTCTCTCAGATCCCTCAGTATCTCTTCTTGCGTTCTCTGGTCTATCTTGCAGCGCAGCGCCGCTGACAGCCGACGAGCGGCTGAAGCGGTATCAAGGCAGTCCACTGAGCATACATAGGCGCCTCGACCCGGCCCTCTGCCCGTCTGGTCAAGGGCTGCCTTGCCGAGACTGTCCCGGTAGATCCGATGCAGTGACCCCTTAGGGGCGATCCTCCTGCAACCTATGCATGTTCTCTCACGCCTCAAACGCGTACCTTCCGTTCGGTCATCCGAAACCTGCTAGCCCTCATCGCACGCTGCATGGACACCGCAATAGCGGGAACCCTCGCGAGCATGGTTGCGGCACCGCGTGCCGTCTTCGCTGACGTAGCTGCAGAAATCGTCATCGAAGGTCTCATCGTCATCGATCAGGCTATCGTTACCCTCCAGGGGCTCCCCCTGGAAGCTGGCGGATTTGATGTCTATGTGCCAGCCGGTGAGCCGAGCGGCCAAACGGGCGTTCTGTCCCTCTTTGCCGATGGCCAAAGAGAGCTGATCGTCCGGCACGATGACCGTAGCATAGTTGTTGTCCGGATCGATGGAGACATGGGACACCCGGGCCGGAGATAGGGCGTTGGCCACGTAGGTGGCTGGGTCATCGCTCCACTGGATGACATCCACGCGCTCGTTGCGCAGCTCCTCTACCACCATGCGCACGCGCGATCCCTTCGGACCAACGCAGGCGCCTACGGGGTCAAGATTAGGCTCTCGGGAGGCCACAGCCACCTTGGAGCGGGCTCCGGGCTCTCGAGCAATGGATTTGATCTCCACGATGCCGTCGTAGATCTCAGGCACCTCTATCTCGAAGAGGCGGCGAATCAGATCAGGGTGCGTACGTGAGACGATGATAGTGGGACGGGATTGCTCTCCCCGCGCCCGCGTTTGCTCACCCGATGGGTCCCGCACGTCTATGATGAGCACCTTCAGACGCTGGTTGTGGCGATAGTGCTCATTGGAGGGCCGTTCGTTGCGCTCAGCGGGGTTGCGCTTGGTGTCGTAGTGAGGCAGCTCCGCCTCGACGCCATCACGGATCTTGATGATGGTGAAATCCTGGGTCCCCTGGAGCACCGTGCCGGTGATGAGGTCCCCCACTCGATCGGAGAACTCCTCATAGATGGACTTGCGGGCAGCATCGCGTACGATGGAGGAGATGACGCTCTTGGCGTTCTGGGCAGCGATGCGGCTGATGTCACCCGGGGTCACATCCCGCTCTTCGAACTCAGAGTAGATATGCTCCTCGAGCCCCGTCTCAGGGTCGATCCGGACCTCGGGCTCCCCTACCGGGACCAACTCGTAGACGTAGATCTTGCCCGTCTGGCGATCGATGGTCACCCGGGCATCATGATCCAGGTCCAAGATGCGCTCATAACTGCGCGCCAGAGAATCCTCCAGGCGTTCGATGATATAGAACTCGTCGATCTTGCGCTCGTGCGCAAGCATCTGTAGCGCTTCGATCAAAGAGTATTCTTCGTCTGCCATCTTTCCAAGCTCCCTTCGCTAGAACTCAACGGTTCCGATGATGTTCGCTTTGCTCATATCCCCTAAGGGCACGTTGACATCTCCGTCATCCATGCCGATGGTCACCTGTTCGCCTTCTACGGACTTGAGGATGCCCGTGAAGCTCTTGCGACCGTCCAGGGCGCGTACGGTCTTCAACTTCACCTTCTGGCCCACCGCAGCCTGGAAGTGCTCCCGGGTACGCAGCGGGCGGTCTATGCCAGGAGAGGAGACTTCCAGCACATAGGCACCGGGGAACGGATCCAGCTCATCCATGAGCGCTCCGATCCAGGCCTGCGCCTCGGTGAGCTCATTGAAGGTCACGCCCTCGTCCGTGTCTATGTAGACACGGACCGTAGGTGACTTCTTGGCACCGGTCACCTCCAGCGTCACCACCTCTATGCCATGATCGACCGCTAGGGCCTCGATGGCATCCAGCAGGTTCTGTTCCTTCTGCGTGAGCATGGTCTCCTCGTCTTCGCTCCCGAACCATTCCCTATTGCATAAAAAAAGCGGGTCCGGTGGCCCACTTTTCTCAAACATTGCGAAAAGTTCAGTTGAATACGTAGCGCGTGGGATATTACCATACCTGGGAACGTAGCGCAAAGCGAAGGAAGGGATCCGCTTGAAGAAGCTCATCGCACAGCTCATGAAGTTCGGCGTGGTAGGGGTCATCGCCTTCATCATCGACTACGGGCTCATGGTGCTCTTGACCGAGGTCTTCGGCATCGACTACTTGGTGAGCGCAACGGTCTCCTTCACCGTTTCCGTGATCTTCAACTACATCGCATCCATGCGCTACGTCTTCCGTCATCGGGAGGGCATGTCGAAGCGACGTGAGTTCATCATCTTCGTCACCCTCTCAGTGCTGGGACTCCTCATCAACGACCTCATCATGTGGGTGGGCACCGGCCTTTGGGGCATCAGCTATCTCATCACCAAGATCGTGGCCACGGTGATCGTGATGGTTTGGAACTTCGTCACCCGCAAGCGGTTCCTCGACGCCGACGACGAGCCCATCGCAGACGATCTGGTGTAATGTGCTATCTTCTCGCCCGAGGGCGAGAGCCAAAGAGAATCCGAGCAAGCGAAGGAATGAGCACGGCCTATGCGCAAGACCATCCCCTATGATCAGAAGTACTACGACCCTGAGATAGAGTGCATGCCCCGATCAGAGCTGGAGCAGATGCAGCTGGATCGCCTCAAGGCCATGCTCTCCTATGCCTACGAGAACACGGTCTACTACAAGCGCTCCTTCGATGAGGCGGGTGTGAGGCCTGAGGATGTGCAGACGCTCTCTGACATCCAGAAGCTGCCGTTCATCGATAAGAAGACCGAGCGGGATACCCAGCATGTGGGGAGCTTCTTCGGAGAGATGTGCTCTGTGCCTGAAGAGGACGTGGTGTTCATGGCCACCTCTTCGGGATCCACGGGCGTGCCAACGGTGAGCCCCTTCACCCAAGAGGATTTCGATCTATGGCAAGACACCGAGGCCCGGCTGTTCTGGCAAGCGGGCATGCGCCCCTCCGACCGCTACGTCCATGGGCTCAACTTCGCCCTCTACGTGGGCGGCCCGGATGTCATCGGTGCCCAGCGCCTGGGAGCTCTGGCCATTTGGGTGGGCGCGGTACCCTCTGACCGCTTGCTGTTCGTACTGAAGCAATACCAGCCTACCGTCATCTGGACCAGCCCCTCCTACGCTTGGCAGCTGGGTGAGAAAGCGAAGGAGAAGGGCTTCGACCCGAAGACGGACTTCTCCATCCACACCATCATCGTTGCCGGTGAGCCAGGCGGCTCCATCCCCTCTACCCGGGCTGCCATCGAGGAGCTCTGGGGTGCGAAGGTGGTGGACTTCTTCGGTCTGTCAGACATCTACGGCGCCTGCGCCGCGGCCTGCGAAGCCCGAGATGGGCTGCATATCGTGGAGGATCAGATCCTGGTGGAGACGGTAGACCCCCATACCGGCGAGGTCTTGGAACCAGGAGAGCTGGGAGAGCTGGTCTACACCACCCTCATGAAGAAGGCGCGTCCCATGATCCGCTTCCGCACCGGAGACATAGGCTACGTATCCAACGAGCCTTGCCAGTGCGGGCGCACCTTGGCACGTATCCATATCACCGGGCGAAAGGATGAGATGTTCATCGTGGGAGCCGTGAACGTGTTCCCCACCGATATCGAATACGTGGTGCGGGCGGAGAAGGGCCTCACGGGCGAATACTCCATCCGCGTCTATACCGAGGACTTCACCACACGCTACGAAGTATCCGTAGAGCGCGCCCAGGGCTCTGAGGAACCCTATGATGAAGTGGCCCGACGAGTGGAAGGGGCGCTCAAGACCCACACCGGCGTACGCCCGGCGAAGGTGATCGTCCATGACGCAGGCAAGCTGGGCACTTCCAGCGAACACAAGGCATCTCGATTCATCGATGAGAGGACGGATAAGTGATGGCCAAGGCATTCTCTATATCAGGACAGCACTACCTCTTCGATGTGCAGACCTTCGCCCAGGTGGTCTTAGCGACAGGCGGAGACGGGTTCCACTACCAGCTCTTCGACCGCACTACCCAAGGGGTGATGGAGGACGTGGTCACAGGCCGATGCGATCTGGGAGTGCTGGTGAAGACCACTGAGAACACAGGAGAACTGGAAGCGGAGCTGGAGGCCTCAGGACTGGAGTTCCACTTTCTGAGCGAAAGCGCACCCCGTATCGCCCTGCCCGCCAGCCACCCTATGGTGAATGCCGATGAGCTTACCTTGGAGGCCATGGCGGATTACCCCTATATCTACTTCTATCAGGGCGAAGATGCACCGGTGCACCTTCATGAGGAAGCCCTGGCAGCCATACCGCGATCCAAGACCATCGCTTGTACCGACCGGGCTAGCCTCTCTGAGTTGATCGTGGCATTGAACGGCTATACCGTGACCAGCGGCATCCTTGTGGGTATCTCAGACGGATCGCTCTTGAAGACGGTGCCGCTCAAGACTGATGTGAGACTGCAGCTAGGCTACATCACCCGCGCTGATGCTCAGCTGGATGCCATGGAGGCGCGTTTCGTGGAGAAGCTCTCCCAGAACCTCGAGCGCTACGCTCACCTCTAGGTTCTCAAGCGCTCTTTAGCGCTTGTCTGACAGCAGACGATTCAACGCGTTCAGATAGGCTTTTGTGGAGGACACGATGATGTCCCCATCGGCTCCACGGCCTGTGTATATATCCCCATTGGCTGCCTTCACGCGTACGGTCACCTCACCCAAGGCATCTATGCCTCGCGTGACCGATTGCACGGAATACTCCAATAGGTCATTCTGGCAGCCAATGACCTGATCCACAGCCTTGTAGACCGCATCCACAGGACCCGTGCCCCAATCGCAGACGGTGATGGGGTCCCCTTCGGGACCACGCACCGTAAGGGTTGCTGTGGGCTTCAGAGGGAAGCCGCAGCTGATCTGGATGCTCTCCAGGCTATAGAGCGCATCCGCCTCACGGCTCCGCTCGTTGACGAGGCTCTCCAGATCTTCGTCGTAGACTTCCTTCTTCTTATCTGCGAGGTTGAGGAATGCCTCGTAGATCTCATCCAGCTTCTGGGGCTCGAATTCGTAACCCAGCTCCTCCAGCCGGTGCTTGAGAGCCGCATGCCCCGACCGAGCCGTGAGCACGATCTGGCTGGAACCGGCCCCCACGTCGGCTGGGTCTATGATCTCATAGGTGTCGCGCTTCTTGAGTACACCGTCTTGATGGATGCCGGAGGAATGGGCGAAGGCATTCGCACCGACGATGGATTTGTTCGCCTGAACATTCATGCCCGTGATAGAAGACACCAAACGAGATGCCTTCACGAATTCTCGGGTGTTCACCTCTGTATGAGCATCCAGCTCTTCCCCATGCATCTTGATGGCCATGACCACTTCTTCCATAGCCGTATTGCCAGCCCGCTCCCCCAGACCGTTGATGGTGCATTCGATCTGACGAGCACCATTGGCAACACCAGCAAGGGCCAAAGCAGTAGCCATGCCTAGATCATTGTGACAGTGAACAGCGATGGTCACATCTTCGATGCCGCGTACGTTATCCACAAGGTATTTGATGCGACGACCGAACTCCTCTGGTAGCGAATAGCCCGTAGTATCAGGGATATTCACCACCGTAGCTCCGGCGTCCACGACAGCCTGGATGACGCGTACCAGAAAATCGTAATCGGACCGGCCGGCATCCTCAGCATAGAACTGCACATCATCCACGTAGCGCTTGGCGCATTGAACGCACTCCACCGCCCGCTTGACGCATTCGTCGGGGGTGATGCGCAGCTTATCGCGCAAATGGCTCTCCGACACGCCGATGCCCGTATGGATGCGCGGGCGCTTCGCGAATTTGAGCGCATCAGCGGCGCAGAGGATGTCCTTCTCAATGGCCCGAGTGAGTGCACAGACCACAGCGTCGTAGCCTACTAGTTGGGATATCTTGCGTACGCTCTCGAAGTCTCCCGGGCTGGAGATAGGAAAACCGGCTTCGATGACATCCACGTTCATGCGCAGAAGCTCACGGGTGATGACCAGCTTCTCTTCTGTATTCATAGACGCACCAGGAGATTGCTCCCCGTCGCGCAACGTGGTGTCGAAGATATCGATCTTCCTTGTCATCTTGGGTCCTTTCGTGAAGCTTTGAGATGATCGCTTCCCGTTATACGCCAAGGACAGCGCCCCTGCAAGAGGAAAAGCTCAGATGAACGGCGTAGAGCCTACAAGGCCCCTTGGCATGACACGCGAAACGCGTCAGGGGACCGCGTGCAATATCTTCATTGCGGCACCCGCCGGGTAGCCTGACGTACCGGGCTATCCCAGGTGCAACAGCGGGCGGATCTAGATCCGCCCCTACGGATATCCTGCCATGTATGGTTCACCCAATGGAAACCAGACACACGATCCGTAGGGGTCGAGCGTGTTCGACTCGACATAATGATCACCATGTGTCATGTGAACGATTATCGTAGGGGCCGAGCTGGCTCGGCCCGACGTGACAACCCGAAGGACCCCGCATTCGTATTTCGGTTGCATCCCCACTCTCTCCGCTGCGCAAGCAGCGGCATACGATTGGGCGGCGAATATGACCTGCGAGCAAGGCGGCCCCGTGCAGCTGGTTCTTAGTTGCTGCAGGTAGAGATGATAGAAACTCAGATGGCCAGCTTCCAGAGGTTCTTGTAATCCATGGCCCCCTCGAGCTCCTCCATCACCTCAGGCGTGATGTCCCCCTCGACGTTGATATAGACCAGAGCGCACTTCTCCTCCGGCTTGGTCCCTATCTGCATGGTGGTGATATTCACATCCGCTGCACCGAGGATGGAGCCGATGAGCCCGATGCGACCGGGAGAATCAACGTATTCGAAGATAAGTGAGAGCGAAGCCGGGGTGATGTCTATGCGATACCCGTTGAAGGAGATGACCCGAGGGAGGTTGTCCAAGCCATAGAGGGTGAATGAGATATCCATGTCATCTGCTTTGATGCGAATGGCCGACTCATAGCCCTGGGCATCCTTGGAGGCCTCAGTGAGCACATCCATCCCATGCCTGCCGGCCATGGTCATGGCATTCTCCAAAGATACGGTGCCGATGGACTTGTAGTCGAGGATGCCATCGATCACGCCCGCCACGATGGGCGCTGGATCAGAATCGGAGATATTGCCCTCGAGCCAGACGCTCACCTGCTTCGGAATGCCGATGAGGCTCTGGATCATGCGTCCCGCTACCCTTGCTGCAGGGATATACGGACGCACGCCCCCGATGATCTCCGGTGGGATGCTGGTGGGATTGATGGCCGTGGGCACGATGGAACCCTCCAGTGCCGCCCAGATGTATTCGGCTATCTCCGTACCCGCCCGCACCTGAGCCTCGTGAGTGACAGCGCTGATGTGCGGTGTGAGGATGGCGCTACTGAACTCATGCAAGGGGCTTTCCGTGCAAGGCTCCTCTTCGAAGACGTCGATGCCCACCGAAGCTATCTTCCCTGCCGCCACGAAATCCGCAAGGGATGCTATGTCGAAGATGCCGCCGCGGGCGGGATTCACCAAGATGACACCGTTCTTCATAGCGGCGAACTGCTCAGGACCGAACATACCATAGGTATCTGGGGTGAGCGGCAGATGCACGGTGATGAAATCCGCTATGGGGAGGATGTCATCGATGGAATCCATGAGCGTGACATCCAGCTGGGCCGCACGGTCCGGTGAGCAGTACGGGTCATAGGCCACCAACTCCATGCCGAATGCGCGAGCACGTTCGGCAACAAGGCTGCCGATGCGACCAAGACCGAAGATGGCCAAAGTCTTGCCGAAGAGCTCCTGACCCATGAAGCGATGACGGGCCCAAGAACCAGCGTGCACCGAAGCATTTGCCTGGCAGACATTGCGCGCGCAGGCAAGCAAGAGGGCCATGGTGTGTTCTGCCGCAGAGATGATGTTCGAGGTAGGAGCGTTGCACACCACGATACCGCGCTCGTTGGCGGCTTCTATATCAATGTTATCAACGGTGACACCTGCGCGACCGATGACCTTGAGGCGTTTCGTCTGGTCTAGCAGCTCCGGTGTGACACGGGTGGATGAGCGCACGATGAGACCATCGGCATCCGCCAAGGCCTCCTTAAGCTCAGCCTCACCCGCATCCAGCAACTCCACCACCTCATAGCCGCGAGAACGGAGGATGCTCAAGCCCTCATCGGCGATCTTCTCCGTGACGAGGACCTTTGGTGCCATCTTAGGAGTTCTCCTTTTCGAACTGGGCCATGAAGCTCACCAAGGCCTCTACACCTGCCTTGGGCATGGCATTGTAGATGCTCGCGCGCATGCCACCCACGCTACGATGGCCTTTGATGGATTCGATGTTGTGGTTCTTGCATTCCGCGATGAACTTGTCATCCAAATCAGCGTCTCCGGTGATGAAGGGGACGTTCATGAGAGAGCGGCAATCCTTGCGTGCGGTACCCTTGAAGAGCTTGGAGCTATCAAGGAAGTCATAGAGCAGTGCTGCCTTTTCCTCATTCATCTGCTTCATGACCTCAAGGCCACCTAGGCCCTTGAGCCACTTGAACACCAGTCCGCAGATGTAGATGCCCCAGCAAGGCGGGGTATTGGAGAGGCTCTTCGCATCCACCTGAGTGAGATAGCGCATGATGGTGGGAGTTTGGGGGTTCACATCCTCCCGGACGAGGTCTTCTCGCACGATCACGATGACCACGCCTGCCGGTCCCACGTTCTTCTGCACGCCGCCGTAGATGAGGCCGTACTGGGAAACATCCATGGGCTCGGAGAGGAACATGGAGGAGACATCGGATACGAGGGGGATGCTCCCAGTATCCGGCAACTTGGCGTAGCGCGTGCCGTAGATGGTCTCGTTCTGGCAGATGTAGACGTAATCGGCATCGGGGCTGAAGGTGAGGGTATCCACATCCGGTACGTAGGAGTAGTTCTCATCCTCAGAGGAGGCCACCACATTGGCTGTGCCGTAGAGCTTGGCTTCCTTCGCCGCTTTCTTGGACCAAGAGCCGGAGACGATGTAATCAGCCACTCCGTGCTGCATGAGATTCATGGGAATGGCAGCGAACTGCTGGGTAGCGCCGCCCTGGAGGAAGAGGACGTGATAGTCATCCGGAATGGCCATGAGGTCGCGGAGGTCCGCCTCAGCATCTTCGATGATCTGGGCGAAGGCGGCAGAACGATGGCTCATCTCCATCACGGACATGCCGCATCCGTTGTAATCCAACATGCCCGCCTGGGCTTCGCGAAGGACCTCTTCCGGCAATACGGCGGGACCCGCCGAAAAGTTATAGACACGTGCCATCTGCTTACCGCTCCTTTGACCCGGGGTTTCAAGACATTTGCTATTGTATCGTTTCATCCGGTCCTATGACGTCCTTGAAGGAGTGCAATAGCCCGTATGCTTGCTGAAAGGTTCCTCACTCGCCTGCTGAAGCCCATGATCCACCGTTCACTCTTATCCAGCCCGACGGATGAGACCTACCTTCCGGCCCCCCACCCCGGGGAGCGCTATATGCTCTATCTGCATGTGCCCTTCTGTGAGCGCCTCTGCCCCTATTGCAGCTTCAATCGCTATCCCTTCCGCGAGGATATCGCCCGCCCCTATTTCGAGAACCTCCGGCGTGAGATGCTGATGCTGAAGTCGTTGGGCTACGATTTCGAGAGCCTCTACTTCGGCGGGGGCACCCCCACCGTCATGATCGATGAGCTCTGCGAGACCATAGACCTGGCCCGAGAGACCTTCTCGGTAGAGGAAGTGGGGGTGGAGACGAACCCTAATCACCTCATCCCCTCCTATCTGGAGAAGATGAGCGGGCGCATCCAACGGCTCTCCGTAGGAGTGCAGAGCTTCGACGATGGTCTGCTCAAGCAGATGGATCGCTACGAGAAATACGGCAGCGGCCAGGAGATCTTCGAGCGCATCGGCGAGGCGAATGGCTATTTCGATTCGCTCAATGTGGATATGATCTTCAACTTCCCCTCTCAGACCGAGGATATCCTCTTCGCCGATCTGGAGCGCATTGCTCAGTGCGGAGCTCGTCAGACCACGTTCTCCCCGCTCTACGTATCCAATGCCACCATGAAGAAGATGACGTCCACCTTGGGACAGATGGATTACGGACGTGAGTGGGACTTCTATCGTATCCTTGACGGCGTGCTGGCCGGGGGCGACGAGCCGCTCTTTGGCCGGGAGACGGTCTGGACCTTCAACCGATTGGATGAGACCGGTCAGGTGGATGACGCCGTGCGCATCAACGAGTACCAGACCTCCTACAACGAATACCCCGCTATCGGGTCGGGCTCCATCACGCACCTGGATGGTGCGCTCTACGTGAACGAATTCAGCATCCCGAAGTACAACTCCATGATCCAGAGCGGACGGATGTCGGTCAAGGAGAAGACCGTCATGTCACGACGGGATCTCATGCGCTATCGGTTCCTCTTGGATCTCTATCGCTTGCGGCTCGACAAAGAGCGCTTCAAGCGAGAGTTCGGCATGAGCGTGGAGCGAGGGCTTCCCGTGGAGATGACGTTCCTTGCGGCGAATGGCGCGTTCTCGGTGAATGATGACCGTGAGGTCCTCCTGACCGAGCGAGGCCGCTATCTGGTACTGGTGATGTACCGTCAGTTCCTTTCCGGCATGAACAACCTGCGTGAACAGGCCCGCAAGCGCCTCACTGGCTACGAGCGCACCCTCCATTTCGGCGACGGCACCCAATAGAGGATCCCGGGTGATCATCGTCGCTCCTGACAGGTGATCGCATGGGAGGGTCGAACGCGTTCGACCCCTACGGAGGAGCTGCTTTATCCCTTCGCATGAGAGGCTCTTAAGCCCGGACAGGGAAGGTGAGAGAGAATGTGGTGAGGCCATCGGCGCTGTTCACAGAGATCCGTGCACCCATCTGATCCGCCAGCGCCTGTGCGATGGAGAGCCCCAACCCATGACCATCAGCCATAGCCCGTGCTTCGGGGCTACGATAGAACCGGTCGAAGATATGAGCCTGCACCTCTGGATCCAAGACCTGTCCTGCATTCGTCACCTCCAGGACCGCCTCTTCGCTCCGCTGAGCGCTGAGACGAACGCTCACCCGACTTCCCGGCTCCACATACTTGCAGGCATTATCCACGAGCACGCTTGCGATGCGGGTCAAGCCCGCTCCATCTAGCCGCGATAGCACTCCTCCTTGGATATCCGACTCCAGGGAGAAGCCCCACTCCAATGCATGGGACTCGAAGCCGAGGGCGACACCTTCGATGATACGCGACGCATCCACCGGTTCCGCTGCCTGTGAGATGGGGTCACGCTTCCTATCGCTTTGAGACCGCTCGTCCAAGCTTGCCAAGGAGAGGAGGTCCTCTGCGAGATCAGCCATGCCATCAGCGGCGCCTTGAGTGCTCTGCAGCCAGTGGACCCGCTCCTCCCAAGGGGCCTCTGGCTCCTCCAAGAGGACTTCGGTATTGGCCTTGATGATGGAGAGCGGCGTCTTGAGCTCATGGGATGCATTGGCGATGAAGCTGCGCTGCTGATCCCAGGCAATACGGACGGGGCGCAAGGCCCAGCGGGAAAAGAGAATGCTGGCTACTAGGAAGACGAGGAGCGCGGCGGCGCCCACCCCCACGAAGATGATGATGAGGCTACGCTGCGACTCTGTCACCGTATCGAAGGCGAAGGCGACATAAGTGCGGCCGTCTACCGCTCGTTTCAGGAAGCTGAGCCCGAGGGATGAAATAGAACCGAAGCCCTCAGGGGCTGCCTCGCACGTTGCCCTCGCCTCCTCCAGACCCTCCGCATCCAGCAAGGCGCTGGAGCGCGAGGCCAAAACGAGCGAATCAGCTTCCAAGCGATAGACCGCAACGGGCTGATCCATCGGCTCGGCAGGAGGTTTTCCCAGCTCTGGAGGTTCGAACCACCCTGGACTGCCTTCAGGGACTCCCTTTTCCCTTCCTGCGGGCTCCGGAGCACTCTCTGCTTCCATGGTCCTATTGATGGCGAATTCCAACGAGCGGTGCAGGTGATCGGATCCTTCATGGCTGATCCAGGCCAGGATGCAGGCGAAAACGGCCAAAAGGATGATGGCCACTACCGCCATGATCATGGCAATGAGCTTCGTTCGGAGCCGTTGCAGCATCCCTCCGCCTTCCCTCAAGGAACGAGCCGATATCCTACCCCACGCTCTGTCTCGATCCGTACCTCGGAATGCAAGAAGCGTAGCTTCTTGCGCAGGAGGGACACATAGGCATCGATGCTGTGGTCCTCCACCAGCACCCCTGGTTCCCAAGCCCCTTCAGCGATCCGCTTCCGGGTGAGCACGCGACCGGGGTTCTGGAAGAACAAGCGCGCTATCAGGTATTCCTGGTCAGAGAGCTGAACGATCTCACCTTCGCAGCTGAGGCTATAGGTTGCTCCATCCAGGAGCGTGCCCCCGCGATCGATTCGCTCTACAGGCGTTTCGCCTATCCGACGCGTGAGGGCCCGCAAGCGCGCCAGCAGCTCCTGAGGGGAGAACGGCTTCGTAACGTACTGGTCGGCTCCCCCGTCCAGGCCCTCTATCTTATCTGGCAGCGCCCCTAAGGCTGTCAGCATGAGCACGGGCGTGGGCACCTCAGAAGACCGGAGAGACCGCACCACCTCGAAACCGCTGAGACCAGGAAGCATGACATCCAAGACTATGGCATCGTAGAGGGAGCTGTTCCCGTAATGGAGCCCCGTAACCCCATCGAAGACAGCCTCTACCTCGTAGCCTTCCCGCTCAAGGATATGGACAAGGATATCAGACAGCTTCCGATCGTCTTCCACTACGAGGATCCGCACGGCCTTGCTCCTCTCCTTCCGGTGGCAAGCCTGGGGTCTCGCCGTCCTTCGGTGCTTCATGCTCGCCCATACTACCTGGGTCTCCGGGCATAGCCATTGCACCCATGCCTTCCGGACCGCCGCCTTGGCCACCAGAGGCGCTGGCGGTGATGGAACCCATGACGATCTCCATTGTCTCATGGCCCACCTGGACCGAGAAAGAGCTGCCCTCTGGTATCTGCGGGCTTGAGGCTAGAACGGTGGAGAATCCGTAGGCAGCCGACATGCGGACGAGCTCTACCCCTTCGGCATCCGATAGGATGACCTCCTCCCCTGCTGATCCTGCAGCTTCCCCTACGGCAACGGGCTGTCCCGAGGCATCCAATCCGCGAACGCTTCCCACCGAACCCGTCATCAAGACCGTACCGCCGTTGATCTGGGCTCCCAGGTCATAGTCGAGGGCACCGTCCATACCGGCATCGGGCCCGCTGACGAGCACCACTCCTCCATTGATCCGTACATTGCCATTGCTGTCCAAGCCATCATTGCCTCCTGCCAGAACGAGCTTGCCGTCATTGATCTGGATCAAGCAATCGCTGCTAGAAACAGCCATCTGGTCTTTGCCGAAGGGGCCTACATCTGCTGCTGCCCCTCCAGCATCCTCCTGATCCGACGGGGAGTCGCCATCGGATAGAGCTGCGTTCACGGCATCGTCCGAAGCCGTGATGACGTGTTCGCCCCCATCGATGATGACCTGCTCCCCTTCGTAGCCTTCAGTGCATGTCTCTACCGTCACGGAACCTGCCTGCATGTACACGTAACCGTCGCTATGGAAGCCGTCATCCCCGGCATTCACCGTGAAGGCACCCTCTGCCACCTTGATGCAGTCCTTGCCCTGGAAGGCATCCTCCTTGGCTGTGACCACGAGCTGGCCATCGGTGACGATGAGATCGTCCTTGGAGCAGATGCCATGCCGATAGCTTCCGCTCACCACCAAGCTCCCCTCACCATTGATGGTCAGATCATCCCGGCTGAAGAGGACGGCATCGCGATTGTCGTCCTCTCTTTCCAGAGTATAAGCCGCCCCATCGGACAAGGTGTTATCCGTCCCTGAAGCCAGCGTTATGAAGCACTTGTCGGCATTGTTGATGTACAAGGCGGGACCGTTCTCGTTATGGATGGACGCACCGGCCATCACCACTTGGAGCTTATCCTCATCGGCTGCATCCACCACCATCTGCCCCTGGGAGAGAGACCCCGAAACAAGGTACGTCCCGCTCTGACCGAGCGTGACCACGCCCCCTTCAGCCACAGCTCCCGCTCCTTCTATCTGGATGCCCTCATCAGAGAGCATCACCTTCGTAGCCGTCGCTTCATCATAGGCGGCATCCTTATCCCGATCACTGAACTTCAGATCCAAGGTGGAGGTATCGAATATCCCCGTATCCTGGTCTATGGACTGCTGGGGCGCCTCCCTTCCCGGATCATCCTGTCCCGATACGCTCAACGACGTACCCGCACAGCCTCCAAGGCTCATGGCGAATGCGCTGGCTGCCAAACCGGCAGCGAGGCAGGTCAGCAAAGGCCTTCTCATAGGGTCTCCTCTCTCTTTCAGTTGCATCTTCTGGTCATGGCCTCAGGAACGCTCACAAGGTCCCCAGGGAAGCGGGGGTCATCGAAAGGGCCACTTTCAGGTTCCCGTTCAGACAGCGCAATTCGTCCATCATCGGCTTCTCTTCGCCCTTCCGCCTCAAGCGCAGGCGGTATTGCAGTTGATAGAGGCTGCCCATGTTGGTGGTGCGGATCTCCATCAACTCATAGGTAGCGGCATACCGGCTGAGCACCTCATCGAAGAGCCCGTCGAAGGCGAGGTCCTCAGGAATGGATACCGTGAGCGTCTTCGTGGGCTCCACCTGCTTTCCGAACGGCGAGAATGCATAGGCTATGTTCGCCAGGCACACGATAGCGGTGAACAGCACTGCCAAGGTGAGGAATCCCATCCCGGTCGCAAGGCCGATAGCCATGGCGAAGAAGACGCTGCCGATATCCTTGGCGCTCCCCGGAATGGAGCGGAAGCGCACGAGATTGAAGACGCCCATGACAGCGATGCCCGCTCCGAGGTTCCCGTTCACGAGCGTGATGACCGCTTGCACGATGAGGGGCAGGAGCGCCAAAGTGACCACGAAGCTCTTGGAGTGGTCATGGCGGATCATGTAGACCCCCGCTGCGACGAGCCCCAAGACGAGAGAGGACACGCAGCAGAGGAGGAACTCGGCGCTGGTCACACCGGCTACCAGTGAATCTGCAGTGCCATAGACGGAAGTGAAGGTCCCCTCAAGCACGGTGCGCCTCCTTTCCAGCCGAGGCATGCCGAGCAGCAACCCGCTCATAGAACGCACCATACTTCGAGAACGCCACAGGATAGGCCCTCTCGGCCAAGAGGGCATCCACCAGCCAGAAGGGATGGGCATTCGCTCCTTTGACCTCTAAGACGGCCTGCCCTGGCTCTAAGGGATAGACGGTCTGACCACCATCGAAGAGGTCCAGCACCCGAAGCCCTTCGTCGAAGGTGATGCGCAGCTCTCCTTCGCCATCAGAGCCGAACGAGGTCCTCTGGCAGATCACCAGAGCAGAGGGCAAAAGGTCTCCCATGCGCTGACGGGCGGCCTCTATCTCCCGAGCGATCTGGGAGCCATCAAGGCCTGACCCGCGAGAGAAGCTGACGGCATTCTGGGGACTCACGGCCAGCCGTCGCTTGTAGACGATACCCTTGTGCTTCTTCTTCAGCTCAACGAATGCTCCTGGAGCCTTTGCGAGCGATGTGCTCCCGTACCACCGGATGCGCAGCTTCTCCTTATAGAGAGGCTTCTCCACCGATCGGGCGATGACGCTGCGCTCCCGCGTATCCAGATACAAGCTGTTCACCTGAGAGGTGCCGAACTCGCTTGCAGGCAGATGTCGGCCAACCGCTTCCCGTAAGCGATAGAGCGACGGGGCGTCTAGCAGGTACTTGAGCTCTTTGCGTTGGAATGTCTCCTTCATGGACCTTGAGAACCTCCTTCATCCTCATTCGATGCGGTCCATGGTAAAGAGCGCTCCTCAATGGAGCCTGAAAGGCGTCCAGCTGCCGCGGCGGATGCCGAACTTCAGACACCCGATGATCCTCAGGTGTCACCGGGATCCCCTTATTCGGTGCTATTGCGCGACATGGCTATCTTGCCCGTGCGGACGATCTCCTTGATACCGTAGGCCCGGAAGAGGTTCTCAAGGCCTTCGAGCTTCTTCTCATCCCCCGTAGCCTCTATGGTGAGCGAGCTGCGCCCCACATCCACGATCTTGGCTCGGAAGATGTTCGCTATCTCGATGATCTCATTGCGGCGTTCAGGTGCTGCGCTCACCTTGAAGAGCACCAGCTCCCGTTCGATGGCACCGCCATCGGTCAAGTCGGTTATCTTATGGACGCTGATGAGCTTGTGCAGCTGCTTGGATATCTGCTCCAGGGCCACATCATCAGCATCCACGACCATCGTCACATGGGACATGGTGGGATCCTCCACGGGTCCCACGGAAAGCGATTCGATGTTGAACCCGCGCCGAGACACGAGTCCCGTTACGCGAGACAGCACACCAGGCTGATTCTCTACCAGAATGGAAAGCACGTGCTTCATAGCGCGCTCCCTTCCCCGTTCGTGCGAACAGCCCCCACCGCAACATCGATGGCCCCTATGGCATCATCAAGGCCGGAGCCGGGAGTCACCATGGGATAGACATTCTGGTCTGGCGATATGGCCACATCCAAGAGGTACGGCCCCTTCGCAGCGAGCATCTCAGTGATAGCCGGAGCCACCTCAGCAGGCTCTGTGATGCGCTTCCCCTCCCAGCCGTAGGCATCGGCGAGCTTCACGAAATCAGGGCAAGGCTCCAAGAGCGTCTCCGAATAGCGCTCGGCACAGAAGAATCTCTGCCATTGGTGTACCATCCCCAAGCAGCGGTTGTCCATGATGAGCACCTTCACGGGCACGCCGTTGATGGCAGCCGTGGCCATCTCCTGGGAGTTCATCTGGAAGGAACCATCTCCTGCAATGCACACCACCTGCTCATTCGGATGAGCAAGGGCGGCACCGATGGCGGCGGGGAACCCGAAGCCCATGGTACCCAAGCCTCCACTGGATAAGAACGTGCGCGGCTTCTCTCGCTGAATGAACTGATGGGCCCACATCTGGTGCTGCCCCACCTCTGTCACCACGATGGAACTGTTGGGATCCAACTGATCGGAGAGTGCGCCCATGACCAGCTCAGGTACGATCTGAGACTCCCCATCTCCTACATTCGCATGATAGATGGGATAGCGCTCGCGCCAGGCTGCTATCTCCTCCAGCCACTCTTGGGTTTGCGGATGGGCACCATTGTTCCTCAGCAAGGCTATGAGATCCTGCAAAACGCCCTTGAGGTCACCCACGATAGGCACCTGGGCTTCACGGATCTTACCGATCTCCGCCGGGTCGATATCTATATGGATCACCTTCGCATTTGGTGCGAAGCGGTCGAGCCTTCCGGTCACCCGGTCTGAGAAGCGCGCACCGGCCGCTATGATGAGATCCGCTTCCGTCAGGGCGAGATTCGAATACTTCGCTCCGTGCATCCCGATGGGGCCCAGATCGAGGGAATCAGATGCCGGAAAGACCCCTTTGCCCATGAGCGTGACCGCCACGGGGATCTGCATCAGGTGAGCCAATTCTCTGACCTCATCCCGCGCATCAGAGCTCACGCATCCGCCGCCTACATAGAGCACCGGGCGCTGGGATCCCTCTATCAAGCGGCAGGCCGCACGGATCTGCTTAGCATTGCCGCGGTAGGTGGGCTTATAGGAAGGAATGCTCACGGTATCGGGATATTCGAAGACCATCTCCTCCCCGGCTAGATCAGAGGGGATATCGATGAGCACCGGACCCGGCCGCCCCGTTCGAGCTATATGGAATGCCTCCCGAAACGTCGTGGTCAGCTCATCGGTGGATTGGAGCAGAAACGAGTGCTTCACCACGGGCATGGTGATGCCGACGATATCCGACTCTTGGAATGAATCGGTGCCGATGACCGCCCGGGGCACCTGACCGGTGATGATGATCAAGGGAATGGAATCCATGTAAGCCGTAGCGATGCCCGTCACAGTGTTGGTAGCTCCCGGACCGCTAGTCACGATGACCACGCCTGGACGCCCTGTTGAGCGGGCGTAGCCATCAGCCATATGAACAGCCCCTTGCTCATGGCGAGCCAGCACATGATGCAGCTGCTCTGAGTCATAGAGCGCATCGTAGAGCTTGATGGCTTGGCCTCCCGGGTAACCGAAGACCGTACGGACCCCTTCAGCCTCAAGAGATGCGATCACCGCTTCGGCGCCCAGCATGCGCTTGCCCTGTTTGGGGGTTCGCGCTCCGAGCCCTTGAGGCGCTCCTATGCTTGCCGCCGTGCGTCTTGGGGGCGCATCCTTTGCGCTTGCGGCCATCCCAGCCCCTCCTTGATCCTATCTGACGCTATCGTCCTATAAGGGAGAGTATAGGGCTTGGCTCCTATATGCGCTCGAGGATCTGTTGGATGAGGCTGCAAAGGTCAGCTTCGCGGTCCTGGGCCACCTGGAAGGGGTCGTCTTCTAAAGGATTCACGCCTCCCACTCCGCAGGCCATGTTCACCACCAAGGAGAGCCCTAGCACAGAAAGCCCCACGTGACGAGCGGCGATGACCTCTTCGCAAATGCTCATGGCCACCGTATCCGCACCCCACAGGCGAAACGCCCGTATCTCCGCGGCTGTTTCAAAGCTGGGACCGGCAAGGCCGAGATAGATGCTCTCCTGGATAGGCAGATCGAGGCTAATGGCCGCTTCGTGGGCTATCTGATGCAAGGAGGGGTCATAGGGTTCATGCATGCTGAAGAACCTGTCAGAGAGGACATCCGGCTCAAGACCCTGGATGGGATTGCGACCGGTGAAGTTGATGTGATCGCGGATGATACAGATATCCCCCACCGCGTAGCCTTCATTGATAGCCCCTACGGCATTGGTCACGATGAGCGTCTCTATCCCCAGGACATCCATGAGCCAGACCGGGTAGGCTACCTGCTGAGAGCTATTCCCCTCATAACCGTGGAGACGCCCTTGCATGCAGAGGACCACTTTGCCTCCCAAGGTCCCGCAGACGAAGCGTCCTGCATGGCTGGTGGCTGTAGAGGGCTGCATATGGGGAACATCCGCAAAGGAGAGGGCAGCGGCATCTTGGATGCGCTCGGCCACAGGACCCCAGCCAGATCCCAAGATGATGCCGATCTTCGGCCTACTTCCTCCGATCCCTTGGCGCAGCTTTGCTGCTGACTCAGGGAGCCACTGGCTGAGCTTCATCTCTTCCATGCTGTTCCTTTCTCGAGGGATGCAGGCGATTCAGCCCAGCACAGCGCATAAGACCCGTGGCCTCCCTGCAAGATCCTCTACGATGCGTGCTTCCGCAAAGCCTGCAGCCTCAGCCAAGGAGGCGGCTTCATCCAGGCTCTCTTCATGGAGCTCCACGGCGAAGAGGCCACCAGAGCGCAGCCACCGCCGCGCGGCAGGAAGGAGCCGTCGGAACATATCCAAGCCATCCTCTCCTCCCGCCAATGCCAGCCTTGGTTCGAAACCCTTGACCTCAGCGGGAAGCGCTTCCATGACAAGGTCGGGGATATAGGGTGGGTTGGACACGAAAGCATCGAAGCGCCCTTCCAGATCTTCGGGAACGGCTGCGTCGAGGTCACAGGAGAGGATGTTCACCCGCTCTCCTACTCCTAAGAGCTCGACGTTCTCTCGGGCAACGGCCCAAGCTTCGGGAGACACATCCGTAGCCACCACAGAGGTGTCAGGTGATTCGACGGCAATGGAGCAGGCGATGCACCCGCTACCGCAACCGATCTCCAAGACGAAGGGTTGAGGCACATCCTCCACGAACGAGAGCACCTCCCCTACCAGGATCTCTGTCTCAGGACGCGGGATGAGCACTCCGGAACGTACCGTGACCTCGATATGTCGGAATGGCGCTCTTCCGCTGATGTACTGGAGCGGCTCTCCTTCAGCGCGTCTGCGTACTCCCTCGCGGAGCACAGCACGCTCCTCCCGGGAGAGCGGTTGGTCGAAGTGAGTATAGAGCTCGAGCTGAGTGAGGCCTGTAGCATAGGAGAGGAGATGCCGGGCAGAAAGAAGCGGGCTTGTATCCTCCTTCCGCTCAAGATAGCTGCGTGTCCAATCCAGAGCCGCCTGAACGGTCCAGACCCGATCAGATTGGGTCACACCGCCGCCTCGAGCTTCTGGGCGCGGTCGGCCGCCTGCAGAGCAGTGATCACATCTATGAGCTTGTCGCCGTTGAGCACGTCGTTGTAACTGGAATTGAAACCGATGCGGTGATCGGTCACCCGGTCCTGAGGGCCATTGTAGGTGCGGATCTTCTCGGCTCTATCTCCCGTGCCTATCTGAGCCAGCCGCTCAGCTCCTTCTGCAGCCTGCTGCTCAGCCAGCATCTTCTCATAGAGGCGGGCACGCAGGACGCTCATGGCGGCTATCTTGTTCTGCAGCTGGGACTTCTGATCCTGAGATTGGACCACCAATCCTGTGGGCAGGTGGGTGATGCGCACAGCAGAATCAGTGGTATTCACGCACTGTCCACCAGGACCGCCGGCCCGGAATACATCGATGCGCAGATCGTTCTCGTTTATCTCCACTTCCACCTCATCCGCCTCAGGCAGCACAGCCACCGTGGCCGTTGAGGTATGGATACGACCTTGGCTTTCCGTCTTGGGAACACGCTGGACGCGATGGACGCCGCTCTCGAACTTCATGAGCGAATAGACATGGTCACCCTTGACCTTGAACTGGATCTCCTTGTAGCCGCCGGATTCCGAAGGAGACACATCCAGCGTTTCAGTCTTCCACCCCTGGGCCGCAACGAAATGCTCATACATCCGGTAGAGATCACCGGCGAAGATGGCAGCCTCATCACCACCAGCAGCCGCCCTGATCTCAACGATGATGTCCTTCTCATCGGCCGGGTCAGCCGGGATCAGCATGAACTTGATGTCCTCTTCAAGGGCAGGAAGCCTGTCCTCTATGCCCGCTATCTCCTCTTGGGCGAATTCCTTCATGTCCGCATCCGAGAGCATCTCTCGGGCGGCTTCCAGGTCATCCAAAGCGGAGATGTACTCAGCGGCCTTCTTGGCTAGAGGACCTTGATCGGCGTATTCCTTCGCCAGGCGGTTGTACTCCTTCTGGTCCGAGAGGATATCCGGGTCACCCATCTTCGTCTGGAGATCTTGATAAGCATCAAGGAACTTCTCCAGCTTCTCTTTCATATTCATGTCAGCCATGTATGTTGGATCCTTACAAGCAATTCCAGTGAGCTTGAGAGATTCTAGCAGACAAAGCCCACCCACGAACGCTTACTGG
Source organism: uncultured Eggerthellaceae bacterium (assembly GCA_910588205.1). Taxonomy (GTDB): domain Bacteria; phylum Actinomycetota; class Coriobacteriia; order Coriobacteriales; family Eggerthellaceae; genus MGBC163016. The sequence goes on from CAJUQK010000001.1 coordinate 158,066, forward strand.
TCCAAGAGGTACTCAGCCACCGCATCCGCTGCATTCGCGCCATCTCCCACGCCCGTGGATACCTGGCGAAGGACCTTAGTGCGCACGTCTCCCGCTGCGAATACCCCGACACAGGAGGTCTTGCCCATCTCATCGGCAACGACATGTCCCGTCTGATCCAATTCCAGTTTGCCGTCGAGGAATTCGGTGTTGGGTGTGGTGCCAATGGCAACGAACAAGGCGGATACGGCCACCGTTTGCACCTCGTCGGTCTGTTTGTTGCGCACCTTCACCGCTGAGAGCTGGCCATCCTCAGAGATGAGCTCTTCCACAACGGTATTCCAGACGATCTGGACGTTCGGAAGCGCATCGAGCTTCTCATGATAGATGGCTGTGGCTCTCAAGACGTCTCGGCGCACGAAGATGCGGATGCTGCGGCAGATGCGTGAAAGGTAGATGGCATCGGCAGCAGCGGTATCTCCTCCACCCACGATGCAGACATCCTTATCTTTGAAGAAGTTGCCATCGCAGGTGGCGCAGTAGGAGACTCCGGCTCCCTTCAGATCATCCTCACCCTTCAACCCGAGCTTCGCCGGACGAGCTCCGGTGGCTACGATGACCGCCCGAGCCTTCACCACGCCATAGGCCATGGTGAGCACCTTCACGGGTTCATCGAAGCTAACGGCCGTCACCTCGTCATAGATGGTCTTCGCCCCGAAGCTCTCAGCCTGCTCATGCATGATGACAGAGAGCTCGTATCCGCTGGTGGACTGATTGAATCCGGGATAGTTCTCCAAGTGCTCCGTCTGGGCCAATTGCCCCCCCGGGGAGATGCTCTCGATGAGAGCCGTATCCAGCCCCGCCCGAGCACAATACATGGCCGCCGTGAGGCCAGCCGGTCCAGCTCCGATGATGGCGACATCATAGAGGTCAGCGTACTCGTTCGCCATGAGGTCCTCCTTAGCGAAATGAAGAGAGCCTGCATCCTTTGATGCAGGCTCTCAGGTGTCCCTTGAAAAGCGCCTAAGCGAACATCCCCAGCAACTGCTGCTTCGGCACAGCGCCTAACGTCTTGTTCTTGATGGCACCTTTGTCGAACAGGATGAGGGTGGGAACCGAATTCACCCGATAGCTGGCAGCCAGATCAGGGCTCTGATCTATATCAACCTTATACACATAGGCCTGACCCGCCTTCTCCTGAGCTACTTCATCCAAGATGGGAGCAAGCCTCTTGCACGGGCCACACCACGTAGCGAAGAAGTCCACCAAAACCGGCTTATCCGCTTCGAGTACCTTCGATTGGAAATCTTGAGAAGAGATGACTTCGCTCATGACGACCTATCCCCTTTCGTCGGAACAGCTTCGCAGCTCTTCGAGCTGCCGTTCTCCATCGGTTGCATTCTTTTCCATAGCATAGCAGCTGAGGCCTGAAAAGACCCAGGCGTAACCAGAACGCAAGAATGCCGTTGGCATCTGGCAAGCCAACGGCATTCCCTCAGAGCAGATAGGTTGGGCGTGGAAGACGGTCTAGAGCGCAGCGTCCCTGATCTTATCCACGAACTCCCGCCGGTCGCAGGTACCTAGGTCGCCTTCGACCCGATCGCGCACGGAGATGGTCTGCTCGGCCACTTCAGCATCTCCCAGAACGACCATGTAGGGGATCTTCTGCTGCTGGGCTTTGGCTATCTTCACCTTCATGGGCTCGTTCTGATCATAGACCTCGACCCGGCCGCCTGCCCCACGCAATTCGCCCGCAAACTCCTCAGCAGCCTCCCGATGACGGTCGGCAATGGGGATGACAGCCACCTGTATGGGCGCCAACCACAAGGGCAAAGCGCCAGCGTAGTGTTCGATGAGGATGCCCAGGAAGCGTTCGATGGAGCCGAAGATGGCTCGGTGGAGCATCCAGGGCCGCTGCTCGGTATTATCTTGGGCGCGATAGGTCAGATCGAACCGCTCGGGCATGTTGAAATCTATCTGGACCGTGGAGCACTGCCAGGTGCGCCCGATGGCATCCTTCACCTTGATATCTATCTTCGGACCATAGAAGGCGCCGTCGCCTTCGTTGATGTCATAGGCTAGGTTGTGCCGCTCACATGCCTGCTTCAGGGCGTTGGTAGCATACTCCCACATGTCATCAGTGCCAATGGACTTATCCGGCCGCGTGGAGATCTCAGCCTCATACTGGAAACCGAAGGTGCTCATGATGTGGTCGACCAGGTCGAGGATGGCCACTACCTCATCTACCACCTGTTCCCTAGTGCAGAACACGTGAGCATCATCCTGGGTGAAGCCGCGCGCACGCAAGAGCCCATGCACCACACCCGACATCTCATGGCGATACACCGTGCCGAACTCGAAATAGCGCAGAGGCAGATCCCGGTAGGAATGCAGCTCGTTCTTGTAGAGCATCACATGCCCCGGGCAGTTCATGGGCTTCACGCCGTATTCGCTGGGACGGGGATCCTCTTCGGTACCTTCGTTGATCTCGAAGAAGTACATATTGTCCTTGTAGAACCCATAATGGCCGGAGGTCTTCCATACCTCGGCATTGTAGATATGGGGCGTGATGACCTCTTCGTAGCCGCGCTCGTATAGATCACGCCGAAGCCACTCTTGCAGAGTGCGGATCACCCGCGCACCCTTCGGCAGATACATGGGAAGGCCCACCCCCGCCATGGGATCCATCATATAGATGCCCAGCTCTCGACCGAGCTTGCGATGATCGCGCTTCTCGGCCTCCTCCAAGCGGGTCAAGTACTCTTCCAGATCCTTCTTCTTGAAGAAGGCGGTGCCGTAGACGCGCGTGAGCATCTCATTGTCAGCATCGCCCTTCCAATAGGCTCCGGCGGTCTTCATGAGCTTGAAGGCTCCCAGCTTGCCTGCTGAGGGAACATGAGGGCCACTGCAGAGATCGACGAAGCTGCCGTGACGGTAGAGGGTGATGTCCTCATCAGCAGGCAGGTCGTCGATATGCTCTGATTTCAAGCGCTGGTCCTTGAATGCCTCTTTGGCACCCTCATAGGTGAGGACCTCGCGCACGAACGGCTCATCCTTGGCGATGATCTCAGCCATCTTCGCTTCGATGGCGGCGAAATCATCCGTAGAGACGGGCTGCTCCAGGGCGAAATCATAGAAGAAGCCGTCTTCCGTGGCAGGGCCGAAGCCGATCTGAGCACCGGGGAACAACTCCTGGACAGCTTCAGCCATCACATGGGCCATGGAATGGCGCATGATATCCAAAGCCTCTGGGGAACGGTCTGTGATGATCTCAACAGTGGCGCCATCGGAGACGGTGGCGGCAAGGTCGGCGAGCTGACCATCGATCTTTCCGGCAAGGGCGGCCTTCGCTAGACCTGAGCCAATGGAAGCGGCAACGTCTTGGATGGATGCGCCCTCGGGTACTTCCTTCGCGCTGCCATCAGGGAGCAGTATCTTCATGGTGATTCCTTTAGGATTCGTGGCTTGTGGTAGAGCTTGAGGAATGAGAACGGCGACGCGTCCGAGAGCTGGAAGAACCAGAGCGGCTCTTGGATCCACCGCCTACGGGCGTGGCGCAATAGGGGCATACCGTCCAAGCAGGCTCAAGGGCCTTCTCACAGTGAGAGCAGAGGTTCTTGAGCTGGGTGTGGCAGTTGGGACACAGGACGTAGTCCATCTCAACGGGGTATCCACAGGTAGCGCATTCGCCATACTTCATCAGCTGGCGCTGCTTAAGGGCCACTTCCAGCTCCTGCTCGTCCTTGTCTATGCGCAGCATAGGCGGACGCAAGAGACAGTAGGCGATGACGCCCACGATGGGGACCAGCGCAACCACAGCCCAAACATACCAGGCTGCCCCGCGGAGATAGGCATCCCGCACCACCCAGACGATGGAGAGGACATAGAGGATCACCAGGAGGACGACCACCACGGTGAACGCGGCTTGCATCTGCGGTGTCCACAGCTGTGCGAAAAGCTCACTCACTTCTTCACTCCTTATACTGCGTTCCTACTGCGGTTTGCGATTATAGCAAAGGCACAGATCTAGCTGGCTGAATGTGGAGAGCCATCACATCTGCTCGAGCTGGGATGCGACTCTCTCCAACTGGTCTTCGATCTCGTCGCGCTTCGCCGTGTCCTTCTGAATGATCTCAGGAGCCGCCTTGGCCAAGAAGTCGGGATTGGAGAGCTTCTTATCAAGCTTCGCCAAGTCAGCAGCCAACTTCTTCTGCTCTTTCTCAAGCTTCGCCTTCTCTTCGGCAAAGTCAACGAACCCTGCGAGGTTCGTATAGACCTCCAGGTCAGAGACGATGCCCACCACCGCCTGAGAGGGCTTGGTCTCATCGGGAGAAGCCGTGAGCGCAGAGATGCGAGCCAACGACGAGATGAGCGTTGATTGCTGCAGGATCTGCTCCGCCTTGGAGGCAGAAGCCTTGACCGAGACGGTCAGCTCCTCCTTGGGAGAAACGCCGTAACGCGAACGGGCAGAGCGCACCGCACCCACCACTTCGATCACCACGCGCACGCTATTCTCAGAAGCATCATCCACGAAGCCTGCCAACTCTGCGGCATTAGGCCAAGGAGCAGCTATGAGCATCTCTGGGCCTTCCTCTGGCCGCGGCATGGAGGCGTAGATGCGCTCTGTGATGAAGGGCATCACCGGATGCAGCAGGCGCAGAAGAGCGTAGAGCACGAATTGCAGGTTACGCTGACAGGCCAAGCGGTCTTCCTCATCAGCGGAGTTGAGGCGGCTCTTCGAGAACTCGATGTACCAATCGCAGAACTCGTTCCAGATGAACGTGTAGAGCAGACGGGTCATCTCACTGAAGTCGAAACTGCCATAGGCCGCATCGATAGCCATCACGGTCTTCGCAAGGGAAGAGAAGATCCAGCGGTCAGCGCTGGTCCGGAGCTCAGGAGGACCCGGTGTGAAACCATCCATGTTCATCTCGACGAAACGGGCGGCATTCTTGATCTTGTTCGCGAAGTTGCGGGCCGATTCGATGCGCTGATAGTCGAAGCGCAAGGTCTGCGAGCCGGTCACTTGAGACACCAGCCCGAAGCGCATGCCGTCAGCTCCGTATTCGGCCATGAGACCCATGGGGTCTATGCCATTGCCCCGGGACTTGCTCATGGGCTTGCCATCGGATCCCATGACCGTGGGATGGATGATGACATCCTGGAAGGGGATCTCATCCATGCACCACTCAGAAGCCATCACCATACGCGCCACCCAAAGCCCCATGATGTCTCGGGCCGTTGAGAGCACCTGAGTGGGATAGAACTTGACCAAATCCGGTGCGTCCTTGCCCTCCTCACCCCAACCTTGGGTAGCGAACGGCCACAGCTGGGAAGAGAACCAAGTATCCAGCACATCTTCGTCTTGGCGCACGGCTGCTCCGCATTCCGGGCAAGTCTCTACGTCCTCCAAGAGGGCATCCTGCCAGCCGCAGGCATCGCAATAGAAGACGGGGATCCGATGCCCCCACCACAGCTGCCGCGAGATGCACCAATCCTTCAGGTTATCCAACCAGTCGAGATAGACCTGCCCCCAGCGCTCAGGATGGAATGCCACCTGGCCCTCAGCAACGGCCTTGCGCGCCGGCTCCTTCAGTTGAGAGACATCCACGAACCACTGCTCCGACAGCCAGGGCTCCAACGTGTTATGACAGCGATAGCAGTGCATGACAGAATGGCTGATGTCTTCTATATGGTCCAAGAGGCCGAGTTCCTCGAATGCCTGGACCACGGCTTCGCGAGCTTCATCTCGGCTCATGCCAGAGTACGGGCCGAACCCTTCGACCACATGAGCAGTCTCGTCGAAGATATTCACGCGCTCAAGCCCCGCACGATCCCCCATGGCGAAGTCATTGGGGTCATGGGCAGGCGTGACCTTGACGGCACCGGTACCATAAGCTGCGTCCACATGGAAATCAGCGAAGATGGGTATCTCGCGGTCAACCAGCGGTAGCTTCACCCTCTTGCCAATGAGGTCGGCATAGCGCTCATCGGACGGGCTCACGGCAACGCCGGTGTCCCCGAGCATGGTCTCAGGGCGCGTGGTGGCCACGACGATATGGTCAACCCCCTCCACCGGTTCGACCAGCGGATAGCGGAGGTACCACAGATGCCCTGCTTCATCGGCATATTCTGCCTCGTCATCGGCGATGGCCGTGGTGCAGTGGGGACACCAATTCACGATGCGCTTGCCTCGGTAGATGACATCCCGGTGATACCAGTCCACGAAGAGCTTGCGCACCGCCAGGGAGAACTCCGGGCTCATGGTGAACTGCTCGTGATCGTAATCACAGCTGCAGCCCATGGCCTTGATCTGGCTGACGATGATGCCGCCGTATTCATCACGCCACTTCTGGCATTCTCCTATGAATGCCTCACGGCCTATCTCTCGACGATTGATGCCCTGTTCAGCCAGATGCTTGTCGACCTTGGTCTGCGTAGCGATGCCCGCGTGATCGGTCCCCAATACCCACCGGGTCTGATAGCCCTGCATGCGAGCGCGACGGATGCAGGTGTCCTGGATGCTGTCGTTCAGGGCATGACCCATATGGAGCACACCGGTCACATTCGGAGGAGGAATGACGATGGTATAGCCCTCATCTGCATGAGGGCCGAAACCTTGGGAGCGCAGGAAATACCCACCTGCCATCCAAGCTTCGAAGATGGGCCGCTCCCAAGCGCTGAAATCCTCGGTAACCTTCTTGCCGTCCGTCATCTACCGCTCTTCCCCTCTCTTCGAGCTAGGCTGTCCCAGTCGGTCTTCATGCGCTCTGGCGCGTCTTCTTTTGCAGCTTCTTCACCTCTGGGGTGGTCTCGCCGGTGATATCAGTGGCGCGAATCGTCACCTGCACAGGGCCTTTGGTCTCCGGCAGGTCGTACATGACATCCATCAGGATGCGCTCGCAAATGGAGCGCAGACCACGAGCGCCGGTACCATGCTCGGCCGCCTCGTGGGCGATGGCCATTAGGGCCTCGTCCTCTACCACGAGCTGAGCGTCCTCATAGGCGAACATCTTGGTGTATTGCTTGATGAGCGCATTCTTGGGCTCCACCAAGATGCGCACGAGATCCTCCTCGGTGAGCTCATCCAAAGAGGTGATGACCGGAATGCGCCCGACGAACTCGGGGATCATGCCATATTTATTGAGGTCTTCTGGTAGCACTTGGGCCAGAAGCTCAGCATCAGCCTGCTTCTTCGTCTCTGGGATCTGAGAGGCGAAGCCCAGTCCGCTCTTCCCTACCCGCTGGCCGATGATCTCAGGGAGCCCCACGAAGGCACCACCCAAGATGAAGAGGATGTTCTTCGTATCGATATGGAGCAGCTCTTGCTCAGGGTGCTTGCGCCCCCCCTGGGGCGGCACGCTAGCCTCACAACCCTCGACGATCTTCAGGAGCGCTTGCTGGACCCCCTCGCCTGAGACATCCCGCGTGATGGAGAGGTTCTCCGCCTTGCGGGCTATCTTGTCTATCTCGTCTATGTAGATGATGCCGATCTCAGCCTTCGCGATATCGAAGTCAGCGGCGGTGATGAGCTTCAGCAGGATGTTCTCTACGTCTTCGCCCACATAACCAGCCTCGGTCAGCGTAGTGGCGTCAGCTATGGCGAAGGGGACCTTGAGGGTACGCGCCAGCGTTTGGGCCAAGAGGGTCTTGCCGGAGCCGGTGGGACCCAAGAGCATGATGTTGCTCTTATCTATCTCCACCTCATCCGCAGGCGTCTCCTCATCAGCTTCGGCCGAATCTCCCATGGCGATGCGCTTATAGTGATTGTAGACCGCAACAGACAGAGCACGCTTGGCGGCCTCTTGGCCTACGACGTGCTCGGAGAGAGCCGCATGGATCTGATGGGGCGTTGGCAGCTCCTCTAGCCCAGACAAGAGGCTGTCGGACCCTTCGCCATCTTCGATGTCAGAGAAATCCCCCGGTGCCACCTCGTAGGGCCAGGAGGACGACTGTATCTCTGGCGCAGACCGGTCGAAGCCCTCCGTTCGATTCGCCATCATCATCTCATGCATGAGGGCATCGGCGCATACAGTGATGCACTGATCGCAGATGAATATCTCGTTGGGGCCTTGGATCATGGAGTTGGCCAGGCTGGCCGGCTTCCCGCAGAAGGCACAATGCACATCTGCGGGAGCGTTCCTATTCTCTTCTGTCATAGCTCTCTCTAAGGTAAGCGGGCGCGGTCAGGGGCGGATGGCTTAATGATGGGTGATGATCTCATCCACCAGACCATAGTCCTTGGCCTGCTCAGCGGTCATGTAGTTGTCGCGCTCAGTGTCTGCCTGGATGGTCTCGATGCTCTGGCCGGTGTTGTCAGCCAGGATCTTGTTCAGCTGCTTGCGCGTCTTCAGCATGAAATCAGCGACGATGGCTATCTCGGTCTGCTGGCCCTGAGCACCGCCCAGAGGCTGATGGATCAGCACCATGGAATTCGGCAGGCAATAGCGCTTGCCTTTGGCACCAGAAGACAGCAGCACAGCAGCCATGGAGGCGCATTCCCCGATGCAGATGGTAGAGACATCGCACTTGATGAAGTTCATGGTGTCGAGGATGCCCAGACCCGCGGTGACGGAGCCGCCTGGCGAGTTGATGTAAAGAGAGATGTCCTTCTCTGGGTCAGAACTCTCAAGATGCAACAGCTGCGCCACTACGGAATTCGCCACATGATCATCTATCTGCTCTCCCAGGAAGATGATGCGATCATTCAGAAGTCGTGAGTAGATGTCATAGCTGCGCTCTCCACGCGGTGATTGCTCGATGACGTAGGGGATCAATGCGTTCCTTGCAACTTCGATGCCCATGATTCCTCGCTTTCGACAGGGACGCCCGAAGCGCCCTTTTCCTTTTGATTGACACTATGATACAGATGTTCCGCTATTGCAACATTGACCCAGCGTATCCATATCAAAGGCACACTGGGTCAATGCAAGAGATCAGCTATGGGCTGGGTGAGAGGGCACAAACGGAAGGACTATCTATCCGCTTTCTCGTCTGCTTCCTCACGCTCAGCGAAGTCCACCTCGGTCACCTTCGCCGTGCTGAGCACATCCTCCATGGCCTTAGAGCGGATGATGCCCTCGCGGATCAGATAGAGTCGGCCGCTTGCACGCCACTCACGCTCCAGCTTCTTCGGGTCTTCCACACCCGCACGCTCGAACTCCAGGGTGATGTCCTCATCCGTTGCCTGGATGCCCTTATGGCGCGCCCAAGCGTCCAGAGCCAGTTCGCGCTTGGCCTCGTCCTGAGCCTGACGCTTCACATCTTCCTTGAACTCTGTGTTATCGATACCCTGCTGCATGAGATAGGTATCGAAGCTCATGCCCGCCCGCTGCAGCTGGCTGAAGAAGTCCTGCAGCAGCTCCGATTCGGTCTGCTCTGCCATGGCGGCAGGAACATCGCCCTGCACCCGCTCGATCAGCTGGAGCGCACAACCATTCTCCTTGATCTGAGGGATGATCGTGGCCTTCTGCTGCTCCAGGGAAGAGGCGATCTCTTCACGCATGGAAGCCACCGTGTCGAAGCCGAGGGTCTCCTTCGCCCACTCGTCGGTCAGCTCAGGCACCTGCTCGGTCTTCACCACATTGCAGGTAACGTCGAAGGAGACCTTCTGACCTGCCAGGTCTGCCATGAGCATGGCAGATTCATCTTCGGGGACATCTACAGTGAACGTGCGGTTCTCGCCCTTCTTGATCCCCTCGAGCTCCTTGTCCAAAGCCTCGGCATACAGGCCGGTGCCCAGGTTATAGAGCAGAGATTCGCTGGTGAGAGAACCTATCTCTTCGCCATCCTCCTTGGTGGCCTTGATGGTCAGGTCAGCAGCGCGGTCTGCCGTGAGCTTCGTGGCCGCAGGAGCATTCTCGTAGGACTTGTAGTGGTTCCGCAGCGCATCGACCTGAGAATCTATCTCCTTCTCCGTGGCCTTCTCAAAGGGGACCTCTACCTCTACTGGATCATAGGAGGAAAGCTCCAGCTCTGGTTTCACGGTGACGGTCACCTCGAAGGTGAAGGGCTCACCGGGCTTGACGGGGTCGATATCACCGAAATCAGGAGATGCTACCGGGAAGAGACCCTGCTCTTCAACGACCTGGGGATACAGGCCGTTGACAAGGTCCTCCGTAGCAGCGGACAGGACGGATTCACGCCCGACAGCGTTGTCGATAACGGGACGAGGGGCCTTGCCCTTACGGAACCCCGGGAAGGAGTACTGACGCGCAAGGTCCTTGTACGTCTTGCCGACGTAGCTGTCCACTTCCTTAGCCTCTGCGGTGACGACCGCTTTGACCTTGCTATCTTCGAGCTTTTCGATCTTTGCTTCCACGTGGGTCTTCCCTTCGATCCTTCGTAGTTCCAATGGTTCTCTGTGCAATGGTTCCGTATGGTAACATATGCGCTCGTTGCCCCTTGTGCGTTTGCGGGGCGAACAGATGGTGTGCGGGCGTGGCGGAATTGGCAGACGCGCCAGATTTAGGTTCTGGTGGGCACAACCCGTGAAGGTTCAAGTCCTTTCGCCCGCACCATATCCGATCGGCATCGTGAACGAGGATAAGGTCATGGACGAAAAGCAAGAGCAGACTACGAAACCGAAGCATCCCATCATCAGCGCTTATAACAAGGTGAGCCTCATCAAGAAGATCATCGTGGGCTTGGTGATCGGCGTGATCTTGGCTCTGGTCATCCCCCAGGACGGCCCTGAATGGGCGTTGGGCATCGGCGAGGTCATATCATTGCTCGGCACGCTCTTCGTCTCCGCCCTGCGCGCTGTGGCTCCCATCTTGGTATTCTTCCTGGTCATCAGTGCTCTCATGAATGCAAAAGCCGCTGGCAGCATGAAAACGGTCATCGTGCTCTACATCCTGAGCACCTTTATCGCCGCTCTCATAGCCGTTATCGCGAGCTTCCTCTTCCCCATAGATCTGACGCTGGCCGTAGCCGATGATGTGACCCAAGAGTCCCCTTCCGGGATAGGCGAGGTGCTCTCAGCCATCGTGATGAACATCGTGGCGAACCCGGTGGATGCGCTCATGAACGCCAACTTCATCGGCATCCTTACATGGGCCATCGTGCTGGGCATTGCCCTTCGCAAGTCCTCCGACAACGTGAAGGATGTGTTCACCTGGATAGCAGATGCGGTCTCTACGGTGGTGCGCTGGGTGATCAACCTCGCCCCCTTTGGCATCATGGGCTTGGTCTATACCTCCGTTTCCCAAAGCGGCCTAGATATCTTCGTGGAGTACGGGCAGTTGATCCTGCTCTTGGTGGGTGTCATGCTGGTCATCGCGCTGATCACGAACCCCCTCATGGTATTCGCCTGCACCCGAGAGAATCCCTACCCGCTCATCCTTCGTTGCTTGAAGGATTCCGGCATCACAGCCTTCTTCACCCGCAGCTCCGCTGCGAACATCCCCATCAACATGGAGCTCTGCCGTAAGCTGGGGCTGGACAAGGACAACTATTCCGTGAGCATTCCCCTGGGCGCAACCATCAACATGGCAGGTGCCGCCATCACCATCACAGTCATGACCATGGCTGCCGTGCATACCGTTGGGCTCACCATCGATCCTTTGACCGCGGTCATCCTCTGCGTGCTGGCTGCAGTGAGCGCTTGTGGCGCCTCGGGCGTTGCTGGTGGCTCATTGCTCCTGATCCCGCTGGCGTGCTCGCTCTTCGGCATGGATACCACCGTTGCCATGGAAGTGGTGGCCATCGGATTCATCATCGGCGTGATCCAGGATTCCTGCGAAACGGCGCTCAATTCCTCCTCAGACGTTCTTTTCACCGCTACGGCTGAATACATGAAGATGCGCGAAAGGGGCCAGGAATACCACCTGGGCAAGGATGCCTATTCCCTGGATGAGCTCGACTGACGCCTGCAGTTAGCCCGCGGGCGCATGCATTCCTCGCACTGATGCAGAGGGTGCTCTGCCAGCTCAGCTTCCCAGTCGAAGTCAACCGGAGGGCCTGAGGGTAGTCCCTGGTCATCAGCGGGGTTGCCATCCCAAAGATGCTCCTCCATGCGCACCTTACCCTCGTCGCTGAAGGTGATACCCTCCGCCTCCAACATCCTGCGCTGCTCTCCAGGGCCACCGAAGGCGAAGCCCTTGGCAAGAGAGCCATCTTTGAATACCACCCGATGGCAGGGGATGTCATCAGGCTCCAGCCCCGGAGAGGGATTCGCACGAAGGGCGTAGCCCACGTAGCGGGCTGAGCGAGGAGCACCGATGAGGCGCCCGATCTGCCCGTAGCTCGCAACCTTGCCGCGCGGTATCTTCACCACGACCGAGAAGACCCTGTCTGCGAAATCTCCCATCCGCTCTCCCCCTCTTCGCTCTCTTGCTCATATCCCATGATACTAAAGGCCTCCAGAGACGCTCTTCGTGCTAGGCTTATCCAAGATGATTTCTAAGAAAGGACGTTACGTGGCTTCCTCCGATCAGACCATCGTCGGCTTCGATGGGGTCATCTGCACCTCTCGCAGCGGGCTCAGCACCCTGAAGACGCCTCTCACTCCCTTAGATGCCATCGAACAGCGCCACTCTGTTCGTCAGTACGACGAGAGGCCGCTAGAGGAAACGGCAGCATGCACCCTGCAGGCCGCCATAGAGGCCGTGAACGAGGAAGGCGGGCTGGATATCCAGCTGGTACGGGATGAACCCAAGGCATTCACCAGCCTCAAGTCACGGATGGTGGGGTTCTCGGGGGTGCGCAACTACTTGGCCTTGGTGGGACCTGAATACAAGAACCTCGACTCGCTTCTGGGCTACCACGGAGAGAAGCTGGTACTGCTGGCCCAAGCCCTGGGGCTCAATAGCTGTTGGGTCGGCGGCACCTACAAGATGCCGAACCGCGGGCCGCGCGTGGATATAGGCCAGAAGCTCTCAGCGGTGGTGGCCTTGGGCTATGGGAAGACGGCAGGCAAGCCCCATAGATCGAAGCCCGTGGAGGCCATCTGCCCTGGTTACGCTGAGATGCCCCTGTGGTTCCAGCAGGGAGTGGATGCTGCGCTGCTAGCACCGACAGCGCTCAACCAGCAGAAGTTCTCCTTCAACCTCCAGGGAGAAGACGATGACGGAACCCCTATCGTACAGGCGAAGACCAAGCGGGGAGCCTTCACGCAGATGGATCTGGGGATAGCGCTCTGCCACTTCGAGATAGGTGCGGGAACCCACCCGTTCCAGTGGGCCTGAACCTAGGAGCCGATCTTCTCCCGGGCTATGATGGCGATAGTGCGCAGCTGACCGTCTTCGATATCAACGAGCGCCATGTTATGGCCGCTGCCATTGCGCCCTCGGGTAGGCGAACCCGGGCAGAGCACCACCGTGCTGCCATCAAGCTCCACCTTCGGAACATGGGTATGACCATGCACAGCCAGCTGGGGCATATCTGAGACCACAGCCTGGACCAAAGACGGTCGGCCATGCAGGGCAAGGTGCAAGTCAGCGGGAGTGTGGGTCATGACGATGCTCACGCCTTCATAGGTCAAGCTGCGAAGGTCGCGCACGGAACCGTCAGAGCACCAGTAGGACGCAAGGTCGTTATTGCCCAACACTGCCACCGTAGGAGCAAGGGCACCGAGCTCATCCAGGGCGCTTTGCGCTCCTATGTCCCCCGCATGCAGGATCAAGTCGCAGGGTCGTGCCGTGAGGGCTGTGCCGTCAGCCTCCGAAAGCAAGACACCTCCCTCTTGATCATGGACCACCTCCCAGCACCGCACACAGCGCTCACGAAGCCTGCTCTCCTCTCCTTGGCCGCTGAACAGGTCGAAGGCCTCTTGAGGCAAGGGACCGTGGGTATCGCTGAGAACCCCGATGCGCTTGCGGGTCATACCGCTCTCTCCCTCAAGCTGCGCACCATCAACGGTTATCCACCTTCTCGGGATAGAGGTCATGCTGAGAGAGCCGCTCCCACGCCACCGACTCCCAAGGAGTGCCGGGTCGGCCGTGATTGCAGTAGGGATCGATGGAAATACCCCCACGCGGTGTGAACTTCCCCCACACCTCGATGTACTTCGGGTCCATCAAGGCGATGAGATCCTTCATGATGGTGTTGATGCAGTCCTCATGGAAATCCCCATGGTTGCGAAAGCTGAAGAGGTAGAGCTTCAGGCTCTTCGACTCCACCATGCGCACATCGGGCACATAGGAGATGTAGATGGTGGCGAAATCAGGCTGGCCGGTTATGGGGCAGAGGCTGGTGAATTCGGGACAGTTGAACTTGACGAAGTAGTCATTGTCCTGATGCTTGTTCTCGAAGGTCTCCAACACCCCCGGATCATAATTTGCGGAGTATTTCGTCTTCTGGTTCCCTAGCAAGGTCAGTTCAGCCACCTTAGACACCTTCCCTTCTGCTTGAAACAGGGTCTTCCAATCCGTTGGCCGCGAAGGCAGCAGCGCGATCGAGGCAAGTGGCGCAAACACCACAAGGAGCCTCTCCCCCTTCATAGCAGGACCAGGTCAACTGGAAGGGCACTTTGAGCTCTATCCCGAGCCGCACGATATCCGCTTTGCTCCAGTCTACGAAGGGCGCTTCTAGGCGCAGTTCTCCTCCTGTTCCCTCCTCGATGGAGGTAGCCATGGAATCCACGAAGGAAGGAGTGCAATCCGGATAGGCTGAGCCTGCCCAGTCATCATGATGGGCACCATAATAGACCACTGAGCAACCAGCGGAAAGCGCCATAGAAGCTGCTGCAGCCAGGAAGAGTCCGTTGCGGAAAGGCACATAGGTGCTGACGTGCGCCCCTTCCTGCTCTGCCTGCTGATCCGCATAGGTGCCTGAGGGGATGTCCGCCTCAGATTGGCTCAGCAGTGAGCACTGACTTCCTGCGAAGATGGCTCCTAGATCCAAGGATCGCAGCTCTACCCCATAGTGATCCGATACGGCACGTGCAGCATCCAATTCCCGGAGATGCTTCTGCCCGTAGGAGATGGAAAGCGCGATGACATTCTGAGACCCCAGACGCTCAACCGCCTGAGCGAGGAGCGTGGTGGAATCCAGACCGCCTGAGCAGAGCACGAGCGCTTTTTCAACGGTTCCCATGTACGTCATACCCCTTTCGCTGCCTGAGGCCAGAGGATCTTATGGAGTTGGAGCTGCAAACGGGCTTCAGTGAGACCTTCCGCTCTCATAGCATCAACGATCCAGGCTGGGTCCACCTGACCCCACAGGGGGCTCAAGAGCACCGTACAGCGGTCCCAAAGGCCAGCCTCATCAGCCTTGCGCCGGGCAAAGCTAACATCCTCGCTGGAACTTACTACGAACTTGACCGCATCGTTCTCATTCAGAAGGCAAGTGTTCTCCTTCATGCTTGCATCTATCAGCTCTTCATCGGAAGCACCCATCCCTGTAGCAGGCGTTTTCCAATCCAACGTCAGATGCAGTCGATCTGAAAAGCCCTCATCAGCCAGAAGGCCCCTGATCCCTACCAGCTGTGCCACAGGAAGAGAGCCGTTGGTCTCGATCTCTACCTGCAGAGGATGGGGTTCGCACACCCGCAAGAGCCTGTCTACCAGAGGGTTGAGATCCGGCTGCAACAGCGGTTCTCCCCCCGTGAGCGTGACCGCAGAGACACCCGAGGAGCATACCCACTCCACCAGTTCCTCTACCGAGAGCATCTCCACGGCAACATCAGGAGCGTTGGCCCAGCGCGTATCGCAATAGGAGCAATCCAGATTGCATCCAGCGAAACGAACGAAAGCGGCGAGCTTACCAGAAGAGAGTCCCTCGCCGTTGATGGAGACGAACCGCTCCGCTACAGGAAAGCGCACGCCCACAGCGTCAAGCATCCTTGCGGAAGAAGGCGCAGTTGGTAGGGGTCTCGTAAACTTCAACCTGCACCACGGGAAGCCCCTGCTCAGCCAAACAGTCGAAGAACCACTTCGCCAGATTCTCAGCGGTCGTGCGAAACGGCATGACGAACAGCGCGAACCCCTCACGCTCCAAGCACGCCATGGTATCTGGTGCCAGCGAACCATCTTCGATGATGAAATGATGGTCGAGCCGTTCAGTCAGTTCACGAAGCGCGCCTTTGAAGTCTGCGAAATCCACGACCATATCCTTGCAGGTGCCCGTCTGCTGGAGCTCCTGCACCTCAAGATAGGCAACGACACGCCAGCGGTGCCCGTGGAGGTTCTCGCACTTGCCGTGATAATCAGTCAAGAAATGGGAGGCATCGAAGCTGCTCTCCGTCTTCAGTCCGTACATCTGCTTCCGATCTTCGAGCATGGCCAAGGGGATGGGGCTATCTATAGCGAAGGCCAGCTTCCGCTGGCCTTCGGTGAATGCTCTGGCTCCTCGGGTAGGATTCGAACCTACAACCCTCCGGTTAACAGCCGGATGCTCTGCCGTTGAGCTACCGAGGAATGCACATCTGGCACAAGCGCCGACGCAGTATTATAGCGGTTTCGAACCGACGCGCAAGACTAATACTCCAGATAATCTTTGAGCTTGGATGAGCGCGAAGGATGACGCAGCTTCGCCAAGGTCTTGCTCTCGATCTGGCGGATGCGCTCTCGGGTGACTCCGAATTCGCGACCCACCTCCTCTAGCGTGCGCGGATGTCCATCTTCCAGACCGAAGCGCAGGCTGATGACCTTGCGCTCACGCTCAGCAAGACCATCCAGCACCTTGCTTAGTTGCTCTTGGAGCATGGAGAAGCTGGCTGCATCCGGCGGTACCACCGCCGCTTCGTCTTCGATGAAATCTCCCAGCTGGGAGTCTTCCTCTTCGCCGATGGGGGTCTCAAGGGAAACGGGTTCCTGGGAGATCTTCTGGATCTCGCGAACGCGCTCAGCCGTCAGCTCCATCTCAGCACCGATCTCCTCTGGCGTTGGTTCGCGTCCGAGCTTCTGCAAGAGCTGCCGCTGGATGCGGATCAGCTTGTTGATGGTCTCTACCATATGCACGGGGATGCGGATGGTACGAGCCTGATCGGCGATGGCGCGGGTGATGGCCTGACGAATCCACCAGGTTGCATAGGTGGAGAACTTGAAGCCTTTCGTGTAGTCGAATTTCTCCACCGCACGGATGAGACCCAGATTCCCTTCCTGGATGAGATCCAAGAAGAGCATGCCGCGACCTACGTAGCGCTTGGCGATGGAGACAACGAGGCGCAGGTTCGCTTCGATGAGCGCCTGCTTGGCATCAAGGCCCACTTGCTCCACCCGGCTCATGCGCCGCTTATCCCGACGAGAGAGCTCGATACCCTCTTCTTCGGCACGCTCAAGCTCTTCGGTAGCAGCAACACCGGCCTCGATCTTCATGGCCAGGTCTATCTCTTCAGCTGCGGTCAGAAGCGGAACTTTGCCGATCTCTTTCAGGTACATGCGCACCGGATCGCCTGTGAGCATGGTGACATTCGCCTCTGCGTTGCGACGGCGAGTCTTCGCCTTGGACCGGCTTGACGTGAGCTTGGGCAGCTGGACATCAACGGTAGCTTTCAGCTCTTCTTCGGGGATGTTCTCCAGCAGACTCTCAGTGTCATCATCCGAGGCACCCGCATCATCCGCATCAGCAGTGCTCTCTTGAATAGCGGTATCAGCAGGTACTTCGATATCGTCAGGATCAGTGTCATCCATGTCGTCTACATCAGCATCCGAGGGCTTGCGATCCAGCTTAGCCTTGATCTCCTCGACGATCTCAACGGTACCCTGATCGTCTGAAACGGTCTGACTGATGAGAGCTTCCTCTTCCTTTGCGCTCCCCTTCTTCGCCGTTGATGCAGCCTTCTTGGGCTTAGCAGCTGCCTTCTTGGCGGGAGCTTTTGCTGATGACTTGGAAGCGGATCCCTTCACTGTTGAAGATGCTTTCTTGGTTGATGCAGCCGCTGTTTTAGTTGCGGTCTTCTTGGCTTGAGGCTTGTCTGCTTTGGTTTTGGTGGATTTGCTTGCCTTGGCCTTTGCTTCTTCCGTCTTCGTGGTGTCTTCTTTTGCTGTCTTAGAGGTTGATGCCACGCGCAAGGTCCTTTCAACAGAAGACGATGGATATACGTTCGCCCTAGTGTAAGCAAACATGCGAACTGACAGAATACACCGGAGGTAAGCCTATTGCAAGGTTTTTTTTCAAAGAAGATCCATCGGATCGACATCTACGGCAGTGCTGACCCCCTGAATGCGCCCTCGCTTGCGATGGAACCCTTCTAAGGCTTCTGAGATATCCATCTCAGGCGAGCATTTCACCACCACGTGCCATCGGATGAGATTCCGAATGCGCTCGAAAGCGCAAGGAGCAGCGGGGAGGACATCGATATCCCCCTCACCCGCCGATGCCAAATGCTGGCAAAGATCAAACCGATAGGCCTCGGCTGCGCGACGCACTACCGAGCCGTCCTTCCCCCATAAGAGGATGTTCGCCATTCGCGCATAGGGCGGAAAGCGGAGCGCTTCGCGCTTCGGCAGCTCGTTAGCCAAGAAGCGCGGCCGATCATAGGCCGCCGCCGAGGCGATGGCCACCGAATCCGCCTCATAGGTTTGGACGAAGACCCGTCCCGGGAGCTCTGCCCTACCCGCCCTGCCTGCCACTTGCTGAATGAGATCGAAGGTGCGCTCGGATGACCGGAAATCCGGCAGATGCAACATCGTATCCGCGTTGATGACGCCCACTAAGGTGACATCATCGAAATCGAGCCCCTTCGCGATCATCTGGGTTCCCAGGAGCACCGCCGCAGGAGCCGTGGCGAACTGCTCCAGCAACCGCTGATGCGCCCCCTTCGCTGCCGTGGTGTCGGCGTCCATGCGGATCACCTGAGGTGTCAGGTGCTCGGAGGCAGGGGCAGCGATGCCCGGAATCAGACCTTCCTGGGCGCTCAAGAGACTCTTCAGCTCAGCTTCCACCCGCTGAGTCCCCATACCGTAGCGCTTGAGATAGGGGCTTTGACAGGATGGGCAGACAGGCGGAGCCCCTAGGGTGTAGCCACAATGATGGCACACCAGCTTGTTCCCCTCCTCGTGGAAGGTGAGCGTAGTGGAGCAATGACGGCATTCGGGAACGAAGCCGCAATCGCGACAGAGGAGGAAGCGCGCGAAGCCCCGTTGATTCAGGAGGAGCACCACCTTATGGTTGGCGGATAGCTCTTCGCGTATGGCATTCGCCAGCTTCTTGGAGAAGATGCGGCCCTTGCTGTCATGGAACTCCACTGCCATGTCCACAACCTCGACCTTCGGCAGAGGGCGGCCGTTAGCTCGCTCCGGGAGGCGCGCATAGGTCCAGGCGGGATCATGCTTGGCATGGTAGAGCGATTCAATGGAAGGGGTGGCGGAGCCAAGCACCACGGTACAGGAGCGCTGACGGGCCATCCAGCAGGCCACATCTCTGGTGACATAACGAGGTGCGCTCTCCTGCTTGTAGGTGGTCTCGTGCTCTTCGTCGACGATGATGAGTCCCAAGTTCTGTACAGGCATGAACAGGGCGCTGCGAGCCCCTACGACGATGCGCGCCGCTCCACAGCGAAGCAGATCCCACTGGTCATAGCGCTCCCCCGGGCTCATCTTCGAATGCATGACCGCCACCTGGTCTCCGAAGCGGCTGCGGAAGCGAGTGACCGTCTGAGGCGTCAGCGATATCTCAGGCACTAACACGATGGCTCCCTGACCGCGCTTCAAAGCCCCCTCGATGGCCTGGAGGTACACCTCTGTCTTACCAGACCCGGTGACGCCATCGATGAGCACGGTGGTGACGGCATCGTCCTCCATAGCCTGTTCTACCTGAGACAGCGCCTTCTTCTGGGAGTCAGTCAGCATCTTCGGCATTGCATTCGGAGCGAAAGCAACACTGGGCTCATCCCCCCTGCGCAAACGGCGGCGCTTCTCCACCTTCACTGCTCCCGCCTTCGCCAAGGCCTTGACGGCTGCAGCTACATCCCCATAGAGGAAACGCAGCTCTGAGCGGCGGATGTCCCCCTGGCGCACGGCAGCCAAGACCACCTCTTGCCTCCGTGCTCCCTTGCGCGGCACGAACGAATCAACCTGAGGCCCCGCCACGATCCATGTCTCCTCGGCACTCCCCGTCTTGGGAAGGATGGTCTCCCAGACACCGTCGATCCGCTTCAGGCTCGGAGCGGCTCCCGCAGGAAAGAACAAGCGCAAGCAGGCAGAGAGCGGCGCGATGTAGCGCTTCGCCAAGAAGCGCGCGCAATCCACAGCCGCCTCAGAGAACAAGGGGCTGCTCAGCACCTCTTCGATGGGCTTGAGCTTCCCTGAGCGCACCTCTTCCTCAGGAACAGCAACCAGCCCGCAGACGAAGCCCACTGTCTGCTGATGACCGAAGGTCACGCGTACAGCACATCCCACCTCTACCTCTATGGAGGCAGGTACCGTATAGGTGAAGAGAGAGCCGATGGCCCTGGTCTGGATGTCGATGACGACATCGGCCTTGAGCACGAGGGAGCCTTCCCCCTTCGGGCGTTCGTCAGAGAGCACAGGCTTCCTTGAGCTGATCCACTCTGTCTGTCCTCTCCCAAGTGAACTCAGGGAGCTCGCGGCCGAAGTGACCATAGGCGGCAGTCTTCTGATACACCGGACGACGAAGATCCAGTGCATCGATGATAGCGCCGGGACGCAGATCGAACACCTGAGAGACAGCGCTCTCTATCTGGTCTTCTGGCACATGATTCGTGCCGAAGGTATCCACCATGATGCTCACCGGCTCCGCCACACCGATGGCATAGGCCAACTGCACCTCACAGCGATCCGCCAGTCCAGCAGCCACCACATTCTTAGCCACCCAGCGAGCCGCGTAGGCGGCAGAACGATCTACCTTCGTGCAATCCTTGCCTGAGAAGGCCCCTCCTCCATGACGACCCATGCCACCATAGGTATCAACGATGATCTTGCGACCCGTGAGCCCCGCATCTCCCATGGGACCGCCTATGACGAAGCGACCCGTAGGGTTCACGAAGATCTCAACGTCATCAGTGAGCTTGATATCCTCAGCTTCGAAGACAGGTTCGATGACGTTGCGGATGATGGCCTCACGTAAGGTTGCTTGATCAGCCTCTTCGCCATGTTGGGTGGAGACGACCACCTTTTCAACAGCCACGGGCACATCATCCATATAGCGCACCGATACTTGGGTCTTGCCGTCGGGGCGCAGGAAGGGCAACGTGCCGTTCTTGCGCACCTCGGTCAAGCGCTCCGAGAGACGGTGCGCCAGATAGATGGGCATGGGCATCAGCGTGGAAGTCTCATTGCAGGCATAGCCGAACATCATGCCCTGATCCCCTGCTCCTACTAGCTCATAAGGATCGACCTGTGTTCCCGCTGCATGGGCCTCTAGGGACTCATCCACTCCTTGGGCGATGTCGGGAGACTGCTCATGGATGGAGCTCATGACCGCACAGGTATTGCCGTCGAAGCCGTACTTGGCACGGTCATAGCCGATACCCGTGACCACATCGCGCACGATCTGCTGTACGTCCACGTAGGCCTGAGTGCGAATCTCGCCGGTGACGAAGACGGTACCGGTGGTGGTGAGCGTCTCGCAGGCGCACCGGACATCGTCCACGTTCGCCGGGGCGCCGTTAGGGGCTATGTAGCCTTGGGATTGGAGCTCTATCTCTTTCGCCAAGATGGCATCCAAGATGGCATCGGATATCTGATCGCAGATCTTGTCAGGGTGGCCTTCGGTGACAGACTCGCTGGTAAAGAGATACGTACGGGAATCCTGGCTCATATAATCCTCCTTCATCGATGATGGCAGGACCACCTTGGCAGCATGCATGCCAGGTTGGTGCCGGGGTCATCAAGCCAACTCTCTCACCCGGCTCTTGATAATGGAAATGCATACGGCCTGCGATTATACGCCAACGGAGATGAATGGATGTTGAAAAGCAGAGCGACGCACCTGTCAAAGATCATGATGTAACGTTCTCTTTCCTTTCGTCGTCTAATGAGCGTATGCGAAGATGCGAGGGTCTGCGCCGGCAAGATCCTCGCACGAGCAGAAGCAAAGGAGCAATATATCGTGAAGACCCTTCTGCAACGTGCCCGTGCCGGAGATGCTGATGCCTTCGCCGACCTCTTCCAAAGCCATGCTGATGGCCTTTGGAGAACAGCCATGGCGGTACTGCGCGAAGAACAGAGCGCAGCCGATGCGCTCCAAGAGACGGCCATCAAAGCCTGGCGCTCCATCCCGTCCTTCCAAGGAACCAGCAGCTTAGGAACATGGCTCACCCGCATCCTCTTGAACACCTGCTTCGATGCCCAGCGCGGCGAGGGCAGGATCATCCCCTTTGCCGATATCGCCTGCCCAGAGTCCCCAGAGCATGCCAACAATGCCCAACCGCTCAACATCCAACCGTTTCCTGGCATCGACAGAACGGTCAGTCAGTTGGATACGGATACTGCACTCTCTGCTCTGAGCGAAAGCGATCGAGCGATCCTGGCCTTGTTCTATGGCGATGACCTGCCTCTGAAAGAGGTGGCTGCAGCGCTCGGGATAGCCGAGGGAGCGGCGCGAACCCGCCTCTCTCGCGCACGGACACGCTTCAAGGATGCCTACCTCAAAGCCGACCATGCACAGGGAGACCCTGTGAGGATCCAGAACACCCCGACCAAGGAGGCGATCTCATGAGGGATGAGACCATGAACGCTGAGCAGCAGAAAGACCCTTGGGGCCAAACCATAGCGGATGCCTTGGATCCTGGCCCTTTGCCAGAACAGGTACAAGCACGGCTGGATAGGACCTATGCAGCCCTGGGGAGGATCCCTCAAGAGAAGCCCGTGAAACCACGCGGGACGAAGCGGGGAACCGTCATTTTGGCTGCGGTCCTGGCATCCACCTTGGTATGCGGTGCCGCCTTTGCCGCATCCAACCTCATCAAGATGAGTGAAGGTGACGGCGCCTTCTTCAGTGAGCAGAAGAATCTCCCTGTGTTCAGCAGCATGGAAGCAGGTTCCAAGGCCTTGAGCGCCTCGGTGGGACAGACGGCCGCCATTGACGGTACGCAGGTGACCCTAGATAGCATATCCTGCGATAGGAATGTGGCGAACCTCTACCTCACCCTGCACAGAGAAGGAGGCTTCGATCTAGAGTCAGCTTCGGTCTATGACGGGTCCCAGGAGAGCGAATGGTCCCGCCTCCAGTCTCTTCTACCTATGTTGTCCTACTCCCTCACAAGTGCCGATAGGTCTCTTTGCACCGGAGATGTGCAACGCCTGGATGCCTATCAAGAAGGCGATGACATCAAATGCCTCATGCGGATTACTCCCGGATTCGTCATGGGAGATGAGGTCGAGTTATCCATTGATGGATGGTCGTGGAACGAAGGTGGACCGCAGGCCGCTTTCGCCTTCGGACTTGACTTGGCTGAAGTGCCCGCACCGAAGGAGCTCGGATCCCAAACGCTGACCTTCCCGACGCAACAGGGTGATAAGCAACTGGAGATCGAGCGCTTCACCGCTTCGGAGCTGGCTTGTGTGATGGTGGTTCGCAATGAAGAGACCACCTGGCAGGCTGACGATGGGGTTGATGCATCAGGCATCCCCGACCCCTTTCTGGACCCTGCCTTTCTGAAGATGGTCGACGATACGGGAAGCGTCCTCTATGAAGTGAATGCAGGCGACGGCCAGGGAACGAGCACGGGAGATGCCCGTATCATCGAATTGGCTGGCTTGAGCCCTGATGCTCAAAACATCACATTCACGCCCATGGACATCGAAGACGCACGCCAAGATGAGCGGATCGACATAGATGTCACCCGGCCTGATGTGAAGATCCCTCTCACCGACTTCGGCGGCTATGAGCTTGCGCACTGGTCCGTAGAAGATCAGACGGTGCTCTTTGCGCTCAAACCTTACGGATGGTTCCCTCAAGGAGCCAACCTTGAGCTTCTACGGATTCGGTGGTTCCCATGATCTCCGATACCTGGACCGACCCAGATACGGGCGAGAGTGGAACGGGGTATCACAGCGCCATTGCCTGGAGCAAATGGGACTATGCCACCGGAGAGCTCTTGCAGATGCGTTCCTATTACCGAGCCACCCCGGAAGAGCTGGAAGGCATCCATGGGTACTACGCCTATGGCTATGCACCCGGTTCCTTTGTCGAAGAAAGCACTGCGGCCCAAACGCTCTCCTTTGCTTAGTCCTTTGCGTGAGCACGATGAAGGGGCTACGCATCAGCACAGCCCCTTCGCTGTTGATAGAGGTCGGCTACACGAGCGACGGCATTCCCTGTTGAAGGCCTAGCCCTTATAGGCCTCTTGGAAGCGGGCGACATCTCGCTCGTAGGTGACCAAGGTAGAGTGAGGCTCCTCCAGATAGAAGGCCTTGCCTGCCAAGCGAGGATGATTCGTGAGGGTCGAGAGCGCTTCGAAGCCTATCTGACCTTCTCCGATGGGGGCATGCCTATCCACGTGGCTACCGAGAGCTTCCTTGGAGTCATTCAGATGGAATGCATAGAGCTTCTCGAGCCCTATCTTCTGATCGAACTCGTCCAGTACGCCATCCAGGTTGGACTTGATATCATAGCCCGCAGCCCACACAGCAGATGTATCCATGCAGATACCCACCTTATCCGCTAGGGCGACCCCCTGGATCATCTTCGCCAGCTCATCGAAGGTGAACCCGATCTGATGACCCTCCCCTGCCATGGTGTCTATCAGCACCTTGGTGGATTGAGTGGACGTGATAGTCTTATCCAGAGCATCCGAGACGTTCTGGATGGCCACCTCTGCGCTCACGCCCGGAGCGCTTCCCGGACGCACCAGGTAATAGTCTATGGGCAGATGCTCTAAAGCCGCTAGATCCTCTGCCATCACCATGAGCGTGAAATCCTTTTTGGATTGTTCGGGATTAGCAGGCTCCACGTCATAGGGAGCATAGCCGCAGATCTGGGTGATGCCCTGGGCCTGCACATAGGTACGGAATGCCTCTTCATCCTTGGGATCAGCCTGGGCAACAGCGCCACCACGCGGGTTACGCGTGAAGAATTGGAAGGTATTAGCCTTTATGGAGGTTGCTTCCTTCGCCATGAAGAGGTAGCCCTCGCGCTTTGAGAGATGACATCCGATGGTCAACATGATCGGTCTTCCTTTCGCCAGGAGGTCTTTAGGAGAACGGTACGACTCCCACGCTGCCTGGCCGCGTACGCCCCATGAAGCGTTACCAGAGGGAAACCGCACCGAAGCCCCAGCGCCCAAGGGATGATGGCGTTCTTGGAACGGAAAGGGTCAAAGACCCTTTCCTTACGAACGCTCGGGAGGATTGGCTTTGCAACTGGTTCTGGGACGGAAAGGGTCAAAGACCCTTTCCCTACGAATGCGGGAGGTAGCCTATCTCGTAGGGAGTGGGTCTTCGACCCTCTCCGCCATAGGGAAGCGTACGACGGTGGACGTGTTGATTTCGTAGGGAGTGGGTCTTCGACCCACTCCGTGAGGCGACTGTCTGAACGAAGATCAGAGATCCTTCATCATGGATTGCAAACGGCGGATATCCCCCATGCCCATCCCGCCAAGACCAGGCATGCCTCCCTTGCGCTTCTTGCCCTTCTTCCCCTTCTTGCCGCGTCCTGCCTGCTGAGCCAGACCTGCTGTCATCTTCTTGACCATCTTCTTGGTCTCGTTGTATTTCTTCATGAGATTGTTGACATCCGTTACCGTGACGCCTGCACCTGCCGCAATGCGCTTGCGACGTCCCGCATTCAGCACGTCGGGGTGCTCTCGCTCCTGCTTGGTCATGGAGTTGATGATGATCTCCATCTCATCCAGAGCATTCTCATCCACCTGGCCCGAACCGAGCATCTTATCTCCGCCGGGCAGTGCGCTCACGAGCTTGGAGATGCCGCCCATCTTCTTGACTTGGCGGTTCATGGTGATGAAGTCATTCAGGGTGAGGTTGCCACGGGCCAGCTCCTCGGCCTCCATCTGCTCTTCCTCAGCCTGCTGAACGCGAACGGCATTCTCGATGAGAGATACCACATCCCCCATGCCGAGAATGCGCTTCGCCATGCGGTCGGGGTGGAACTCCTCAAGAGAATCAGGTTTCTCACCGGAAGAGATGAACTTGATGGGCTTGCCCGTCACCTCTCGCACGGATAGCGCACCACCGCCACGAGCGTCGCCATCCATCTTCGACATGATAACGCCATCGAAATCGACCATCTCGGCGAAGGCTTGGACCACACCCACCACATCTTGACCGGTCATGGCATCGACCACCATGAGGATCTCATCTGGGGAGGTTGCTTCCTTGATGGCCGCCGCTTCTTCCATCATAGCCTCGTCTACATGGAGCCGTCCCGCGGTGTCAACGATGACCACATCCCGCAGGTTATCAATGGCATCTTGGATGCCATCCTTGGCGATCTTAACGGGATCTTCCCCATCTTCTCGGAATACCCGAACGCCTATCTCTCCACCTAAGGTCTCAAGCTGATCGGCAGCGGCAGGACGATAGATGTCGCAGGCAACCAGCAACGGCGAATGGCCCTCCCGCTTCAGGCGATAGGCCAGCTTGGCACAGGCTGTGGTCTTGCCGGAACCTTGAAGCCCTACCAACATGATGACGCTGGGGATGCGCCCTGATAGCTTGAGCTTCGCTTGCTCTTGACCGAGAAGCTCCGTCAGCTCATCCAGTACGATCTTCACCACGTTCTGAGCCGGCGTGAGCGAATCCATCACCTCAGCAGTGAGGCACCGCTCCTTGGTACGGGAGACGAAGGCCTTCACCACTTTGAAGTTGACATCGGCCTCCAGAAGTGCCAAACGTATCTCACGCATGGCCGCGTTGATGTCTTCCCCCGTCAGGCGCCCTTTGCTCTTGAGTCCCGAGAAGATACCTTGTAAACGTTGTGAGAGGTTCTCAAGCATGATGGCTCCTTACTACCACTTCTCCCAGAAATGCTTCTTCGCGGGCTCTGCTGCCTTGCGCGCATCGTCCATCTCCACGAATTCCGCCCATGACATCGTAGCCGACTCCTCAGGAGCAGCTGCATCATCGAGTGGTCCGGCTTCATCTGCGCGAGGAGCCTCCTCCGGTGGCAGAGTGAAACCCACATCCTCAGATATGATCTCCTCCGAAGGTAGGTTAGCATCCTCCCCATGATCTTCCTCACGGGCAAGGTCATCCTGCTCGTAGTCACCTATGAGAGCAGCCACGAAATCAGAAGGACGGAAATCCCGGAGGTCATCGATGGATTCGCCCACCCCAGCCTTGATGATAGGCAGCCCAAGCTCATGAGAGATCGCCAAAGCGATGCCACCCTTAGCGCTCCCGTCCAGCTTCGTCAGGATAAGCGCATCCAGATCGAGCGCCTTATCGAACTCCCGCGCCTGCTGCAAGCCATTCTGACCGGTAGTGGCATCGATGACGAGAACGGTATAGACCGGCAGCTTCGAGCGCTTCCGCGTCACCGCCACCACCTTCTCCAGCTCCCGCATGAGATCATCGGAGGTATGGAGACGGCCGGCGGTATCTATCAGCACCAGATCCGCTCCCTGCTCTTCGGCCTGCTCCAGGGTATCGAAACAGACACTGGCTGGGTCAGACCCCCGCTCCCGGGTGACGATGGGCACAGCTGCCCGCTCGGCCCAGATCTCCAGCTGCTCTATGGCCGCAGCTCGGAACGTATCCGCAGATCCCAGGATGACCGTACGCCCTGCCTGGGCTGCTTCGTTCGCCAGCTTCCCTACGGTGGTGGTCTTACCCGTACCATTGATGCCCACGAAGAGGACGACGGCAGGTTTGCCTCCCAGTATCTCTTGGCCACCCTCGGCGAAGGCCCCTTGGATCTCCTCGCTCAAAAGGTCGAGCACCGCATAGGCATCAGGAAGCGCTGATCGCGTAGCCCTATCTCGAAGGTTCTCGATGATCTGGAAAGAAGCCGCGCCCCCTATATCACTCAGGATCAGCGTCTCCTCCAGATCCTCCCAAAAGCCCTCGTCCAGCTCAGGCCCTCGGCCGAGAAGGACGTTCATGCTCTCTTTGAACTTATCCCGGGACTTCGCAAGGCCCTCGGTCATACGTTCGAAGACACCCATTCTCTCCTCCTTGGTCCGAACCGTTGAGAAAGCCTGCGGCCTGTGCTCAAGATGCTTTGGTACGAAGCGTATCCTCCAGCTTCTGGGATAGCACCTTCGTCACCCCGTCTGCCTGCATGGATACGCCAAAGAGCACATCAGCCATCTCCATGGTACGACGCTGGTGGGTGATCATGATGAGCTGAGTGGTTGCCCGCATCTGATCTATGTAGCTGGTCAAACGCCGCAGGTTGGAATCATCCAGGGCCGCCTCCACCTCATCTAAGATGTAGAAGGGCGTAGCGCGGGTCTTGTACAGGGCGAACAGGAGCGCCAGCGCCGTCAAAGACTTCTCACCACCGGACATGAGCGACATCTTGGTGATGCGCTTGCCCGCAGGTTGAGCGTTCACTTCGATGCCCGCCTCTTCGATATCCTCGGGCTTATCTAGGGAAAGGTAAGCGCTACCACCGGGGAAGAGAGCTGAGAATATGGCCTTGAAGTTCTCGTTCACCTCTTCGAAGGTACGTGCGAAATCGTCTTTCATCCGCTCTTCGATGACGCGGTTGATGCGGCTCAAGGAACGGGCCGCGCTGCGCAGATCCGCCAGTTGGGATTGGAGGTAATCATGACGGACCTTGAGCTCTTCGTATTCCTGGGCCGCGTCAGGGTTGATGGTCCCCAGGTTGGAGATGCGCCGCGTCAAACGGAAGGATTCCTCCTCCATGAGGGAGCGATCCTCTGGAGCCGGGGTGAGCAACGCACGCTCAAGGGGAATCTGGCAATCCTCCGTAATGACAGTGACAGCAGCTTGGACCTGCATCTCGGCTCGCGCCTTGTCCACGCGAATGGCAGCCAAGGCTTCTGAAGCGCTATCGTAAGCATCCTGAGCCTGGCGCGCCTCTTCTCGCAGTTGCTGCATCTGAGCATGGAGGGAATCCGTGGAGCTCTTCGCGGAAGTGGATGCATCTTCAAGGGTGCTCATGGTGCATCGAGCCGCCTGAGCTATGACATCCAAAAGGGAGAGGACCGGTTCGAGTCTGCGAGCGCTCACCTGCTTCACAGTCAAGACCTTGCCATCCTCCTCGCGACTGGCTTGTAAGCTCTCCAATTCAGCTAACGCACCTTGGATGACCCGCTCTGAATAGGTGCTCCGCTCAGCCAACTTCGCTGATTCCAAGCGGGCTTCCGCCAGCTTCGATGATGCCTCTTCTAGCTCTTCCCGTTCGGGTGCCATCTGAGCCTCAAGTTGCTCGACCGCAGATCGGCTCTCAGCCACCCGGGAGGATATCTCCGCCAAACGAGTTTCCATGGCCTGGATGTCCGGAAGGGCGGCTTGGGCTGTACCGCTCTCTTCCTCGAGCGTCTTCTCAAGGGCTTCGAGCTCTCGTGTGATAGAGGAGAGCTTCTGGGCGGCGGCATCGGCGGCCTGGCGAGCCCCCTGAGCGCTTCCCTTGAGAGAAGCGAGCTTCTCTTTGAGGTCAAGGCTTTCGGTTTGGGCCCGCATGAGCGCTTCTTCGGCACGCTCAGCCTCAGCGGAAGCACGAACGGTGGAGGCCTTCGCCTGCTCCAAGGAAGCCTTGAGCTCCTCGATGCGGCGAAGCCGGGAGAGCACGCCGGATTCTGCGCCCTTGGCCCGAGCGTTCAGCATCACCTTTCCGCTTGGGAAGACGATATCTCCCTCAGGTGTGGCGAAACGCATAGCGGCTCTGTCCTCTGCATGGGCGCTGAGCGCCTCTTCCAAGCTGGAGCAGAGGATGACATCCCCCAGTAAAGATGCAACGACCATTCGCTCTTCAGGGGCGACGGTCAGCAGATCCAAGAGCCGCTGACCCTTTGGAGCGGCGCTACCCGCATCAGAAACGGTTGTGCGCGCCTGGGAAGCATCCTGGGTCATGAGCAAAGTCACAGAACCCGCCTCATCCTCCCTCACTGCAGACGAGGCCACCTCTATCTCAGCGGCACCTTGGACCACCAAGGCAGACAGATCGGTTGAGAGGAGCGCCTCCACCAGCAGCTCCAGCTCCTTCGGGGCCTTCACCAGATGCGAGAGCAAGCGCGCAGGGCTCCCCTTCTCCTCCAGCGCCTGGGCTGCCAGCTTAGGCGCTCCTGATGCAGCCGCCCCTTCCGCAGCCTCTATCTGCTCAAGCGCGTCGATCTGGGTCAAAAGGGACCGCTCCTGAGCCGCCGCTTCATCAGCAGCGCGGCGGGCTTCCTCGCGAGCCTGCATGCAACTGCCCACCAACGTGCGAGCGCCCTTCTCCTGCTCATCCAGAGCAGCCAGGGCTTCCTCTTCAGCCTGGGCTTCCGCCTGGGCGATGCGCGCATCGGCGGAGAGCCGGTCTATCTGAACGGTCAGTTCAGCCTTATGGCCTTCGATGACCTTGATCTGGGCGTTGCTGTTGGCGAGCCGCTCTTTCGCCCGCGCTAGCTTGTCTCGCAGGGTGCGATCCTCGCTCTCAAGGGCGGTGATGGCATCCGCTGACTCCTTCGAGCGCTTCTGGGCCTGGGTGATGGAATCAGAGAGCGCCGAGACCTGCTTGGTCAGGCTATCCACCCGTCCTTGGGCCTCTTCAGCAGCAGCCTTGTCCTCCTGGGCCTGACCCTGCGTGCTGAGGAGCTTGGCTTGAGCACGCTCCAGCGCCCCTGCGGACTGCTGGATGCGCACCTCTAGCTCTGAAGCACGACCCAGAGCAGCACGGCGGCGGTCACGCATGAGCAGAGAGGTGGAATCGAGCCGCTCTGCGGCAGCGGTGATCTGCTGATAGCTCTTAGAGAGTTGACTGGCATCTAGGCTGTCTTCCCGAATGCGCTCTTGAAGCTTCGAGAGCTCCCCATCAAGCTCTTGGATGCGTCCATGGCGAGCCTGGCATTGCTCCTCTGCCATGGATTCCCGCTCTGTGATGCGACCGTGCTCCGCTTTCAGGGAACGGAGGTCATCCACTGCTAGCACCAGCTTGATCTGAGCTAATTCCTCAGTGAGCTCAGCATGCTTGAGGGCGCGCTTTGCCTTGCGCTCCAGTGGGCCCAGCTGACGAGCCACCTCACCAGCTATGTCCCCCACGCGGTCAACATGGGCGCTCATGCGCTCCAACTTGCGTGCGCTCTTGGCCATGCGCTGCTTATGCTTGAGAACCCCAGCCGCCTCTTCGATGAGAGCACGGCGGTCCTCAGGCTTTGATTGGAGCACCGAATCAAGTGCACCTTGAGAGATGATGGAATGAGTACCAGAGCCTAGTCCTGAATCATGGAGGATCTCCAACACATCCATGCGCCGAGACACCACCCCATTGATGAGGTACTCGCTCTCGCCGGAGCGATACATCCTCCGGGCGATGGAGACCTCGTCGAAATCAACGGGGAGCGTGCGGTCAGAGTTATCCAATACGAGTTCTACCTCAGCCATCGAGGTGGGCTTACGGGCCGAGGAACCCGAGAAGATGACATCTTCCATGGCCTGGCCGCGAAGGTTCTTGGCGTTGCGCTCGCCCAGCACCCAGAGCACCGCATCGGAGATATTGGACTTGCCGGAGCCGTTGGGCCCCACCACCGCCGTGATACCCGGCTCCAACCGGAGCGTCACCTTATCAGCAAAGGATTTGAACCCGCGAAGGGAGAGCGTCTTCAAGAACATGGGCTAACCCTGCTTCTTCTTGGCGGCCTCTTTCGCCATCCTCTGCTCTTTGCGCTCCTGGACCCGCGCTTCCTTTGCGCGTCGGTAGGCCTCGTCACGCTCTGCCTTAGCGGCAGCCTTATCGGCCTTGGCCCGCTTGGCGGAATCAGCCTTGGCGCGGCGGGCATCCTCATCCAGACCCAATCCGAAGAACTCTCCCAGTCGGGCAAGGGTGGACTTAGCGGCTTGGCTCTCAGCTTCCTTCTTTGTGCGACCACTACCCTGGGCGAGGGCATGATCGCCTGCGTAGACCTGGGAGATGAAGGTCCTGTCATGGGGAGGCCCTTGGGTCTCCACCAGCTTATAGGTAGGTGTGATGCCGTCTACCTGGAGCTTCTCCTGTAGAGCGCTCTTCGGGTTCTCCGGCTCACGGGCAAGATCGATGGACATACGCGGCACCAAGGTGCGTTCCACGAACGCCTTGGCGCATTCGATGCCGCCATCAAGGAACAGAGCAGCCACCACAGCCTCATAGACGTTCTCTAGAGCCGAATGAAGGCCGCGGCGGCCTGTGCCCGTCTCTGAGGAGCCGAAGACGATGATATCCGCGAAACCCAGATCAGCCGCCACCTCAGAGAGGCTTGAACCAGACACCAAAGACACCTTGATACGCGTCAGACCACCTTCATCCAGATTAGGGTAGCGATGGAAGGCGATAGAGGCGACGATGGCCCCCAAAATGGAATCCCCCAGGAATTCCAGACGCTCATAGGAGAACTTGACAGACTTGCCCTCTGTTGCAGAGGGGTGAGTGATAGCAGCCAGGATGAGGGAGCTATCCTCGAACTGATGCTCAACGGCATCCTGGGCCAAAGAGAGCTTCTCTTCTTGTTCAGGGGTCAAGGCCACAGCTCACTCCCCTTCCGCCGCAGGCTTGAGGGGAGCGAAGGCCTCCGCCACCTTCTGGGAGACCCCTTCGCGCACCTGAGCGCACCCGGCCAAGATGCCATTCTTGATGGCCTGGGCGTTAGAGGAGCCATGCCCCACGATGCACGTACCCTTCACCCCAAGAAGCGGAGAGCCGCCGTAGCGATCCGGGTCAAGCTCGGCTTTCAGCTCCGAGAGACTGCCCTTGACCAAGAGCGCTCCCATCTTCGCCGACAGGCTTGAAGTGAGCGCACCCTTGAGATGCTTGAAGATGAGCTTAGAGGTGCCCTCGATGGTCTTCAGGCATATGTTGCCGGTGAAGCCGTCGGTGACCACCACGTCGAACGCACCGGCTACCAAGTCTCCCCCTTCGCAGTTGCCTGCGAATCCCGGGACATGGGCCTTCAGGGCCGCATAGGCCTCAAGAGCGAAGGACGATCCTTTGGTGTCCTCTTCGCCGATGTTCAGAAGCCCCACCCGCGGTGCGTCCACCCCTAAGACGGATTGCATGTATATGGTACCCATCTGAGCGAATTGAGCCAGGTAATCCGCCTTGCAGTCAGCGTTGGCTCCTACATCCATGAGGAAGACGGGGCGATCATAGGCGGGGATGATGACCCCGAGCGCCGGACGCTTCACACCCTTGGCGCGCCCCATGATGAGGGTGGCCGCTGTGAGGCAGGCACCGGTAGAGCCCGCCGAGAAGAAACCCTGGGCCTCCCCTTCGCGCACCAGCGTGCACCCGCGCACGATGGAGGAGTCCTTCTTCTTGCGCACGGCCTCAGCAGGATGCTCTGCCATGGAGATGACCTGGGTGGTGGGCACCGCGATGCAGCGGTCCGTATCCTGGCAGAGAGGAGCTATGACCTCCTCTGATCCGCAAAGGAGCACGCGCAGGTCAGGGTCAGCCTCGAGGGCGAGCCGTGTGCCTTCTATAACGACGTTGGGGGCGTTGTCGCCCCCCATAGCGTCTACAGATACTGTTACCGGTGAAGCCAAAAGAGCCATCTCCGAAGAAGCTATTGCAGTCCTGGGATGGGAGAGGCTAATCGGTCTCGACTACTTCGCGGTCCTTGTAGAAGCCGCAGTTAGGACAGACCCGATGCGGGAGCTTGACCTCGCCGCACTGCGGGCACGTGGACCGAGAGGGAGTAGCGATCTTGTCATGCAGGCTGCGACGCCTGTGGGTGCGGATACGACCCATCTTTTGCTTAGGTACTGCCATGTTCCTTGCTCCTTTTTTCCTTCAGCTGAGACGCTTCCATGAGCTACGCGCCCCTGCATGTTCGCTTATTCACACGCGACGTTTGATTTTAGCAAAGCATCAGTGCCTGTTCAAGGAGATTTAGCGCAATGGGAGCACGCCCAAGTTATCCGGCCTGAATACCTGCTACGTATCCTAGGAGAGATCCAGGCCCTTCAGGACGGCGAAGGGGTTCGCCGCATCAGCGAAACCATCTTCCTTAACACAGGCGCATTCCCCCTTATTCAGATCATGGCCGCACATCGGGCAGATCCCCTTACACTCCTCCTGACAGAGCGGTTGGGCGGGTGCGTCCAGGAGCAATCCCTGCAGGATGAGAGGAGCGAGGTCTATATCGTGATCCTCGGGCAAGAGGCTGAACTCATCTGTCTCCAAATCATCATCGCAGCCTTCAGTGGATATCACGAGGTAACCCTCGATGATGCCATCGAAGGAGATAGAGGCATCTTCCAAGCAGCGGGAGCAAGCGCAGATACCCTCAGCTTGCACATTGCCCCGCAAAAGCAGTGCCCCACCGGTATTCGTCACTTCCACGACCCACGTGCAGGGCTCTGAGAAACGGTATTCATCAGCCCCCACCGTAACCTCACCCAGCTGGGCAACCCCCCTAAAGGTCTGGGTCTCAGCTGGTTCGAAGAGCTCTGAGGGAATATGGATCTTCACTGGTTCCATAGGATGCATCTCCTCTCAAAAGACAGGCAAGCCGCCCGCGCAGGACGCAGACGGCTTGCCGATACCTCTATCAGATCAGGCTAGCGAGGACTCATGGAGTTCGAGTTCAGGCGATCCCGAACCCGACGGACCTGGGACAGCACGTTGTCCAGGCTCTGCTCCACATGACCGAAGACCTCATCAGCATAGTCTTCGGCACCCGCCCGCGTTTCGCGCTCAAGCTCACGGGCATCTGCCATGATGGTCTCCGCCTGTTGCTGGGAGATGCGGACGATCTCCTGCTCGGAGGCGATAGTCATGGCCTGGCTCCGCGCATCTTCGATGAGGCGGTTCGCCTCATCCTCGGCATCTTCCAGAAGAGCCTGGCGCTCCCGCACGATCTGGCGAGCCTGGGCGAATTCCCCCGGGAAGATATCACGGATCTCATCCATGATCTCAAAGGCGGCGGAGATATCCACCTGTCTCATGTTGCTCTTGCCGAAAACCGTCTTAGAGTCTTCCAGCAGTATGGACAGCTCCTCGAGAAGCCCCAATACTCCTGTCTCGTCCATATCAGTCCTTCCTTGAACGCCTTTGCGAAGGCTCATTCGCGAAAGCCCGTTGCCTCAAGCGTGGTCTTGCATCTGTCCATGCATAGTAACAGACGGACAAGGGATTCTAGCATGGACACACCGAAGTCTCAAAGCACGAAGGCGTCCTTAGGCGCAACGGCTCCATGACAGGTAGTCAAGGACTGTCTTACCGTAGCGCTTCTGGCGGATGCCGCAAAGACCCGCCACCTCAGGAAGGTCAGCAGATGAGGCAGCACGCTCATAGACGATGAGCGCATCATCCACGAGCGCACCCTCACGTCCGGCTCGTAGGATCAGCTCAGCCACATCATCAGGGGCAGTGGCATAGGGAGGATCCAGCAAGAGCAGCCCATAGGGAGCGAACCGCCCTCCTATGCCTTGAGCAAGCACATCCCGGCGCAGGACATCTCCCCTGTCCTCCGCACCAACCAATGCCAGATTGGAGCGAACGCAAGCCAACGAACCCTTCCCTTGATCGAAGAACTGCACGTGACGCGCTCCGCGCGAGAGCATCTCCAACCCCAGCGCTCCTGACCCCGCGAAGGCATCACAGACCGAAACCCCTTCCAGGCCACCAAGCAAGCTGATCACCGAACTGGCCAGAGCCTCTCGCACGCGATCGGTAGTGGGACGCGCCACGTCTGCCGGACAGCCGATGAGTCGACCCCCGAAGCTTCCCGCAACGATCCTCAGAGCACCCGTCATCCGCCGCTCACCATCCCTTCCTCAGCGAACATCATCCGCACTTCATGGGCAAGGGCCGCCACGTCCTCCCCTGCCAAATCCGGGTCGGCTTCGAGGATGACCCGAGCATCCTCATGGGCCGCTTCGATGAGCGCTGCATCCTTGATCACATTCACCAGCTTGAGCGCACTGGTTCCTGATTGCTTGTTCCCCAGGATATCCCCCTCGCGGCGCAGGGACAGGTCATAGCCTGCGATCTGGAAACCGTCGTCGCTCTGGACGAGGGCCGCAAGACGCGTGAGCGCAGCAGGTTGCGCGCTCGAGGACACCAGATACACCTGGGCATCCAGATCAGCGCGTCCTACCCGCCCCCGCAATTGATGGAGCTGGGAGAGGCCGAAGCGGTCTGCGTCCTCCACGATCATCACCGTGGCCTCGGGCACATCCACACCCACCTCGATCACCGTGGTGGTGACCAATACCTGCACTTCTCCAGAGACGAAGGCATCCATGGCCTGGCGCTTCTCATCCGATGTCATGCCACCGTGGAGCAGGCCCACCTCATAGGCGGCGAACACCGTAGAGGCCAAGCGGCGCGCCTCCGCGATGGCAGAGGTGCCGTCGTGGGCATCGAAGTCCCCCTCATCCTCTATCAAGATATCCGGATGGTAGGCTTCATCCTCATCTCCCGCCTGGCGCTTGGGGCGCTTCTCCTCCCCCTTGCCCACCAGCGGACAGACCACATAGATGCGTTCTCCCCGCTCCAAGGCCTCTTGGGCGGCGTCGTAGGCCACACCCCGTTGGCTGCGCTCCAAAGCGAAGGTCTCGCGGCGGGAGCCCCTCCGTGGTTTCTGGCGCAGATAGGAGCACGTAAGGTTGCCGAACAGGGTGAGCGCCAGGCTGCGCGGGATGGGAGTAGCCGTCATATAGAGGGCATCTGGCGCATCCCCCTTGTCCAAGAGCTTCGCTCGCTGACCCACCCCGAAGCGCTGCTGCTCATCGATCACCACGAAGGAGAGGCTTCGGGCCACCACATCGTCCTCGATGAGCGCATGGGTGCCGATGAGCGCGTCGAGCTCTCCTTCAGCGAAGGAAGCCAAGAGGTGCTTGCGCTCCGGAGCTGACGTGGAGCCTGTGAGGAGCCCCCAGGAGATGCCCGCTTGGTCGAAGAGCGGACCCAAGGTCTTGGCATGCTGTTGGGCCAGGATCTCCGTAGGCGCCATGAGCAGGGATTGACCGCCGCTATCAGCTGCAGCTGCCATGCCGAAAGCGGCCACGATGGTCTTGCCTGTGCCCACATCCCCTAAGACCATATGATCACCCACCCGCTTCGCAGCCATGGCTGCGAAGAGCTCCTGGATGGTTCGGGATTGGTCCTGAGTCAGCTCAAAGGGCAGGCCCTGGTGTAAGCCGCGGACATGCGAACCGTCCGTTGTGTGCTGCCAGACCACACCGCCCTTCGGTTCACGGCTTCCTTGCTGCATGAGGTACAACTGAAGGCAGAGCACCTCTTCGTAGATCAGGCGCTCCTTGGCCTGGGGGATATCATCCATGGTGCGCGGACGATGGATGCGCTCAAGAGCCGCGCCGCGGGAGATGAGGTTGCGCTTATCCCGGATAGAGGCGGGAAGAGGATCGAACATGGCGCGGGTCTCATCCAAAGCCGCTTCTACGATCTTGCGGATCACTCCAACGGTGAGCTTTCCTGATGCCGGGTGGATCGCCAGCACCTTTCCGGAGATGCCCTCGTCCTCCAGTTCCTCGAAATAGGGATTGGTCATCTGCTTGAAATCATAGCCATCAGTCACTTTGCCAGATATCGCCAACCTCATGCCAGGCTTGAACCGCTTCGCCAACCAAGGCATATGGAAGAAGGTGACGGTCATGACCCCGGTAGCATCCCGCACATCCAACTCTACGATGGAAAGACGGGTACGCGTACGCTTGGGAGTGACGCGGTCTATCACGCACGCGATGGTGCAGACACTGGCGATGGGTGCCTGGGATATGGTGCATACGCGAGAGAGGTCAAGATAGCGTCGAGGGAAATGGGTCAGCAGGTCCCGTACGGTACGGATGCCCAGCTTCGCCAGAGCCTGAGCACGCGCCGATGAGACACCTTTGATGGAGGTGACCGATGAGCTCAAGGCGAGCGTAGCCTCAAGCCTATCGGGGCTTCCCGGATCCCCCGAAAGCCTCCGAGAGCTACTCAAGGGAGAAGACAACGGGATAGAGCGGCTGCCCACCGTCTTGGATATCCATCTCCAAGTCTGGATAGGCATCCTGGATAGCGGCTTCCAGCTGCTCCAACTGAGCATCGCTCAGATCCTGACCGGCCAGGATCGTCATGATGTCCGCATCGGCTGCATCCATCTTGCCCAGGAGCTGCATCACCGCGCTGTTCACGTCTTGAGCCACTGCATCGATGGAACCGCCCGCGATGCCGATGACATCTCCGCTACGGATGGGGTTGCCCGAGGAATCCTTCGAATCCTTGATGGCGATGGTCACCTCACCGGTCTGTACCTCTTGAGCCGCTTCTGCCATGGCAGCCACGTTCTCCTCAAGGCTGGCATCCTCATCCACGGCGAAGAGAGCCGCGAAGGCCTGCGGGACGCTCTTGGTGGGAACCACGCCACAATCCTTCTCAGAAAGGGTGCAAGCGCTCTCAGCAGCCATGATGATGTTGGAGTTGTTCGGAAGGATGATGACCGCATCCGCGTTCACCTTCCCTACGGCTTCTAGCAGGTCCTTGGTGGAGGGATTCATGGTCTGGCCACCCGAGACGACGATATCCACCCCTTGGCTCTCCAGGATCTTGCGCGTCCCCTCTCCGGCCGCCACGGCCACGAACCCCAAAGGCTTGCGCTCCTCCCGCTGCTCAGAGGCTATCTTGCTCACCCTATCCTGGGATTGCAGGTCCATGTTGTGGATGTGCACCTCAGAGATCTGCCCATGGCTCAGGAAGTACTTGAGCACCTGGTCGGGGGTGTTGGAATGGACATGCACCTTGAACTTCGGGGAAGCACCCACACATAGTTCGCAATCCCCCATGGTCTGAAGGAAATCCAGCGCCGCTTCAGGGTCAAGGGTGTCAGAATCCACCAGGAATTCATTGCAATAGCGGTATTCCGACCCCTCCCAATCATTGATCTGCTCTATCTCCACCTTGGGACCGAAGGCACCCCCGAGGGTGATGTCCTCGATGTCCAAGGGAGCCTTCCCCAAAAGCGCAGCAGCGAAGGAATCCAAGAGGATGGCCAAGCCGAAGCCACCTGCATCCACCACACCGTTCTCTTTGAGCACCGCGAGGAAATCCGGTGTGCGCTGCACGGAGGCATAGGCCTCGGATACGATGGCCTCCATGGCCGCATCCGTATCAAGCCCCAAAGCGGCAGCATCCTTCGCCGCCTTGGCCGTATCCCGCAGCACCGTGAGGATGGTACCTTCCACGGGCTTGCGCACTGCCTGGAAGGCCACCTCTTCGGCCTTCTGGAAGGAAGCGGCTATGGTCTCGGTGTCGAACTGATCCAGCCCTTCGCTCCCCTCGCAGAGGCCGCGGAGGATCTGGGAGGTGATGACGCCGGAATTGCCGCGGGCGCCCATGAGCGCACCCTGGATGATGGCCTTGCGCACTGCCTGCCCGTCGGCATCTAAACCGAGCGAGCGCAGGTTGTTGACCACGCTCTCTATGGTGAGCGACATGTTGGTACCCGTATCCCCATCGGGGACCGGGAAGACGTTCAAACGGTTGATCTCTTCCTTGCGCTGGGTAAGGGCAGCCGAGGCACTAGCGATGGCGTTGAGGATCTGGGCAGGTTCATAGGTCTTGAGCATGGGGGGATTCTCCTAATGGGGGGCGTGAGCCGTGACGAGATGCATCTGCATCAGACGATCCAAGGCAGGCTATCTGACCTTGATATCTTGAACATGCACGATGACCTCGCTGATGGGAACCTGTGCATACTCGTTGAGGGCGAACTTCACTTGGTCGGAGAGGTTCTGGGACACCGTGGAGATATTAGTGCCGTATTCGATCACCACGTAGAGCTCTACCTTGATCCCCTCCTCCTGGGGAGTGACCACAATGCCGCGACGCAAGCGCGAGGCGGGCAGCAGCTTGGCGAATCCATCTGCTGCATTAGGAGCCGTCATGCCCACCACTCCATAGCATTCCAGGGCAGCGTAACCCACTATATCCGCGAGGACATCATTGGCAACATGCAGTTCTCCGAGGACCTTCTCTGCCATGATGCTCCTTTCTCCAACCTGAACCCGCATCTAAGCGAGGTCGTAGGGTGTCTATTGATGGGCATCGGACGATAAGCCATCATCTGATGCCTTTGTTCAAGCTAGTATAGCGCAAGGGAGACGGGCGCATCCCCCGGCCCATCGAACCGAAGCCACGAAGACATTGGCATCCCGCCCAAGATATGTGCTATAGTTTGCTGCTGCTGTTGTAAACCGAACAGGTTCACCCCTGAGAGCAAATAGGAGCAAGCTATGTCACAGGTATGCGAAGTCTGCGGTAAGAAGCCTTCATTCGGGCACAACGTGAGCCATTCTCATAGGGTCACGAACAGGATATTCAGGCCCAATGTGCAGAAGGTCACCATCAAGGACAAGAACGGCCATGTGCGCAAGGCTCGCGTTTGCACCAGCTGCATGAAGGCTGGGAAGGTGGAGCGCGCCTAGGATCGTCCACCACCCTAACATCTCGAAGAAGTATCGAAAAGGCCCCCAGATGGGGGCCTTTCTCATGTCACTGCTCTCGTAGGAACGAGGGTGCTCTAACCCTCCAAGATGAGCAGGCGCTTGCAGATGGGACAAAAGGCCACCGGGGCCTGGGAGCGCAGCTCTATCAGACGCCCTGGGTCGATGCCGGCCCGGCACACTCCGCAGCG
The DNA here is from genome assembly GCA_910588205.1 of uncultured Eggerthellaceae bacterium. GTDB lineage: Bacteria > Actinomycetota > Coriobacteriia > Coriobacteriales > Eggerthellaceae > MGBC163016. The sequence goes on from CAJUQK010000001.1 coordinate 198,630, forward strand.
GCTACCCTCCAGCTTGCCTACCACCACACACCCCATGCGCTCAGAGGTGTCTCGGTAGGCATCGGCCAATTCCGCGCTGATGGCATCAAGGAGCTGATCGCGCTCAGCGGATGCCTGAGAGATGCCCGTCTTGAGACGCCCCCCTTCGCGCTTGAACTCATCGGTTGCTTGGGCTTCGGTGGCATCCAGGGCATCCAAGGCACCGACGACCTGCTCTTCCAGGGCCAGGATCTTGGCATGCTCGGCATCTATCTGGGCCATCTCCTCTGCCAGCACCTGACGGCGACGGAAGATGCCATCCAACTCCTTGGTACGCGCCTCAACGTTGCGATAATCACCACCCGCCGCCTCGATGGCCGCCTGAACTCCCTTCTCTTTCTTCTCAAGAGAGGCGTCCTCATCCTGAACACGGGTGCGCTTCTTGGCTGATTCCTTCTTGAGGGAGCCGATCTTGGCAGCTTTATCCTCAAGGGCAGCACGCTTGGTGCGACACTCCAAGATGACCTGCCTCTGGGGAAGCTCTTCCAGATCCCGGGTCATATGCATGATGTTGAAATCAGCTTGCTGTGCCGCGAGCAAGGATTGGATCTCTGTGGGGGTTGCCTGCACGGTTCCACCTTTCGCGAACGGAAGCATCATTGCACCCAATTCTAGCGCAAACGATCGCGCGAATCGGGCGCATGGGCAACGCTATAGGCGAATGCTCTCTGGGTAAGACCAGCGCTCCGTTTGATCCAGGATGACGATATCCTCCGAGGAGAGCCCGAAGCTGGCAGCAGCATCAGCCAATACCGCCGTGAGGGGGAATTCGCTCAGATCGTGACCCAGCTCGATGATGCAGAGCCCGGCCTCGGAGAGCTCGAGAGCCTCATGGTACTTGACCTCTCCGCAGATCAAGCAGTCAACACCTGCGGCCAGGGCCTGCTTACCCAAAGAGCCTGCGCTTCCCGTAGCGCAAACGACCCGGGTCACGGTGGAACTGAAACTGCCCCACACCCGGGGTGCTCGTCCGAACACGGAAGTACAGCGTGCGGCGATATGGGCAAGCGCCTCCGACTTGCCTCCCTCGGTGCTCACCTTGCAGACCTGGCCATAACCGAGAGCAGGACGCTTCTCCAAAGGCGCGAGCACCTTCCCCGTATAGGTGAGCCCCAGAAGCTTCGGAAGGATGACCTGGGCCTGCTTGCTGACATCAAGCGAAGTATGAAAGACCATGAGGGCCACGCCCGAGCGGATAGCCGCGAAGACACCGGCACCAGGCGAGAGCGCCACGGATCGTTCGGGAGCGAAGGAGGCAGGCGGATCCAGATAGGCAGGATGATGGGTGAGAAGCACATTGGCCCCTGCCTTCGCTGCCTCTTCGATGGCATCTACCGTGGGATCCAGCGCGATAGCCACCTTGGTGATGGGCAGGGCACGCTCCCCTACCAACAGGCCGCATCTGTCCCAGCTCTCAGCGGTATCGGCAGGAAAGAGCTTCAACAGCTGCTGTTCCAGCGCACCTATGGTGCGCACCTTGTCGGACTTGGCTAGGATGCGAGAGCCCTGCTTTACCAGAGCATCCGTAGCGGTTGTGAGAGCCCGCGCCGCCTTCTTCGGCCGCTTCTCCCCTTTGGAAGCGGACTTGGCGGACCTCTTGTCTTTCTTATCCTTGGCCATGGGAAGCTCCTTGCTCGCGCATGAAGTGTGCTTTATCGGTCTAAGGAGATGCTACGCCTATCTCCCGTGGAAGTGGGTACGGTCACGCAGTTGTAACCTGCTTCTTGCATCAGCCGATAGCCTCGGCGGATATCTCGAGCCACATTCGCAGGCAGGTGGGCATCCGTCCCCACCGTGCAAGGCACCTCCGCTCGAGCAAAGGCGGCTAGAAGGGCAGGAGCGGGAAAGGGCTCTTCGCAGGCATAATAGGACCCAGAGGTGTTGAGCTCTATCATCCGCCCTCCCGCTCGAGCCGCTTCAGCCATCTGCTCGTAGAGAGGCTCCAAGGCGAACGAAGGGTAGCGGTCGAATTTCTTCGCGAGGTCAGGATGGGACATGATATGGAAGGGAAGGGAGTCATCCACTGCCGCCTGACACCAGAGCTCAACATAGCGGCGCCAGATGACATCCGCCGCCCCCGGTTCTTCCCAGCGGTCTCGTTGAGCCGGGTCATCAAAGGGCCAGCGATCCACGAAATGGACTGAGCCGAGGATCAGGTCGAACCGATCCAAGTTCATGGTCTCCAAATCCCGATCCTCATCTTGGCCCAGATAGTCAAGCTCTATGCCCAAGAGGATATCCAAGCTCGGATGAGCGTTCCTCGCTTCCAGAACGGCCTGCTCATAGAGGGGCAGCTTCTCTGAAGGGACCGAAAGATAACCAACGGGGTCGAAGGCGGCAGAGAGCGGGAAGTGATCCGTGAAGGCCAGCGTGGTCAGGCCGCAGTGTTCGGCTTCGGCAACGTAGGCTTCCACCTCCCCCTCCCCATGGCCGCAGAATCCGGTATGACAATGGGTGTTCACTAATTCGGTCAATGCTCAACCCTCCCAATCCAAGACCTTCGGCACTGCCTTTAAGAGCGCCTCGGCCTGTTCCATATCCGTGTATCGTCCAAAGGAGATGCGAAGCTCTGTTTGAGCCTCATCGGCACCAAGGCCGCAAGCGCTCAGGACATGGCTTGGCTTCAAGCTGGACGAAGAGCAAGCGCTCCCTCCCGATACAGCGAAACCGAGAGCGTCGAAGCGCAGCACCGCCGTCTGGCTCTCGATGCCTTCGAGCAGTACGCAAACCACATTGGGAAGGAAGTCCTGGCTTCCTTCAGGGCATTCCACCGCTGGCTGGATGCGGTCCAAAGCAGAGAGGCGCTCATAGAGCCTATCGCGTATCTGCCGGAGGCGAGCACTCTCCGCCTCCACATCAGCTGTGACTGCCGAAGCAGCCGCCGCGAAGCCCACCGCCCCGCAGACATTCTGGGTGCCGCAGCGCCTCCCGCCCTCTTGACCACCCCCCAAGATGAATGCGGTGAAAGGACAGCGTCGCTTCAGATAGAGAGCACCCACACCGTAGGGACCTCCGATCTTATGAGCAGAGAACGAGGCAGCATCCACATCCATCTCCCGAAGATGGATGGGCACCTTCCCCAGCCCCTGTACAGCATCGGTATGGAAGAGCGCCCCTGATCGGTGAGCAGCGGCCGCCAGCTGCCGGATAGCCTGGATAGAGCCCACCTCCGAATTCGCCTGCTGGATGCTCACCAAGACCGTCTCAGGCCTGAGCGCCTCCTCAAGGTCGGAAACGCTGATGAACCCATCGCGATCAGGCCGCAGATAGGTCACCTCGAAGCCCTGAGATGCCAGGCGACGGGCTGGCTTCAACACCGCTTTATGCTCTATCTGAGACGTGATGACATGAGGAGTGAACGTCCCGCTCATCTTCCGCGCCCGTTCTTCGAAAGCAGCCCGGGCGACCCCTTCCATGGCAGCATTATCCGCCTCGGTAGCGCCAGAGGTGAAGATGATCTCATCGGGACGAGCCGCCCCCAGGGAGGAAGCGAGGCTGCGCCGCGCCCCCTCCAAGGCCTTGAACGCCTCCCTGCCGGGCTGTGAGAGGGAATTCGGGTTGGCATTACCCAGGATGGATCCAGGGCCCGCCGTAAGGTAAGGCTCCATGGCCGCCAATGCTTCAGACACCATGGGTGCCGTAGCAGCGTAATCGAAATAGAGATAACCCTCCGTGCGCTCAAGCATCTTGGCTCATTCCCTGGGCGATGCTCCGCAGGGCAGCAGGAACGCTTCGAGGGTCAGGGGCTTTGAAGAAGGCATTGCCGCAGACCACACAATCCGCCCCCGCGTCAACCACGGCCTTCACCGTTGATGCCCCGATACCCCCATCCACCTGGATGAGAAGGCTCGTGTTCTGATCCTGGGCCATCTGGCGTATCTGAGCAACCCTGTCATCAGACCCTTCGATGAAGGACTGGCCCGAGAACCCCGGCTCCACGCTCATGATGAGGACCATATCCGCTTCCCTGATGAAGGGCTGAATGTCCGCCAGATCCGTGGCGGGCTTCACGGATACGCCCGCACGGGCGCCCCCTTCATGGATGAGGCGAATGGCCTCGTGAGCCTCTTCTGCGCTCACGGCTTCCCGGTGAAAGGTCACGATGTCAGATCCGGCCTCAAGGAACCAAGGGATCTGTCGCAGGGGATTCGACACCATGAGATGGGCATCTAAGGGCTTTGAGGTGATGCGGTGGAGCGCTTGGACCAAGGGGATCCCCATGGTGATATTGGGCACGAAATGGCCGTCCATCACATCGATATGGACCCAATCCGCATGGGCCTCCTCCAGAAGGGCTATGGCTCCGGCGATGTCCTCGAAATCAGCCGAGAGGATGGAAGGAGCGATGAGCAAGGGGTTCGGCACGGTCTCTCCTAGGGTCAGATACGGGCGGTCACGGCGCTCTGCAGTCATCCACGTTGGGACTATGATACAGTTTCTTGCAGCCTTGCACCGAGCAAGAGAGGAGCGGGTCTATCTATGGGAGCCTCCAATGTCTATGCCACCCCCTGGGGACCCATGCTCATCCGCGAAGACGAGGGGCGCATCTGCCTTGTCGCGTTCTCCCCTACCCCTAAGGAAGACGATAAGCGTCCGAGCACCCTTACCAACGCTTGCGCGAACCAGCTCCTTGAATACCTGGCAGGAAAGCGACGGGTATTCGATGTGCCCCTTGATCTCAGAGGCACTAGCTTCGAACGAGCGGTCTGGGAGGCGGTACAGGCTGTCCCCTACGGCCAGCTCTGCACCTGCACGGATATCGCCCAGGCCATCGGACAGCCCACCACTCACCGGCAAGTGGGTCGAGCCGCTGCCGATTGTCCGTTGACGCCCCTCGTACCTACACACCGGATCAAGACCCTGGACGATGCCCTCTCCCTGCGCCTCCGTCAGATAGAGGGAACCGCCTGATAGCTTGCAAAGCCCGGAGCACGTCCCGCGACGGAACGAGATGATGGCGAACGCGCTTCGCGCGGAGGATGCGTTGCGCGAAGAGCGCACGCAACATATACATTGCGGCAATTGCCGGGTAGCCTGGCGTACAGGGTTGTTCCGGGTGTTACAGGGGGCCGATCCAGATCGGCCCCTACAATGCATGGTTCACCCGAGTGCACCTGGCGTACGATCCGTAGGGGTCGAACGTGTTCGACCCAACACCACAACCCGGAGAATGCAACATCACCCGTAGGGGCCGAGCTGGCTCGGCCCGAACCCGTTACACCCCAGAAAACCACGCATTCCTGTTCCGGTCACAACCCTTAACCCCGCTGCGTAAGCAGCGGGAATAGTTAGGCGGCGGATTTGACCTGTGAACAAGATGCCCCCCATGCGCCGCGCATCCTTGTGCGTAGGGGTCGAACGTGTTCGACCCCTAGTCTAGGATGATGCCCTCGCTCGAAGCGCGATAACGCGGCGATAAGCCGCCCGCAGTGGTGATGCGGATCCGTTGGGCCCCATCAGCAGTGCGGTGAGGATTTTTTTGTTTATGCAGAAGACAGCCCTTCCCCGTGAGGGGTTGAGGCCGATTCCGCAGGCCGAGAAAAGCGTGATATAAGCGAAGCATCACGTCTTTTCGAGAGCCAAGGCCTAAGGCCGAATGCCCCTTGCGGGGAGAGGCATTATCCCGAACGCAAAAAGGGCCGACCGAGGTCGGCCCCTACGCACAACCATGCATGTAGCCCAGGGCCGAACACGGTCGGCCCTGCGAATCCAGAATGCAAGGTACTACCTATTCGTCCACTTTGAGGATGGCCATGAAGGCCTCTTGGGGCACCTCTACGTTGCCGATGGCCTTCATGCGCTTCTTGCCAGCCTTCTGCTTCTCCAAAAGCTTCCGCTTGCGAGTGATGTCTCCTCCATAGCATTTCGCCAACACATCCTTGCGCTTGGCCTTCACGGTCTGTCGAGCTAGCACCCTGCCACCGATGGCCGCCTGGATGGGCACCTCGAACATCTGACGGGGGATGATCTCCTTCAGCTTATCCGTGAGGACACGCCCCCGCTCATAGGCCTTGTCCTTATGCACAATGAAGGAGAGGGCATCGATGGGCTTGCCTGCCAGCAGGATGTCAAGCTTCACGAGGTCTGAGGGCTTATAGCCCATGAATTCGTAGTCGAGGCTGGCGTAGCCCTTCGTATTAGATTTCAGCCGGTCGAAGAAATCCATGATGAGCTCAGAGAGGGGTATCTCCCAGAGCATCTCAACGGTGGTCTCAGAGATGTAGTTCATGGTGATGAAGGTGCCGCGCCGGGCCACGGTGAGATCCATCACCGCACCGATATAGTCAGGGGGCACGAGGATCTTCGCCTTGAGATAGGGTTCCTCGATGCGCTCATAGGTGCCTGCCGCAGGCATATCCTGAGGAGAGTGTACTGACTCCATCTCCCCATCTCGTAGATACACTCGATACTCCACGGAAGGAGCCGTGGCAAGGAGGTCTAGTCCGAATTCCCGCTCAAGCCGCTCCTTCACCACCTCCATATGGAGCAGCCCGAGGAATCCCACGCGGAACCCGAACCCAAGAGCAACGGAAGTCTCCGGCTCCCAGACGAGGGCCGGGTCGTTCAATGCGAGCTTCTCCAGAGCCTCCTTCAGGGGTTCGTATTGATCCCCTTCGATGGGATACAGGCCGGTGAACACCATGGGCTTCGCTTCGCGATAGCCGGGCAGAGGCTCCGTTACGCCCCCCTCTGCCAGAGTGACCGTATCGCCCACCTTGACCTGGCTCACATCCTTGAGGCCGGTGACCAGGTAGCCTACCTCTCCCACCGAGAGCTCTGGCAGGGATACCTCGACGGGGGTGCGCACGCCTACTTCCTCCACCAGGGCATCCGCTCCCGTAGCCAGCATATGGATGCGATCCCCTTTGCGGATGGCACCGTCGATGATGCGAATCAGGGCCACGACACCGCGATAGGCGTCGAAGTAGCTGTCGAAGATGAGAGCGCGTAGAGGAGCAGTAGCATCCCCCTCGGGTGCAGGCACGTTATAGACGATGGATTCCAGCAGGTCATGGACCCCTTCGCCGGTCTTACCCGAAGCCAATACCGCATCATCCGCAGGAATGGCCAGGCCATCTTCTATCTCTTCCTTCACGCGCTCCGGCTCAGCCGCAGGCAGGTCGATCTTGTTGATGAGCGGGATGATCTCAAGGTTGGCATTCATGGCCAGCATGGCATTGGCCACCGTTTGGGCCTCTACACCCTGGGTGGCGTCTACTACGAGCACTGCTCCCTCACACGCGGCCAAGGAACGGCTCACCTCGTAGGTGAAATCAACGTGCCCAGGAGTGTCAATGAGATTCAATTGATAGGTCTGGCCGTCATCGGCCACATATTCCACCCGCACCGCCTGGCTCTTGATGGTGATGCCGCGCTCTCGCTCGATATCCATGGTATCCAGCAGCTGCTCTTGCATGTCGCGCTCAGCCACCGTCCCGGTCTGCTCTAGGATGCGATCGGACAGCGTTGACTTGCCATGGTCGATATGAGCGATGATGGAGAAGTTCCGTATATTCTGAGGGTCTGTAGCCATGGATCCTTCACAAGTTGGATGGTCTTTGCATATTTTCTTCGTGACAGCGAAGCTGCAGTGCGCTATTCTATCGCATCAGCGCTGAGCGATGGCCTGTGCATACCGCACGATCCGCAGACATGGCTGCATGAAGGATGGCTGTTGCTGGCGGCCTTGCAGGACAAGGCGCCCGTACCGAAAAACCAGGGGATGGGCAACCGGCAGACCGTAACGGTCTGTCCTTTCGCTGTCCTGCCATGCCACCAGCATCTTCCTCCCCTTCGCCACCTCTTCTACGGATAGCCGTCTTGAGGCGTAAGACCCGAGGTTCGTATATCAGAGAGGAACGAAGAAGACCATGGCGAACATCAAGTCCCAGAAGAAGCGCATCATCACCAACGAGAAGGCCCGCATGCGCAACCGTGCGGTCAAAAGCGAGCTGAAGACCGCCAGCCGTCGCGTCCGCGAGGCCGTTGAAGCCGGGAACGGCGCTGAGGCCTACGCTGCCGTCTGTGCTGCCTGCCGCCTCATGGACAAGGCAGTCTCCAAGGGAGTCATCAAGAAGAACCAGGCTGCCAACCGCAAGAGCGGCCTCACGAAGCTGGCGAACACGATCATCACCGATGCCGATCGCAGCGCCTACGAGAAGCCAAAGGCCAAGGAAGTGGCCAAGGGCAACAACAAGAAGAAGGCTGCGAAGGAAGCTCGCGTGGCTGCCATGAAAGAGAAGGAAGCCGAGAAGGCAAAGCGCCGTGAGGCCCAGCTGAAGCTCGAGGAGAAGGCTAACGCCCGCAAGGCCAAGGAGGCCGAGGAGGCAGCCAAGGCTGAAGCTGAAGCAGCTGCGGCCGAGGCCGAAGCGTTGGATGCCGAGACGGCAGAAGAGGCCCAGGCTGACGACAAAGCGGCTCAGCCCGAGGAGTAACCCTCATTCCGTGGATGCGGCTTACGGCTGCATCCACACAGACAGGAGACGAGCTCTTTTGTCTCTACTGGGCCACCACCCCGATCAACCAATCTCTCAGAGCGGCGCTGGCATCGGCGCCGCTTTTCATATCACGCTCGCATCGAACGGCTGAGGTGAGCGCCTGTCGCAGCTCCTCAGCAGAATAGTTCCGCACCCAGCGGTCATGGTTCTTGATCTTCCAGTCTGGCACCTTGAGCTCCCCGGCCGCTTGAGCCTTGTTCCCTCCCCGGGCCAGCACCGCCCTCACGCAGATCAGCTCACGGATGCGGGAGATGCATATCCCCAACAGGGAAAAGGGGCTTGCACTGGGCATCTTGCCGATGACCGCCATGACCTGCTTGAGATCACGAGAAGCAAGAGCGTCAGCCAGATCCCAGGGCTTCGCTTCCGCCTCGCGCATGACCAAGCGCTTCACATCCCCTTCGGTGATGGCATCGTTTGGGGGTTGGGCAAGAGCGATCTTCTTGAGCTCGTTATCAAGTCGAACGGTGTCCTCACCCAGCAGCTCCACCAGCAATGCAGCAGCACCCTCTGTGATGGTGACCCCATGGCTAGGTGCCATATTGCGAACATGCTGGGCCATGTCCCACTTCTTCGGCCGAGCACAATCGATCACCGCTGACGCCCCCAGAGATGCCACCGCCTTGTAGAGCCGCGTGTTCTTCGCCAGCTTCTCCGCCAGAAGCAAGAGCACGGTGGTCTCAGCCGGTGCGGCCAAGTAGGCAACCACCTCCTCAGCATCAGTCTTCTTGAGCTTCTCGGCGTTGCTCACCACCACCAACCGTTTCTCGCTGGCGAAGGGAAGTGTCTGACAAGCCGTGGCTATAGCAGAGCCTTCGGCATGTTCACCATCGAAGGTATCTGAGTTGAACGAGAGGTCACCCAGCTTTTCCAAGCGGGTGCGCATGCGACGCAGGACCGCCTCTCGCTTGAGAGCGTCATCCCCCACTACTAGATAAGCGGGCAGCAGCGCTTTGTTCGTGGTATCAGCCATAGGGATATGATAATCCAACCCGTCTCTCAAGGAGCGCTTCGCTCCTGGGCGTTCACGGTCAGGCGCTCTTCAGTGAATGTGACGGTCACCGTACCGTCCTCATCCGTACGGAAGATATGACTGCCCACTTGACCCAACTGCTGGAGCGCTTCTTCTGAAGGATGACCGTAACGATTCCCCTCCCCCACGCTGATGAGCGCGACCTCTGGTTTCAGCAACCGCGTCGTCTCCTCCGAGAGGCTCACCTTAGACCCATGATGCCCCACCTTGAGCACATCCACATCCTCAAGCCGTCCGGATCTTGCGATCGCCTCAAGCTGCTCCGCCTCTGCGTCTCCTGTGAGGAGCGCCTTCCGATCCGCTGTGCCGTCTCCATCAACATCGACTCCCGCCATGAGGCAAAGACTATCCCCGTTCCCTCCTTCATCAGTGAATCGCTCAGGCCAGAGCACCTCCAAGGAGATGGAGCCTACCTGGATGAGGTCTCCTTGATGCAACCCCTGCTTCGGAGCAGAAGGTGAGCAGCGGTCGGCCAATTGAAGAAGCCGGTTGCACTTGGCACAACCACAGGTGAAGACGTCCTGAGCCATGAGGATCCGTTTCACCTCAATATGATCTCCAAGGGAGCCCAAAGAGGCGCAATGGTCATCATCCGGATGGGTGATGATGACGGCATCTAGCTGATACACCCCCGCCTCTCCCAGCTCATGACGCAGCATCCCATCGGAGTTACCCGTATCCACAAGAACGGCTGAACTCCCTGACCGAACGAGGATCGCGTCTCCTTGACCCACATTCAAAGCGGTAAGGGTGTTGCCTCTTGGCAGGTTCATGATCAGGATAAAGGCAGCAAGACACCCGATGAGGACAGCACCTAAGCCGATCAGGAGCCGCTTCGTAAGGCGCGGCCACCAGATCCAGAGGAAACAGGATGCCCCCACAGACAGGATGAGCATCGCCAACGGATCCAAGGCGCAAGGCACGGAGGCGAAGGGGATGCTCGAGAGGAGCTCCACCAAGGCGATCAACGGCCAACAGGAAAGACCAGCGAGATGCAAGGCTTGAGGTGCCAGCGCCGGAACGGCTTGAGCAGTGAGACATCCAGCGAATCCGGCTGTGCAGGTCAATGCGAAGAGTGGGGCTGCAAGGATATTCGCTATAGGTGCTATCAGAGAGGCTTGGGAGAAGAGCGCAGCTGAGGTGGGCAGTGTGAGAAGATTGGCTGAGAAGGTGAGTCCGGCAGGCTCTATGAGAAGGTTGCGAAGGCGCTCCCCCGCGTGCGGGAACCAGGAGGCAAAAAGGCTTGCGAACAGGACGATCCCAAGGGTCGACCCAGCCGAGAGGAAGAGTGATATGGACCTGCAGCTGATCGGGTCTATGAGGATGAAGCCGATGATGCATAGGGTTAAGGAATTCAGAGAGGCAGATCTCCTCCCTGCGAAGAGCGAGGTCAGGGAGAGCACCGCCATGACAGCACTGCGAATAGCCGAGAGGGGGAAACCAACGAAGACGAGGTACGCTCCCACGAAGGCGATGGATACGAACACGGAAGGGACCTTGGGCACCCGGAGGGCCTTGAGCACCAGCAGGAGCATCATGAGCAGGATAGAGGTATGCGCCCCTGAGACCGCTATCATGTGCGCAAGGCCGCACGCCTTGAATCCGCCATAGAGGGAATCGTCTGCTATGGCCGCTCGGTAGCCGCAGACCACAGCAGCCATGAGACTGCCTCGATCGCCGCCGTAGGCTAAGATGGACTGGATGGCCTGAGCCCGAACCTCTCTCAAACACCCCCAGAAGCCAGACGGGCCTGCTTCTTCCACCGTTGCCCCGGATACCTGCGCACAGACCCCCTGATCCCTCAGGCGCCCCTGAGCTTGAACCTTCAAGGGAGAGAGCTGTCCTGACGCTTCGAGCACGGCACCCGCAAGGAAGCGCTCATCCGCATCCGTATAGAGCCGTACCCGACAGCTTTCCCCATCCTCAGTGCGGGCAACGCAGAGGGTGGTGCACCCGAAACTGGAATCCGTTGAATCCTGCTGTACGTACAGCTCCCCAAGAGAGGCACCCGCCTCCGCCATCCTATACCCTGCCTGCATCTGCACCGATGCCGCGAATCCGAGGGCAGCCCCAAGAAAGCCCAGAGCTAAAGCCAACATGAGATCCTTCTTGGAAGAGGGGATCACCAACAAAGCGCTGATCAGACCGAGCACCAGGCAGATCACGGCGCAGACCGGGACCGCAGCCGGAGGTAGAGTCTCGCTCAGCCCGAAGGTTGCTGCCGCCGCTGCCCAGAGGACCAGTGCGGGGATCAAGAGGAACGTGAGCCCCGGCTTGCGAGGCGTTCGCTCTAACCCGATGACCTCTACAGCCATGATCTTGGATCCCAGAAAGGTCTCAACTCACACAGATCTCATCCTTGATGGAAGCCAAGGTCTTCTCCCCTATGCCGCTCACCTGGGTGAGATCTTCTATAGAGGCGAAGCTGCCATGCTCCTTTCGATAGGCAACGATCTTGGCAGCCTTGGAAGGACCGATGCCGGGCACCTTCTGCAGTTCCTCCTCATCAGCGGTATTGATGTTCACGAGCCCTGACCCACTGGCAGCAGATGCATCCACCTCTCCCGCAGTTGCCGCTGGAGCAGCTTGGGCAGCGCTCGCCACGATCACCTGCTCGCCATCCTGGACGGACCGAGCGAGGTTCACGCTCTCCGTCTGTGCTTCGGGGGTGAAACCTCCTGCTGCTTGGATAGCCTCTGCCACGCGTGCTCCAGCAGAGAGCTGATACATCCCCGGCGCTTGCACGCATCCGGCCACGTGAACGTAGATGGGTGCGGGCTCTTCAGCCGCCTCAACGGCTGGAGGAGCTTCCTCCTGCAGTGCGTCGGCCGACTGGATCTCCAGACCCTCTGAAGAAGCTGTGAGGCTCATCCCCGCCAGGACCAATCCTACGATGACGACGAAGACAGCGCCTAAGATGACCGGTTTGCCCCGCTGACCCAGATGAAGCCGAGCTGTGAGGCTCTCAGAGTACCCTTGGAATGACATGGCTTGCCTCCCCTTCGCGATTCCCTATGATGGAAAGGGTAGCTCGGGGATCTGACAGGGATCTGCTCTCTGGGCATCAGCCTATGACTATGATCTCATCTTGCAGCTTCAAAGGATCATCACCGGTTCATGAGGAGTCTGCACGAGATGATCACCCGATCAGCATCGTTCCATCAAAGGATGCTGATCGGAAAACTCAAAGCGCTCAGAAAGCGGTCAGCGTGGACGCCGGTATTCCACACAGCGGGCCGAAGCCGTAAGCTCTGAGACCCACTGGTTCACGGGCAAGATGCTCTCTGCTTCCTCTACCACGGACAGCTTGCCGTGGGTCTCAGGGGAACGTGGCATGAAAAGAGTGCAACAATCCGGAGCGTCTTCGGTGGATATCTCGAAGGTGCCGATGCGCTGAGCGGTAGAGATGATATCTTGCTTGTCTGTGCCGATGAGCGGCCGGAGCACGGGCATGGAGACTGCAGCATCGGTGCAGCAGATGTTCTCTAAGGTCTGGGATGCCACCTGCCCCAAGCTCTCACCCGTGATGAGACCCTTCGCTTTGACCTGATGAGCCAAAGCCTCCGCCACCTTGAACATGAGCCGCCGATACAGGATGACGCGTAAGGGAGGCGGACATTCCAAGGATATCTGGCGCTGATGACTGCCCAAGGCCACCGTGAACACCCGATCGATGCAGCCCGTTCGCTCCAGCACATGGGCGATATCATCTACCAGGAACTCCGAAGCATCGCTCGTCTCCGGTGCGCCTGAGAAGTGCACTGCACAGCAGACCGCCCCCCGCTTCGCCATCTGCCAGAGGGCAACGGGGGAATCTATGCCACTGGAGAGCAGAGCCATGAGCTTGCCTGAGCTGCCCACAGGAAGCCCCCCTACTCCGGGAATGCTGAAGGCGTAGACAAAAGCGGCGTTCTGCACCACTTCCACATGAACCTCTACGTCCATTCCCTTCATCTTCACCTGCTTGTCAGGGAAGGCGTCGCAGAGGACAGCCCCCACCTGGCGGTTCATGGTCATGGAATCTATGGGGAAGTCAGTATGGGCGCGGCGCGCCTGCACCTTAAAGGTTTGGAAGGGCTCAGCCTGGGAGAGCGCCAAGATGGCGGCCTCATTGATGGATTCCAGGGTGCGCGGACACTTGAATCCACAAGAAGTGCGTGCAACGCCAGGGATGCGCGAAACAAAGGAAGCGCAGCGCTCAGCCTCCTCTGCCAAGCAGCCTTCTTTCAAGAAGATGATGAGCCTTCCGGACACCCGGTGGACCGTGACCACCGGAAAACCATCCAGAAGGCCGAGGATGTTCTTGAGCAGCCGGGTCTCGAATTTGGACCGGTTATGCCCCTTCAGGCCAATCTCATGGTAGTGGACCAGGATGACCCGCTGGAACAGGGAAGGTTCGGTCATTCGTTCGTCAGGTCGATGGACTCCGGATCGAATGAGACATCACCGCGAGCGATCTCATTGAAGGCCATGGTGAGCGGCTTGGCATCGGCGGCCCGGGCTATCTCGATGGCAGACTGAAGCTGGATGGCACGGTCACGCTGGCCGCACATCATATCGTTGATGTCATGGGCCCGCTTGGCCGCCATAGTGCAGAGCAAGAAGCGGTCATTCTCTGCGTCGTCCAGCAGCACATCGATATCAGGGCTGATGATGCTCATAGGTAGGAACCTCTCTCACTATCTTTCGGTCTGGCTGATGTAGGTCTTCAATCCATGGAACGCTTCATCAAGGTCATCGTTCACAAGCTGGTAATCATACTTCATTTTCTCATCCAACTCCAGCCTTGCCGTTGCCAAACGCCGTTGGATGACCTCCTCAGTCTCAGTACCGCGTCCGCGCAGACGCTCTTCCAGTACCTCTAAGGACGGAGGCAGCACGAAGACGAGCCGTGCCTCGGGCAGCTGTTCCTTGATCTGGAGCGCTCCCTGGACCTCTATCTCCAAGATGACATCCTCTCCTGCCTCCAAGTGCTCTTCAACGGTATCCTTCGGCGTGCCGTAGCAATTTCCGCTGTATTCCGCCCATTCGATGAATCCCTTGGCTGCCGCCTTGTCCAAGAACGCATCCCGATCCATGAAGAAGTAATCAGAACCATCCACCTCTCCTGGGCGAGGGTCGCGCGTGGTAGCGCTCACGGAGACCCAGATGCCCGGCTCCTCAGCCAAGCGTGAAACGAGGGTTCCCTTCCCTACTCCCGAGGGACCGGATATGACGAAGAGCCGACCCCGTTCGCTCATGCCAATTCCTCAGCTATCTGTTCGAAAGCCTGGATAGGATCGGGGGCATCGGTGATGGGACGACCCACCACGATATGGGATGCACCGTTGTCGAAGGCTTGGGCCGGAGTGGCGATACGGCTCTGATCCCCTGTCTCCGCCCAGACAGGACGCACGCCGGGGGTGACGATGTAGGCTTCCTGACCAAGAATGGCGCGCAGTTGCGAGGCCTCTTGAGGTGAAGCCACCACACCGGATATTCCCGCCTCTTGGGTCAGATGCGCCAAGGAGAGCACCTGCTCCTCCATGGGGCGCACCACTCCCGTCTGGGCCAGGGTGGCTTGATCCATGGAGGTGAGGACGGTGATCCCCAAGGTCACAGGCACATCGCCTCCGATCAGCTGTGCCCCCTCCACGGCCCCTGCTTGGGCTGCTTCCATCATGGGAACGCCGCCCACCGTCTGCATAGTGAGCATGTCAGCGCCCGTCTCAGCCGCAGAACGGGCCGCTCCCAGCACCTGATGGGGGATATCATGGAATTTGAGATCCAAGAAGACGTTGTAACCCCGGGCTTTCAGCATCTTCACCAGATCAGTGCCATAGGCGTAGAAGAGTGTCATACCGATCTTCACCCACTTCGCCCGTCCTGCCAGCTGATAGGCGATGGAGATGGCCTTATCGGCTTCGCAGTCAAGGGCGATTATCACTCGGTCTGTTCGTGGTATGGCATCGAAGGATGTCAGCACTGAAGGCCTCCTATCAACTCGTTGATATCTTCCACACCCTCATCCTCACAGTAGGTTTCCATGCCCTGGAGCACCTTCATGGTGGCCTGAGGATCCATGAAGTTGGCTGTTCCCACTGCCACAGCCGTGGCCCCAGCCAGCATGAATTCTATGGCATCCTCCCCGCAGGTGATGCCACCCATGCCTAGAAGCGGGATGCTCACGGCCTGGGAGCATTGCCAGACCATCCTGAGCGCCACCGGTTTCACGGCGGGGCCAGAGAGACCGCCTACCACGCGGGAGAGCAAGGGACGTCGGCTCTTGGCATCGATAGCCATGCCTAAGAGAGTGTTGATGAGAGAGAGGGCATCCGCCCCGGCTGCTTCAGCAGCTCGGGCTATCTCCGTCACATCGGTCACGTTGGGAGTGAGCTTGATGATGAGCGGCCGCACTGTGGTCTGGCGGCAGAGGCTCACCACCTGGGTCACCGATCCGCAGTCACAACCCATGGTCATCCCCCCGGCATCCACATTGGGACAGGAGATGTTCACCTCATAAGCATCCACGGGCGCATCCTCTAGGGCCTCTATCACGCTCACGTATTCCTGGAAGCTATGGCCGGAGACATTCACGATGGTGGTGGCCCCTTGACCCGCCAACCAGGGAAGCTCCTGCTCCTTCAGATGAGCCACGCCGGGGTTCTGAAGACCGATGGAATTCAACATGCCACTGGGTGTCTCAGCGATGCGCGGGGCATCGTTGCCCGCCCAACCATTGAGCGATACTCCCTTGGTGGCCACCGCTCCTAGCTTCGCTACGTCTACGAAGTCGGCGTATTCCCGACCAGCGGCGAAGGTGCCCGAAGCCACCGTCACCGGGTTCTTCATGATCAAACCGCCTAGATCCACGCTCATGCTCACCATAGGATGTCCTCCGCATCGAAGATGGGGCCGTCCACGCAAGCACGCTTGCGACCGTCCTTCGTCTCCACCACACAGGACAGGCACGCCCCTATTCCGCAAGCCATGCGCCGCTCCATGGACACCTGGGTGCGCACTCCGGCCTTCAGGAGCAACGCACTGGCTGCCCGCATGAGCGGTTCAGGGCCGCAAACGGCTGCGTAGTCATAGGGCTTCCCCTCCGCTTGAGCCCGTTGGAGCGCCTCTTCCACCAGCAGCGTGGCAAAGCCCTCACGACCGAAGGTCCCGTCATCGGTGGAGCAGAGAGGGGGTATCCCGCAGGTCTCCTCGTAGCGCTTGCGACAAACGAGCGCCCCTTCAGTGGCCGCTCCCAAGATGACATCCATGCTGATGCCGTCTTGATCGAGTTGCTGGCAGAGCAGGTACAGAGGAGCTGCCCCCACACCACCGCCCACGAGCAGTGCACGGCTGGTATCGAAGGGCACTTCCCAGGGCCGACCGATGCATCCGATCATGGAGCAGCTCATGCCCGCAGACCACTGGGCCATGGCCCGGGTGCCCGCACCCAGAACCTGATAGAGGATCTCAACGCTGCCCGCTTCTTCATCCCTATCGAAGATGGAGAACGGGCGACGGAGGATGTGCGCCTGCTCATCCGGGATGGTCATATGAACGAACTGCCCTGGCAGCACGTTCGCTGCCACCTCGGGACAGCTCAGCTCCATTAGGTAGAGCTGCCCATAGAGATGTCGGTTGGATGTCACCAACGCAGCGCTATCTTCAAGCCCCATGAGGCTCCTCTCTCTTTGTCAACGTTCCTCACATCTGCTCCCACTGAGGCAGGTCTTGGAGTGCGACCACATCCAATCCGCCGCCGCGGGCTGCTTCCATCCCTGCCGCCATGGCCTGAGCACCGGCCAGATTCGTGATCTGGGTGATGCCGCGACGCACAGCTTCAGTGCGAATCTCATAGCCATCGTCTCGGGTAGCATTGCCGAAGGGGGTGTTCACCAGGAGGACCACCTCGCCTGAGGTCATGAGATCGCGCACATTGGGCGAGCCTTCATGGATCTTCCGCACCACCTCGCACTGGATCCCTACGGCCCGTAGTGCAGAGGCCGTTCCTTCCGTGGCTACCAGATCGAACCCTAAGCGCGAGAAATCCCGCGCGATGGAGGTGAACGAGCGCTTGTCGCGGTCACAGACGCTCACGAAGACCTTGCCCGCCTCGGGAAGCTCATAATCGATGGCGAGCTGGGTCTTGGCGAAGGCGCAGGGGAAGTTCCGGGCTATGCCCATCACCTCTCCCGTGGATTTCATCTCCGGGCCCAACACCGTATCAGCCCCGGGGAAGCGCCCGAAGGGCATCACGGCCTCCTTCACGCTAAAGTGATCCAGCCGCCGCTCGTCTGAGGGCAGCTCCATGGCCGCCAGCTTCTCTCCCGCCATCACCCGGGCCGCCACCTTCGCCAAAGGCACCCCTGTGGCCTTGGAGGCGAAGGGTACCGTACGAGAGGCCCGCGGGTTCGCCTCGATGATGTAGATCATCTGGTCCTTGATGGCGAACTGGATGTTGATGAGCCCCACCACGCCCAATCGCAGAGCCAGCTGGCGAGCGATAGAGCGCAGGCTGGACTGCACGGATTCGGACAAGGCGAACGGAGGGGTGCAGCAGGCGGAATCCCCTGAATGGATGCCTGCCATCTCTATGTGCTCTAGGATAGCACCCACATAGACATCCTCACCATCACAGATGGCATCGAGGTCCACCTCTACCGCCCCCTCTAAGAAGCGGTCCAGATACACCGGATGATCCGGGGTGATCTTCGCAGCCTCGGTCATGTACTTCTCCAGCTGCGCACCGTCATAGACGATGCCCATGCCACGCCCCCCTAGCACATAGCTAGGACGGACCAAGAGCGGGAACCCGATGCGGTCCGCTACGATGCAGGCCTCCTCGAACGTAGAGGCCATGCCGCTGGGCGGATAGGCTATCCCCAGCTCATCCAAGATGGCAGCGAAGCGATCCCTGTCCTCTGCCAAGTCGATGGCCTCAGGGGAGGTACCCATGATGGGCACGCCTGCGTCAGCCAGCGGCTTCGCCAGCTTGAGCGGCGTCTGGCCACCTAAGGTGACCACTACCCCATCAGGCTGCTCCGCTTCCACGATATCCATGACATCCTCAAAGGTGAGCGGTTCGAAATAGAGCTTGTCCGAGGTGTCGTAGTCTGTGGAGACGGTCTCAGGATTGCAGTTCACCATGATGGTCTCGAAACCTGCATCATGCAGAGCATAGGAGGCGTGGACGCAGCAGTAGTCGAATTCGATCCCCTGGCCGATGCGGTTCGGCCCTGCACCCAAGATCATCACCCGGGGCACCGTTTTGGGCGTCACCTCGGTTTCAGCGCCGTCATAGGTCTTGTAGTGATATTCAGTGGTGCTGGCGAACTCCGCCGCACAGGTGTCAACGGTCTTCATGACAGGCAGCACGTGGAGCATCTTGCGGCAGGTGCGCACCGTAGCCTCGTCGGATCCGGTCAGATGGGCTATCTGAGCATCCGAGAGCCCCATCTGCTTGCACAGGGTGAACGCCTCTGCATCCAGCTCATCCAAGCGCATCTGAGAGAGCGCCTGCTCCACCCCGATGATGTCCTTCATGCGGAAGAGGAAGAACGGATCTATCCCCGTAGCCTCATGAAGCTCTTCCACCGTCCAACCGCGACGCAGGGCCTCAGCCAGATAATGGATGCGCTCCGGCGTGGGTCGGCTCACGGCATCCCGAAGCTCCTCTCCATCGGAGCAGGCGGCCTCGCGCAGGGCTTTGGCGCAGCCTCCGAAGCCCACACGCCCATCCTCCATGGATCTGAGCGCCTTGCCCAGGGCCTCTTCGAAGGTGCGGCCGATGGCCATGACCTCACCTACGGCCTTCATGCGCGTGGAGAGGGTGTCATCGGAGCCCTGGAACTTCTCGAAGGCGAAGCGCGGCACCTTGACCACGCAGTAGTCTATGGAGGGCTCGAAGCAAGCCGGAGTGGCTTGGGTGATGTCGTTGTCGATCTCAGGAAGGGTATAGCCGATGGCAAGCTTCGCTGCAGCTTTGGCTATAGGGAACCCCGTTGCCTTGGAAGCCAAGGCTGAGGACCTCGATACCCGGGGATTCATCTCGATGATGACCATGCGACCATCCCGAGGGTTCACGGCGAACTGCACGTTGGAGCCGCCGGTCTCCACCCCTATCTTCTCGAGCACCGCCAGTGACGCCGCCCGCATGCGCTGGTATTCCAGATCCGTCAGCGTTTGAGCCGGGGCCACGGTGATGGAATCCCCCGTATGCACGCCCATGGGATCTAGGTTCTCGATAGAGCAGACGATGATGCCATTGCCTTCCCTATCCCGCATGACCTCCATCTCGAACTCTTTCCAACCCTCGATGGATTCCTCCACCAGCACTTCCCCTGCCGGAGAGAGGCTCACCCCCTGGGTCACGATGCGACGAAGCTCTTCTTCGCCATGAGCGATGCCGCCTCCCGCACCTCCCAGGGTAAAGGAAGGACGGATGACCACGGGGTAGCCGATGGACTCCACGATAGAGAGGGCATCTTCCACAGAGTAGGCATAACCTGCCCGAGAGGTTTCGATGCCGAGCTCTTCCATGCACTCGTTGAAGAGCTTGCGATCCTCCCCTCGCTCGATGGCAGCCAGATCACAGCCGATCATCTCCACGCCGAATTCGTCCAACACTCCCTGGCGCGCCAGATCGACAGCGCAATTGAGCCCTGTCTGACCGCCCAGGGTGGGCAGCAGCGCATCTGGGCGCTCCTGCTCTATCACCTTCGTCACGAACTCAGCGGTCACTGGCTCCACATAGGTACGGTCCGCCAGACCCGGATCGGTCATGATGGTGGCCGGATTGCTGTTGACCAGAACCACTTCCAGCCCGCATTCCTTGAGCACCTTGCAAGCCTGGGCTCCAGAATAGTCGAACTCGCAGGCCTGACCGATGACGATGGGGCCCGACCCGATGACCAAGACCTTCTTGATGTCTTCTCTTCTAGGCAACGCGCCCACCTCCGAACTTCCAGCCATGCAGCCTGTCCCGAGCGATATCGATGTCCAGATAGCCATCTACGCTGCTCATCAGGCGTCCGAAGGCGGTGAACAGATAATGAGAATCCGTAGGACCCGGCGAAGCCTCTGGGTGATACTGCACGCAGAAGGCCGGGATATCCAAGAACTCCATGCCCTCCAGAGTGCCATCATTGAGGTTCACATGGGTCAGGCGGATGCGACCGAAGCGATCATTGCACACGACAGGAGCGATACTCGCCTGAGCCCACGCCCGAAGATCCTCTTCATGGGCAGTGCGACCGCCAGAGAGCTCAGGGATGATCTCTCCGAGACTGCTGAAGCGGATGCCGAAGCCGTGGTTCTGAGCGGTTATCTCCACCCGCCCCGCGAGCAGGTTCATCACCGGATGATTGCCTCCCCGATGGCCGAACTTGAGCTTCTCAGCCTCGCCCCCGGCCGCCAAGCCCATCATCTGATGACCCAGGCAGATGCCGAACACAGGGACCGACCCCAAGAGCTTCTCAGCTTCGCGGAAGGTGGCATCAACGGCCTGCGGATCCCCAGGACCGTTACTCAAGAACACGCCATCAGGATCCAGAGCCAGCACCTCTTCGGCTGGTGTATCCCAGCCCACGCAGGTGACCTCACAACCGATGCGCGTGAGATTCCGCAAGATGGAATCCTTGACACCGCAGTCATAGGCTACCACCTTCCACTGGACGGGGGCAGCATCCGCAGCAGCGAAGGAATGGGATGGGGGCAGAGAATCGAACGTGCGCGTCTCAGGCTCAGACACCTCCGCCACCAAGTTGGCGCCCACGAGCCCTTGAGCTGTCCTCACCTTGCGCAGAAGGCTATCCTCATCCAGATCCTGCGTGGAGAGGATACCCATCATGGCTCCCTGATCGCGGATATGGCGCACGAGAGCCCGAGTATCCACCCCTTCGATGGCTACGACCCCCTCTTCCTTGAGGAGATCTGGCAGGCTCACATCAGAGCGCCAGCTTGAGGGGGTAGCGCACATATCCCGCACCACAACCCCTCGGGCGAAGATCCGATCGCGCTGGATGTCCTCACGGTTAACGCCATAGTTGCCTATCTGAGGATAGGTCATAGTGATGATCTGGCCAGCGTAGGAAGGGTCGGTCATGACCTCCAGATAGCCCTCCAAAGAGGTATTGAAGCAGACCTCCCCTGTCACTTCCCCTGATGCTCCGCAGGAGCGCCCCCGAAAGGCCGTGCCATCCTCCAAGACCAGCAGGGCGGGCTCTCCGACCCCTTTGGAAGTGGCGCTCATGAGCCTCTCTTTTGGGCTACTCAACGATGACCCCGTCTTCCAAGGTGGCATAGCCGCCCACATACACATCCACGGCCTTGCCCGTGAGCTCAGCCCCCAAGAAGCCTGAGTTACCAGCCTTAGAGCAGAATCCGGCACGCTCCACCGTCCAGGTGGTCTCAGGATCGAAGACGGTCAAATCAGCGACGCTGCCCACCTCCAAACGCACCGGCTCTTGGCGCAGGATGCGTCGCGGATTCACTGCCATGACCTCTGCCATCTTGGCGTAGCTGATGATGCCAGTGGAAACCAACTTGGTGAGCACCAAAGCCAAAGATGTCTCAAGGCCGATCATACCGAAGGGGGAAAGCTCGAATTCGCGATCCTTCTCCCAATCCGTATGGGGAGCGTGATCACACGCAATGGCATCCACGGTGCCGTCAACGATCCCCTCCACCAGCGCCACTGCATCATCGGAGGTGCGCAGGGGCGGATTCACCTTGAGGGAGGTAGGATAGGTATCCGTGATGTCGTCTTCGGTGAGGAACAGGTGATGAGGTGTCACTTCGCAGGTGACGGGCAACCCCTCCGTCTTCGCCTGGCGGATCATCTCAAGGCCACGGGCCGTGGTCACATGCTGAATGTGCAGAGGGCAACCGGTCAAGCGGCAAAGAGCTATGTCACGGGCTATCTCCAGCTCCTCACCCTCAGCAGGCCAGCCCAGCATGCCGAGCCGCGTAGAGGCGACGCCTTCGTTGACCTGACCCTCTCCTACCAAAGAGTCATCCTGGCAATGGGGCATGACCACACAATCGAACTGTGAGGCGTAATCCATCACCCGGCGCATCATGCCCGCATCTTGGACTCCATGGCCGTCATCAGTGAACGCACGCACTCCATGGGCGTACATATCTCCCATCTCGGCGAGGATCTCGCCTTCAAGGCCCTTGGTGCAGGCACCAGAGACGATGACCCGGCATTTGCCCGCTTCGGTCGCGCGGGCCTTGATGTATTCCACACCCACCGCATTGTCGATCACAGGGTCAGTATTAGGCATCGCACAGACCGCCGTGAAGCCGCCGTGAGCCGCAGCTCGCGTGCCGCTGGCAATGTCCTCTTTCTGCTCATACCCCGGCTCGCGCAGATGGACGTGCATATCCACGAGCCCCGGCACGAGCACCTTGCCCGTCAGATCCCGGGTAACACCCTTCTCCATGACAAGATCATGGCCTACACCTGCGATCTTGCCGTCTCGGATGAGGATGTCGCACACCTCATCCAATCCCACCTGCGGGTCGATGCAGCGCGCACCCTTAAGCATCAATGCCATCGTTGGAACCTCCTAACAGAAGATAGAGAGCCGCCATGCGAACGAGGATGCCCGCATAGACCTGGTCCAAGATCACAGAGCGATCCGGATGGTCAGCCATGAATGAATCCAACTCCACTCCGCGGTTGATGGGTCCGGGATGACAGACGATGGCATCCGGCTTCATCAGCTGGTCCCGCTTCTGGGTGAGTCCATAGAGCAGGTTATATTCGCGTAGGCTGGGGAAGGGCGCGCCCTCCAACCTCTCCCGCTGAACACGGAGCATGTACACCACATCCAGATCAGGCAGCACAGAATCCAGATCAGAGGAGACCTCATCTGCCCCGAGCACATCCGGACGCGCCGGAAGCAGGGTGGGCGGCGCGATGGCTACCGTATTCGCCCCCATGATCTTCAAGGCTGGCAGAAGGGAGCCGCAGACGCGGGAATGGGCGATATCTCCCACGATGCCCACATTGAGCCCTTCGAAGGAGCCCTTCTCCTCCCAGATGGAATAGAGGTCAAGCAGCGCTTGGGTGGGATGCTGATGCTTACCATCGCCAGCATCTATGACATGCACACCAGACAGGTCAGCTATCTTGCGCGGCACGCCCGCATGCTTATCCCGGACGATGATCATGTCTATCTTGTAAGCGCAAAGGGTCTCCACCGTATCGGAGAGGCTCTCACCCTTGACCGTGGAGGTGGAGCTGCCACCGAAGTTCAAGCTGTTGGCGGAAAGACGCTTCTCCGCTATCTCGAAGGATGAGCGGGTGCGGGTAGAAGGCTCATTGAACATGTTCACGATGGTGGCCCCCTTCAGGGTGGGCACCTGCTTGATCCGCCGCTCGTTCACCTCCTTGAACTTCGCCGCCGTCTCCAACAGGAGCATGATGTCATCGCGGCTGTATTCAGTGATGTCGATCAAGTGCTTATGTGCGAACGTCATGCTATTCCCCCTTCCTCAGTTGCAGGGGTGCCGCTCCCGCACGCTCCCCCGGAGCCACTTCCAAGATATCCACCGCAGAGGGGATGCCATCCACTTCTTCCAAGAAGAGGCGAACGCTCTCATCGGCGGCAGAGGGCACGTTCTTGCCCACGAAATCAGCGCGGATGGGAAGCTCCCGATGCCCGCGATCAACCAGCACCGCCAGCTCCACCTTAGAGGGACGGCCGATATCCATGAGGGCATCCAGAGCCGCACGGATGGTGCGCCCGGTGTAGAGGACATCATCCACCAAGACGACATCCTTGCCGTCGATGGAGAAGGGGATGTCAGTGGAGTGCACCTCGGGAGCGAAGTGCGTCAGGAAATCATCGCGATAGAAGCTGATGTCCAAGGCACCCAGGGGCACGTCCACCCCTTCTATCTCTTTGATGCGTTCTTTGAGCTTTCTTGCCAGGAGGTCTCCGCGCGTATAGATCCCCACGATGACCAGACTGTCTGCACCTTTGTTGACTTCGAGGATCTGGTGAGCCATACGCGTGATGGCCCGCTCTATCTCCTCTGAGTCCATACAGACGGATTTGATGATCTCAGAACCGTTGCCCATACACACCCTTTCTGCCGTGAGTGCGCACAGAGCAAACCGAAAAGACGCTACTGCGTTCGTAAAATGGTGCCTTGTCGGTCTCTCTGTACCGCTTTTAAAGACAGGGCACACTATAGGGTATATCCGACCGAGTTGCTACCCCTTATTTGGGACTTTCTGGATGTTTGCTAGACTTCTTGGAAACGGATACGAGAGGGGTTGGTCATGAGCGCATTCATGGATAAGATGTTCACCTTAGCGGCGGCAGACAAGAAGACCATCGTGCTTGCCGAAGGGTCGGATGTACGCACTCAAGAAGCAGCACTGAGGATATCCCAGGAGGGCTTTGCCGAAGTGATCCTCTTGGGCAACCGAGAGAGCATCCTAGAGAAGATGCCTGACCTCGATCGGGTCCAGATCATAGACCCGGTGAATGACCCCCTCTCCTCTGTCTTGGCCGATGAGCTCTACCAAGCGCGCAAGGCCAAGGGCATGACGCCTGAGGATGCCGCGAAGCTCATTCAAGATGAGCTCTATTTCGGGGTCATGCTCGTGAAGACAGGGCGGGCTGATGGCATGGTAGCCGGTGCCTGCCACTCCACTGCCGATGTCCTGCGTCCCAGCCTCCAGATCCTGAGAACAGCTCCGGGCGCGGCCCTTGTGAGCTCCTTCTTCGTCATGATCGTCCCCGATTGCGATCTAGGAGAGAAGGGCACCTTCATCTTCGCTGACTGCGGCCTGAACGTGAACCCAGACGCTCAGGGGTTAGCGAACATCGCTGTGTCCAGCGCCAAGTCCTGGGAAGCGCTCATCACCACGACACCCTACGTGGCGCTCCTATCCCACTCCAGCCACGGCAGCGCTTCCAATGCCGATGCCGACAAGGTAGTTGAAGCGGTGCGCATCGCCCGTGAGCTTGATCCTGCGGTGGCTTTGGATGGGGAGCTTCAAGTAGATGCTGCCCTTTGCCCCGAGGTGGCGGCTTTGAAATGTCCGGATTCCCCCGTGGCTGGCCGCGCCAATGTGCTGATGTTCCCTGATCTGGATGCGGGCAATGCGGGCTACAAGCTGGTGCAGCGCCTTGCAAAGGCCGAAGCCTACGGGCCTATCACCCAGGGACTGGCAAAGCCCGTGAATGACCTCTCCCGCGGGTGCTCTGCCGACGACATCGTAGGCGTTACCGCCATCACCTGCGTTCAAGCCCAGAGCGCCTGACAACCTGACGATAACACCCCGATACCCGCTGACCCCATGACTTGATGCGGGCATCGAACCCGGATGCCCGCCTACGAAGATCCAATTGAATGTGAGCCATCGGATGAGCAGGGCAAATGGTGTGCATCTTAGAACTCTGTAATCTACGCGGTGCATCTGCGTAATGCTGGGCTGGCATCATGGTCTCATCGAAGATGAACGTCGATCGAAGGGAGAGATCATGATGTTGACCCTATGCGGGATCGTGCTCTTTGGCGTGCTCTGTACAGCAATGGCTGCCTGCGTGATGGTGGCATTCGTCTAGGAAACGATGGCCCTGGGGTGCCCGAAAGACCCAGGAGCCATCCCTCATCTTCCCCTTGGAGGGCAGCAGCTCGCTTACACAGGCTACAAGGTACCTTCAAGGCGCATCTGCTCTACCACATCAAGGGTATCCATGGCGATCATCAATTCCTCATTGGTGGGAATGACGAGGATCTGCACCTCTGAATCATCCCGGGATATCTCCCGCTCGCCCCTACCGGTCTTGTTCTTCTCCAGGTCGAGCACGATACCCATGGTCTGCAGACCCGTGAAGATCATACGGCGCATCTTCTCGCAGTTCTCCCCTACACCGGCAGTCAGCACGATGACATCCACACCGCCCATCTCGGCGATGTACTGACCTAGATACTTCTTGACGGAGTGAGAGTACATCTCATAGGCGAGCTGAGCGCGCTCGTTCCCAGCTTCGGAGGCATCGCGCACGCTGCGCAGGTCGTTGGAGATCCCAGAGATGCCCAACAAACCCGATTGCTTGTTCATGAGATCATTCACTTCATCGAAAGAGAGGTTCTCATGTTCCATCAGGAACGGGACAATAGCTGGATCGATGGCGCCGCAGCGGGTGCCCATCATGAGCCCATCCAAAGGCGTGAGCCCCATGGACGTATCAATGGCCATGCCATGGTCTATGGCTGTCATAGAGCAACCATTGCCTAGGTGACAGGTGATCATCTTGAGGTCAGCCAGATCCTCGTCAAGGAACTGAGCGGCTCGCTCGGCTATATAGCGATGCGATGTGCCATGAGCCCCGTATTTGCGCAGAGAGTACTTCTCGTAGAGCTCATAGGGAATGGGGTACATATAGGCCTTCTGGGGCAGTGTCTGGAAGTATGAGGTATCGAACACGGCCACCATAGGCTTGTCTGGCATGGTCTTCTTGCAAGCATGGATACCCATGAGGGCTGCCTTGTTGTGGAGCGGTGCCAGCTCTGCCAGCTCGTCGATCTTCTCTATCACGTCCTCATCTATGAAGACAGAGCTGTCGAAGTACTTGCCACCCTGCACGATGCGGTGCCCCACCGCATCTATCTCATCCAGGGAATCGATAACCTTGTTGGGACCAGAGGTCAAGGCCTCGAGAACGAGAGCCATGGCATCATCATGGTCTTTCATAGGGGTATCTATGACCAGCTCGTTGTCGTCTATGCCGTGCTTATGGAAAGCCTCATCGGACCCGACGCGCTCACAGATGCCCTTGGCCATGACATCGCGTTTTTCCAAGTTGATGAGCTGATACTTCAAAGAAGAAGAGCCTGCGTTGATGACAAGGACATTCATGGAAGGGGCTCCTTAATGTACGTGACATTTTCCAAGATTCTAGTTCAGACAAGGCGGGCAGAGGGGCCTTCCAGACCCCTACGCAAAGACGATTTCGGCGAAGGGCGCTCAGTCAAGTGATGGGTCTCCGTCATTCATCTTCCCGCCACCCAGAACGTGCACATGCAAGTGGTGAACGGTCTGACAGGCATCATCATTGGTGTTGGCGACGATACGGAAGCCGCTCTCTTTGATGCCCTCTGCCTTCGCCACCGTACCCACCGCATCCATGACGGCCACCATATCCTCAGGGGCGACACCGTCAGCGATGTTGTCGTAATGATTCTTCGGCACGATGAGCACATGGATCGGCATCATAGGATTCAGATCCCGGAAAGCGAGCACGCGGTCATCCTCATAGACCTTCGTAGAGGGGATATCCCCGGCAACGATCTTACAGAAGATGCAATCATCCTTCGTCATGGTAGGCCTCCTCAGGCTTTAGAAAGAGTGGTGTCCTGTACATCATCTTCAGGAGCCGCTGCCAGCTGGCCCATGAGCACCTGGACCTTCTGCTCAGCCGAATCGAGCTTGCCCTGAAGGACAGCGAGGAGCTTAACGCCCTGGCTGTAACGCTCCAGACTCTGCTCTAGTTCCAGATCCCCTGATTCCAGGGACGAGACGATGGATTCCAGCTGGCTCAACGCTTCTTTGAAGGTGAGCTCTTCAGGCTTCTGAGCCGCTTCATTCATAGGTGCTTCCCTTCTCTTCATTCCTCATCTTCGATCCTAGGCTGTCAACGATGCATCCCAAGGTACCATCTGCCACTTCCACATCTATGCGGCTGCCTCGCTCGACATCAGCCACCGACGAGACCACCTGACCTTCAGGGGTGAAGACCGCAGCGTAGCCCCGCGAGAGGATCGCCAGGGGCGAGAGCCCTTCCAGCTTCGCCGCCATAATGGAATGCTCTTTCCGAAAAGGATCCAGCAGCGTGCGTCCGTATGCCTTCAGATCAGCACCGAGACGCGCAAGACGAGCCTGTTCCCCCCGAACGAGCCCTGTACCCAATCGCACGAGCCGCAACTTAAGCTCCTGAGCTTTGAAAGCCGAGGCTTGAAGTTGCTGGGGGATGGCTGCCTCCAAGCGACCTGAGAGCTCGTCCACTGCTTGAGCATCATCCCGGATGAAGGCCAACGGATCGGCGAAGCATGGCCTGCCCCGCAGATCCGATAGCATCCTCTGGACCCGAGAGACAGAAGCGCCCTGAGCGAAACCCATGCGACGGCCCAACCCTTGGAGCAGTGCGCTGAGGTCAGCCATGGCCGGAACCACCGCCTCGGCCGCAGCCGTGGGCGTTGAAGCACGCATGTCTGCCACCATATCGGCGATAGAGGTGTCAGGTTCGTGACCGATGCCCGTGACAACGGGAACCTTGAGCGCTGCTATATGCCGCGCGAGCCCTTCGTCATTGAAGGGCATGAGGTCTTCGAAGGAGCCTCCGCCCCGTACGAGCAGCACCACATCAACCCCAGCATCAGCAACGGCGTCCAGCGCTGTCATGAGATGAGCCGGGGCATCCTGCCCCTCTACGGGCACTCCAGCCACGACGACCTCTGCCAAGGGATAGCGACGACGCAGGGTGCGCAGAACATCATAGACGGCCGCTCCCCGTGGAGACGTGACCAATCCGATGCGCTGAGGCAGGCGCGGCAAGGGCAGCTTGGCTTCGGGGCTGGTGAGCCCTTCTGCTTCCAACTTCTTCGCTAGCCGGGCTATCCGAAGCCGGATATCCCCCTCCCCTGCCAAGGAGATGGTGGATACATCGAAGTTCATGCGTCCTTTGGCAGCGTAGAGGCTGAACCTGCCAGTGACCTCTACGAGCGATCCTATCTTGAAGTCAACGCCCGCTGCTTTGAACCGATTCATCCACATGAGGCAGGGCAATGCCGCTTTCTCCTGTTGGTCTTTCAGGGTGAAGTAGACCGCGGAATAGCCGGGTTTATTAGAGAGCTCAGACACTTCTCCGATGATGCGCAACGTGAGCTTCTCCAGCTGACCCTTGGCAATGCCAAGAGCGGCTGCGACGCTCAGAGCCTCAGGGGCCTGTTCTGTCATAGAGGTTAGTCCCTGTTCTGACCGAGTAGCCACAGCAGCTGGAGGATGGAAGTGAGCGCTGCTGCTACATAGGTGAAAGCGCAGGCACGCAGCACATCGAAGGCGCCCTTCTGCTCAGGAGCTGGCAGGCCGATGCTGCCCATATAGGCCATAGCGCGCTGAGAGGCATTGAATTCCACTGGCAAGGTGACCAGCTGGAAGAGCACCACAGCGGCATACATGATGATAGCCAGGTTCACCAGGCCTGCAAGATTCATGAAGATACCGATCATCAGCAGGAAGATCCAGGCATTGGAGGCCATGTTAGCCACCGGGACGATGGCGCCGCGCACCTTCATGGGGGTGTACCCGAAGGCATACTGGCAGGCATGGCCTACCTCATGGCAAGCCGTAGCCGTTGCCGTCACCGACGTTGAATCATAGGCCTCGGGTGATAAGGTGACCGAATTGGAACGAGGGTCGAAGAAATCCTGTCCAGGGCCTCCTCGGCGTATCTCTACATTGGTGATGCCGTAATAGGCCAGCATCCCGCTGGCAGTCTGCGCCCCCGTGAGCCGAGAGGAGTTAGGTACTTGAGAGTACTTCTTAAGGCGGTTATTGACATAACCTTGGGCAGCCAGGCCGATGATCAAGGTGACCACGACTAGAAGAGCATAGCTATACGTCATCTGACGCTCCTTTCGTTTGGGTCATGATACCAGACATCTGTTCGCTGGAAGAGATCAGCCTTCAACGGTTACCCGGCTGACTTTGAGCTCTCCTCCTGCAAGGGAAAGCGAAAGCTTGCCATCTAGCAGCGAGAGGAGCTTCTCCCCTATAAGCTGGCGGCGCCAACCACGCAAGAGCTTCGATTCCTCGCTGTGACCGCGAGCCAGTTGCGTGAGATCGGCATTGGATGCCAGCGTCTGCATGGCGATCCCGTGTTCCTTCGCTATGACCCGCGTGAGCGCCAGCATCATATCCAGAGCGCTATCCACATTCGGCTCAGAAGCGGAACCGCGGTCTAGGTCCGGTAGCTGATCCACAGGAAGTCGCAGTGCCTTGTCTATGAGCCCTGCTACTTCTCGTGCATCCTTGGCGGGAAGCTTCTCGCGCATGCCCCGGATGAGATACAGGTCATCTATCTTGCGGGCTTCCTTGCGACAAGCCTCTACCACTTGCTCGTCAGAGAGCACCCATTTCCGCGGGATATCGACCTGCTGGGCCCGTCTCTCCCGCCACGCAGCCACATCCCGAGCCGCCGCCAGTTGGCGCCGATTGAGCTGGTTCGCCCGCTTCAAGTGCTTGAATCGCTCTTGGGGATCCACCAGATAGCGATCCTGGCGAGCCAGGTCCCTGAAATCCGGCTCCAGCCAATCCAGTCGTCCTTGATCGATGAGCATGTCCTTCATGCAAACGTAGAGCTCTGGCAGGAATGCCACATCCCCAGAGGCGTATTCCAACTGGCTGGTAGAGAGGGGGCGCAGCGACCAATCCGTGAAGGAATCGGATTTCTTGAGCGTGACACCGCATATGGATCCAACCAGCTGAGCCAGACCCACCTGATGGCTGAAGCCCAAGAGAGCAGCAGCCACCTGGGTATCGAACAGCGGCCACGGAGTGCTCCCCGTCTCCCGCAAGAGGATCTCTATATCTTGCGTGGCTGCATGGAAGATCTTCATAACGCTCTCATCTTCCAAAAGAGATGCCAAAGGTGTCAGGTCGCCCACGGCGAAGGGATCCACGATGGCGATGGCATCATCGGTAGCCAGCTGGATCAGACAGAGCTTCGGGTAGTAGGTCTTCTCCCGCAAGAACTCCGTATCTACGGCCAACACCTGGGACCGCTTCGCTTGGGCTATGAACTCCGCTAAGGCGTTATCGTCTGCGATATATTTCAAGGGAACAACGTATCTTTCTGCATCTGCTTTCCTACACTCTGTAATACTATCAGTCATCATGGAAAAAGGGGATGCGTGATGAAGCTGCTCATCGTGAATAACCTCGCTTCAGGCCTAGGTGACGGCGCTATCTTCGACTTCATCCGCGCCTATGCCGAAGACGGGGACGAGGTGGTCATCCGCTCCAGCGATGGAGCGACGGACCTGCGCACTTTTCTAGCCGATGCTGACCGATTCGACTGCGTAGTAGCCTCCGGCGGAGACGGCACCTTATCCATGGTAGCCTACCTTCTGGCTGATACGGGCATCCCTATCCTGCCCTTTCCGGCGGGCACTGCGAACCTCCTCTGCTCTAATCTGGCAAGCCCCGCCGAGCCCCATGCCATAGCGAAGATGCTCCGCGAAGGCCGCGTCATGGATTTTGACTTAGGTGAGGTCATTTTGAGCCATGGGGAGCGCTTCGGCTTCTTGATGATGGCCGGCGCTGGATACGATGCCACTATCATGAAAGATGCTGAGAGTGGCAAGAAGCTGTTCGGCCAAATGGCCTATCTCACCTCTGCTGTCACCAATGCCCTTCCCCAGGTATCCACCTTCCATCTGAGCCTCGATGGCGAAGAGGTCATCTGCCAGGGAGTGGGAGTGCTGCTCATCAACTTCGCTAAGATCCAGTTCGATATAACCGTGGTCCATGAGAACAAGCCCCGGGACGGCATGTTGGACGTGGTCATCCTGCGCACGAAGGACGCATTCGGGCTGATCCCAGCCCTCTTCGCCGCCATCTTGGACAAGGGAGGGGATTTCCCCACTCGCACGGATGCCTTCGACATCTATCGGGCCAGCGAGGTGTCCGTCCAGGCAGACCCAGTGCTCCAGATGCAATTCGATGGTGAGGTGACGGCCAAGATGACGCCGTTCCAAGCACGGGTGCTTCCCCTAGCTGCACGGTTCGTAGTGTCAGAAGAGTGCGTGAAGACCTATTCTTGATCAGGCGAAGCCGAGTTGTCCTTCGCCTCTTCTCTCTCTTGGCGATAATGCTCCAGGTTGCTGTTGTAGCGCATCTGAATGAGCTCCAGTACCACAGCGAAGACCATGGCGAAATAGACCATGAGCTTCTCTAAGTGCATATCCAGCACTTCGATGCCGGTAGTGATACCGAGAGAATCCAATACCAACAAGATGCCGATAGCAGCGATGAACACCAGCGCCAAGATCTTCATCTCAGCGTGACGGTTGATGAAATCAGAGATGGGATCGATGAAGACCATCATGATGACGACCGCGATGATGACCGCTGCTATCATCACGACCAAGTGCTCCGCCAGTCCCACCGCCGTGATGACCGAATCAATGGAGAAGACGATATCCATGACCATGATGGTGCCTACCGCCTGCCCCAACCCGATCCGGTGCCGTTCCCGATGCTCTTCAGAGTGCTCGGCTTTGACCTCGGTCAGTGCCAAGGTCTCACGCAACTCGATGATGCCCTTATAGATGAGATAGGCACCCCCCGCCAGCATCACCAAGTCACGAATGCTGAGACCGTGGTGATAGTCACCCAGGTTGATGTCGAACAGCACGAAGGTCATGTGCACGAGCCAGCTAGCGAAGCAGAGGAACAAACAACGCATCACCAATGCTCCAGCCAAGCCCAGCTTGCGACCGATGTGCTGCTTCTCCGGTGGAAGCCGGTTAGACGTGAGGGAGATGAAGACGATGTTGTCTACACCCAGAACGACCTCAAGGAACGTGAGGGTTATGAGGCTGATCCACGCCTCAGGGGTTGTGAATATCGAGAAGTCCATATCCGCCACCCTATCAGAGTGAGCGCACTACCTCAATGATATAATCCAGCGGTTACCGGATCGAAGGGGAACGGCAAGGATGAAAGATGACAAGAGAATTCACCGGAGGGAAGAGGACACCTCAACCGAAGATGCTCTTGCCGAAGAGAAGACACCTAAGAGGGTCAAAGAGGACCTGCTGTCAGGCATCTTCAAAAGCGAATCCAACATCCGGTCTACTGCCCGCACCCCCGATGCGAAAGTGCTCTACCCTAACGCCGATATACTGAAACGGCCCCTCGATCCACCTACCCCTGTGCGACGTGGTATCGCACTCATGTTCATCATTGCCGCACTCCTAGGAGCGGCATTCCTTGCTTGGTACTTCGACGGCATGGTCAATGAGCCCAAGCGCCAAGAGCAGGCGATGGCTGATAACCTTTCCCAAGATATCGCCTATGACCTGCCTCAGCTTTACCCCCTCATGGCTCTGGACAATGCCACCATCTTGAGCACTTTCCAAGAAGCAGGCTTGAGCATCTTCGAGATGCCCACTAAGGAGAACAGCGCCGTATGGCAGGTCATCAAGCTTCCCGCTGGAGTGAACGCAGCAGAAGCAGGGGCCATCTACCTCTCCGGGATCGACAAGGTGGGTGCCGCTGATGCCGCACGACTCTTGAACGGATCTTGGGACCTGAAGGTCGATCGCGAGAACGGCGTGAACATAGTGCTCCACTTCGTTGATTTCAAATCGAAGAGCGTAGATGCCGCTGTGCAAGCCGCCATCGCCGCTGAAGGCCTGACCGATAGCACCATCGAGAAGAGCGGCGAGGACGAGTCAGGCAACACCTATACCATGGGCACTATCACCGGTGATACAGGAACCTATTCCTGGCGCGTGTCTGCCATTCCTCTCTCTGAGATCTATGCGATCAATGGCCTGCCGGAAGATGCCGTCTACGTAGGTGTGAGGATGACATCTTAAAACCTCTTGAAACTGACGATAGGTAACGCTATCATATTCGGGCTGCGTTTTCACAGCAGCTTTTGTCGGGACGTGGCGCAGTTTGGTAGCGCACTTGACTGGGGGTCAAGGGGTCGCAGGTTCAAATCCTGTCGTCCCGACCAGGAAGAACAAAACCGCCTTCGGGCGGTTTTTTCGTTTCTGAGAGAAGGTGACAGCCTGCGAGAGCAGGCCATCCTAACCATCTACAGATGCTGATATGCGGCATGTTACCTGCCGTATGAGGTTGTTCCGGGTGTCACAGGGGGCTGATCCAGATCAGCCCCTACGGATGATGTTGCAGGTCCCTCGTAGGGGCCGAGCTGGCTCGGCCCGACGCAACAGCCCGGAAAGCGCAACCAGGTTGGATGGCCCGCGCTTCGCGCGAGGATGCGTTGCGCGAAGAACGCGCGCAACATATTCATTGCGGTACCAGCCGGGTGGCCTGACGTATGGGGTTACCTCGGGTGTCACAGGAGGGCTGATCACGATCAGCCCCTACAACGCATGGTTCACCCAGGTGACATGCGCAGCGGTTTTCGTAGGGGTCGAACGTGTTCGACCCAACGCCATAACCCGGAGAATGCAACATCATCCGTAGGGGCCGAGCTAGCTCGGCCCGAACCCATGATGCCCCAGAAAACCATGCATTCCCGTTGCGGTCACAACCCTTAACCCGCTGCTTCGCAGCGGAAATAGTTAGGCGGCGGTTGATCGCTGCTGGTCAGGGAGTCTTGTACGCCGCACATCCTTCCACGTTGGGACCATCAAGGGTTGCAACGATGGGCGGACCACGGTCCGCCCCTACGGATCCAGAGACACATTTAGTTAGGCGGCGGATCTGACCTGTGAGCAAGGTGACCATGTGCGCCGCACATCCTTCCGCGCGAAGCGCGAGGGTGCGGCGAAAAGCCGCCCGCAGTGGTGATGCGGACCCGGAGGGTCCCATCAGCAGTGCGGTGAGGATTTTTTGTTTTAGATAGAAGACAGCCCTTCCCCGTGAGGGGTTGAGGCCGATTCC
>CAJUQK010000002.1 GCA_910588205.1 uncultured Eggerthellaceae bacterium
AAAAAATCCTCACCGCACTGCTGATGGGACCCTGCGGGTCCGCATCACCACTGCGGGCGGCTTGCCGCCGCATTGTCGCGCTTCGCGCGGGAGGATGTGCGGCGTACAAGACTCCCTGACCAGCAGCAATCAACCGCCGCCTAACTATTCCCGCTGCTTACGCAGCGGGGTTGAGGGTTGTGGCCGGAACAGGAATGCATGGTTTTCTGGGTTGTAATGGGTTCGGGCCGAGCTAGCTCGGCCCCTACGAAACCCGTTTACGGGGCATTCTCCGGGTTGTGGCGTTGGGTCGAACACGTTCGACCCCTACGGATCGTGTGTCAGGTTCCCATCGGGTGAACCATACCTGTCAGGCTGCCGTAGGGGGATCGGAGCAGATGCATACATCCATTTGGCATTGCCATTTGGGATGAGCGCATGCCCGATGCGTCTACCCCTTTGCACGCAGAGCGTTCTTGAGAGCACGTTTGCGAGCCTGCTTGACATCGTAGCTGGCTCGTTCGGCCCGTCGTTTATCCAAAGCGGCTTCCGCTTCCTTGCGCACCTCGGCGCGCGCAACCTTGCGGGCCTCCCGTTCAGCTCTCCGCGCTGATCGCCCGGCATCCGCCTCGGACTTAGAGGGTAGGCATCCACAGTAGTCCTGGCGATAGAGCCCGGCCTCCTTGGAAGCTGTCATCGTTTCCGGATACAGCGGCGAATAGTCCTCGAAGAACGGTTCAACGTTCGCAGCGGCACAGGCGCGCTCCAACTCCTCATGGATGATGTCCCTGTATTGGTAGGGGCTCACAGAAAGGGTGGTTCCCACATGGCTGAACCCATGGCCAGCCGCATAGCGGGCCGCCTCGTTGAAGCGCAGGCGGTAGCAGGCGCGACAACGCTCCGGTGGCGGAGTCATCCCATCAGTTGAGATGCGCACTTCGACCGGAACGTCTCGTACGACATCAGCCCAGGCCTGGGGCCGATAATTGCCTTCAACGAAGGGGATCCCAAGCCCTTCGGCATAGCTGCGGGCGGTCTGGAGGCGATGCTCGTATTCCGCTACGGGAGCGATATTGGAGTTCGCGAAATGGAGGCAGAGCTCAACCCCGCGTTGACGCAGCGTTCGCACGGGGGCCGTGGAGCAGGGACCGCAGCAGACATGAAGGAGCAGCTTTTGCGGAGGATCTTGAGGTCGAAAGGCATGCATGGTTTGATGGTAGCAAGAAAGCGCCTCGATGCGAAGGGCTTTGAAGTATCAATGGGTAATCGATCGCGATCTTCATTCAGTAGGATGATCAGTCTGCGATATACCGGGAGCTGCGTAAGCGAGGGTGCCGCATGCAGGGCAGTGGTTCGTTTCCTTCGGGAGGGCTGTTTTGCAGAGAGGGCACAAGATCTCAGCCGCGAAATTCACATCGGCTTCAGTGGGGAGGCTGCTCATGGAGCACTTGCCGCACCGTACGCAAAATAGGCACATCGCCACCCTCCTCTCATGGGGTGCGATGCAATCCTACTATGGGGTCATGGCTTGGTGTCATGGTACGAGCGTCCAAAAACGGAGGCATGTTTGATCGCTCTGCACTATTGCAAGTGCATGCCTCGTGCTCTTTACTAAAGGGGAGCGCTGACGCCATCAAAGCCTTTGACTGCGCCAGCATGGTGAGGCGATGTGCTCTCATGAGGAGGTTCTATGCGGATCGAGCACCTCAAGGAATTCATCGTGTTCGCGCGCGTTTTGAACGTCTCGCGCGTTGCTGCAAAGCTGAATCTCTCCCAATCTACTCTGAGCCGCCACCTCTTGCAAATGGAACGGGACCTTGGTTTTCCATTGCTGGATCGTGACGGCGGAATGGAGCTCACGGCGGCTGCCATGAGCTTCCTCTCAGATGCGGAACATATCGTACGGACCTATGATACCGCGGTAGAACGGTGCATACAGCTAGCCCTCAAGACACAACAGACCCTCTTCGTCCAAGAGTACGGAGGGCACCCCAATGTATCGTCGCAGCTCTCTTCGCTCGTGAGTCGCTTGAGCGGTCGAGACGAGCTCATTGATATCGAATGGCGTAAGTTCAGTGGCTATGATGTGACCGAAGGGCTATTGGACGGGACACTGGATGTGGCGCAAACGGTCATCCATGAAAGCCGCTTCGATACCGACCGAGAGGCTTTTGAGAGCAAGGGTGTCGAAGTCTACGAACTCTATCGCGAAGGTATCGTATATTGGATGCGAGCCGATGACCCCTTGGCGCAAAAGGGAAGCGCGGCATTGACAGAGCTCATCGATCATGCGATCGCCATGCCTTGGGGAAAGACATTCAATCCCATGCGTGATGCCGTAAATGACCTCTATTGCTCACGGCATCTGACTCCTGCATTCGTCTATGGCAAAACCTGTTCGATCTCAGAGATGTCGTTAGGCGCTCTTGAGCATGCAGCTTGTGTTTTGCCGACGGGATCCCAGGAAGATGCTGTGCTAAGACAGCGCTCAGATATGGCGTTCGTTGAGGTGACAGATGTTGCTGCAGAGTTCGTCACGTGCATCTTGTTGCGTGTCAAGGATACAAGGCGATCAGTGAGCGCATTCCGAGAACTCCTCGTTTCTGAGATCTCTCCCGTAGAATGACTGCTCTGCGCGGTCAAAGGGAAGCCGTCCCGCACCGATCCATAGGAAAGCTTCGCATGCTTGAGGAGCAAAAAGGCTCCCTTCTGAAAAAGGGAGCCTCAGAGTAAGACGTGGGCTTTAGGGTCTGATGATGTAGGACATAGCCTTCTCGCTCAGCCTCTTCAGGAGCTCGTCGTAGTCTCCATATTCGATAACCTTTGCTTGGCAGTGCATCACACAGCTGGGCTCTTCGCCACGCGAAGTCTTTTCAGCACATAAGTCGCATAGTTTAGATAGCGTGGGGATGTAGTTCCAGTTCCATGTCCCGTCATCTAGCTGCCATGGCTTGTCTTCCAGTACGCGAATTCCCCACTGATCAGCCTTGAGATCATGCTCATTGCGGCAGGCGAACTCGCAAGACCTGCAACCCGAGCAATATTCGTAATCGATGAATAATGCTTGTCCTGTCATGATCATTCCACCACCTTCTCATTCCGCTCATCTTTCGTGACGCTGCAAAGATTTGCTTTGAACGTGTCGCCGAATCCGATCTTGCCGATGTAGCCATTGGGTAGGAGGGTATTGATGTTGGATTCGTAGGCACCGAACAGGGAGGGCGCATTCGGATCCTTCTCCGGATACCACCATGCGTGCATGGCGTGTACGACGCCTGGTTGGATCGTAGGGGTGACCTGAGCGCGCTGACGGCACTCGCCGAACTGGTTTTCGATCAATACCCAGTCGCCATCCTTGATACCCAGGCGCTCGGCGTCTTCAGGGTTCATCTCAAGAAGCGGATCGGGAACCATGGCACGTAGGCTGGGAATCTGGCGGTGTTCCGAATGGAACGAGGCATAGGTGCGTGCGCCCGTAGTCAGGATCAGCGGATACTTCTCCTTGATCTTCGGATCGAGCTCCTCGTTGTAAGGCGAAAAGGGTGGTTCCATATAGAACGGGAGTGGATCCTCGCCAAAAGAGGGGAACGAAGTGGCATACAATTCGAAGCGGCCGGTAGGGGTCAGGAAGCCCACTTGCCCGTCGGGGCGCAGCATGCCCTTTTCGTACTTGCGATACACCTCTTCGGGTTGGATGATGCCGGCTTTGCGGAATTCATCGAAGGTCATGCCCTTAGGGATGACTCGTTTCTCAAGGTAGTCGATCACGCCTTCATATTGATTCCAGAATTCAGGATGCATGCGCTTGCCAAGATCGATCATGATCTCGATGTCGCATTTGCAGTCACCCACATCAACAGCCTTGTTGATAGCTGCTTCGAAGGCAGCATTCAGACCGTAGTGGGGTTGAACATGACCATCATGCTCTGCGAAGGTGGTGAGCGGCAGAAACACATCGGCTAGGGCCATGGCTGTGGGGTTCATGAACGGTTCCTGAGCTATTGCGAAGTCCACATCCTTTAACGCTTCGTACCAACGGTCTGGCTGTGCAGCAATAGCGCCCGATACCACGTTCGAGCTGTGGAAATAGGCCATGCGGCACTGGTAATCACCGCCTTCCAAGGCATCAAGAGTGAGATCGGGATGAGTTTGGTTCATGATCATGGAGAACCCGGGATATTCCTCGGCGCCGAGGCGCTTCTTCCAGACTTCCGGTTTCAGGATGCCAGCATCGAATCCCCAGCTTGCCATATCGCGCGCTGGGTCATCGTCGCCTGCGATGGGGGTGCCGAGCGTGCATCCGCCCGGCACGTCAAGATTGCCAGTGATGGCCATGAGGCTCAAAAGGCATTGGGCCAGTTGTACGCCATTGGGATTCTGATCCACAGCGAGACCCCAGCCCAAGGCACTGTGCTTCGCGGTTGCATACTTGGTAGCCACATCGATGATCTGCTCTTCCGGGATATTGCAGATAGAAGCTGCCCAGGAGGGTGGATACTGTTTTACGCGTTCAGCCAGATCATCGAATCCGTAGCACCATCGATCGACGAAATCGTGATCATAAAGATCGTTCTCGATGATATGATCCAGCATGGCCAGCGCAAGCGCGGTGTCTGTGCCGGGTCGCAGCTGTACAACCTGCTCAGCGCGAGTGGCTAGCCAATGAACACGCGGATCCACTACGATGAGCTTGGTGCCACGCTTCATCAGGTCGATAACGGAATGACCCCAAAACCCATCGGGATTGGACTTCAGCGGCTCCTTGCCCCATAGCAAGATATACTTCGGTGCTTCCCAGCCGGGATGGTCGTAGCGATCCTGATAGCGGCAGGCGTTGTCGATCTCAGGGTAGCCGCCACCCATGAGGTGAGCGGTTATGGTGGCACGAGGCCCATAGCATGACCAGCCGGACTGCGCATAACAGGCATTCGGAGAGCCAAAGACCATGAACGCCATCAGCGGATAGTAGGTATTCGCCTGGCGGCCTGTACCTCCGAAGACGATGATGGATTCCTCGCCGTATTCTTTGATGATCTCTTTGGCATTCTTCTCGATGATATCGTAGGCCTCATCCCAACTGATGCGTTCCCAGCGATCCTTGCCTCGATCCTCGCGTGCACGTTTCATGGGCGTGAGGATACGGTCGGGGTGGTATACGAACTCCTTCAGGGCAAGGCAGCGCGGGCAGAGCGCTCCTCGGGTGATGGGATGGGTAGGGTCACCTTCCACTTTGGTTATCTTGCCGTCCTTCACGTGCAATTGCAGGCCGCATCCAACGGGGTGACATCCCGGAGGGGACCACGCATGGGTACGGATGATGGTCTCATCACCGTTCTCGGTCTTCCATTCGTAGCCTTCTTGTGTCTGCATCTCTCACTCCTCTCCTGGTTTGTGGGATGGGGTATCCAATCCCCCTTGGCGCGGCATTGTAGGGACGTGGAAGCGGATGCAGCAAATGCAATGGTTGGCGAGGGGCTATGCAGGATCTGCATGGTCTGTTCGGGCATTTCATGCCGGATCCTCCCTTTTGGCATCCTGCTCAAAGGAACAACAAAGAGCGTTCGGTATGCACGATGAAAGCAGCGATCCTCCGTTCATATAATGCCCCCATCTCTTGTCTCGCATGCAATGAGGGTTGCGGCGACGTTTGACCCCCGAATCTGCAGCTCTAGCCCTCGTTGTCTTCGCGATTCCTAGGAGGTTTCGCGCGTCAAAGGACAAGGTGGCCTGTCCTCGGGCCGATCTCATTTGATCAGACAAAAAGGAGGAGAAATATGGAAGACAATAAGCTCTACGGATACCGGTGGGTCATGCTGGTGCTTGCGTTCTTGGTACATTGCGGTCTGCAGATCGCGATCTTGATCACTATGGGTATGGGAGCGCTCATGATGGGGCCGGCCGTCGGTCTGACGATCACGGAGTTCTCTATGATTGCCACGATGCCTTATCTCACAGGTTTTTTATTCGGTCTTGTGGGTGGCGCTTGGGCGGACAGGAAGTCCATTCGTACCGTCATGATCTTTGGCTTGGCGATCGCGTCGGTGGGTGCCATCATGCGCGTGTTCAGCATGGTGTTTCCCGTCCAGCTCGTTGCAAGCTTCTTCCTGGGATTCTCGTTGGCGGCTCTGAATGCGAACTCCGCGAAGCTATTTCGCCTATGGTTCCCGGGAAAGTGGACATCTATCGCAATGGGCATCTATATCCTCGGTGCAACAGCTGGTGGTGGTGCCATCGCCATGAAGGTGGGACCGTTGCTGGAGGATCCGCAGGCTGGCTTCATCCTCGGTGCCGCCTGCACTGTTCTCAGCTTAGTTCTCTGGATCTGCCTTGGTCGCACCTATCCCGGTGGTGAGTCTGAGGCTAGCGAGCCCATGGCCAAGTACTTCAAGGTAGTGCTCAAGAACAAATACGTGTGGATCATCTCTATCATCATGTTCGGCGCTTTCGGTGCCAGCATCGTTGAGAATAACTTCTTGACCGCGGGCCTCGTGGAATTTACGGGTGACCCAGGCGTGGCCGGCTCTATCTCGGCTCTGAATATGATCTCAGTGGGTATCGGCGGTGTGGTCATGCCCATATTCCTTGGTCGTTTGAAGAGGCTGAAGCCCATCTTCTTTGCGGCTGCGATGTGCATGGCCATCTCTGATGTTCTGATCTTCTTGTTGCCCTACAGTGTGCTCACGTGGATCATCGTGGGCCTACAGGGTGTGTTCATGGGCGTCATCCTGCCTTTAGGCAAGACGCTCCCGGCCCTGATTCCTGGCGTCAACCCTGAGCATCTCGGTGCCGTGGGTGGTATTCAGTCGAGCTTCCAGAATCTGGGCGCTTGGATCCTTCCCGCATACATCATCGCCCCGATCGCCACGATAGTAGCAGGAGGTGCGCCATTGGCTCTCATGACTGGTGGTGCGATCGCTGTGGCCCTCGCTGGCATCTTCGTATTATTCTTGCCCAATAATACGCCTACTACCGTGCAGATCGACCCAGTCAAGGTATCAGACGATGCAGTAGCTTAGGACACCGATCGCTGCTGGATGCTCTCGTGGTGATCGGACATCTGCTCGACGGAATAGCAAGAGAGAAGGCCCGGTTCCTTTAGCGACCGGGCCTTCTTCGCCTTTCGCTCAAAAGCTCCGCTCTCTCTTGCCTCGAACCGGAGCGTGGGTATCGAAGAGCATCTCACCTGCTTTAAGGTTGCCTATGGTGCTTGCATTGCATCCTGAGCAGACGTGCTGCCCCGCTTGAATGGGAGTATTACACGTCTTGCAGACGAGTACGGTCTTGTACGAGAAGCGTCCACACCGATTGCATTGTGAGCACTGATAGCACATGATCTGGCCTCCTATCGCCTCATTCCCACTCTATGCTTTGAGGTACAGCACGACATTGGGCATGACGCTCAAAACAGTCGAGCAATCCTATCGCTATGCATCATGAGGGCTTTGAGCTGCCTCCATAGAATGATGAGTGGGGGTTCTGACGGTTGGTCGCTGCGCAAGAATGAAGAAAGAGAGAGGATGGCTTGTATGGCGCTTGAATACAACAAAGAGCTTTACCGAGATGACATTCATCAGTGGCAAGAAGGGGACCTCACTGCCACGAGGACCACAGCATGGGGTGGTCCAGGCTGTCATAACGGCTGTGCTGTCATCTACTATACCGATAAGGATGGCAAGCTGGTCAATATCGAAGGTGATCCTAATAGTCCGTTCAGCAGAGGTCGTCTGTGCCTGCGCTGTCTGAATTACAAAGAGCAGATCGAATCTCCCACGCGCCTTCTCTATCCCATGAAGCGCGACCGCGCTGATCGCGGTAAGGATCGTTGGGAGCGTATCAGCTGGGACGAGGCCCTTGAGATCATCGACCAGAATGT
The DNA here is from genome assembly GCA_910588205.1 of uncultured Eggerthellaceae bacterium. GTDB lineage: Bacteria > Actinomycetota > Coriobacteriia > Coriobacteriales > Eggerthellaceae > MGBC163016. Next base: position 7,853 of record CAJUQK010000002.1, read on the forward strand.
TAAGAGGATCCAGCGCGAGTACGGTCCTGAATCCATCGCAGCCATGATGGGTACAGGTCGCAATGTTTGCTGGCAGTGTCCGGTCATCTGTTACTGGGCGTTCCAGTCGCCGAACTTCTGCCTCGGCTTCTTGTCCGGTGATTCGTGCATGCTTCCCCGCTCCACTCTGAACTTCTGTCAGAATGGCGGTGCGCTCATTGCTGATATGTCGCAGAGCCATCCACTGCGCTACGAAGACGATCCTGAGTACGTGATCCCGGAGTGCGTTGTTATCTGGGGCAATAACCCGGTCGTTTCGAACTCCGATGCGTTTCTTGGCCACTGGATCGTGGATGTCATGCAGCGCGGTGCTAAGCTGATCGTCATCGATCCGAAGCTCTCGTGGATGGCATCTCGTGCTGAGATATGGCTCCGCTTGCGCCCAGGTACCGATGGCGCTTTGGCGATGGCCATGTGCAACGTGATCATCGAAGAGGACCTCTACGACCATGACTTCGTCTCTGAATGGTGCTATGGCTTCGAAGAGCTCGCTGCTGCTGTCAAAGAGTTCCCGGTCGAGAAGGTGGCAGAGGTCTGCTGGTTGGATCCGGATGACATTCGCGAGGCAGCGCGTCTCTATGCCAAATCCAAGCCCACGGCTCTTCAGTGGGGCTTGAAGGTGGACCAGTCGCCAGATGGCATTCCTGCCGCTCAATCTATCAACAATCTGGTAGCGCTTACTGGTAACTATGATGTTCCCGGCGGCAACATCCAGACCGATCAGCCCTATCGTACCGACATGGCCTATAACTGCGGTTATCAGGATGTCCCAGAAGAGCTTCGTGCTAAGCGCATCGGCGACAAGGTGTCTCCGTTGCACACCTTCGGCTTTTCCGCAACGGCTATGTCAGACCTTATCTTGCATGCCATCGAGACTGAAGATCCCTATCCTATCAAGATGATGTGGTTCCAATCAACGAACCCCATTGCCAACATGGGTGCAGAGGCCCCGCGCGTCTATAAGGCTCTCATGTCACTTGACTTCGTGGCTGTGGCTGATATCTTCATGACGCCTACCGCCATGGCCTGCGCCGATCTGGTGCTCCCCATCGCCATGTGTCCCGAGCGCAACAGCTTCCGTACGTGGTACACGCCCATGCGTGCCATCACGAAGGTCGTAGATGCTCCCGGTGAAGCTGTTTCTGATGAAGAGCTCATCGTGAAGGTGGTAGGGAAGTGCAACCCCGATCTTCTGGAGAAGTTCGGCATCACTGATGACATCAGCTTGCTCGACTTCTTCCTGAAAGAACGTTCCGATTGGGGCGGCAGGGATGGTAAGGATTTCCAGGATCTGGTAGAAGAGGTGTTCAACTATCCGCCCCTGGAGTACAAGAAGTACGAGAAGGGCCTTGCCCGTCCCGACGGTCAGCCTGGCTTCAACACCATTACCGGCCGCTTCGAGTTCGCCATCTATGCGTTCGAACAGTGGGGGTGGAGTCCTACACCGATCTGGAACGAACCTCCGGAGAGTCCGTACTCTGACAAGGTGAGCGCCGAGTATAAAGAGGAATATCCGCTCGTGTTGACCACAGGAGCCCGCATGTGGGGCTACTTCCATTCTGAGCACCGCATGTTCCCCCGTATGCGTGCCATCCAACCCGATCCGCAGGTACGCATGCATCCCGATACTGCCAAGAAGTATGGCGTCGTTGAAGGTGATTGGGTATGGATCGAGAACCATCGTGGTCGCTGCCGTCAGAAGGTCGTCTATGACATCACCTACGATCCGCGCGTCATCGCTGCCGACCATGGCTGGTGGTTCCCCGAGGGTGACCCTGAGGCCCCGAGCCTCTATGGCGTGTTCGACTCGAATATCAACAATCTCACATCCCAGATGCAGTACGGTGAGACGGGGTATGGCGCACCGTATTGTTGCCTGATGTGCAAGGTCTACAAATGCACTCCCGAGAACAGCGAGGTTCTCCCTGGACGTCAAGTCACCGAGCTGGGCGGCTGGAAGTATGAGATGGCTCAGCCGAATACTCAGGAAGTCAAGAACGCCGAGGTCAACGGCAATGAGCAGAACGAAGCCCTCTATGCAGGTCGTGGCGAAGAGGTCGCCGAGTCGTTTGCTCAGGAATCACCTGATGGATTGGACTAAGTGAAGGAGGGTTCGCATGTCGCAGAACGCTTTGTTGATAAACTATGAATACTGCACGGGTTGCCACACTTGTGAGGTAGCTTGTCAAGTGGAGCATGAGCTCCCGGCCGATCAATTCGGCATCAAGATCCTTCAAGAAGGACCGCGTCAGAAGCTTGACGGGAAATGGGAGTACAACTACTTGCCAATGCCCACCTCGCTGTGTGATCTGTGTGCCAACCGCGTGGCTGAGGGACGCCTTCCGAAGTGCGTGCATCATTGTCAAGCAGGCATCATGTTCTACGGGACCGTTGAAGAAATGGCTAAGATCGCTGAGGAGAAGCCGAACAGTGCGCTGTTCACGCTTCCTGTGAGGTAGTCTTTGTTCATCAGCGAATCTGCTGTTTGGGAGCGGATTCGTGCCGGAAGCGACCCTGCTGAGCAGTGTCGCTTCCGCGCATCTTCTTGGCATCACCGGAGAGGTCGCTTCGAGCGAGGGAGGGCCTATGCAGACGACGATGGCGATGCTTTTTGACGGAATCAAGGAGCGTTATGCTTGCGAGAAGGGTGCATGCTATGTGGCGGATATGCCCGTCTCTTCAGTTGGCTGTCATCCTTCGAGCATCTGCGGATCTGCGGAGGAGTTCGGCGCCCTCCATGTGGTCTCTTCGGAGGAGACGCTGCGGGGTATGCGTGATGCTCCGCAGTCGCACGGCACCATTCTCGTCTCTCCTGTACGGCCGCCGCACGTTTCACTCTATGCTCTGCATATCGTGACTGCGGATCCTATCGAAGAAGTTGCATCCGCTATCGAGGTCGTGTTGTATCGCTATCGGCTTTGGTTCCATGACGTTGCGAATGCGGTGCTGACAGGCGCATCTTTGGATGCACTCGTTGAGCATGCTCATAGCTTGCTGGGCAATCCGATCATCGTGCTCGATCGAGCATTGCGCGTAGCTGCACGTACCAAAAGCGACACCATGAACGATGATATGTGGAATCCTCTTGATCATCATAGCGAGATGTTCATGAAGCCGATGGAGGCTCCAGGATTTGCGGAGTTCCTCAGCATCATGAGCCAAGCTCATGCAGTCTCCGACTTTCGGATGTTCAATGGTGTTCAGTTGGCTGCTTGTCGCACCTATGAGATCGAAGGGGATTTTCTGGTCGTGTGCCTCGTTCAGAAGAACCGACCCATCACCGATGGTGATTGGGGTCTGCTGGCTTTCGTGGCTGAGATGGTGGGCATCGTTGCAAAGACGAGCGTGAGCCTAGGCGAAGAGGAGATCGGCCTCAATGGATTGCTCATTGACGGCTTCACGGGACGCATCACCAACCCTATCGAGCTTGCCAATCGGTTCGGAGCTGTAGGACTTAAGATCAAGGAGTTCAACCGCATCATCGTCGTTACCGCCTTGACAGGAAGCCTGAATGAACGACGAGTGCATCGATTGATCAAGGATATCAAGGTCAATTATCCCATCGACCACGGTCTTGTATTCAACGGCGATCTTGTACTCTTCTCCACCTACGAAGACAAGCACGGCATGAATGGATCGGATTATCGCAAGTTCGAGCGCTTTTTAGCACAGCAGGGTCTAGTTGCCGGTGTAAGCGAAGAATCGCCATCTCCGATCCAGCTGCAAGAGATGTATCAATGTGCATGCTACGCTGTGCGCATCGGTCAGAAGGCATTTCCTGATACCCCGCTCGTCTTCTTCGATGATTGCCGTGATCGTTATCTTGCAGAGATTTGCGCTGAGGAGGGGAATCCCGATCTTTTCATGCACCCTGCTATCGCAAAACTGCGAGCACTTCAGGGTACGGGCAAGGCACCTTTGAGCGATGTGTTGCGCTCACTGGCGAGAAATTGGGGTAACCGCACGCAAACAGCCCGTGACCTCTATATCCAAAGGAATACATTGCGCACGCGGATTCGTGAGATAGAGAGCTTTTGCGGGGTTGATCTTTCGGATGCAAAGGAGATTTCGCATATCCGGAGGTCCTATGCTCTTGAAGCCTATGTGCTCAAGAGCGGAGATGGTTTCTAGTCGAGGACTTCTGGGGGCGGGAGTGTGCGATCGCAAAGCAAGGAGGAGTCGATGATCGTCACGATGTCCATGGTGTTCGATGGTCTGAGCAAGCGATTCGCATGCGAAAAAGGGGATTCCTATAGTCCCGATCATGCTGTCATGGGGGCCTTTCCAGCATCGGATCATGCAGTTGGTCACGAGCGGTGGAATGTATGCTACGTATGCGAGGAATCGGTCGATTCAGCGATGATCCCCAACGATGCCAAGATCGCTATCGTTCATGCGTCCGGCAGGAAGCCTTCGTGCGCCATCGTCGTGCTCACGGCAACCAGTGCCGAAGAAGTGCGAGCAGCTGCAGCTGCAGTCATTTGCGCCTATACGAATTGGGCTGATGAGCTTCTGACGCTGAGCTTGCATAAATCGGGTCTCGAGGAACTGCTGGACCTTGCACATACCATCTTCGGGAATCCTATGAACATCGTGGATCAGGATTATCGTGTTCTCGCGCACACCCATATCGACTCCATGGAGGATTCATTGTGGATCACCACCTGTGGCGCTTCTGTGGATCAAGCTGAGGGGATTGTCCTGATAGCCTCCGAGGAGGATCGTAAGGGTTTCTTGCGTTATCTTGAGGAGCTTCGGTGCAAGGAGGAGCTCTTCGGTTATCGGACCACACGCAATACGCTTGTTACGGCTTGCCTGATCCGTAAGACCCATACGAGCTTGATGATCGTGAATATCGTGCAGAAGAATCGAGCTGTGACTGATGGGGACCTTGCATGCCTGCGGTATTTCAGCAAGATCCTCGGTTCGAAGTTGAAGGCCATAGAGTTCACATGGCATCACGATGCCCAAGGCTATGATGCGCTTCTGCAGGATATCCTTCGCGGGAATCTCAGCGCAGCGAGTGATGCCAAGGAACGTTTGGGAGAAGTATGGTCGCAGATGCTGCCCTATTTCACGGTGCTGGTCATCGATGCGCGTGATGGATTTCTGCGCTACAACCAACTATGTCAGGTGGAAGACGACCTCGCCGGAATCGCACCTCAGGCCAAGAGCGTCATCCATGCACGTAAGCTGGTGCTATTCGTGAACCATGTGACGGAAGATCCAGCCATCGAGCTAGAAGGACTCGAAGCATATCTGTGCAAGCATGATCTCATCATGGGCGTGAGTGACTCGCGTGATGTGGAGTGCTCTTTGCATGACCTGGTATCCCAAGCGCGTATCGCTCTTCGCGTAGGACAGCGCTGCTTTCCCGATCGAACGATCTTCCCTTATCGGGACTGCCGCGTGTTCTACCTCTTCGATCTTGCTTTGAATCGAGGGGATTGGAGGCGTGCCGTGCATCCGCTGGTCTGGCAGCTGATAGAGCATGACGCTACTGCGAAAGTTCCCTTGATGCCCACGCTTCGCAGCTTGGTGCAGAACGGAGGCAACCGGATCGCTACAGCCTCCCATCTGGCCATTCGGCGGAACACATTACAGTATCGCATCGGCAAGATCGAGAGCATCGGTCAAGTCGATCTTTCCGATGAGGCCGCTTTCGACCATGTCGCTACCTCTTTGTCACTCTTGGATTACTGCCTTCCCTCCCATGCTTGATGTGTGGCTTTGGTGCGTGCGCTTACGGGTACAATGTTCAAAACGGAGGGGAGGACCTGTGACTGATACCGATAAGCATTACCGTGCCATCTGCTTTGATCTGGATGGCACATTACTGCCCATGGACATCGATGAATTCATGAGCGCCTATTTCAAGCGTATCGCAGCATTCATGGCAGCTCAGGGGGTGGATGCCCAGGCATTCATGCAAGCTCTGAAAGCGGGCACCCAGGAGATGGCGAAGCATGCTGATGAGCGAACCAACGAACAAGCATTCTGGGACACGTTCTTCCCCGTGTATGAGACCGCAGTGGGTGAGCCTTTGACTAAAGCGGAGCGCGCAGAGATCCGAGCGCTCTCGGTGCGGTTCTACGAAGAGGACTTCCCGCATATCGGAGACGGATTCAACCCGAATCCCGCAAGCGCTCAGGTGATCGATACCCTGGCTGCGAAGGGCTATCCGCTGGTGTTGGCCACCATGCCCATGTTCCCTCGGGCGGCTGTGGAGCATCGTTTGGCTTGGGCAGGAGTGGACCCGAAGAAGTTCGCCCGCATCACCAGCTATGAGAACGCCAACTCTGTGAAGCCGAGGCAGACCTATTTCTCGGAGGTGCTGGCCGCCATCGGCGTACCGGGTAAGGACGTGCTCATGGTGGGCAACAACACGATGGAAGACATGGCCGTGCTGGATCTGGGGGTTGACGGCTATCTCATCACTGATTGGCTGCTCGATCCGGTCTCGTTCGACCTGGCCACCATCAAGCATGGGACCATGGATCAGTTCGTGGCTTGGGCTGATGCCCTGCCTCCCTGCGCCTATCCGGCGAATGCCATTCGCACTGATGTGATCTGTCAGGAGGAATCCCTTCGCGCTCTGGAGGACAATGCAGTCGTGCCCATTGACCTGGAAGAGGCGGCGCGCAAGGCGGCGCTGGTGGCGGATGCCGTCACCGGAGAGCATGCCCCCGGGGACGCAGCTTCCCTGAGAGCGGAATAGCGGGCGCGGCATGGCACTCTTCGATTGTACGATTAATGCCACGAGCGGCCACGCTCGAGCGCTCACCTACACCACTGCCCATGGGGACTTCCATACCCCCATGTTCATGCCTGTAGGTACCCATGCCACAGTGAAGGGGCTCACCCCAGACAGGTTGGAGGAGCTAGGGGCTCAAGTGGTATTGGCGAACACCTACCATCTGGCCTTGCGCCCGGGCGCGGACGTGGTGGCCGAAGCGGGCGGTGTTCACCGATTCATGCACTACCCGGGGCCCATGCTCACAGATTCGGGGGGCTTCCAGGTGTTCAGCCTTGCTGATACGGTGAAGCTCTCCGATGACGGCGTTGAGTTCAAGAGCATCTATGACGGCGCTCGCATCTTCTGGACTCCCGAAGAGAACATGCGCATCCAAGAGCTCATCGGGGCTGACATCATCATGCAGCTGGATCAATGCGCCCCTTATCCGGCTGAGAAGGCGTTCGTCGCTAAAGCGGTGGACTACTCCGCCTCCTGGGCGAGGCGCTGTCTCGCCACCCATGAACGAGAGGATCAGACCCTCTTCGGCATCGTGCAGGGGGGCATGCACTTGGACCTCAGGCTGGAGAGCGTCCGGCGGCTGCGAGAGATAGAGGACCAATCTCAGGCTGCAGGGGGGCGCCGGTTCGGTGGCTTCGGCATCGGGGGCTATTCGGTGGGAGAGAGCCACGAGGTGATGTTCGAGACTCTAGGCTCGGTGGCGCGCGCTCTGCCCGCGGATAGGCCCCGCTATCTCATGGGAGTGGGCAACCCCACCACCCTCGTTCGCGCGGTGGGGGAGGGCGTGGACATGTTCGATTGCGTGTTGCCCACCCGCACGGCGCGCATGGGCACTGCTTTCTCCAGTACTGGCCGCATGAACATGCGCAATGCGAAGTTCACCCGGGACCATACGCCGCTTGACCATAGCTGCTCCTGCTATACCTGCACGAACTTCACACGAGCCTATCTTCGCCATCTGGTGAAGCAAGATGAGATGCTCGGGGGCATCCTGCTGTCCATCCATAACCTCCATTACCTGTTGGACCTCATGCGCCAAGCCCGAGAGGCTGTCCTTGCGGGCGAATACGATGGTTTTCTGCAGGCTTGGATGGAATCCCCGGCTGCAAAGGATTATTGAGCCTGAGTTGTGGCAGAATATCGAAGTTACTGCAAAAATGCGCAAATGCGATCTAAGGAGCAAGCTTCCATGGCACTAGAGCGCGCGAAGACGCCGAAGAAGAAGCCGGTACGGACGAAGGAACGCCGCAATATCTGGCTGCTGGTCATCTCAGCCCTGCTGATCATCGGGTCCATCATCCTATTCACGCCTCCTCAAGACAAGATCACCCAAGGCCTAGATATCCGGGGCGGCTTGTCTGTGGTGCTGTCGGCCAATCCTGATGAAGGTCAAGAGGTCACCACAGAAGACATGGAGCTTGCGCGCACCATCATCGAGAACCGCGTGAATGCTCTGGGTGCCTCTGAAGCCACCGTCCAGGTGCAGGGGACTGACCAGATTCTCGTGCAGATCCCTGGCTTGGAAGATGCCGAACAGGCTTTGGATACTATCGGTTCCACGGGTCAGTTGGCCTTCGCCCGCCTGGATTCCTTCACGGATGATCAGGTGGTCCAAGAGATCCAGAATGGCAACTATGGGGAATTCGCCACCATCAAGGATGATTTCGGCTACTCCTTCCCGGCCGAAGAGGGCAAAGAGCTCAAGGTGGATCCTAGCATCTATACCACTATGTTCACCGGAGATAGCCTGGAGCGGGTGACGGTAGACCGCGCCAGCCAGACGAGCGCTTACTATGCTGTGAATCTTGATCTTGACCAGCAAGCCACGGAGGCCTTTGCCGAGGCCACCCGTGATTTGGTGGTCACCCAAGGCCAGATCGTCATCCTTTTGGACAACAATGTGGAGAGCGCCCCGGCGGTGCAATCCATCATCTCCGATGGCAATGTCTCCATCACCGGTAACTATTCAGCGGATGAAGCCAAAGCGTTCCAGGCCGTTCTGGAAAGCGGCTCACTGCCGGTGAACTTCGAATTCTCAACCAGCCAGGTGGTGGGTCCCACCTTGGGTCAGGATGCGCTCTATGCTGGCCTCATTGTGGTGCTCATCGGTTTGGCTCTGGTCATGCTGTACCTGCTGTTCTTCTATAAGGGGCTGGGCATCATCACCGCCAGCGCCATGCTCGTGTTCGCCGTCATTTATCTGGGCATCCTGGCGGCGCTCTCTGCCTTCGGGCTGTTCAGCCTGTCATTGGCAGGTATCGCAGGCATCGTGCTCACCATCGGCATGGCGGCCGACTCCTCCATCCTCACCGTGGAGCGCTTCCGTGAGGAGATCCGCATGGGCAAGAGCGTGCGCGCTGCCAGCCAGTCCGGCGTGAAGCATGCCATCCTCACCTCCATCGACGCCGACTCTGTCACTCTGGTCTCGGCTCTCTGTCTCTTCTTCCTGGCTAGCGCCGGGGTCAAGGGCTTTGGTCTGACGCTTTCCCTGGGTATCTTCTGCGATATCGCCATGATGCTCTTGTTCAAGGCACCGCTCATCCGCCTGCTGGCACCGCGGTCCATTGCGAAACACCCGGGTTTCTGGGGCATCAAGGATTGCGAAGCGGCAGCGGCGGGTTACCGGGAATTGGCAGCGGCCGAAGGTGTCTCCGTGGTTGAGGCTGAGACGGCTGAGCAGATGAGCCCGGAGGAGTCGCTGGAGGTCCTGGAGGACCGCAACGGATTAGCGAAGGGAAAAGCGGTAGCGAAGGATGCCCAGAAGAAGATCCGTGGCCGCTTCCTCAAGCGTGACATCAACTTCCTTGGCGTACGCAAGATATTCCTTTCCATCGCTGCGGTTGCCATGGTGGCCTGCTTGGCAGTCATGGGTTTCAAAGGCTTCAACTTCGGCATCGAATTCGTGGGTGGTTCTTCGGTCACCTACACGAACACGGGAGACATCACCACTGATGATCTACGCGCCGCCTTCGCAGAGTTGGGTGAGGAGGACGTGTCCATCCAGACCACAGTGACGTCCGGCGAGAACGGCTTTCTGGTGCGCACGGCCAATGCTGACGCTGCTGATATGAACGCCAAGGCCAACGATGTGGCTGAGAAGCTGGGCATCGCCAGCCAGGATGTGGGTGTGGACACCATCGGTCCCGACTGGGGCACGAGCGTCATCAACTCATCACTTCTGGCCTTCTGTGTATCGTTGGTGCTCATCATCATCTACATTGGCATCCGATTCGAATACAAGATGGGCGTCATCGCCGTGGTTACGCTCTTGCATGACCTGATCCTAGTCATGGGCATCTATGCCTTGGTGGGCCGCGAGGTGAACCCCAACACCATCGCCGCCCTTCTCACCATCCTAGGTTATTCGCTCTACGACACGGTGGTCGTGTTCCACCGCATCAATGACAACATGAAGGCGGAGAACATCCGCTGCACTTTCATGACCATGGCCAATCACTCTATGAATCAGGTGTTTGTGCGTACCATCAACACCACGCTCACGTCATTGGTGCCGGTGCTGGCCATGCTCCTCTTCGGCGGTGAAACTCTGAAGGACTTCGCCTTTGCCATGGTTATCGGCCTGGTGGCAGGTTCCTATTCCTCCATCGCCGTGGCTACACCGCTCTACAGCATGTGGAAGACGCGGGAGAAGCGCTACGCGAAGCTGGCGAAGAAATACGGTACGCAGATTGGCTTGTTCTCCTTCGACGCTGCTTATACCACCGGCATCGTCCAGGTGCCCGTGGCTCGGCTTGAGGCTGAGAAGAAGGTCACGACCGTGGCAGAGCGTACGGCGGGGGTGGGTGATGCTGCTTCGGCTGAGTCGGAAGCAGAGACGCAGCTTGGAAAGCAGGACCACAAGCAGAGCCGCAATCATTACGGACTCCCCACCAGCAAGCATAAGAGGGGGCCGAAGGATATCCGGCGTCCCAACAAGCCGAAGGACAAGGGTGATGTCTGATGACAGCGCAAGTGCGTGAAGGCAGTCATCCTGATTTCTGCCCGCCTGCGGAGGAAGGGGTCACCCTTGTCTTCCAGGATGAGGCAGGAGAGACAGTCAACCTGGAATTCCTGGGGATCGTCATCTTTGACGGGCGTGAGTACGGGTTCTTCTTCCCGGTTGATGAGGGTCATCCAGCCCTCTCTTCCGGGGAGGTCATCGTGCTGGAAGTCTTGGAGAGTGACGAAGATGGCATCCCCGAGAGCTTTGAGCTCGTAGAGAATGAGGAGCTTGCTCAATGCGCCTACGAGAAGTTCCAGGCGGCTACTAAGGATCTGTATCAGTTCGCTTGATCTTGCTGTCGGGCACCGCGGGTGCCCTTCGCCGAAGTTAACGACTGCGTTACATCCCTCAGAAATAAAATCGGGTAGCTTTAGTCCGGTAAAGCACTTCGCGAATGAGGGATGATCGATGGATATTCAAGAGGTCATAGGTGCCATAGATGATTTCGTATGGGGCGTTCCCATGCTGGTCCTTTTGTTGGGGGCTCACGTATTCCTGACGTTCAGGACCGGCTTCATCCAGCGCAAGCTGGGGCGGGGCATCAAGCTCTCTGTCACCAAGGATCCGAATGCACCGGGAGACATCAGCCAGTTCGGTGCTCTCTGCACTGCGCTTTCTGCCACCATCGGCACGGGTAACATCGTAGGGGTGGGTACGGCCATCATGGCAGGTGGTCCGGGAGCTATCTTCTGGATGTGGATCACCGGTGTCTTCGGCATAGCCACGAAGTATTCAGAGACCTTTGCTGCGGTGAAGTACCGTGTCAAAGACCATAACGGCAACATGTTGGGTGGTGCCATGTATGCGTGGAGGCGTGCATTCGAACGCAAGGATGGCAGCATCCCTTGGTGGGCACTGTTCGGAGCAGGTGCCTTTGCGCTCCTAGCGGCCGTCGCCTCGTTCGGGATAGGCGCTGCGGTGCAGTCCCAGGCTATGACGTCGGTGGTCACCACCAACATCCCCGGTGTGCCTGAGTGGGCTATGGGCATTGCTATCGTGGTGCTGGTGGGTCTGGTGGTGCTCGGAGGCGTGAAGGTCATCTCCCGGGTATGCGAGAAGCTGGTGCCGTTCATGGCTGTGGCTTACGCCATCGGCTGCATCATCATCCTGTGCATCAATTGGGCCTATGTGTGGCCAGCCCTCTGTCTGATCTTGGAGTGCGCATTCACGCCGAAGGCCGCCTTCGGTGGTGCTTTGGGTTCGGGGGTCATGATCGCCATGCAGTACGGCTGCGCTCGTGGCCTGTTCTCCAATGAATCCGGCCTGGGCTCGGCTCCCATCGTGGCCTCAGCTGCTTCCACCCGCAACCCCGCTCGGCAGGCCCTCGTTTCCATGACGGGCACGTTCTGGGACACCGTCATCGTATGCGCTCTCACCGGGCTGGTACTGGTATCAACCATGCTGGGCAATGCTGATCTGCAACAGCAGGTCATGACAGGGAGTATCACGGCGGGAGCTGAGCTCACCAGCGCCGCTTTCGCTGAGATCCCCTACATCGGCACACCCATCCTGGTGGTGGGCATGATCCTGTTCGCCTACTCCACCATCCTGGGTTGGTCCTACTATGGCAACCGCTGCATCACGTATCTCTTCGGACATTACGCCATCCGTCCCTATCAGGTGCTCTATCTGGTGGTGGCATTCTTGGGCGCCATTGGGGTGGGAGACTTGGTCTGGTCTATCTCTGACATCACCAATGCGCTCATGGCGGTGCCGAACATCATCGTGGTGCTCTTGCTTTCGGGCATGATCGCCCGCGAGACGAAGCACTACGTCTATGAGGATAACCTGGAAGAAGAGGACACCACGCCCATCCCGCAAGTAGAATCCAAGTGACGAAGGGTCGCAGCTTGCTTGATGATAGGTGACGGGGGACGGTCCAGATGTCACCTCTTCGATCCAGGGCTGATCCTAGCTGGCGTGAGCGTTGTCTTATCGGCGCTTGCCGTCCTGTAGTCCAGATTTATCGAGGGGTGGGGTTAATCTGTTTTTTCGGTTGTGCTTGGTGTCTTAGTGAGCCTCATGCTGATGCTCCCATTGGTCAAGCGTGGCTGTTATCTTCGCAAGCGCTTCTTCATCTATTTTAGATGGGTTATCGATCATCAATAGTCCTAGAAGCTTGTCGATCAGGGCAATAGCATCAGACTGGGATACGGGGCGTATCTCTTGATGCTTGCGAACTGATCCAGCGGTCTCTCGCTTGATCTCGTTCTCTCGTTGCAGGAGGTTGGTAAGCAAAAGCTGCCAGCATAGGACATTGGTCGCCCGGTCTAGACTCAATGCTTGACGAATATCCTCTCTGATCTTGCTGAGCCATTCCTCTGAGTCGGGATTCAAGCGAGCCTGAAGCAGGGTAGGGATCTCGTTTGAGCTTCCTAGATCTAAAGATTGCAAGGTGCCGTACGTCCATCTCCAGTCAACCGTTGCACTATGTGCGACACAGATTGCACGATTGAGCAGTCGGCTTCGACTCAGGGGCTCCGGCATCACTTGAGCTAGTCGATCCTCCAAAGCGCAGATCTTCTTATTGCCGCGAATGGAAACAACGGGGTTCATCTTCTCCTCCTGGTCGTAGATAAATCATATGAAGTGTATCATTTGTATGAAAAAATATTGCGACTGTATAATATACTTGCAGCAGCAAAGATGAAAGGAGTAAGCGCGATGAATGAAGTAGAGCTCAAGGAGAAAAGCGCTTGGCTGCGATGCGTTCGTAACGAGGTTTTCCAAGGGCAAGATATCGTCACACCGGGGGAAGGTATAGAGGGTCTTCTCCAATATCGAATCGATGGAAATGAGGGTCGAATCAAGCATCATCCTGATAGCTTTGCGAAGACGCCAGTGGGTCTGATGCTCTATGGTGCCGAAATGGGGTGGCGGTACAGCGATGCCATATTCAATGGCTGGTCGTTCGTGAGTCGATTCATCCGGGGCATTGAAGGCGCATATGTTGAACCCACACGGGCTATTGAATTGCTCGATCGCTATTTCGATGGAAGATCCAGCCTTCGTGCAAAGCTCGACATATTGGCGGATCGCCATCATTGCTTAGCGAATTTCATGCCTTCCAAGGTTTGCATCAATGGGTGGGAGGGACATGATGGAAAGGGCAACTATCTCAGAGACAATGATTTCCCCGACATCTATTACAGGCGAGCGAAGAAGGACTTCCCTTTGGTATGGTCGTGGCTCAACGAGAATATGCATCGGTGTCATCTTGAGGCATTTTTGACTTTTCGATCAGGTCTCAAGGATGGGAGTGTGCACTGCCCTGTTGATACGAGTTCGCGTAAAGAGATATTGCTCTTCGAGGCAAGCGTAGAGAACGCTCTAGAATGTCTTGAAGAGAGAGCTGCAGCGCTCTCTTCAAGGTTTTGTCGCAGTATGATCGAGCCCGTGGTTCCTGTGTAGGCGTATGGCAAGGGATAGTCCAGATGTCATCTTTTCGACCATAATCGTTTGCGCTGGGGTGTCCGAGGCATCCGCGCGCTCTGTCCCTCGTGGGTCCCCCAGAGCCACGTTATAATCTCCTCCCATGTATGACATCGCCATCATAGGAGGCGGGGCGTCGGGCCTTGCGTGCGCGGTAGCGGCTTTGGAGTGCGCTGCTGCGACAGCGCGTCCCATCCCGCGGATCGTCATCCTAGAGGCAACTGACAAGATCGGCCGTCCCATCCTACGCTCGGGTAATGGCCGCTGCAACTTCTCCAATGCGCATATCTCCCCGGATGCCTACAATGACCCGGAAACGGTGGCTGATGCGCTTGCCAGCTTGGAGCAAGGCGCAGTGAGAGCGGGCATCGTTTGCGAGGCGCCGAATCCTGTCGTCGGCTTCTTCGAGGGACTGGGTCTCATCTGGCGTCAAGAATCAGAGGGACGCCTCTATCCGCTCGCGAACAAGGCGAGCGTCGTGTTGGACGTACTCCGCTCTCCGCTTCTCCGGTTCGGTGTGGATGTCCGCTGCGGGGCGAAGGTCGCAAAGGTCGTACCGAGTGCCGGGAAGGGATGCCATCACACCATCCACCTGGAAGGGGGAGAGCTCGTTCGCGCCCATGATGTGGTCATCGCGGCAGGAGGGATATCGGGCGCCTTCGGGCTGGATGCGCGCCTCCCCTATGCGCAACCTCGGCCCGTGTTGGGTCCGCTCGCTACGGATGGCAGGTTCACGCGCCCCTTGGACAACATCCGCGTGCGATGCGCGGTCCATCTGATGCGGGATGGCGCCGCCATCGCGGAAGAGCGCGGAGAGGTGCAGTTTCGCAAGTATGGCGTGTCGGGCATCGCGGTATTCAACCTGTCTCGTCTGGCGCAAGCGGCAGATGTGCTCCGCATCGACCTCATCCACGACGCTGCTCCTGGCATCATGGCCGATCGGCTCGCACTCCTGGGGCGCTCTCTTGCGAAGGATCCTTCCAACTTCGAGCTACTGCAGGGGATGGTTCTTCCGCTCGTGGCGGATCAGGTCTTGAAGAGCGCCGGTCTGGAAGGGGCACATCAGGCAACGGAGCAGAGCGCCGTGCTGCTGGAAGAGCGTCTTCACGGATTCGATCTGCGCGTCAAGGGCATCGGGGATGCAGAGCTGTGCCAAGTGAGCCGCGGGGGCTTCGATCCTTGCTCCTTCGACCTCTCATGCATGCAGTCGAAGGAGCATCCGGGGCTCTACGTCATCGGCGAGGCGCTTGACGTGGACGGTGCCTGTGGCGGGTTCAACCTGCATTGGGCGTTCGCGACGGGCCTTCTGGCTGCATGGCGCATCGTGGGAGTGGACGGCGCTCCCTCATGCTGATCCAGGCGAATAACGTCTGCGCGCCGCTGGACGCGATGCTCCCCGGGCGCGAGGATCTGCTCGCGCAGGAGGTGGCGCGCGCGGTGGGAGCAACCCCAGAGCGACTGAGTAGCATGCGGGTGCTGCGCTCGTCGGTGGATGCGCGGAAGCGCTCGGATGTCCACTTCGTCTTGAATGTGCAGGTGGAGGTCAAGGGCCTTGACCGCGTTGAGGATGCGCATCCTAAGAAGGGCGTCCAAGTGATGGTGCCGAAGGAGCCGCAGCCGTGCGCATTCCCGGATCTCTCTGCGCATGTGGCTGCTGCGGACGCGCTCTGTCCCATCGTCGTGGGCGCCGGTCCGGCGGGCCTGTTCTGCGCACTCGCCCTAGCGCGCGCGGGCCTTCGTCCCCTCCTCATAGAGCGTGGGCGTCCCGTTGAGGAGCGCATGCGCGATGTGCGTACGTTCGCGAATGGCGGACGCCTCGATGAGGAGTCGAACATCCAGTTCGGCGAGGGCGGGGCGGGCACATTCTCCGATGGGAAGCTGACCACGGGCACGAAGAGCCCTTTCGCGCGCTTCGTGCTGGAGGAGTTCGTAGCTTGTGGGGCGCCCGGGGATATCCTGATAGACGCGAAGCCCCATATCGGCACAGACTATCTGCCGAAGGTGGTCAAGAACCTGCGTCGGCAGATAGAAGATGCTGGGGGTGAGGTGCGCTTCTCCACGCAGCTCAAAGCGTGTCGATGGGACGGTCCTGATGACACAGCCCGCGTTACAGTCACCTTGCGTGACTTGCGCACAGGCGAGGAGGAGGAACTCGAAACCGACGCGCTCATGCTGGCTGTAGGCCATTCGGCCCGAGATACCTTCGCAATGCTGGATGACGCAGGCGTGGCCATGGTACGTAAGCCCTTCGCTGTGGGCGTGCGCATCGAGCATGCGCAGCATGCCATCGATGAAGCCCAGTACGGCTCTTCCGCGGGCCATCCGGCATTGCCGTCGGCGGACTACAAGCTGGCGGTGCATACCTCGCAAGAGCGTGGCGTCTATACGTTCTGCATGTGCCCGGGTGGTCAAGTGGTCGCTGCCGCCAGCGAGGCAGGTGGCGTCTGCGTGAACGGCATGAGCGACCACGCGCGGAGTGGAGAGAATGCGAACAGCGCACTCTTGGTAGAGGTGCGCCCCGATGACTTCCCGTTGGAGGAGGGAGTATTGGCCGGAGTGGCCTTTCAACGTCAGCTGGAGCAGGCGGCCTATCGGGTGTGCGGGGAGACCTATGCCGCCCCGGCCCAGACGGTAGGGGATTTCCTAGAGGGTTCGAAAGGCGGCCCGTTGGGTTCGGCCACCTATCCACGGGGAGTGGTGGAAGCCGACCTCCATGAGGTGCTGCCCGCTTTCGTGACAGAGGCACTGGAAGAGGCGTTGCCCCGGCTTGGACGCAAGCTCAAGGGTTTCAACAGTCCAAAGGCGGTTATGACAGCGGTGGAGGCGCGCAGCTCCAGCCCTGTGCGCATCGTGCGAGACAAGGCGACGCTCCAGTCCGTTTCTCATCCAGGTCTCTATCCGGTAGGCGAAGGCGCTGGCTATGCAGGCGGCATCATGAGCGCTGCCTGCGATGGGCTACGTGTGGCCGAGGCGGTCATAGCGGCGGTTGCTGCAAGCCAAGGACAGGATAGTGGTACGGGGTCATAGGAAGGAATGCGGACGATTCCTGTAGGGGCCGACCGTGGTCGGCCCCTTTTGCGCCTGGGATAATGCCCTTCCCCGTAAGGGGCGTTCGGCCTTAGGCCTTGGCTTTCGAAAAGACGTGATGCTTCGCTTATATCACGCTTTTCTCGGCCTGCGGAATCGGCCTCAACCCCTCACGGGGAAGGGCTGTCTTCTGCATAAACAAAAAATCCTCACCGCACTGCTGATGGGACCCTGCGGGTCCGCATCACCACTGCGGGCGGCTCGTCGCCGCATCATCGCGCTTCGCGCGGGAGGAGGTGCGGCGCATGGGGTTCTTTGACCAGCAGCAATCAACCGCCGCCTAACTATTTCCGCTGCTTACGCAGCGGGGGGGCGGGTTGTGACCGGAACGGGAATGCATGGTTTTCTGGGGTGTAACGGGTTCGGGCCGAGCCAGCTCGGCCCCTACGGGTGATGTTGCATTCTCCGGGTTATGGCGTTGGGTCGAACACGTTCGATCCCTACGGATCGTACGCCAGGTGCACTCGGGTGAACCATACCTGTCAGGTTGCCTGTACGGCATACCCGGGTGAATCATGCATTGCAGGTTGCCGTAGGGGCGGACCGTGATTGCCTCGGCAGTCCCTGCCATAGAAAAGCCCCCGGCAGACCCAGGGGCTTAGGCAGGGGAGGCTTTGCCAGGAAGGCTCAGGAAGTGGTCACTGCCTGAGCATAGGTGCCGGTGGATCCTGCTGACCAGTGGATCACGGGACGCGTGACCTCTTCGATGACGTAGGGACAATGCTTCACTCCGGCAGGAATGAAGATGACCCCGCTCTTGTCCATGGTGATCCACTCATCATCCACCATGAAGCGTACGATGGCTCCCAGATCAGTAGGGTCATCGGGGTTTGATCCCACGAACCCGACATGTTCATCGAAATCATGGGTGTGGGGCTTCTGCATCGTCCCCGTGTTCTTCAAGAACCAGGTAAGGGTGAAATAGGGTGCTCCGGGGATCACGTCGGAGTTGAGCAGGATGACATTGCGGCGGATGACATCGCCTTCATCATCAATGTTGTCGAAATCAAGGGAATAGGTCGAAAGGTACTTCTCTGCTGCGCTCATGGTTCCTCCTTGTTCGTTACGGGTCCAGGGCAAAAGGCCCTTCGCCACTCATCTGCTATCTCAGCTGTTGATAGACCCCGGAATTGCCACCGGACCAATGGATGATGGGCTTATCCACACGCTCGATGTAATAGGGACAGTGCGGGACGCCAGCCGGGATGAAGAGGATAGTGCTCTCTTCGATGGTCACCCATTCGCCGTCTATCATGAAGCGGACCCGTCCGTTCAGGTTCGTGGGGTCATCTGGGTCAGAACCGGCGAAGCCGAGGTATTCGTCGAAGTCATGAACGTGGGTGTCGGTGCACGGGTCCCCTGGATTGCAATACCAGGTGATGGTGAAGTACGGGGCTCCCGGCAATACGTCTCCATTCAGAAGCAGGATATTGCGGCGAAAGGTCTCCCCGTCTTCGGTCATCTGATGGCTGTTCGGGCGAACGAAATGCGACACGTAACGTTCGAGGTTGGCCATGGTCATCCTCTCCTTCCCTTGGTTGATGATCTAGAGCTTGGCAAGAGCACCCCTTCTCTGGGCGATGTGCTTCCCCAGGGGGGGTCCCATCGAATATATCTCCCTACATCCTTTGAGCGCCATTGCTGATTCCGCCAAACATATCCCCCTTTTTTCTCATGGTTCGTAGGTAGCGGTTGCAGATCTCTCCGGGCTATAGTGCGCTGCAGAATGGGGGCTTGACGGGGTAGTGGAGAGGGGAGGGGCATGGACGGGAAACTGTGGAACAAAGGCTTCGCACTCTGCCTGCTCCTCCAGACGGTCTATATGCTGTCTTTCAATATGGTGACGCCCCTGATCGCGCAGTACGCTGTGATCATCGGCGAGACCACGGCCATGGCGGGCCTTATCGCTGGGATGTTCTCCTTCTGTGCCTTGGCGTTCCGTCCATTCGTGGGATATGCCTCTGACCATGTGAACCGCAGTCGGTTCATGCTGCTCGGACTCGTCATAGGGGCGATGGCCATGATAGGCTACGGGCTTTCTCAGACTGCTGCCATGCTCGTGGCGTTCCGTGTCTTACATGCGCTCGCGCTTTCCATCCAGACCACGGTCATCACCGTCATAGCCATCGACTTCATCCCCTCCCATCGCATTGCCGAGGGTGTGGGGTATGTGGGGATCGCTGCCATGGTGGGCATGTCGCTGGGCCCGGGGCTCGGGATAGCGGTAGCAGAGGGCATCGGTCATGCCATGGCTTTCTTCGGAGGGGCTCTGCTCATGCTGGGAGCTGCTGGGGTGAGTTTCGCGCTTCCCGTTAAGCCCTATGATCCCCCGCCGCCCACCCGGTTCTCATTGGCGCAGGCCATCGATGTGGATGCCATCCCCCTTTCGGTGTCAGCGCTGTCCTTCGCATTCTGCGCGGGTCTGACCTCTAGCTTCATGGTGCTGCTGGGAGACGAGCGTGGCATCAGCGGCATCGCCTGGTTCTTCTTTATCTCCTCTCTGGGGATGGTATTCGTGCGTCCCCTGGCTGGCCGCATCACGGACAGGCGTGGGCTTACGGGCATCGCCCTCGTCGGCTTCGCCTCGGAGGGCTTGGCGGTGACATCGATCGCGCTGGCAGCGTCGTTACCGATGATCCTTGCAGGGGCGGTTTTCCGTATCTTCGGTCAAGGAGCGGCCCAGTCCTCTATCCAAGGGTGCGTGCTCAAGGATGCTCCCGATGAGAAGCGGGGCGTAGCCAGCTCAACGTTCTATCTCGGCATCGATGCCGGCCAGGGGCTCGGTGCCATCATCGGCGGCGCGATAGCGGATTCCTGTGGATATGCAGCAGCATTCCTTTCGGGTCCCTGCGTGTTGGGCGTGGGATTCCTGGCGTTCCTCTGGTGGAAGCTGCGGGCCAAGCGGCCCGCTCCTCATAGAACGGAAATGGATTCGAATGTATCAGGAAAGGGGAGAGCATGAGCGGGTTCGAACATGTATTCACGCCATTCATCTTCGGGCCGGTGACGGTGAAGAACAGGATCGAGATGGCTCCGACTGGTTACAACATGGGCCTGTTCAACGGAGAGGGTACCGAAGCGATGGTGGCCTATTATGAGAGCCTAGCTAAGGGTGGGGCGGCTATCGTGACCATCGGGGAGACCCCCATTGATTTCGGCTATTCCAACACCTTCCGGCCGTGCTTGAATCTGGGGTCTGATGATGCCATCCACTATCTATTCCGGGTGAATGAGGCCGTGGCGCGGTATGGGGCGAAGCTCTCCATCGAGATCCAGCATGGGGGCCGTTCCATTCGTTCGCGCTCAGAGAACATAGCCCCCTCATCCATCCATGACTCTAATGAGAGGGCAGCGGCAAAGGCAGAAGGACGTCCGCTCAAGGTCATCCATGAGATGGATCAGGCGATGATCGATGAGGTGATCGAGAATTTCGCCAACGCTTTCTTGCGATGTAAGAAAGCGGGGATGGAGATGGCCATGCTCCATGGTGCCCATGGTCACCTGATCGCACAGTTCCTCTCTCCCTACTGCAACCACCGCACTGACGCTTACGGAGGCAGTTTGGAGAACCGGGCGCGCTTCGCCCTTGAGGTGCTCGACGCTATTCGCGCCAAGGTCGGCCGAGGTTTTGCCATCGAATACCGCATTAGCGCCGATGAGCTGGTAGAGGGCGGTATGCACCCGGAGGAGACGATCGAATTCGTTCGCATGATCGAGGATAAGATCGATCTGCTCCATGTGTCAGCGGGCATGTGCAGCTCTGATAGGACCATGCGGTACATGATCCAGCCCATGTATATGCCTCATTGCATCAATGTGCATTATGCCGAACGATTCCGCAAGGCGGTGTCAGTGCCTGTCGTAGCCGTTGGCTCTATCACCACCATGGAGGAGGCGGAGGAGATCCTCGCTTCTGGTCAGGCGGATATGGTTGCCATGGCGCGTGCCATCATGGCAGGCGGCAACACGGTCAATGATGCCAAGCGTGGAAAGACCGAGGATACGCGTCCGTGCTTGCGGTGCTGGACGTGCAATAAGCACTCAGGCATGGGAGTGCCAGTGCGGTGCGCTGTCAACCCTAAGCTCGGGAAGGAGATGCAGCTGCTGCGCATCCCTCCGAAAGCCGACGCTGAGCTCATTGCCATCGTGGGTGGGGGACCAGCGGGCATGCAGACAGCCCTCTCGGCGGCGGAGCGTGGGTGCCGATCGGTGATCTTCGAGCGCAATAGCAGTTTGGGCGGCAAGCTGATCTTGGCGGCAGGGGTTGAGTACAAACAGGATATCCGCCGTTATCTGGAATGGATGCGCGCTCAAGTGGCGAAGAATGATCTCATAGAGGTGCGCCTTGATACCGAGGCCACCCCTGAGCGCATCCGCGAGCTTCATCCTGATGCCGTGGTGATCGCCGTGGGGGCAGAGCCTCGCATCCCGGACTTCCCGGGCCAAGAGCTCAACAACGTCATCTGGTTCGGCGATGTGGATACGGGGGCAGTACCGGTGGGAGAGCGTGTCGTGCTCATCGGTGGCGGTCCCAGCGGTGCTGAGACCGCCCTGCAGCTCGCTCGGGATGGGAAGACGGTCACGCTGGTGGACCGCAATCCAGAGCGGGTGGTGAAGGGGCGGTGGGTCAAATGCCTTGATGCTGAGCTTGCTGACAACGGCGTGGTGTTTCGTTTCCAAAGCCAGCTTGCCCGGGTGACAGAGCGAGGGGCTGTTATCACTGATCAGCACTGGCGCGAGGAGGAGATTCCGGCTGACACCATCATCTTGTCCTTGGGATTCTCCTCTGATAAGAAAGCCGTGGAAACTCTCACAGGTCTGGCACCGGATACCTATGTCATCGGGGATTGCAAGAAGGTGAACAGCGTGATGCAGGCCGTTCACGACGGCTTCAACGTGGCGAGCATCCTCTAGCTGCTCGCTACGAAGGGGATGAGTGGTTGGCCTTGAGGGAAAGGACGGATGATGGACGAGCAAGCTACCGTAATGGATAACGGAGGGGTTTGGGGCAAGTACATCTTGCAAGACCTTCAGCTCCCAGCGATCCATAGCACTCCGGAAGCCATAGAGAAGTACGAGAAGGCGGGCCGCAAGAGGATCCACTGGATGGATGGCCATGTGATGCCGGGAGCCTTCCAGATCAACACCGCCTGGTATTACGAGCCGAACCACGAGTACATGGATCGATGGGCCTTGGAGGAAGGGGAGAGCGGCACCATCGGAAAGCCGCATTCCCACACCGTAGATGAGCTACTCTGCTTCTACGGCTCTGATCCCTATCATCCCTATGACCTATGCGGTGAGGTGGAGATATGGATAGAGGGGGAGCGTCATCTGCTCACCAAGAGCTCCCTCATCTTCCTGCCCGCAGGCGTCTCTCATCTGCCGCTGTATGTGAACCGAGTGGAGCGTCCCATTTTTCATTTCTCACTCTTGCTGAACGATGAGTATTCCTTTGCTTGCGAGAACGGGGAGATATTCCAGGCTAAATAGGAGGGGGATCGCTATCATCTCGATGACAGCCCCTGAGGCATGCGCCTCAGGGGCCGATCGTCATCAGTGGGCGTTCTTCGCGAAATGGTGCACGAAATCCAGATACAATCGGTGGCGCACCATGGGGAGGTTGAGCGAGAGGTCGAATCGCTTCTCGAACTTGTTGATATGGTAGACCACCGTGTTGCGGTGCATGTTGAGCTTCTTCGCCACATCGCTTGCGTTGCACTCTGTGCAGAGGTATTCCCAGAGCAGGCCGATGAAGTCTCCTCCTTGGGATCGGTCTTCCTCATCTAAGATCCGCACGATGCTGTTGGCGAAGACGCTGCCGTGCATCTCTGGGTCTATGCTGCCATCTACTAACATGAATTGCAGCGTATGCTCGAAGGGGATGGCCGGGAACGCGCCTTGCCCATCGTAGCCTGCAGGGTACTCTGCTTTCAGTAAGCGTTCGCAGCGAAAGGCGTCGCTTGTCTGCTGGTAGGCGAAGGTGATGTCGCTAATGTAGCGGAACGGCTGGGAGAGCGCACAGACCAGGCCATAGGGTTCGAAGAGCAGGTCTGTGGTGCGGCGCAAGGTCTTGCGCAGGGATATGCCGCCGAGGTTGTTGGTAGGCGAGCAGATGAGCACTAGAAGATCATCGTGATACATGAACGGGTAGCAATGACCGGGGAATAGATCCACTGCTGCGCGGATGGCTTCGCGGCTTCGGTCAAATGATAGCTCCGGGTTGATCCGGTAACGGGCAAGGCGGAAGCAGTCGGTGTTCGGGATCACCGTGGCGCTCAGCTGGGTCCTGATGTACTCCTGGTTCATGCTCTTGTTGTCCAGCATCCGTATCAGGATCTTGTGGCAGGAGCTCTCCACCTCAAGATGACCATTCCAGAATTCTGTGCAGATGGCTGCCACGTGAGTAGACAGGATGGAGAAGATGTCCTCTCGGGATCTGATGAGCTCCGGCTCCTTGCAGACCATGGTGAGGTGGAAGAGGTAGGCACCATCGATGAAGAAGGGCATGTGAAGGGTATGGAAGGGGCAGAGCGCATCGGGCTCGCATATCACCGTGGTGTTCCGCGGTCCTACCCGGGGCAGCACCTCCCTCTTCAGGAATGCTATCTGCTCTGGGCTGTAGCAGCCTTCGGTCACCAGGGTGGTATAGGGGCCAGCAGGTGGATCGATATCCTTGGATGCGGCTATGAGATTGAAGCCGGTGTCGGTGATGCAGACGAATTCAGGGGCGAAGAAGCACTGGGTGTCAACGACCTTCTGGAGCTTCCCCCGCCGTGCACGTCCTTCGCCTTCATAGACGATGTGGGAGAGCTCCATCTCCCAAAGCCAGAGGGTAAGGAAGAGCCCTTGGATGCGTTTTACGTAATGGAGATAGTCCTGCTCACCCTTGATGACTAGGCTTCGCTGGGGCAGATGGGAAGGCGCTTCGTTCTCCTCGGTAATGGCGATGAACAGCGATCCTAAAGGGAGGTTGCGTGTTTCGATGAAAGAGGAAATGGCATCGGCGGGGCCGATGAACATGAGCCCCTCCTGGAACGACGCATCTGAGATCACCGCTGGGTCAGTGATGTCCACGGCCCAGCGGTAGGCCCCACGTGTTCTCTTGGGAGCGGAGAGGATCGCGTTCGGTCCTAGATGGGCCAAGAGCATGTTCAGTGTGACGGTTGCTTCCTTAGCCATATGATGAAGGGGGATGGTGCGGTTGAAGTCCTCGGGTCTCGTCCTACGCACCTCGTGATCATCAGTCATGTTCAGCCCCCCCCTGACATAACAGCTGCAAGCATCAACGATGGGATGATGGTAAACGAAACCGTGGCTTTCGCAAAGGCGATGGCGACGGCCGCTTGAAGGCGAAAGGGCGAGGCATCGAAGAACATAAGATGGAACTCTTTCCAGTTCAAGCCTATATTCTTCGATATCATGATAAGCGAGAGAATGGCTTGTTGGTCCCTATTGTCACAATCATGCAATACCAGCATCAGCTTTTGGCTGCTCTGTCAATATACGCTTCCAACCCGCTTTCCTAAGATGCTTTTCGTCGATTCCTAAGGGGGCCTTGTCAAGAGCAAGGGAAGGGGGAGATCGAAGTGCGGAAGGTGTATGTCTCAGAGATCCTCGAGCAGCCCGGCGGTCTAAGATTCTCCATCAAGATCCTTATCTTCGTCGGCTTGGCCATGGTGTTCGACGGCTTCGATTTCATGATCGTCTCCTTCACCATGCCACAGATCTCAGCGGAGATGGAGTTGGGTCTCATCGCTACGGGCAGTCTGGCTTCGTTCAGCCTTATCGGCATGCTAGTCGGTGGGTTCTTCTCAGGATATCTTGCAGACAAGTTGGGGCGAAAGCATGTACTCAATGTGAGCATCATGATCTATTCCATCCTGACCGTGCCCATCTTCTTCGTGCACAGCTATGACCTCTTCGCGCTCTGCCGTATCTTCTCTGGTGTGGGCGTGGGCGCGGTTATCCCACTGAGCGTGACCTTGGTCTCTGAATACGCGCCCACCGACCACCGGGGTGCCTTCGTCACGCTGACCAAGATGTTCATGATGCTCGGTTGGGTCTTGGCGGGATTAGTGGCCATGTATGTGGTCCCCCGCTTCGGATGGCGTATCTGCTATTTGATAGGCGGGTTCCCGTTCATATACGGCATCGCCATGTACTTCATGATCCCGGAGTCCGTTCAGTGGCTCATGCGCAAAGGGCGCACGGCTGAGGCTATGAGGATCATCAATGGGATCAACCAGAAGCTCGCCCATCCCCATCCGGGTGGCTATGAGGCTTCTGAGATCGCCATCACTCCTGCTGAGAGCAAAGGACAGCTTCGTGAACTGCTTTCACGGAAGTACCGCCGGGTGACCGTGGGTATCTGGCTCGTGGCCTTCACCACCTGCGCTCTGTCCTATGGCCTTACCAATTGGATGCCCACGGTGCTGGTCAATAGCGGTTATACCGTTACCTCCAGTTACGGGCTCACCACGCTCATGAACGCTTTGGGATGTCTGGGCGCCCTTTGCGCGGGCATCGTGGCAGACAGGATCGGCCGCATCCGCAGTACCTATCTCGCCATCGCCTTAGCAGCGCTCTCCGTTGTCATCACCGCCTTCATGGGGCTGGGCGCAGGGCTTATGGTCCCCGCAGTCATCTTCATGGGCTTCGCTATCAACTATGCCTACACCACGCCACAGCCCATCACCATCGAAGCCTATCCCACAGAGATTCGGGCAACAGGCCAGGCTTGTGTGACCACCGTCGCACGCATCGGCGGCTTGATCATCCCCATCATCATCGGCGGTGCCCTGCAATCGGGTTCCACCTTCGCCACGGTGCTCTTGGTATTCCTGATCCCACTTGCGCTCGCTGCCCTGTTCACGAAGGTCCTCATCAAGGATGAGACGAAGGGCACTGCCATCGAGGACCTGGACACCCTTGCCTACAAAAGCTGAGTGCTTTTTCTAGGAACAGAAGAAGGAAAGCGGAAGAGAGGAGAAAGCGTATGAAGAAAGGCTACAAGACAGTCGAGGGCGATGAGGTCTTGGTCCGCACATGCGGATGGTCGCCTCCCGGAGACCATCCGGTTGGCTGTGGCATGATCTTGCACGTCAAGGACGGCAAGCTGGTTAAGGTAGAGGGTGACCCCGAGCATCCCATCTCCCAGGGCCGCCTCTGTCCGAGGTGTCTCGCGTTGACCGAGTTCGAGAACCATCCCGATCGCATTCGCTACCCCATGAAGCGTGCCAAGGAGGATCGTGGCAAGGATACGTGGGAGCGCATCACATGGGATGAGGCTCTGGATATCCTGGAAGAGGAGGTCCACAAGATCTGGGACAACTACGGACCGGAATCCATCTTCGTTTCCCAGGGGACGGGGCGTCAGGCCAGCCTCTATGCACCTCCTATGGCCAATGCATGCTTCAAGACACCGAACATCTCCTTCATGATGAGCGGTTCTTCCTGCTATGGACCGCGTACCGTTGTGGCGGACTTCCTCTTGGGCGCTGGCTATCCTGAGCTGGATTACGCTCAGTTCCTCGAGCAGCGCTACGACGATCCCGAATACGAGGTTCCCAAGTACATCATTCTGTGGGGCAAGAGCCCGCTCCAATCGAACCCTGATGGCTTCTATGGGCATTCCATCGTCGACCTCATGAAGCGTGGTTCCAAGCTCATCACCATTGATCCGCGTCTCACCTGGCTCGGCTCCCGCGCCGCCTATCATCTGCAGCTGCGTCCGGGCACTGATGCTGCCATCGGCCTGGCTATGCTCCATGTCATCCTGGGTGAAGATCTCTATGACCATGACTTCTGCGAAAAGTGGGTCTTCGGCGTTGACGAGCTGGCTGAGCATGTGAAGCAGTTCACGCCCGAATGGGCAGAGGAGATCACCTGGGTGCCTGCGGATACCATCCGGGGGGCTGCCCGTGCCTTCGCCACCAATTCGCCCTCATCCATCATGTGGGGCTTGGCGTTCGACACTCAGCAGAACGGGGCCCAGGCCGGTCAAGCCATGTTGGCTATCGCTGCGATCTGCGGTTACATGGACATCCCGGGCGGCATCATCTTGGCACTGCCCTCAAGCTTCATGGGCCGCTGGCGCTTCGAGACCAGCCAGTACGTTGATCCCGAGGTCTTCGCCAAGCGCATCGATGCCAAGGAAGATCATCCGGCCTATGCCACCGGCCCCATGTGCCATCCGGACTCCATCCTGACGGCTCTTGAGACCGAACAGCCCTATCCCATCAAGATGACCTACTTCTATGGCTCCAACCCGCTGTCCCCCACCTGCTATGCAGAGCCTGAGCGTTGGTACAACGCCCTTATGAAGTGTGACTTCAATGCAGCCCACGACGTGTTCATGACTCCGACCATCATGGCGCTCTGCGATCTGGTGATGCCTCTTGCCGGCTTTGCGGCGCAGGATGCCGTGGTGCTGCCTCACTTCGGGCGCAATACCCACTTCCTGGGTGCCATCAACCAGGCTGTGGATCCGGGCGAGTGCAAGTCCGACATCGAGATCGACATGATCGTCGGCAAGCGCCTGAACCCGGAGGCTTGGCCGTGGGAAACCGCTGAGGAGTTCTTCGATGCGCAGATCCACACCCAGTATGATTGGGACTTCAACGACCTGCGTGATGCCGGTGTCTTCCAGCAGAAGCAGATCTACCGCAAGTACGAGAAGGGTCTCCTGCGCCCTGACGGCGAGCCGGGCTTCAATACGCCTACGGGCATGATCGAGGTCCAGTCCTCTATCTATGACGACTTCGGCGAGTATGACCTGCCCTTCTTCATGGAGCCGGCCATGAGTCCCTACAGCACCCCTGAGCTGGCTAAGGAATATCCGCTCGTGCTCACCACGGGTGGCCGCGATTTCGTATCCTTCCACTCCGAGCATCGTCAGATCCCGAGTCTGCGCAACTGCACGCCGGATCCGCTCGTGACCATCAACCCCAAAACGGCAGCAGAGCATGGCATCAACGACGGCGACTGGGTGCTCATCGAGAACCAGTTCGGCAAGTGCTGCGAGCGTGCACGCGTGTCCTACGAGGTGTCAGAGCGCGTCATCCATGCAACCCATGGCTGGTGGTATCCCGAGCAGGACGGCGAATTCCCCAACTTCTTCGGCGTGTGGAAGTCCAACATCAACAAGCTCATCCCCATGTACAAGGTGGGCAAGCTGGGTTATGGCGCACCGTACAAGGGCGTTCTCTGCAAGATCAGCAAGGTAGCCGACCCCAATGCTGCCATGGAAGATCCCACCGTGTATGTGCCGCGTGAGGATCGCGGTCCCAACAGCCTGGACGATGCGAGTGACGAGAAGTCCCCGTATCTGTATCAGAACTTCCATCCCGGCGAGTAGCTCATCACATCCAGAGAGGAGGAAAGCATATGACCAAGTACGCAATGATCATCGACTACAAGTATTGCACGGGCTGCCATACCTGCGAAGTGGCCTGCCGTCAGGAAAGGCAGATAGAGTCTCAGGAACAATGGGGCATCAAGCTCTCCGAATTCGGTCCCATGCAGCAGGGCGGCGAATGGTACTGGGATTACGTGCCCGTACCGTCGAACCTCTGCAATCTGTGCGTTGATAGACTCGAGGAGGGTAAGAGGGCTGCATGCGCCCACCACTGCCTAGCCCAGTGCATGGAGGTCGTACCTGTTGATGAGGTTCCGGCTCAGCTAGAGAAGCTCGGAGCAGGCGGCGTTGCCACCTTCATGCCCTAAGAGGATGAAGACAGTTGCATCCGGGCGGCTCTGACATCGCCGCCCGGATGTTCGATCATGCGAGACGAGAGGAGCATTCCATGGCATATAGTCCCGATCAGAAAGATGTCGAGGGCATCGAAGAGATCAAAGACAAGGCTCCGAAGGTGTGCCCCAATTGCGGCAAGCCCATCCGGAAGATAGTCACCAGCCGTGAATTCGGCAGCTTCACCACCAAATGCCCCTGGTGCAAGACCAAGTTCGAAGTGACAGAGTAGGGCATCGGCCCTACTCTGCTTTGAGGAGGCCGTCCGATGGCATATGGGTGCCGACCGACCTGTGACCATTGTCGTCCGAAGTACCTGATCTGCCCTGCATGCGGCACGAAGAATTTTCTGATCATGGATGCATGCAAGCGATGTGAGAGGGTCTTCACCCAGCAGGATAGGGATGAGGCTGTGCGTCTTTGGGAATCCCAGGGAGATACACGCACATCCAGCGCCTGTTTCATGCCTCAAGGTCCTACAGACTGAACAGCTCGGAGGCGAAGGTGCTGCCTCCGACAGGAAGATTTGAAAGAGAGATCATCATGTGCTTCAGACCAGCGGACGCAAATGCGCCCACATCCATCGAGTGCCCTAAATGTGGCAAGCGCGTCAACTATACCAATGGCGTTCTGCCGAAGAAATGTCCGTTCTGCAAGACCCCTACCTCTGAGCTCGAGGCCATGGCGGCTGGTGCTCCTGCCGCTCCTGGAGCCCCTTCTGCACCTGCGGCTCCCGCCTCTCCTGCAGCACCTGGTGCGCCGAAGCCGCCAAGCGCTTAGGCACCAGTAGGGCAGCGCGATAGGAAGCCGTGGCATCCGGTCCATCGCGCCGCTTCGAAGGATCGAGGGTCCTTACGGATCGTGAC
Organism: uncultured Eggerthellaceae bacterium; assembly: GCA_910588205.1. Lineage (GTDB taxonomy): Bacteria > Actinomycetota > Coriobacteriia > Coriobacteriales > Eggerthellaceae > MGBC163016. The sequence continues at coordinate 37,786 of CAJUQK010000002.1, forward strand.
CCTTCGCCTCTGGTGGGCAGAGCCGAAGGGCGTAAAGGTCCGGCGGATCCTCTACGGAGACTGTATCTGAAAGAAAGAAGGAGGAGAAGATGAATTCAGCGATCGCTATCGCTTTGACCGTCGCTCTGCTGGCGGTTTTCGTCATTGCGCTCGTCAAGAACATCAAACCGACCATCATCGTTTTGATGCTCTTGGGGCTCATCGGCGCTATTGCCTTTACGGCTATCACCGGCAATAGCATCCTGGGAGACAAGGGTACCGGCAATGTGTTCCTTGATTGTTTCGAGATGTTCCAAGCAACCATGAAAACGCAGTTCGGTGGCGCGCTTCTGACCATCCTTGCTGTGTTGGGCTATGTTGGATACATGAACTATCTCGGCGCGTCCGACCGCTTCGCGCTCATCTGCGCGAAGCCGTTCACCAAGTTGAAGAATCCCTACATCCTTTGCTCGGGTGTCATCTTCTTGGTATTCTTCCTGAAGCTGGCCATTCCCAGCGCCACCAGCTTGGCAGCGCTCATGCTTGCCACCATGTACCCGGTGCTGCGTGCCGCAGGGGTTTCCGCGTTGACGTCCGGCTCATGCATCATGATCGCCACGGGATTCATCTGGGGTCCGGCTGACACCATGTCCGCTCAGATCTTCTCCGTGGCTGGCGTGGAGGGTTTGTCCGTTCCGGAGTTCTTCGGCGCATATCAGATCCCCACCATGTGCGTCATGCTCCCCTTCGCCATGATCGCCTTTCCTATCTATTCCATGTTCTGTGACAAGCGGGCCAAGGCCAAGGCGGCCAAGAACGGTGAGGTCATGGAAGAGGGCAACCTGGCAGCCAATGTGCTCATCGAGGTTCCTGACTGCCCGGCCTACTATGCGTTGCTGCCCATCCTTCCGTTGATCATCGTCATCATCTTCAGCAAACTTGTGGTGGGCACGATCGTCATCAGCGTCATCGGCGGCATCTTCCTGTCGCTCATCATTGCCATGATCGTGGACATGATCCATAAGAAGAAGGTGGATGCCACGTTCTCGGCAGCCAATGAGTTCTTCATCGCTATGGCTGAGTTCATGCGCAGCGGTGGTTGGCTCATCATCCCGGCAGCCATGTTCGCTACGGTCCTCGACCAGATTGGCGGCCTTCAGGCCATCGCCAACCTCCTTGCCGGTGCCGGTGGGAACGGTTACCTCATCACTGCGGTCGGCTGTCTGCTCTGCATGCCCATCATCATCTGCTGTGGCTCTGTTACAGCAACTTTAGCCATTGCGGCACCGCTCATGCTGGGTATCTCTCAGGCAACGGGCATGGATGTCTATGTGTGCTTCATGGCTGTGCTCGTCATGCTGGGCATGTCTTCGTGCATGTGTCCCGTGCATCCCCAGACCATCATGGTTAGCACGGAAGCCAATGTCGATCTCATGGCGCTGGTGAAGCGCAATGCCCCCATCGCTCTCATGGTCATCGCGGCAGGCATGATCGGCTGCTTTATCCTAACCTAGGGAGCTCAGGTGCGGATTCACGCCGCAAGGGCCTCCCCCGCGCTTCGGCTGGATCTGCACCTCTCCGCTATCCGGGGGTTGCGGGTTGCCTCCGGTTCTGACTGAAAGGGGAAGACTATCATGGCAATCGATTACAGCGAGGACCTCGCCTTCGTCTTCGCCAATTTCTTCAGAGATGCATCCTACGAGGATCTCTCCGAAAAGCACACCGAGAAGATCAAGCAGCAGGTCGTTGATTTCTTGGGGTGCGCCATTGCGGGCTATGACTATCCAGGCCCGAAGCAAGTGCGCGAATACAACCTCCACAATGGTGGGACGGCGGAGGCCCATGTCTGGGGTGTGGGAACGAAGCTTCCCGTTGCTTATGCTGCCCAGACCAACGCCACCGCTGGTCACGCCCTTGACTTCGATGATGTGCATGACCTGGTCATGCATCCTGGCGTGATCTCCGTTTCCACGTCCTTGGCGCTTGCAGACTACATGGGTGGCATGACCGGTAAGCAGCTCATGCTGAATGTGGCCCTGGGTGCTGAGATGCTTCTGCGCATGAATCGTGGCTCAGAGCCGGGGACCCCTATCCCTGATCAGGGATGGCATACCACCACCCTGAATGGCAATCTGACGGCTGCCTGCCTTGCGGCCACCACGTTGGGTCTAGATTTCATGGAACATGTGAATGCCATGGGCTTGGGCCTGCATCAGGCGTCTGGCACCGGCCAGGTCACCAAGGATGGTGGATGCGCGAAGCGCCTCGGTCCTGGATTCGCCGTGCGCAATGGCATCATCTCCGCCCAGCTGGCTCAGGCGGGCGTCACGGCGGGCTATCATGCGCTCGAGGGCAAGGAGGGCTACTTCCGGCAGTATCACCGCAATGATTACGATCGTGATCTGGTGATAGACCGTCTGGGAGACTTCTGGTTCGCCGAAGGGGTCCTGTGTAAGCCGTATCCTTGCTGCCGAGGGACCCACAACTTCATCGACTGCGGCATCTACCTGCATGACAACCATGATATCGATGTTCATGAGATCGAACGCATCGACATCAAGTCCGGCAAGGGCACCCTCAATCTGCTCGGTGTGCCGCTGGAGGTCAAAGCGCATCCGCAGACGCCGGTGGATGTGCAGTTCAGTTCTTCGTGGGGTGCTGTCTGTGGTCTGGCCTATGGCCGCGCGACGCTTTCCGAATACGGTAATGATGACAAGGGCATCTGGAATCCGCTTCTCCGTGAAGTGGCTGATAAGGTGAAGACCTTCGAATACGATCCGCGCTGCGATCCCAAGGACATCAAGAAGTCACCTTATGAGGGTGCCATCGTCACGGTCACCATGCAGGATGGCACGGTCTATGAGAAGTACTTTGCTGAAGCCATGGGATCAGAGGAGATGCCGCAATCCTATGACGACGTCATCAAGAAGTTCCGTGGCAACCTCGATTACGCTGACCACACGCCTTCGGCTGAGAATGTGGAGCGGATCATAGAGATATGCTCTGCATTGGATGCCTGTGAGGACGTCCGTGTGCTGAATGACCTCATGGTCTGGGCATAGGGTGGCACTCATATCCACTGGGTTCACCGCTTTTGCGGGGTAGCGCCCGCTGTGGAGCAATGCGTTTCGAATAGAACAGCTTCACCCGAGGGGGTAAGGGATCCTTCCATGCCTCTGCGTGGCTGAAAGCACAGCAGCTCTTGGGCTGGTCATCGTTAAGGGTGGCCAGCCCATGGCTTTTAGGCAGCGCTCATCCGCCTTCTCTCCGCGGTATACTTGACCCAAAGCCCCCTATCCTTTTTGAGGTATCCCATGACGGTCGTTCCCTATAGCCCCCTTCGTGAAGCGGTGGATGCTCTCCGCGCGGGCCTTCCCGTCGTCGTTCCCACTGATACGGTAGTGGGGTTGGGGGTTGCGGTGGGATATGCCGCAGACGCACGGGTGCTTGCTCGCATCAAAGGGCGGGATGAGGCTAAGCCCGTCGCTTGGCTGATCGGTTCTGCGGAAGATCTGGATATCTACGGCGAAGACATTCCTGGATACGCCCATGATCTGGCTCGGGATGGGTGGCCCGGAGCGCTCACGCTCATCGTCAAGGCCAGCAATGCTGTGCCGCAAGCCTATCGGTCTCAGGTGGGGACCATCGGTCTGCGCGTTCCTGATTCCCGAACGGTCAAAGAGCTGATAGCGAAGGCGGGCTCGCCCCTGGCGGTCACCTCGGCCAATCGTGCCGGAGAGGCAGCCCCTTGCACGTTGGATGAGCTCACTCCGGAATTCGCTGAACAGGCCCGCAGGGCTGATGCTGTCTTTCTATTCACTTCGGAGGAGGGGAGCGGCAGCGCTTCTACCGTGATAGACTGCACCCATCCGGAGCCGAAGACACTGAGGAGTTGACATGCGTATCAGCATCGGAAGCGATCATGCGGGGTTCGAGCAGAAGCAGTTGTTGGCAGACTACCTGGCCCAGGAGGGTCACGAGGTCATCGATTGTGGTCCTGACGATGACGAGCGCGTGGATTATCCGGATTACGCGAAAGCTGTCTGCGAGAAGGTGGCTTCCGGACATGCCAGCTTCGGCGTTCTGGTCTGCGGTACGGGTATCGGCATGGCTATCGCGGCCAATAAGGTCTGCGGCATCCGTGCGGCTAACATCGTGCGCGAGGACTTCGCTGCCCTTGCCCGAGAGCATAACGATGCCAATGTCATCACCTTGTCCGGCCGCTTCGTCACATTCGACGAGAACCGCAAGATCCTCGATGCGTTCTTGAGCACCGCCTTCGGTGGTGGTCGCCACGCAGGTCGCGTTGCCAAGATCATGGCTCTTGAAGGGTAAGCTTTCTTTATCCTAAGGGCTGCTGCCCGGTTTGTGACACAGCTGAAACCAAACGAGCGGGTCATTGCGCTACCATAGCGCTTCAAGCTAGCGCATTTATAAAGGAGTCCTCATGGCCAACGATATCCTTCGCGAGCACGATCCAGCCATCGCCGAGATCCTGGAAGAGGAACTTTCCCGTGAGCGGGGAACCATCGAGCTGATCGCCAGCGAGAACTTCACCTCCCGGGCGGTCATGGAAGCGGTGGGCAGTGTGCTCACCAACAAATACGCTGAAGGATATCCTGGCAAACGCTACTACGGCGGATGTGAGAAAGTGGACAAGGCTGAGGATCTGGCTCGCAGCCGTGCTTGTCAGCTCTTCGGATCCTCCTTCGCCAATGTGCAGCCCCACTCCGGTGCCCAGGCGAACTTCGCTGCCTATATGGCGCTCATCAAGCCGGGAGATACGGTGTTGGGCATGAGCCTTGACAACGGAGGCCATCTGACCCACGGGTCCCCCGTGAACTTCTCCGGCATGTTCTATGACTTCGTGCCCTATGGCGTGAGCGTGGAAACGGAGACCATCGATTACGATGCCCTGGAGCGTCAGGCGAAAGAGGTGCGGCCACAGCTCATCGTGGGCGGTGCCAGCGCTTATCCGCGCACCATAGACTTCCAGCGCATGGCTGATATCGCCCATGAGGTGGGGGCATACCTCATGATAGACATGGCCCACATCGCGGGGCTCGTGGCCGGGGGTGTGCACCCCTCTCCCATACCCTTCGCCGATGTGGTCACCTCCACCAGCCACAAGACCCTGCGCGGTCCGCGGGGTGGCTTCATTCTCACCAATTCGGAGGAACTGGCAAAGAAGATCGATAAGGCCCTTTTCCCCGGCTCTCAGGGCGGTCCGCTCATGCATGTGATCGCAGGCAAGGCCGTGGCTTTCGGGGAGGCGCTCGAGCCTTCCTTCGCCGAATACGCCCAGGCCGTGGTGACCAATGCCAGCCAGTTGGGTAAGGGCATCTCAGAAGGGGGTCTGCGCCTGGTATCTGGTGGTACGGACAACCACCTGTGTTTGGTGGATCTTACACCTGCTGATGTCACTGGCAAGGATGCGGAGCATCTGCTGGAAGGGGTAGGGCTCACCGTTAACAAGAACACCATCCCCAATGAGCAGCGCTCTCCCTTCGTCACCAGCGGTGTGCGTGTGGGCTCGGCTGCGGGCACCACCCGCGGCTTCGACGGGGATGACTTCTACCAGATAGGTACGCTGATCTCCCAGGCGGTCTTCGGCCATGATGATCCCTCTGCGCTCCAGGCTGTCCGCAAGGCAGTGGAAGGCCTCTTAGCGGCCCACCCACTCTATCCTGGCTTGGAGTACTGATCATGGCTGATACAGAGACAGTATTTGCTGTGACAAGCCATCACGACGAGCGCCCCTGTTGGGACGAGTATTTCATGATGTTGGCGAATCAAGTGGCCAGCAGAACCACATGCCTTCGTCGGGCTGTCGGCGCGGTCATCGTGAAGGACAGGCGTATCTTGGCTACGGGCTATAACGGAGTACCTTCGGGCATTCGCCACTGTGCTGAGGTAGGTTGCTTGCGTGAAGAGCTCGGGGTACCTTCGGGTCAACGCCATGAGATCTGCCGCGGTCTCCATGCAGAACAGAATGCCATCATCCAGGCTGCGCGCTTCGGAACGGATATAGACGGCGCCACCATCTACGTGAACACCCAGCCCTGTGTGGTCTGCGCGAAGATGCTCATCAATGCTGGCATCCGTGAGATCGTCTATCAGAACCCCTATCCCGATGAGCTTTCCCAGCAGATGCTCGAAGAATCTGGCATCCTCTGCAGAGAATACATCCCCTCGTAGGGGTCACCGCTCACCCCTTTTTGCCGCCGCCCTGCTAACCCTAAAAACCATCTTGGCTATCATACGAAATGGTTTGCGCACAACGCGCGCTTGGGAACGATTGAAAGCGGGTTATGGCACTGGCAGTCTTAGGTGGAGTCCTCGCGGGCATCATCGGCTTCATGCCGCTGGTCGTGGGGCTGCGCATGACGAAGAAGGTTACAGCTACTAGCAACTTCGGGCATATGTCCATATTGCTCTTGAGCCTTCTGGTCTCCTTCGTCATCATGTTCGCCTTCGCCATCCTCTGTGTCAATCTTGCGCGCGACGTGGCCATGCCGTTCGTACTGGCAGAGGCGGTCACGCTTTCTGTCGTGGCGATAGTCTTCGGGGTCAGAAGGACCTTGACGGGGAAAAGGGAAAAGGAGTAGCCAAGTGGGAGCTCTCGAGTGGCTGTCTGAGGACGTACCTCATCTGAAAGCATCGTTCGACTCTGCCATTGTCATCGGTAATGCAGAGTTCGGGATGACCCAGTACATCCTTTGGATGATTATCTGCTGGATCTTGACGCTCGTCGTCATCTTGGTGGTGTCCAAGAAGCTGACGCTGATCCCTAAGAATAAGTTCATCAACACGGTAGAATACGGCTACCAATTCGTCCGCAATGATATGGGCGAAGGGGTCATCGGTCATGGATACAAGAAGCATGTTCCCTTCCTGGCCACGCTGTTCTTCTTTATCTTGATCTCAAATTTCGTGGGACTCATCCCCGGCTGCAAGACTCCTACGGGCACCATCTCGGTGACTTGGGCGCTTTCCCTCATCTCATTCGTCTATTTCATCTTCTGGGGCGTGAAGGCCCATGGTGGTCTGGGCTACCTCAAGTCTCTCGCTCCCTCGGGACTGCCCATCGTGATGGTTCCCATCATCTGGTTCTTGGAGCTGCTCTCCACCATCATCCGCCTGCTGACCCTAGCCGTCCGACTTTACGGCAACATGTTCGCGGGACATATGGTGCTCGGTATCTTCGCGTTGGCCTCCAGCGTGTTCCTGTTGACCTGCATCCAATCCATGGATGTCGTATCCGGCGTCCTTACCATCCCGTGGTTCCTGCTATTGGTGGTCATGTACGCTCTGGAAACGCTGGTAGCGTTCCTTCAGGCCTATGTGTTCACTATTTTGAGCGCGGTCTACATCCAGCTGGCTACTTCAGCGCACTAGGAACCCCCCAGCGGCCCGCTCTGTGGTGCCGCGCCCGAATTGGGCATCTCCGGGTTCCACGCCCGGTTGCCATAGTAGAAGGTTTTTGAGAAAACAGGCTCAAAAACGAAAAAAGGAGGAAACTGTGGAAATTACAATGGTACTCGCTGCACTGAAGGTCGTCGGCTACGGCCTCGGCGCCATCGGACCTGGCATCGGCATCGGCATCGCCTGCTATGGCTGCTGCGTCGGCACCGCTCGTCAGCCTGAGCTCCAGGGCCGTCTGTTCACCAACTTCATCCTTGGTGCTGCTCTTGCAGAGGCGCTCGCCCTCATCGGCTTCGTGCTCGCCTTCATCATGTAGCTTCTGGTCTTATCGGCTATCAAGGAATCAAGCCAGATCAAGGCTAGAAGGAGGAAGCACGTGAAACCAAGAGCGAGAAAGACAGCTATGCTCGCAGGCGCTTGCGCGTCCGCGCTGGCTCTCTGCCCTACGCTCGCATTCGCGTCTGAAGGCGAGGAGACTGGCGGCATCTCCGCCATCCTGCCGGACATGCTGGAATTCGTTCCCATGCTGGTTGCCTTCATCATCCTCTGGATCATCCTCGCGAAATTCGGCTGGCCCATGTTCGCAGGCATGCTGGAGAAGCGCGAGAATACGATCAGGGAAGCTCTGAAGCAATCAGAGGACGCCAAGATCGAAAGCGAGCGGGTGCTTGCGGAGTACAAGAAGCAGCTGGCTGACGCGAAGGCTGAAGCCGCCAAAGTGGTGGCAGATGCTCGCGAGACCGGCGAAGCAGTACGCCAGAGCATCCAGGAGAAGGCCCAGGCAGACGCTGCGGACATGATCGAGAAGGCGCGCACCACCATCGCCGCTGAGAAGAAGGCCGCCATGGCTGAGCTCCAGGCGTCCATCGCTGATACCTCAGTGGATGTTGCGGCGAAGCTGATCGGTAATGACCTCACCGAAGGCGAGCATCGCGCCATCATCGAGCGCTACGTCAAAGAGGCGGGAAGCTTCAATGGCGATTAACCGTCTCGTGCAACAGGGCAAGGTCAAGGTCTACGCTGACACCATGTTCAATGCCGCCAACGATGCGGGTGGCGCAGACGAGGTGGTAGCAGTCCGTAATCAGATGGCCGAGCTCCGTCATCTGATCTATTCGGATATGGACCTATCCTTGGCGCTGAAGGATGCCAGCTATACGCCTGAGCAGCGTTATGGACTGGCGAAAGCTGTTTTCGCAGACTGCGAGATGGCGCTTGCTGAGACGTTGGCGGTCATGGCAGAGCAGGGAGACACGGATCTTCTTGGTCAGGTCTTCCATGGCTACGAAGACGCCATGATGGCCGCGCTGAAGCTCGTCGTGGTGGATGTCACCACGGTCGTCCCCTTGGACGATGGGCTTCGCGAACTCATCAACAAGAAAGCAGAAGCCGAGCTCGGATGCAAGGCGGTGCTGAATGAGAGCATCGACCCATCCATCCTCGGCGGGATAATCATGAGCGTGAACGGGATGCGCATTGATGCTAGCGTACTGAGCCAGCTCAACCGCGCCCGCTACGTTCTCAAAGGAACAGATGGAGGTGATAGCCAGTGACAGAGATCACCGCTCAGGCGATCGATGAGGCGCTGCGCAAGCAGCTCGCAGCGCTCAACGTGAACGTTCAGTCCAGAGAGGTGGGCACGGTCATCCAAGTGGGTGACGGCATTGCCCGCGTTGATGGGCTCCGTGACGCCATGGCCGGCGAGCTTCTGGAGTTCACCAGCGGTGACGGTAAGACCGTCTACGGCTTGGCTCAGAACCTGGAAGAGGACGAAGTCGGTGCCGTGCTTCTGGGTGACGTCACAGCAATCAAAGAGAACGACCAGGTGAAGACCACCGGTCGTATCGTGGAGGTGCCGGCGGGTCCGGCTATGCTCGGCCGCGTGGTGAACCCGCTGGGTATGCCCATTGACGGCAAGGGCCCCATCCAGGCCGAGGGTACGCGTCCTGTGGAGTTCAAAGCTCCCGGCGTTACCGCCCGTAAGCCGGTCCATGAGCCCATGCAGACCGGTCTCATCGCCGTAGACTCCATGATCCCGATCGGCCGCGGTCAGCGCGAGCTCATCATCGGCGACCGCCAGACCGGCAAGACTGCTATCGCGATCGATGCCATCATCAACCAAAAAGAAACGGACATGATCTGCATCTATGTCGCTGTTGGCCAGAAGGCTTCCACCGTCGCAGGCGTTGTGGAGACCCTCGAGCGCCATGGTGTCATGGAGAAGACCATCATCGTCTCCGCCAGCGCTTCTGATTCCGCGCCGCTGCAGTACATCGCTCCTATGGCCGGTGCTGCCATGGGCGAGTACTTCGTCTACAACGGCAAGGACGGCAAGCCTGCGGATGCAGACAATCCAGGCCAGGCTGTGCTCATCATCTATGATGATCTTTCCAAACAGGCGGTGGCCTATCGTCAGATGTCACTGACCCTTCGTCGCCCGCCCGGGCGCGAGGCCTATCCTGGTGACGTGTTCTATCTGCACTCCCGTTTGCTGGAGCGTGCGGTGAAGATGTCCGATGAGAACGGCGGCGGTTCCATGACGGCTCTGCCCATCATCGAAACGCAGGCCGGTGACGTGTCCGCGTACATCCCCACCAATGTCATCTCCATCACCGACGGTCAGATCTTCCTGCAGACCGACCTGTTCTTCCAGGGCCAGCGTCCTGCTGTTGACGTAGGCATCTCCGTGTCCCGCGTTGGCGGCTCTGCGCAGATCAAGGCTATGAAGCAGGTGGCCGGTTCGCTCCGACTGGATCTCGCATCCTACCGTGAGCTGCAGGCGTTCACCCAGTTCGGCTCTGACCTCGACAAGGCCACCCAAGACCAGCTCACCCGTGGCTCCCACATGACCGAGCTGCTGAAGCAGGGTCGTTACATGCCCATGCCTGTGGCTGAGCAAGTGGTTGTCATCTACGCTGGCAACGAAGGCTACCTGGATGACCTGCCTCTGGGAGATGTCGTTCGCTTCCGCACGGAACTCTTGGACAGCATCCGCGCGAAGAACGCTGACATCTTCGACGACATCAATACGAAGAAGGCCCTTGACGATGACATCAAAGCGAAGATGAACGCTGCGATCGAGTCCTTCAAGCAGGCATTCGCACCTACAGAGTAAGGCTAGGTAAGACATGCCCAACCTTCACGACATAGAAAGGCGAATCAGCTCCGTCTCATCGACGAAGCAGATCACGCGTACCATGGAGATGGTGGCGGCTGCGAAGATCCGCCGCGCATCAGAGCGTGTGGAGAACGCCCTTCCGTGGGCATGCGCTATCTCGGATATGCTCATCTCCACGGCGAAGTATGCGCCGCTCTCCTCTGAGTCGCTGCTCCAGGTCCATGATGAGATCAAGCGTGCGCTGGTAGTGGTTGTGGCATCCGATCGCGGGCTTGCAGGTGGCTTCAATTCCAACGTGCTCAAGCACGCTGACAAGCTGATCCACCGGCTGGAGAGCGAAGGCGTTGAGGTAGAGGTGGCTGCCTGCGGCAAGAAGGCCATCGGCTACTTCAACTATCGGGGCATCAAGCCGGTCTTCGAATTCGCGGGCCACTCTGCGGATCCTACCTATGAGGAAGCAGCAGAGCTCTCGCTCTATTCGGGAGACGGTTACCACTACGACAAGCTGGACGAGGTGTTCATCGTCTACAACCATGCGAAGAACGCCGCTGAGCAGACCTTGGTCGAGCAGCAGGTGCTGCCCATCAAGGAAGAGTCCTACGCAGACCTGTTGGGCCTCAATGACGGTGAGGATGTCTTCAAGCAGTTCTTGGAGCAGGATCTGGAGAAGCTGCCGGGCGATATCGATTTCGAGCCCGACGCTGAGTCCGTCATGTATTACCTCATGAAGGCCTATCTTCGCAATTGCTTCTATTACGCGCTGATCGATTCTGCTGCAGGTGAGCAGGGCGCGCGCCGCAACGCGATGAAGTCTGCAACGGACAACGCCAACGAGATGGTGTCCACGCTGACCCGTCTATACAACCGTGTACGTCAAGGCGCCATCACCACCGAGATCAACGAGATCGTCGGCGGCGCCGCAGCTTTGGAGGAATAAATGGCTGATACTATCTACAAGGAAAGGAGTCAGGGCACGGGTGCTACCGGACGCATCGTCCGCGTTGTCGGCGCTGTGGTTGACGTTGAGTTCCCGCCGGATCAGATGCCGGCCATCTACAACGCGCTCACCGTTGATGCGGAAACGCCGTCTGGGCACTTCAGCACGGTGCTGGAAGTGGAAACACAGCTTCCGGGCGACATCGTGCGCACCGTTGCCATGACTTCCACCGACGGCCTCGTGCGTGGCGTTGATGCCGTCGACACGGGCAACCCCATCATGATGCCTGTGGGTCAGGCAACCTTGGGTCGCATCTGGAACGTGTTGGGTGAGCCCGTTGACGGCAAACCCATGCCCACGGATGTGGAATGGATGCCCATCCACCACCCGGCTCCGGCCTTCGATACCCTCATCACCTCTACGGAGACCTTCGAGACGGGCATCAAGGTGGTCGACCTGATCGAGCCCTACGTCAAGGGTGGCAAGACGGGCCTGTTCGGTGGCGCTGGTGTAGGCAAGACCGTTACCATCCAGGAGCTCATCAACAACCTGGCTCAGGAGCACGGTGGCACCTCTGTCTTCACCGGCGTGGGTGAGCGTACCCGCGAAGGTACGGACCTCTACCTAGAGATGGAAGAGTCCGGCGTTATCGAGAAGACCTGCCTGGTCTACGGTCAGATGAATGAGCCTCCTGGGGCCCGTCTGCGCGTTGGTCTGGCTGGCCTCACCGAAGCCGAGTACTTCCGTGATCAGGGCCAGGACGTGCTGCTCTTCATCGACAACATCTTCCGCTTCACCCAGGCTGGCTCTGAGGTATCCGCACTGCTGGGCCGTATGCCCTCCGCTGTGGGTTACCAGCCTACCCTGGCTACGGAGATGGGTGACCTGCAGGAGCGCATCTGCTCCACCACTACCGGTTCCATCACCTCGGTGCAGGCTGTCTACGTTCCCGCAGACGACCTGACCGACCCGGCACCGGCCACCACGTTCACCCACTTGGATGCGAAGACGGTTCTGTCTCGTGGCATTGCCGAGCTGGGCATCTACCCCGCTGTAGACCCGCTCGACTCCACGTCTCGCGCTCTTGATCCCGAGATCGTAGGCCAGGAGCACTACGACGTGGCCGTGGGCGTGCAGCAGATCCTGCAGGAGTACAAGGATCTGCAGGACATCATCGCCATCTTGGGCATGGATGAGCTCTCCGAGGATCAGAAGATCACGGTGAACCGCGCCCGTAAGGTTCAGAAGTTCCTAGGGCAGCCATTCCACGTAGCTGAGGTCTTCACGGGCGTTCCGGGTGTCTACGTTCCCATCGAGGACACGGTGCGTTCCTTCAAGGAGATCCTGGATGGCAAGTGCGACCACATCCCCGAGCAGTGCTTCGTCAACAAGGGCCCCATCGAGGATGTGTATGCTGCCTATGAGGCCATGCAGAAGGATGAGGCATAAATGGCTGCCCTCCGTTGCGTCGTCTGCATCCCCACGCGCGAGCTGTTCGCGGGCGAGATAGCCTACGCATCGGTCCCTTCGGCCGAGGGTTCCTATGGTGTGCTGCCGGGTCACGAGATGATCGTGGCAACCAACAAGAACGGCGGCGTGCTCACGCTGAACCTGGATGAAGCGGGCAAAGAGCAGCGCAAGTTCCTGCTCTATGAAGGAGCCAGTCAGGTGTTCAATAATATCCTGACAGTGCTCGGCCGCTTCGGTTGCGATGTTGATACCATCAATATCGAAGAGGTTCGCGAGAAGGCCGAGGCCATGCGTGGTCATATCGCTGATCTTGAGCAAGAAGAAGGCGAACAGACCAGCGTTGAGCTGCGGGTCAGCCGCAAGCGTCTGGAATGGTATGAGACACAGATCGCCTATAAGGAGAACAACGCTTAAAGCCCAGCGTTCCCTCCTAGCATATTGAGCCTGTTTGAAGAGGGCGCGTCCGTACAGGATGCGTCCTCTTTATCTCTACTCGGAGACGGGGTCAGAGGATATCTCGGATGCGAACATCCGCTCCCGCTTCGCGATGAAGGCTTTCAGTTCGGCCTCGGAATGGACATCGAGCTTACCGTAGAGGTTATGCATATGCGTCTTGATGGTATTGGGCGCAACGAAGAGATCCGTAGCGATCTCTTTGCGTGATCGACCACTGATGATGCTCTGCATGATCTGCTGTTCGCGCGGGGTCAATCCAAACTCCTGGGCAACCACTTCGCAAGTACGCAAGCTATCCGCTGCTTCGTCTGGATTCCCTGGACGTACGAACCCCCACCCCGTGCGCAGATTCGACCCTTTGTTCAGCACCAGGGCCATCATGAGCATCAGGAATGCAAGTCCACAGAAGAATGCCATGATCTCTCCCTCATTCGAGAACGTATGAAGCGCTATGGCACCTATCATGATCCCGAAGGCACGTCCCGCCATGAGAGCTGCGCTCGGGCAAGAGGCTAACCAGGTGGCTGGTTGATCGCAATTCTTGATGAGATATGAACCAAGCCCCCAGAGGACCAGATCCAAGTAGAGGAACCCTGCTGTCTGGAGGAACACAGCGATCGGCGAGGATGGGCCGAGAAGACCTGCAGCGAGCAGGCCGGCGCCAGCGAGAGGAAATCCGATCTGATAGATGGACTGATTGAAATCCATCTGGAATGTCAAGACGGTGAGGGATGCCAGGATCGCTGCTACTACATAGCTAGCCGCGTCAAGCTCTTGGAAGAAGACGTCAGAAACGCTTGCGAATCCAAGGGGTATCCCTAAGGCTAGGCCTTGGGTAACGGATGTGGCGAGGAAGCGGTAGGGGATGAGCAATTCGATGGTGGATTCGCGATAGAGTGCACACCGATTGGGGAAGGCGCTCAGACGGGCACAGCGGAAGAGCACCACGATGAGAGCGGGCATCACGAAAGCGAGCAGCCAGCATACCACGGGACCTAAGAGGGTCAGGATCAAAGAGACTATGCCCGCGGTGAGCCCTGAGGCTATCCCATAGGTCATCGTGGGCATCATCCCGAGCATCCCGAAGAACCGTCCCAGTTCGATATGGATGCCCACCGTTCCAACGGCGAGGAGCGCGATGCCTGCCCCGAAGACGACCATTCGGATTCCTTCATGCGCCATATCGCTCTGCCCTTCCACGAAGAGGAAGAAGGATCCAAGCGTCATGCTCACGGCCAGAGCCCACAGGTAGCCATCCTTATCAACGATCGTGATCTTCTTGAAGCGAAGGGCGAAGAACAGAAATACAGCTGCGCAGACCAAGAGGAAGAGAGCTGAAACGGGGATGGTTACGCCTCCTGCTACCTCAAAGGCGTCCGAGAAGAAGAATCCTTGAAGGAAGAGCAAGATGGCGAACGTCTTGTATGCGGTGAAGAGAAGAAAGGATGTCGGTTGGCGACGTACGTCGCAGATAACGCGTCTGAACCCTGTGCGATGAGTGGTCTTGATGCTCATCGTGATCCTCTTGTTGCTGACCGAGCAAGCGAAGCGGATGGACTCATATAGTCGACCCCCCCCATCGGCTTCATGGTCCTCTTGCGGCATGTCTCAGTGTATCGAAACATCCATGGAAGGATCTAATCCCTTTGGGGTTAGATGCTTGTCGTCTCATAATTAAACTCATGCGTAGGATTGTGCGACGGAAGCGAGGGGCTCATGATACAGCCAGCACGCGCATCCGGCCCGTTATCTGAGGAAGGGTCATATGCAGAGGGGAGGAGCTAAGGGTCAGACGCGTCAGACCTATCGCAATCTCGCAAGAAGAGCGACGGCTGCGAATCATCCCACCGCTTCCCCTTCGGATCCTTTCTGAAGGGGAAGCAACTATCGCGAGGGGGAGGGTAACATCGCCATGACCGCTCAAGCCATCACCCACGGAGCCGACCGGTGTCTCTGCTTCGCCAATGCCCAAGGACAGCGCTTCCGCCTGCAGGTTGAGGATGACCCCAGCAACGCCTGCGCCTTCAGCATCCACGTCGTCTCGCTGCCCGAGATCAGCGCCCCCGCCGAAAAGCCCTTAGAGGGTGAGCCACCCTCTATCTTCAATGTGCTTACCGCCCGAGAGCGTGATGTGGTGGCTCTTGCCGCCGAAGGGCTCACCAATGACCAGATGGCGCATCGGTTATACATCAGCCGGTCCACGGTCAAGACGCACCTTCAGAACATCTATGCCAAGGTTGGCGTTTCGAATCGGACTGCCCTTGCTGCCCTCATGCATGGGGCAGCGTAGATCAACAACCCCAGGATGCCGCGGGTGCAACGCCCTGGGGTTCTATGAACATCGTTGTATCTATATCGCTATCATCCCAGGAGTGGCATCACGCCGTACATGACGACGAATGACCATGCGATGCATACGGTGAAGATGGATAGTTGGATCAAACAGATGGGGTGGTAGCTTCCCTTGAAGCGAAACACCTTGAACACCCATTCTACCAGGGGTGCGAACACTACAGCACCGATGAGTATGGTTGGGATGACGATGGTCCAGCTGGGAGGATAGGTGCTCACGATGGCCGACGCGAATACGATACCAGCAAAAGTGAAAGCCATGCCGGTCCTCTTCCACTTGGGATACCAAATGAGGATGGCAAGGGCGCCTGTGATCAGCTGGACCATGATGAGCAGTGGAAAGTTGCCCGATCCATAGGCGGGGGATAGCGGGTTCATCACCCAGGAGATGATGCCGCCTACGTACATGCCTACCGTAGCCCACGTGCTGCCCCAGATGGTCAATTGCCCGATATCGCCAAACACTTGGCTCACGAAGAAGCGGCTCTTGGGCTGATCGGTGGGGTTCGGTCCTTCTGTGGGAGCAGGGATGGTCATCCAGGGCATCAGGCGGAAGAGCAGTGAACATGCCGGCACGATGATGGCCACGCCGATGGACACGGCAATGAAGAGCGGCAAACCCAATGGCGAGATGATGCCGTAGAGCAACGCAAAGCACACGGGGCAGGTGACAACGGTGCCTACGATGAGCGACGTAGCCACCTTCTTCAGCTCTGGTCCATAGAAGATGACGAAAACCTGTACGGTAAGGACCGTGGCGAAGGTGGGAATCCAGCCGCTGGTGAACATCCAATCGTAGAGCACCTGTCCGAGGATGAGCGAGAGGCACGTGGTCACGAACATGACGGTGAAGATCTTCCCGTTGCCCGCTACGCCTGTACCAGCCCAGGGTGACTTGCGTCGCTCTAACGCTGCCGCTACAAAGCCCATGATGATCATGCCGATGGAGGCAGGCAAGGCGGCGATGAACGAGCCTTCGGTCAGGTCAGCGAAGAACCAAGCAATATAGTACAGAGGGTCCCCCTCCATACACCCGGCCATCATGGTGCTGAAGCCATAGATGAGATCGTTGCTCATGAGCATCGGTTGCACAGCAGTCATGAGCAGGTACAACGCGATAGCGAAAGCGACCGTCCCGATGAATGCCGGTAAGATCTCACGGCGGGACACGGCTCGGTCGGATGCTTGGTCCCCGTCGGGTACATGAACTTGCTTGTCCATATCCTCATCAAGGAATGAGTTCTTCATGAGAGTACCTTCTCTCTTCGTTGTCGGTGAAAGCAGCCTTTGTTCGATCCCTCTGTCGTTCAAGGGATGAGAGTGCAAACAGGGAATGCTCTCCGTGGCAGTTAAAGGGCGTTTGCTGAGGAAGGTTCTGGACGGCAGAATCGTAGCTCATGTGCCCTGAAGACCGATATCGGCTGAAGAGACGATTCTCGGTCCGATGTCATCCTTTTGACTGATTCCGGTCCGGGCTCAGGGCAGATATCATAGGTGTTGGGATGATACGAGATGCTGTCTTGAGCTACCGACGAGCGCAGCCTTGGTATTTGCTGCGCCAGCCGGAAGCCTTTCGCTCTCTTCTGCGGGACTATCCAAAGAATAGAAAAGGAGAGCACTCATGAGCACATGGTATCCCGAAGCCGATCTGGTCATCCAGCATCCGAAGATCTACACCGTTGCCATCACGTGCGATGAAGTCAAGGCCGGAAAGACAGATTTCCCTATCATCGAGAATGGTGGCGTGGCTGCCAAAGACGGCAAGATCATCGCTGTGGGCACGGCCGCCGATGTCGAGGCTTTTATCGGTGAGCACACCAAGGTCATCGACGCAACAGGCCAGATCCTCACACCTGGCTTCGTCGAGTGCCACATGCATGCGAAATGGAGCGGCGAGAACCTGCTGAACCTCGATCTCATGGGCGTCAAGAGCCGTCAGGCCATTCTGGATGCCGTGGCCGAGAAGGCCGCTCAGGCCCAGCCCGGCGAATGGATCGAGGGAGACGGCTGGAACGAGCTCATCTGGGAGGACAGCCAGGAGCTCATCACACGTCGCGATCTGGATGCCGTGGCGCCGAACAACCCCGTGTTCCTGTTGCACATGACCGTGCACAGCATCGCCGCCAATTCGCTTGCCCTGGAGGCCTGCGGCTACACTAAGGACACTCCTCAGCCCGAAGGTGCCGAGATCGGCCACTATGAGGACGGCGAGCTCAACGGCATGCTGATCGAGAACGGTGCGCTCCAGCCCATGCTCAGGACCAAGCCCGCCCTCACCGACGAGCAGCATCTCGAGTCCATCGAGCTCATCGGCCAGAAGCTCAACTCTTTCGGCATCACAAGCGTCATCGATGCCAACCTCAACTACAAGCAAATGCACATGTACAACGAGGCGCACCGCCAGAAGCGCCTGAGCTACCGTGCCAATCTCATGTTCTACTTGGATCCGCAGTTCGGCTCCTTCGAGGACAACCTGCGCCGCTTGGACGAGATGGATTGCGTTACTGGCTTCGGCGATGAGATGCTCAAGCTCAACGGCTGCAAGGTCACCCTCGACGGCATAACCGCCGCCGAGACGGCTGCCATGAGCCGTCGCGAATACCGCCAGCACCCCGGCTTCTACGGTGATACCATCTACAGCCAGGAGGAGATAGATGCCTTGGTATGCAAGGCCACGGAGCTCGGCTGGCAGTTCGGCATCCACACCATCGGCGATGCCAGCGAGGACCGTGCACTCCACGCCTTCCAAGAGGCTGACAAGATCCGCTCGGTCAAGGAGCTGCGTCACTACCTCATCCACTACCAGCTACCCTATGAGGACCAGTGGCCTATCATGCGCGAGCTGGGCGTGGGCGTGTGCCTGCAGCCGACCATCGTTTCCCAGATGGGCGAGGAGCCGCTGTTCTGGCCCGAGCAGGCCGAGCGCTTCCAGTCGCCGGGCCTCATGTTCCGCGAGGGCATCCTTGCCGGTGGTAGCTCCGACAGTCCGGTGGTCACCCCCGACCCGATGCTCGGCATGTACTATGCCATCACGCGTCTAGACGAGACGACGGGCAAGATCCTCTCCAAGGGCGACGAGTCGAAGGTTACGCCCATCCAGGCTCTCATCATGTACACGAAGAATGCTGCATTCTTCAGTCATGACGACGACAAGATGGGTTCCGTCGAAGTGGGCAACTTCGCCGATATGTGCCTCTTCGATGAGGACTTCATCATCGGTGATGTGGAGGACTATCGCACCACCAAGGTGTCGAAGACCATCCTTGGCGGCGCTGTCGTTTACGAGCGGTAGCGCGATCGATCGACTGGGAGGGCGCGTCCGCATGGGATGCGCCCTCTTTAGCGTGAGGCCCTTTCGCTCAGAGCGGCTCGGTGCCTTGCGCAGCCGAGGGAATGGGCGTGTAGGCTTTTCCTAATGACCAGGCCATGTCCCAGAATTGGTATTCATAGGAACTACAATCCAAGAGGATCTCATCCAAGCGCGCCAGATGCTCTTCGGGAAGACCTTCGCAGTAACGGTCTACCAGACTGATCATGGCATCGTTGGCTGAGCGGTACTCCTCAGAGGAATACATGCCTATCCAGCGCTCATAGAATGAGCTCTTGTCCCTATCAGGGTCAGAGGTCAGGTGATCGCCGATCACCTTGTAGCTCCAAGAACAAGCCAGGACGGCCACAGCTATCTCCGGCAGGCCACCTTTGGTTGCTTGGGCTATCATGTAGTCAGTGTAGGACTTGTTGTTGAGGGCCATGGGTGTTTCGCGGATGACCTCTTCCGTGACACCTGATTCCCTTAAGTAGGCCTGGTGGATGGCGTTCTCGGTATCAAGGGTAGCCGTGATGAGCTCAGCGAACATCCGCATATCGTCCTCGTCAGTGGCTTTGATGAGGCCCAGTGCGAAGACCTTCGCATACTGCATCAGGTATTTATGGTCTTGGATCATGTAATAGCGGAATCTCTCCCGCTCAAGGGTTCCGTCCCCGATCCCCGCAACGAAGGGATGGCTGAAATAGGTCTCCCACACCGGCATAGCTAGCTGGTAGAAACGATCACTCGGCTTCATAGGGCTCCTTCGGAGAGTGTCATATCCGTTCGGGAGATGGTACCTCAGCAGGCTCCGAGCGTGATGCGCTTCCCGGTGAGGTCACCGGGAAGCGGTCAACGGGTCCTGTTCTGCCAGGTCGATGCGTTGTAAAATGAACGCTTTCCAAGACGAGGCGGATGGGGGATCGAGGCTCAAGGGTGTTGAGGGGGCAGCGGAAGACGAAGCTAGTGCGGAGTGCGCAACGGGCGCTCAGCCTGCGGAAGCAGGCTGCAGCCATGGCTCCGGTGCTCGGCCAGGATGTGACCACACCCCTAGCCTATCTGCAAGAGCTATGGGACCTGTTGGGTGACGGGCGCTCTTTGGTAGATGGGCAGACGCGTACGCTCCTGCTGCTGCAATGCCTCTCTCGGTACGCCAACCGAACTGAAGCGCACCTGCGCCCTTCCGTGGCCACCGCGAACCTCTTAGCCTCCTTTGTTGCTCGCTATGCCGGGCTCCCTGGGTTCGATCAGGCTCTTGGGCCAGCGTTCCTGCAAGGAAAGGCTTTGGCCAGGGAGCAGCGAGAGGTCATGGATGTTCTCGCAAGCTACATTCAAGCGCTCTCACGGCAGGGACTCATAGAGCCAGGCAGCGCTGCTCGGATCTTGCGGGAGGATGGAGTTGTCGCCTCCGTACAAGCGGAGGAGGCGCTCTTCCAGATTCCTGCGGTTCACCAGTGGCTCACCTCTTCAGGAGTTGCAATCCCAGACCCTGCTGGGGTGGAGCGTCCTTCCCACCCGGTAGGCTTTCGTTTCACCTTCACCACGGGAGAGACCTCTTTGGTACGGGCGCTGCGTGAGGAGATCCTTGAGGGCGCGGAGGACCTGAGCGTCTCAGGGAAGCCCCTTCGCATCCTCGTATTCGCTCCTGAACCTCTGCATCTCTTCCGTGCGCTCGCACCTACCCTTCTAGAGGTGGGTATTCCCTGTACCTGTCAGGCTTCCATGCCATTCAGCCAAACTCTTCTGGGGTGTGCTCTCATGGATACGCTCAGTTTGCGCCGAGGGGAGGGGGATTGGTGTGACTGGCTGACAGATCTTGCCTATCTGCCGCTGCTGGGATCAACGCCGTTGGCTGCGCAGATCTTGAATAGCCGCATGCGTGGGGACGCACTCATGGAAGAGGAGACGGCTCGGGGTCTCTTGGCTCAAGAGTCGCTGGTATTCCAGCAGCTCTGGGCATTCGTGGAAGCGCCCGGTCCGGAGGCGGCAGCCGCTTTGAGAGAAGCCATCCAAGAGGCTGAGGCGATTCCCTTCACCTATCGGGAGCAGGAAATGGCGGCACTGGGCGCGCTGGAGGGGCTCTGTGAGAAGGCGGCTGCCTATGGGGCTGAAGAAGAAGCCCTTGAGCTGCTAACGCGCCTGCGCATCTCTGTTCCTCAGGCAACGGCTACGGTTCAAAAGGCCGGTCCCTTAGTGGAGATACAGGGCAAGGATGCTTTGGATGCCGTTGCTCCGGGATGTGCGGATGTCGTCATATTCTGCGATGCATCCAAGGACGCTTTCGCACTGCCTTTGGCGAAACCCGCTACGGCAAGCCTGTTGAGCGCGTTGGGCATCGAGGATGAACCCGATGCCCACGAAGAGCTGAGAGCCGCCTTCTCCTGTGCCCTTGCAGCTGCACGGGAGCGTATCGTGCTGCTCACACCCGAGCGCAACTCTTCGGGAACCCAGCAATACCCCTCATTCCTCTTCGACGAATTGGTAGAGGTAATGTCAGAAGGGGCTCAGTGGGACGTGGACCCAGAGGGCATCTTTCGCATACCTGAGGCCTGCAAGGATACCTTGAAGGTGATGGATGAGCGGGATGTGCTCCAAGGGTTCGGTCAGACCTTCACTGAACCGGAAAAGGTGCTCGCCTTTCAACAGCCGGTTCAAGGGCAGCTCCAAGAGCTCTCCATGGACCCTTTCATCCTGAAGAGCACAAGCTGTCCTACAGCTCCCTTGCTCTCAGCTTCTCAGATCGAGCTGTATGCAGACTGTCCATACAAATGGTTCATCACGCGCAAAGTAGGGATAGAGCCCCTTGATGAGGCTTTGGATGCACAGGCTATAGGGAACTTTGCCCATCAGATCTTCCAAAGGGTCTTCGATGAGCTGGCTTCGAAGGGTATCCGGCGGGTGAGCGCTCAGAACATCGAAGCGGTCCAAGCCGTAGCGGAGCGCATCTTCGATGAACTTCTAGCTGTGCAAGCAGATCTGCCGCCGGGCGAGCGCTGTCCAGTTCGCACCACTGAAGAGGACGAACGCTTCGAAGAGCTCAAGCAGTCCATCCTCAGAGTATTCGGCTTCATGGAGCATCTCCCTGAGAGATTCTGCGTGGAGGGGGAGGAAGTGGCCCTCTCTGATGAGGATGGCTTATCCTACGCGGGGGCTGTTCTGCGCGGATCAGTGGACCGGATCGATATCGATCCGGATGGTGCCTATGCAGTGCTCGACTATAAGGGGAGCGTTGGGGATCACGAGGCCGGAAGAGGCGGCGAAGGTGAAGTGATTCTGCCTCGTAAGATCCAGGCGCTGATCTATGCAAAGGCGCTCAAGGGGCTGCCACGGTTCGCCGATATGGCTTGTGTGGGGGCGATATACCTTTCCTATAGAGCTGGGTCTGAGAAGAAGGCGGTCGCAGGCTCTTTCGATGCCCTTCACTATGATGTTTCCAAGCTCACCGACAATGAGTCTTCGGTCGTGGAAGGGAATTTCGACGCATTCCTTCAGAGCGTGGAGGATCTGGTCGCTCCCTACGTGGCGCGGCTGCAAGCGGGGGACATCGCCCCTGATCCCCGTCTCGGCGCTTGCCGCTACTGCCCGTTGACGTTCTGCCGAACTAGGATGGCGGTCTAAATGGATCTGAGCCACTGCAACGATGCCCAAAAGCGCGTCATCTCTACGATCCCCGGTCCTCTGTTCGTTGCGGCTGGGGCTGGTTCGGGTAAGACGTTCACGCTGAAGCTCAGGACCGCGAACGCATTCCTCGGGACCGAAAGCGGGTTCAAGCTTGATTCCATCCATCAGCTGTTGGCGATCACCTTCACCGACAAAGCCGCCCAAGAGCTCCTTACGCGCATCAAGGACGCTCTGTTCGCTGAGGGCTTCGCAGATCAGGCGCGCCAAGCTGACAGCGCTTGGATATCGACCATCCATGGGTTCTGCTCACGCCTGTTGCGAGAGAATGCTCTGGAGATTGGCCTCGATCCTGAATTCAAGATGATCTCTGAGCGAGAGACGATGGAGTTGACTGCCCGGGCTCGGGAGGCGGTGCTCCAACAGGTGCGATCAGGTGAGATAGACCTGGCTCATACGGCCTGGAACTGGAGCCTTCTAGGCGCAGGCGAATTCGTTTCAGGGTTGCTGGATGATGCCCTTGAGCTCCGTCGGAAGGTGGGGGCGATGCCCGCGGGCTCTGATGCATTCGTCAGCTTCGCCTCGTCCTTTGCTCCGGGTGATGCCCTCAGATCCATGAAGGTGCTGGCGGAAGCCCTTCTAGCAGATGTCCCTCGTTGGTCGAAGGATCCAGCCAAGTATGAGCAGGCTCGTCTGGATGCCATTCCCTTGGCTCTGGAAGCCGCTGATACATGGCTGTGTTCTGACCAGGCAGCTCTCGCCTTTGAGGACGACCGCTTCGACCGCGAGGGATTCAAAGAGGTCATAGAGACCTTCCCGGTGCTCTCAGCTACGTTCGGCAAGAAGAAGGCGACCGAAGACATCGTCAGTCGCTATAAGGACGTCCACGGAAAGCTGATATTCGGCGCTTACGGCACGTTCGGTCTGGAGGCTGCCCAGGTTGCCCTTGAATTGGCGAAAGCGTACAACGTTCACTATGATCGCTTGAAGCAAGAGCGTGGGCTGGTTGATAACGATGATCTCTTGCAGATGGCGCTGAAGGCCCTCGCGGCTCATCCTGCTTTGGCCGAACGCTATCGCGACCAGTTCAAGCTCATCATGGTGGACGAGTTCCAAGACACCGACAAAGTGCAGATCGCCCTCTTGAAGCTCTTGGCGCAACCTGGCCTTGCCAACGTGTGCGTAGTGGGAGATGCTCAGCAGAGCATCTACCGCTTCCGCGGAGCGGATGTGGGAGCGTTCAAGGAGTACCGCTCAGAGATAGCAGCCGCCCATCCAGAGCTCACCGAACGGCAGTTGCAGCCTCAGCTGACGGAGAACTTCCGGAGCCATCGGGATATCCTCGCTTTCGTGGATGCTGTCTTCTCCCAAGCCTCTTCTTTCGGGAGCGCCTATCTGAAGCTCACGCCGAAAGGCGCTATCAATGACTGCGATGATCCGGTGATGGATGAGAGCCCGCGGGTCACCGTGGATGTGCAGCATTACAAGGGAAGCGAGGGGGTAGAAGAGCAGGAGCGTGCCCTTTGGGCCTCTGCCCGCAGGATCGCTCAGCATTTCTCAGATATCAAGCAGGCCTATAAGGAAGCAGAGGTGACTGAGAAGCACACCTTTGCTCTACTCTTGGGCAGGACGAAGCATGCGGATGTATACATTGCGGCGCTGCGGGAAGCGGGGCTGGAATCGCTGATGACGGCAGGGTCCATCCTTGCAGCCTCCGACGAGGCGAAGACGCTCAAAGCGCTTCTGCGCTATGCCGTGAACACCTCAGATGAGCAGGCGCTCCTTGATTGCCTCACTTCTGACCTGTTCGCCATATCTGACGATATCCTGCTGGCTCTTGCCTTCTATCGGAGTGGCGATGCGCTCAAGCATGGATCCCTCGCGGCAGGCTTCAGGGATCGAGAACACGCGCAGGCGCTTGGGCTTGCAGGTAGCAGTGCTCAAGCCCTCCTTTGCGCCCAAGAGGTCCTTGGCGGTTTCGTTACGGGTGCGCGCAGGCAGGCACTCTCATCTTCGGTGCGTCGAGCGCTGGTGGCATCTGGGTATCTGGACCGCATGCAAGGAGCCGGGGCGGAGGGAATAGCCTCTGTGGGGAACTGGTCGAAGCTTATGGGCATGCTGGAAGAGGTGGAACGGGATGGCGGCGGTTTCGTTGAAGCGGTGAGGGCGTTCGAATCCAAGCTCATGTTCGCTAAAGAATCTCCCGGTGTGCTCTCAGTGACAGAATCGGATTTCGTGCAGATCATGACCATCCATGGGTCCAAGGGCCTGCAGTTCGATCACGTGGCTGTGGCCGAACTCAAGACCAGCGGGCGTTCCACCATGAGCTTTTTGGCGGAGAATCAGGGAGGACATACCTATGCGCTTTCCAAGAAGGGTATGAGTCCTCCAGCCGCTCTGACGACCATCATCCAACAACGGGCTGAGGATGCAGGGATCAAGAGCCTCTCAGAGGTTGAGACACCGGCTCAGCTGTTCTATATGCTCAATCGGGTATCCAAGGAGGAGAGCGCTGGCGAAGCTCGGAGACTCCTCTATGTCGGGCTGACTCGGGCGGTGCGTTCTCTGTATCTGAGCTATCTGACGAACTCCCTCCCGCATCCGCAAAACGGTGCTCCCTATAGCCGCGACGGCATCTTCAAGGAGGTTCACGAGGCTCTCTACTGGGATACCGCTGGTGGGAGCTATGTGGATACCACCACCTGCGGTTATGGGGGTACGCTGCCTGCGAAGATCGTCTTTACGGTGGGGGAGGTGGAAGAGGAGGCTCCCGGAGTTAACGTCGCTCAGGAACCCCAGGACTTCCTTGTCCCCGTGCGGCCGCAAGCCATTGAGCTTCAGCCGGTTCCTTTCGTGGGAGCCAGAGCTGACGTTCGCTCCTACAGCTCTTTGGATCACGGGCTCGTTCTGCCCGATCTGCCGAAGGAGGAAGGCGGAGAGACACCCTTGGCTGATGTGCGGTTTTCTGAGATGCCCGAAGAGGACGCCACGGCGTTGGGTACGGCATTCCATCGGTTGGCCCAGCTGGCTATCATCAACCGGGATCGAACGGGCACCCATCATCTGGAGCGGCCACATGATGAGGCGGTGCAGGTCCAGGTGCAGAAGCTGAAGGTGACAGGATCCCAAGAGGCTCGGCTGAACAGGGCGTTGGATGCATGGTTCGCCAGTCCCCAAGCTCAGGAACTATGCGAATACGATGGTCTGGAGGCAGAGGTACCCTTCATGGTTCAGCTGCCAGGGTCTGACAAGGAGCCGTTGTATCTCGAAGGCGAGATAGACGCTCTAGCTACGACGGGAGATGTAGCCTTTTTCGTGGATTACAAGACGGGCGGTAGCGAACAGGAGACAGCTGAGCAGATCCGTGCCAAGCATGAACTCCAGGCCCAGTGCTATTCCTATGCTCTTTTGCGTTCGGGCTATCGCACGGTGAAAGCAACCTTCGTGCGAGTAGAGCGAGTCACCTCTGACGGGCATCCCCAAACGGCGACCTATGGATTCTCTGCTACTGACATGCCCGCTTTGGAGCGCACGATCCGCGATCATTGGCCAAGCATTTGAATCGCGTCACGTGCCGGGTTGTCCCAGGTGCCGCACTGGGCGGACCCGAGGTCCGCCCCTACGAAGGACCGGTAGCATTATTCTCGTAGGGGTCGAACGTGTTCGACCCAGGGCCGACCTCCGTCGGCCCTACGGATTCAGGATGATCTGTTTGGTCATGCGGCGGATACGACTGCGGGTAAGGCTTCTTCCTGCGCCGCACGCATCTGTTCTCGCTGAGACTTGCGAAGGCGCGGGATAAGGATGATGGCCAGGAGCGCCAACAAGGTGATGATGGCGCCCGGAATGAGGCCGGGAGGTGTGAATTGCATCTCCACGTGGTTCTCACCTGGCTGCACGGGGATAGCCATGAGCGCCCCTTCGGCAACATCTTGAGGTTCGACCGTCTCACCGTTCACGGTCACGCTCCAGCCCGCCTGATTGGGAATGGTCATGAGCAACATCTGACCTTCAGTAGCATTCATGTTTCCTGTGATGTGGGAGCCGCCGAACTCATTGAAGGTGAACTGATGAGCCTTGAGCTGATCGATCAATTGAGTGAATGCTGTCATGTCCAAGGCGGGGCGATCGGAGGATCCTGCTTGAGGGTAGAGGTTCGCATCATGGCCCCACACTGCTTTCGCAAAGGCGTTCAAGCACTCCCAACGATCGCCCTCAGGCATTTGGAAGTCAACGATGCTCTCAGGTACTCCATAAGCCAAGCTCAGGGCATAGGGGTTCTCATAGAAACGAGCTCCCTCAGGGGTTTCAATGAGAGAGAAGCCAACATCAAGGTATCCGGGCGGAAGGTCTTGCGAGGAGAGATACTTCACACCCATGAGCGAATCCATGGCCAGGGAAGGGGAGGACTCGTAGGTGAAGAACTTGCCATCGCCGCATCCCAAGGCGGTCAAAAAGGCCATGATGCTTCCGTCGCCCGTGGAAGTATAAGAAGCGAGCTGATTCACTCCCAAGGACATGCCTTCGTTCAGGCTCTCTTCTCCCAGCTTCCAGTAGGCCTTCTCAACGCGATAGATGCCTGGATCACGATCCTCAAGCTCTTCGATTTGCAATTCTGCCGCATCGGAGTAATTTGCGAATGAGGAGAAAGTTATGAAGCCAAATATCGTTCCCCAGATCAATGCGGCCCGGATGGCCGTGCCAACAGAAACCGCTAACAACGTAGTGATCTTGACAGGGCAAAGGGATAGGGCCCGACGCACCTTTTGCATAGATCCATCTGTGGTAAGAACTCGGAAGGTGTAGGCAGCACACCAAAGAAGCATGAATACGAAGAGGAATCCAACTCGAGTGTGATAGCCTGCCGGAAGTCGGAATCCGCCCCAGACGTAAGCCAGCGGGAACAGCCAAGAGCTCAACAGAAGCAAGAAGAGGAAAAGCCCAGTAGCCAGCTTAAGCTTGAGCGGAACGCTCCTTAGAACGAAAAGCGCACAAGCGGCGAAGAGGACGACGAAGTTGCCGAACAGCTGGGGTGTGTAGCTGTCTTTCCAAGCACCATAGGCAAGCCCTCCCATCACATCTGTGAAAGTGCCATGCTGCATGGCGGGTACCGCTATGCAGAGAGCTAAGCAACAGAGGAGCATCACGAACAAGCAAATGGCTGCCCTTCTGCGCAAACTTCTTTTGCGAAATACGAGGAATATTATTCCTGCCAAGATGGCGATACCCAAAACGGCGGTTGCCAAGAAGAATGGAAGGGGAATAGAGGAGAGGGAAGGCGCTCTCTTTTCGACGATAGACAGGATCTGCTCTTCGCCATCAACACTGGTGCCGTTCGACAGGATGCCAAGCACGGAAGGCAAGAACACGATAGCTGATATGGCTAACCCTAGAGCCATAGCTCCACAGAACAGAAGGAGCCGTTTACGGTGCAGCTTTCCCCACGACTGTACTCCTTCGAATCCCAGCACATAACCCTCAAAGATCACATAGAGACATAAGAACAGTCCGATCATGTACCCCATATACCAGTTGGTCAGAACGCAGATGCCATAAGCTAGCGCCAGAGGGCGCCATCTTCCGTCCCGCAAAAGGAGGCAAACGCTCCAAGCGCAGAGAGGGAGCATGATGAGGCCATCAAGCCACATGGGGTTTCTCAGTTGGGTAAGCGTCCAGACTGATAGCGAGAATCCAAGAGCCAACATGCAAGACCAAAGATACCCAAGACTGAAGCGTTTGCACAGGTAGAAGGCGGTGGAGAGTTGTATACAGCCGATCTTCAACAATACGACGATGAAACAGAAAAGAGGGATATCCTTCTCGTCGAACGCGGGGAGGATGAGATTGAAGGGGCTCGCCAGATAATAGCCGAACATAGCTGCTGTGCTATTTCCGAGTCCCTGGGCCGTGGAATAGAACGGATCCGCGTTCCCTAACAGGACATCACGATACCATGCGAAGAAATCCACGTATTGATAGCGCAGGTCCGCTTCTATGAACGAGGCGCCCCCCAAAGGATAGATGCCGTCAGCCCAGGCAGCTATGAGGAGGACTAGGATAGGTAGGCAGAAGCTGCCCACACCGAAGAGAACCGCCTTCAGGTGTGAAACAGTCATCTAAGAGCGCTCTTCCGGTCGCAGATCATCAGAGGGTTGGTTCACGGTGCGCCGTGCGATGTACACCGGCCGCCGTTTGCCCTCGATATAGATGCGTCCCAGGTACTCCCCGAAGATGCCCAACGCCAGCATGACGATGCCGAAGAACAGCAGGATCAGGCAGACCAGCGTGGGGTAGCCGGGCACGTTGATCCCCACGATGAGGTATTCGAACAGCACCACGATCAGGTAGATGACGGATATGAGGGACGTGAGCAGCCCCAGGTAGAGGATCAGCCGCAGCGGCCAGGTGGTGAAGGACACGATGCCGCCCAGGGCATACCCCATGAGCTTGCGGAATGACCAAGAGGTATCTCCCGCATGGCGCTCGGCAGGGGTGTAGGGAATGGTATGGGTGTTGAATCCCACCCAGGCGAAGAGGCCCTTGGAGAATCGGAAGTACTCCGGCATGGACAGGAGCGCTTCAGCAACATTGCGGCGGAACACGCGAAAATCGCTGGCGTTCGCGGGCAATTCCACATCACCTACGGCGTTGAACGCCTTGTAGAAGCGGTGCTTGAACCACTTGAGCACGCGCCCTTCGCGCCGCTCTTCCTGGACGGCTGCCACGCAATCGGTTTGCGGATGGGCTGCAAGGTAGGCGAACATCTGGAAGGAGATGGCCGGGTCTTGCTGCAGGTCAGCGTCGATGAACCCCACCATGCTTCCCTGAGCATGCTCAAGGCCAGCTAGCATGGCCGCTTCTTTGCCGAAGTTCCGGGAGAGCTCTATTCCCTCCACGCTGATGCGCGGGCTCAAGCCGCCCTCGATCAGCTGAAGCACCTTCGCGAACGTGCCATCAGAAGAGCCGTCATCCACGAAGATGAGCTCAAGGGTCTGCGGGGCATCGGCTTCGCCCATGCATTCAAGAACGCGCTTTGCAAAGGGATGGATGTTCCCCGCTTCGTTATGGCACGGTATGATGAGCGACAGATCCATAGGATGAGAGTGTACCATTGACCAGGTTGGGAAGCGGCTTGATAGGGGGCATACGTGGAGATCATCGTCCATGCGGATGACTTCGGCATCACGTTGGAGCAGTCGAAGCTGATCCTTGCACGCTCAAGCCAGTGCGGCGGGGAAGGGGCCTTGAACTCTACCAGCGCTCTGGTCACCTCCCCTCATTTCGGTGAATGCGCAGCCTTCGCGAAGCCCTTCGTGGATGCCGGGCTCATCAAGATGGGGTTGCATGTGAACCTGGTGGAAGGGCCTGCCCTCTGCTCTCCAGAGGAAGCGCCCTTGCTGGTAGGTGCGAACGGGATGTTTCGGCGGAGTTTCGCGAAGATGCTCCTCTACTCTTCAGGGCCGAAGCGCGCAGTCCTGACCCAGCAGGTCCGTCAGGAGGTCCGCGCTCAGATCCGAGCTCTCCTGCAGGCGTTCCCGCAGCTACGCGGTGCTCTGCGGGTGGATAGTCATCAGCATTTCCACTTGATTCCGGCGGTGTTCGACGGATTGATGGCGGCTATCCAGGACGAGGGGTGCACTTTGGAATACCTGCGCATCCCAGCTGAGCCGCTCGCCCCTTTTCTGAGTGCTGATGCAGTTCGCAAACAGGTGAGCGCGGTGAACATCGTAAAGAACCAGCTTCTGAACAGGCTTTGGAAGCGCTGCGCTCCGGCCTACCCAGATCAGCTGCCCAAACCTGCCGCATTCTATGGGTTAGCGCTTTCGGGATGCATGCAACACATTGCGGATGAGGGATTCCTGCGGGGGATCATCAGTAAAGCCGAGCAAGAGGGGCGTGACATCGAGTTGCTCTTCCACCCCGGCGGCGTTCCTTCTGTTGACGAGTGTCTCGCTCCGCACCTGAGAGGATTCTGTGAGTTCTACCTTTCCGAGAACCGAGAGGCTGAAGCCGCTGCTCTTCGCCGCATATTCGCCTCATGATCGGTTGCTCGTAAAGGCCAATCACCCGACGCAACCTTGCGCGTAAAGGCCGACCATGGTCGGCCTTTTTATGACAGGGGACTATGACAGGGGACGGTCCAAATGTCATGATCAATGGGGATAACGCCCTTCCCCGCAAGGGGCATTCGGCCTTGGCCTCGCCCTTCGAAAAGACGTGATGCTTCGCTTATATCACGCTTTTCTCGGCCTGCGGAATCGGCCTCAACCCCTCACGGGGAAGGGCTGTCTTCTACATAAACAAAAAATCCTCACCGCACTGCTGATGGGACCCTTTGGGTCCGCATCATCACTGCGGGCGGCTTATCGCCGCATTGTCGCGCTTCGCGCGAAAAGATGTGCAGCGTACAAGACTCCCTGACCAGCAACGCATAACCGCCGCCTAACTTAAAGCCGCTGCTTACGCAGCGGGGGGGGGCGGGTTGCAGCTTGTACATACCCGTGGCTTTTTCTGGGTTGTAACGGGTTCGGGTCGACCAAGGTCGACCCCTACGCATCGTGTGTTAGGTTCCCTCGGGTGAGACATGTATGTGCGCCGGGTTACCATCGGATGAACCACACCTGTCAGGTTGTCCGTTGGGGCGGATCGTGCGCCGGGTTCCCATCGGGTGAACCATACATAACAGGTGGCTCGTAGGGGCGGATCATGATCCGCCCGATGGTGCACCTGGATGAATCATGCGTTGTAGGGGCGGATCATGATCCGCCCGATGGTGCACCTGGATGAACCCCGTACCGCAATTGCCTCAATGAAAATGTTGCGCGTGGCCTTCGCGCAACGTATGCCCCTTCGGCCTTGACGGACATGGTCGAAGGCTTTCGCATGAGCTTACGCCTTCGATCGAACCAACGGTTCGAATCTTCACACATATATAGAGAAGGCATTCTTTTCCAGGCATTCCTGATCTGTAGGAAAGCGCGCCTGAGCGTACTGAGTTACGCGAAGAAGAAGCGCTTGGACTGCAGAGACGGAGTGCGTGGGGGGGGAGAGAAAGATGGCTGGGGTACCAGGATTCGAACCTAGATAGCTGGCACCAAAAACCAGAGTCCTGCCGTTGGACGATACCCCAGCGAAGCTAAGACATAGTAGCACAGGATCGCTGGCTTGCACCCTAGGTTGCGCAAGGCTCTCCGCTTCTGCTATCATTTCCAGCCGACCGACAAGGCGGTTGCGCGCACATATCCTGTGATTGCGCGAATACCTGGCTGCTCCTGGCATGGTAAGCCCAGATGAGCGGCGCAGCTTCAAGCTGCACGCCTGACATGCAGGCATTCAAAGACCAGCAATGCCGGTTTCAGATTTTTGTGTGCCTTTTTTCGATTTCTCACCCTCGTTCTCTAGATTCTTTGATAAAGTTAGCCGTCGCTGTGTAAAAGCTAGCTTTTGGAGGCGAACCTTTGGCTAAGGAAGATGTGATCGAGCTCGAGGGCACTGTGCGTGAAGCACTGCCCAACGCGATGTTCAAGGTCGAGCTTGAGAACGGGCATGAGATCCTCGCCCACATCTCAGGCAAGATGCGTATGCACTACATCAAGATCCTTCCGGGGGATAAGGTCACGGTGGAGCTTTCCGTTTATGACCTGAACCGTGGGCGCATCACCTATCGCTTCAAGTAGCCCATCAGCACCGAACAGGGAATGAGCACGGGTATCGCACCCAGGGAGAGCCGACGCTCCCGACTCGCTTCCCATGAGCAAGAAGATTCTCGCCAGCGGCTGGGCGTGCAGGTATAGGAAGAAAGACATCTACCGAAAGGAAGAAAGATGAAGGTACGTCCTTCGGTCAAGAAGATGTGCGACAAGTGCAAGATCATCCGACGTCATGGCAAGGTGCTCGTCATCTGTGACAACCCGCGCCATAAGCAGCGTCAGGGCTAAGGGAGGAAGAAGAACATGGCAGTACGTCTTGTAGGCGTAGACCTTCCGCAGAGCAAGCGCGTGGAGATCGCTCTTACCTACATCTACGGAATCGGCCTCACCACTTCGAAGAAGATCCTCGCAGAGACCGGGGTTGACCCGGATATCCGCGTCAAGGATCTCACTGAGGAGGACCTTTCCAAGCTTCGTGATTACATCCAGAGCCACCTGAAGGTGGAAGGTGATCTGCATCGCGAGGTTTCTCAGAACATCAAGCGCCTCATGGAGATCGGCTGCTATCGCGGCCTTCGCCACCGCAGAGGCCTGCCGGTCCGTGGTCAGCGCACGCATACCAATGCTCGCACGCGCAAGGGCCCGCGCAAGCAAATCGGCGGCAAGAGAAAGTAGAGTGAGGAAGCATAATGGCTAAGAAGAACGTAACTGCGCGCGTCAAGCGCTCTGAACGTAAGAACATCGCCGTGGGTGCTGCTCACATCAAGTCTACGTTCAACAACACCATCATCTCCATCACAGATCCCCAGGGCAATGTGATCGCCTGGCAATCTGCTGGTACGGTCGGCTTCAAGGGAAGCCGCAAGTCCACCCCCTTCGCCGCCCAGATGGCAGCGGAGGCCTGTGCGAAGATCGCCATGGAGCACGGCCTGCGCAAGGTGGCTGTGTTCGTCAAGGGTCCCGGCTCTGGTCGCGAGACGGCCATCCGCACCCTGCAGGCGGCTGGGCTTGAGATTGCCAGCATCCAAGATTGCACCCCCATCCCGCACAACGGCTGCCGCCCCAAGAAGCGCCGCCGCGTGTAGTTCGAAAGGATCTGACTTTATGGCACGATACACTGGACCATCCTGCCGCCTCTGCAGGCGCGAGGGATGCAAGCTCTTCCTCAAGGGTGACCGCTGCTACACCGACAAGTGCGCTATCGAGCGTCGCGATTACGCTCCTGGCGAGGCCGGTCGCAAGCGCGTCAAGGAAAGCGAATACCGCATGCAGCTTCGCGAGAAGCAGAAGACCAAGCGCATCTACGGGCTGCTGGAGAAGCAGTTCCATCATTACTATGAGATGGCCAGCCGTCAGCAGGGCGTTACGGGCGAGAACCTGCTCCGCATCCTGGAGAGTCGCTTGGACAACGTGGTCTATCGGCTGGGCTTCGCGAAATCCCGCGCAGAGGCTCGTCAGCAGGTGCGTCATGGGCACATTCAGGTGAACGGTCGTCGTGTGGACATCCCGTCCTTCCGCGTTCGCCCGGGTGACCTGATCGCTGTGGCTCCCAAGGCTCGGGACATGCTGGTCATCAAGAGCGCTCTCATCTCCAATGAGCGCACGAGCGTACCTGCTTGGCTGGAGGTGGACATCGAGAAGCTTCAGGGCAGCGTCCTTTCGCTCCCGCAGCGCGATCAGATCGATTCCGATATCCGCGAGCAGCTCATCGTCGAGCTCTACTCGAAATAAGCTTGGACTTTTAAGGAGGCTCATCACACATGACAGAGTTCATGAGGCCTACTGTAAGCACTGAGGAAGTCAACAGCACGGTTGCTCGTTACATCGTCGAACCGCTGGAGCGCGGTTACGGCAACACGCTGGGGAACTCCATGCGCCGGGTGCTGCTCTCGTCCCTAGACGGGGCGAAGGCGACAGCCATCCAGATCGATGGTGTGCAGCATGAGTTCACCACAGCAGAAGGCGTTATCGAAGACATCACTGATATCGTTCTGAACGTGAAGGGCCTTGTGTTCAGCGCACTGACAGATGATATCGTTGAGGCCACGGCTCATGTCTCCGCCGAAGGCCCCTGCGTGGTCACCGGTGCAGACCTTGAGGTGCCTACGGAATTCACCCTGGTGAATCCTCAGCACGTCATCGCCACGGTAGCCGATGGTGGTCAGCTGGACATGTCCATCCGCATCGGCGTTGGGCGCGGATATGTCAGCGCTGATAACAACAAGCGCACGGAAGACCCGATCGGCATCATCCCGGTGGACTCTCTGTTCTCCCCGGTGCGTCGTTGCACCATGAACGTAGAGGATACCCGCGTTGGTCAGCACACTGACTATGACCGCCTCACCCTTGAGGTCGAGACGGACGGTTCCATCTCTCCCACTGAGGCCGTGTGCCGCGGTGCGAACATCATCAACCAGTACATGGGGGCGTTCCTCTCCTTGGTGGATGATGATGCTGATGAGGAAGCGGTGGAGTCCGCTTCCATCTTCGCGCCGGAGAACACCGAGACCAATGCAGAGTTGGACAAGCAGATCGAGGACCTGGACCTTTCCGTTCGTTCCTACAACTGCCTGAAGCGTGCGGGCATCCACTCCGTTCGCCAGCTGGTGGAATTCTCTGAGAACGACCTTCTGAATATTCGCAATTTCGGAGCGAAATCCATCGAAGAGGTCAAGGATAAGCTGATCTCCATGGATCTGAACCTCAAGTTTTAGGAGCTAGAAAATGAGGCATAAGTACAAGGGGCGCAAGCTCGGAACAGATTGGAGCCACACCAAGGCCATGAAGCGCAGCCTGGTGCAGCAGCTGTTTCTGAATGACCGCATCAAGACCATCGAGGCCCGTGCCAAGGAGATTCGTCCTGACGTGGACAAGATCATCACTTGGGCGAAGAAGGGTGACCTGCATTCCCGGCGCCTGGCCATCGCAGCACTGGGTAATGATAAGGAGCTCGTGCGCGAGATCTTCGAGAAGGTGCAGCAGGGCATGTTCGAGGGACGCCCGGGTGGCTACACGCGCATCATGAAGCTGGGGCCGCGCAAGGGCGACGGTGCTCCCATGGTCATCATGGAGCTGGTGACGGAGACCTGCGTGCCGAAGGCTGAGCGCAAGGCTGCTGCGTCCAAGGCCACGGCTAAAAAGAAGGCTGCACCGAAGAAGGCTGCCAAGAAGGACGAAGAGACTGCATCCGAGTCCGTGATCGAGGAGATCAAGGAGTCCATGGAGGCAGCTGAGGAGAACTTCGCTGCCGAGGTCCAGGAAGCAGGCCAGGAGCAGTTGGCTGAGGAGAAGGCAGAGGCCGAGAAGGCTGAAGCCAAGGAAGAGGCCAAGGAAGCTCAGAAGGCCGAAGAGGTCCGCGAAGATGAGGCCAAAGCTGAAGAAGCAGAGGCTGAGGCGGCCAAGGCTGAAGGGTTGAAGGCAGCTGACGAAGAGAAGGCCAAATAGCCTCTGAGCAGCTTCTCTTCATACATCGCTGAAGATTCGCCCGTGCATCGTGCAGATGCGCGGGCGAAAGTCGTTCTATTGCTGTTGTTCTCAGTAGGGTTGTTCTTCATCCCTACCGGATGGGGGATGCTCGCGGCTGCTTGTCTGGTTGCAGCGGTCTTTGCGGCATCAAGGCTGCCAGCACGGGCAGTCTTCCTCACCCCCGCCCCTGTCTACACTATCTGCGTGCTCACGCTCTTCTGCAAGAGCCTCGCATTCGCTGACGGTGCCATGCGCCTCTCCATCGAGGGGTTCCTTGAAGGAGGTTTCCTGTCCCTGCGCATCTGCCTTCTGGTGTGGGCGGGACTCATCCTCTGCTATTCCACTACCTCTACGCAGCTGGTGAGGGCTTTTCTGTGGTATATGGAGCCGCTGCGGAGGTTCCATATACCGGTGAATGACATCGCTATGGTGCTCTCCATCGCGCTTCGATTCATCCCCTTGATCGCTTATGAATACGATCAGATACGCCAAGCCCAGTGGTCTCGGGGTGCTGCCTTCGACAGAGGGGGTCTCTACCAACGCCTACGTGCCCACGCTCGGGTGCTGCTGCCCTTGATCGTCGGCCTCTTTCGCCGAGCTGATCGTCTGGCTTCGGCTATGGATGTTCGGTGCTACGGGATGGAAAAACCTCCTTCCGGATGCTATGATGACACCCGCTGAATCCGAGCGCCGCAAATGACCCTAAAACACAATATGGCGCGTCTCAAATAGACAGAAGGCACCATATATGGCATTCGTTCACTTGCACAACCATACGGAATACTCACTGCTGGACGGCATCACCCATATCAAGGATATGGTGCGTCGCGCAGCTGATCTGAGCATGCCAGCTGTGGCCGTGACCGACCACGGCGTGATGCATGGAGCTATCGAGTTGCGGGACTGCTGTAAGGCAGTAGAAGCTGAGACGGGCAAGCGCGTGAAGCCCATCTACGGTTGCGAGGTCTACTTCACCACCGATGATGAGCTGCGCACGGACGTGCGCCCGAAGCTCTACCACCTGCTGCTTCTGGCGAAGACCACGGAGGGTTACCACAACCTGCTGAAGCTAGTCAGCGAATCTAACGTAGACAACATGTATTACAAGCCACGCACCACCATGGCACAGCTCAAGAAGTACGGTCACGGGATCATCGGCACCTCTGCTTGCGTGGCGGGCATCATCCCTAAGCTTCTGGATGCAGACCAGCTGGAGCAGGCGGTCGAGTGGGCGAAGCGTTTCTCTGAGTGTTTCGACCCCGGAGATTTCTATATAGAGCTGCAGAATCAGGGCATCAAGACTGATTCCGGAAAGACCCAGACCCAGCTCAATCACCAGCTGACAGAGGTGGCGAAGGCGGCGGGTATCAAGACCATCGCTACGAACGACTTCCACTACCTGCTGCAGGAGGACGCTCGGGCCCAGGATGTCATGATGTGCATTGGCATGAAGCGCAATCTAGACGACCCGGACCGCATGCGCTTCCCTAACGACCAGTTCTATATGAAGACCGAAGAGGAGATGCGTGAAGCCCTCAAGGATTTCCCCGAGGCCTGTGACACTACGGTAGAGATAGCAGAGAAATGCAACGTTGAGATAGAGGATGAGACCATCCTCCCGCGGTTCCCGTTGCCTGAAGGGGAGACGGATGAGAGTTGGTTCCGCAAGCGCGTCCAAGAGGGTTTGGAGAAGCGCTACGGTCTACCGGTGCCCCCAGAGGCTCAAGAGCGGGCTGATTATGAGATGAGCATCATCATCCAGCAGGGCTTCCCGGCCTACTTCCTCATCGTGCAGGAGTACATCGAATGGGCTCGCAGCCAGGGCATCGGCGTAGGGCCGGGACGCGGTTCGGCTGCAGGGGCTATCGTGGCTTATGCCATGGGCATCACAGATCTAGACCCCCTCTCCAATGGATTGCTGTTCGAGCGCTTCCTTTCCCCTGAGCGTGTGGAGATGCCCGATATCGACGTCGACTTCGACGATGAGCGCCGCGGTGAGGTCATCGAGCATATCAAAGATGTCTATGGCGAAGATCACGTGGCGGGCGTCATCACCTTCGGCAAGCTCCAGGCACGCAATGCCGTAAAGGACTCAGCTCGTGTGTTGGGTTACCCCTTCTCATTGGGTGAGCGCGTCTCTAAGATGATCCCGGACGAGCTGGGCATCACCATCAAAGAGGCCATGCAGAAGAACCTGGAGATGCAGGCCGCCTATGACAATGAACCTGAAGTGAAGGCCGTGCTGGATGCCGCCCTTTCCATCGAGGGCAATGTGCGTGGTGAAGGTGTCCATGCTTGCGCCACCATCATCTGCCGCGATCCCATGTCCGATCACGTTCCCATGAAGCGGGATACGAAGGGTGGCGGCATCATCACCCAGTTCGATGGTCATTACACCCCGGAACTGGGCTTGCTTAAGATGGACTTCTTGGGCTTGCGTACCTTAGGCGTGCTCTCGCGGGCCTGCGAGAACGTCTACAAGCGCACGGGCAAGAAGATCGTACCCGAGGAGATCCCCACTGATGACGAGAAGGCCTTCGCGCTCATGCGCAGCGGCAACATGGACGGCCTCTTCCAGGTGGAAGGTGCGCTGTATGTGAGCCTCTTCAAGCGTCTGCCCCCGAAGCGCTTCTCTGACATCGTGGCCTCCATCGCCCTCAACCGGCCGGGTCCCTTGGAATCTGGCATGGTGGATGACTACGTGGAGGTGGCCAGCGGCCGCAAGGCCATCCATTACTATGATGACCGCCTGCGACCCATCTTGGAAGAGACCTACGGCACCATGGTCTACCAAGAGCAGATCATGCAGATCTCCATGGCCATGTCCGGCTTCTCTGCGGGTAAAGCGGATAAGCTCCGCAAAGCCATGGGCAAGAAGAAGCTCGAGGTCATGCAGGAGCTCAAGGCCGACTGGGAGAGCGGCGCCGATGCGAATGGGTTCTCCAAGGATATCGCGCTCCAGATCTGGGATGACGCTGAGAAGTTCGCGAAGTACGCGTTCAACAAATCCCACTCTGCCGCCTATGCCATCCTGGTCATGCGCACGGCCTATCTCAAAGCCTACTATCCCAATGATTACATGGCCGCGGTCCTCTCCAGCTATATGGGCAAGACTGACCGCCTCATCCGCTATATCGCCAGCTGCAACCATAACGGCACGCCGGTGCTGCCGCCGGATATCAACGGTTCCAACATCGAATTCACGCCGGTGGAAGACGGCATCCGCTTCGGGCTCATGGGCGTGCGCGGCATCGGGCGCAATGTGGCTGAGGTCATCATCGCTGAGCGGGACAAGGGCGGCCCCTATAAGAACCTCCACGACCTCGTCTCTCGGGTGGATCTGAAGACCGTGAACCGCAAGGCCATCGACGCGCTCATCAAGGGAGGCACTTTTGACTCTTGCGGTTATACCCGCAAGCAGCTGATGTACTTCCTTGAGGAAACGCCTCTTTTGGAGGAGGCTCAGAAGCGCCAGAAGGACGCCAGCCAGGGCCAGGTCACCATGTTCGATATGTTCGGCGACGTTGAGGATTCTGGCTTCGAGATGAAGGTGCCGGAACCGGACGGGGTGGAGTGGTCTCAGCGGGAGCTCTTGCGCAACGAGAAGGACATCATGGGTATCTACGTCACGGGGCATCCGCTCGAGCCCTATGAGGAGATGATGTCGAGGATCACGAAGCACACCATGGGAGAGCTGGCCGAGCGCCACTCTGACCTCAAGTCCTCCACCTTCGTGGGGCTCGTATCCACCGTGGTCATCAAGCCCACCAAGCGCGGGACCAACATGGCTACGTTCCAGTTGGAAGACGCAACGGGTATGGTGGACTGCATCTTGTTCGACCATGCGAAGTACGCGCAGATGATCCACGAGGATGCGGTCATCAAGATCAAGGGCAAGTTCGAGGTGTCTGATCGCGGCAACCAGATCATCGCCTATGAGGTGGAAGAGCTGGAACTGGATGAGAGTCAGGCTACCCAGCGGGGCCCGAGCCATCTGGTGATCAAGCTGGAATCCCAAGAATTCGACGCTACGCGCTCCCAGCGGCTAAACTCCATCCTGAACGCGTTTCCGGGCAGAGATGGCGTCGTGTTGATGGTGCGCCAAGCCGATGGTCGCAAGTTCCGGGCAGAGCTTCCCGTCACCGTTGATTCCCAGAACAGCGTGCTGAAGACAGAGATTTCCCGCCTCTTCGGCCGCGTAGTGGCCTAAGCTTTTTGGGCTACCTGCGGCGATAGGCGCGGCTGCGGTGGATCACGTTCAGAGCCAGGATGGTCACTTCTTCGTCGTGGATCTCACAGAGGATGCGGTAATTACCCACTCGGTAGCGCCATTCCCCGGTATGATCACCCGTAAGGGCTTTGCCTAAAGCCCGGGGATTGGTGCAGCCGTCCAGGTTCTTATCGATCCAAGAGAGGATGATCTTACGCTGGTTCGGGTTGAGCTTCTGTAGTTGCTTTCGGGCCTTAGCTGTGTACTCCAGATGCCATCTCAACGTAACCCGAACTCCTTCATGATCTCATCGTGGGAGTAGGTCACGGGATCCGCTTTGTATTCGACGTAGGCCTCTTCCCAGTCACGCAAGTCCGTGGCGTCTTCGATGATCTCAAGGGCTGCCTCTAGCATGAAATCTGCCATGGATTGCCCCAGGGCAGCGGCATATTCAGAGATAAGGGTCTTCTGTCCCTCTTCCATGCGCATGGTGAACGTCGTGCTCATGAGGGCCTCCTTCCAGTATGTACATACAGTGTAACACGATATGAGCAGTCGGTCATGCTTGAGCGCGTCCGCTGTTCATTACCATACATGCTGTGTTCATGACATCCATTTTCGAGCCCATGAACGCACAGCTATCCTTGCAGCCCTCTACCAGTTAGAAGTGTTTTTTTACCTCTTGTAGGAGTAGAGTAGCAAAGGCTGGCGCGGGTAAAGAAAGAGGGTGGAAGTCCATGGATTGGCGCATGCTGGCAGCCATCGTAGGTGTGGGCTCGCTCTTGATCACTACCATCGTCTTGCAACGAAGCACGAAAGACCTCAGCCTGTCACAACGCATTGCCTACGCCATGTTCCCGGGTAGTCAGTTGCTCACTGCGGTGATCCTTTACGAATGGATCATCACCCTTGAACTGTCTGGCTCCATGACTCTCCTCGTTACGGTGATCGTGTTGGCATGTTGTCCCATTGATGTACTGCTCTTCCGTAAGTTGAAAGAGGCTCAAGACAAGGAGTTCGCCGAGACGCGCGTGCGAATGCTTGCTGAGCAATTGGAAGTCCAAGAGCGTTATAACGATCGGTTGGCAGAGGACGCGAAGAACATCGATCGCATTCGTAGCAATGCCAAGCGAGAGTTCGAACGAGCGGCTGCCCTTCTTTCAGAAAACGGAGCGCAGGATGCACGATCGGTATTGGCGGGCGTTCGGGAGATGATGGGCACGACGATGTATCGATTCTGCAAGAATGCCATCATCGACGTGATCGCTGACGTGAAGCACGCAGATTGCGAAGATGCGGGGGTGCGAGCTGAGTTCTCCCTTGATGTGCCGCGGTACACCCCTGCCATTCCTGATGTGGAACTGTGTGCTGTATTCTCGAACCTGCTGGATAACGCCTCGGAGGCAGCTAAGGCATCTGCTGAAGATGCCTCTATTGAGGATCCCTTCGTCGTGATGGTCTCTGAGGTCCATGGCAACATCCTTTCCATCAGCGTACGGAATAGCATGCCGAAGGATGCGGAGGTGGTAGCGAAGAGGGCGCGTAACTCCAAGCCTTTGTCATTCAAGAGCATAGAAGATCACGGTTGGGGCTTGTCTATCGTAGAAGAGATAGTCCTTCGTCATGGCGGCGCTCTCACTACTAAAGCCGAAGGAGGCGTCTTTCAGACATCAGTCATCCTCCTGTTCGAGGAAGCAGAGAGCACTGGTGCTCATGCTGCCTGACCTGCAAAGCGTTCTGTTGCATTATTGCGCGATGCTTCCGTTTCAGGTGATCCTTGGCATTACGCTTACAAGCATATTCACACCGAAGGGCACCAAGGCATTCTGGCTGGTATTCCTCACCGGCCTATTTGCGCTTGCGTTGGCGCACTCCCTTTCTGAACCCATTCCACGCGCCATCTTGTCCATACTCCTTCAGATCGTGTTTCCTGTTTTCGCACTTCGTGGGCGCATGTCGACAAAGGTGATCCTCTGCATAGCAGCTCAATTCATAGAGATAGCTGCGGAGATGATCGTGTGGGGGCTTTGGGTGCAGATCACAGGGTACAATATCTTAGATCAGTCGGTTTATCTTATTCATCTGCCCGAATATATCGCGGCGATGTTCATCGACCTTGCTCTTGTTGCTTGTGCGTTTTGGGGTCTCTCTCGCTTCAGCAAGCAGGCCTTTTTGCGATCTTCCAGCTTGAACCATGAGCCATGTCCTCAGTTGTCGTTATCGGTCGTCTTTCCTATGTTCCCCGCTTCTCAGCTTCTTTTGGTTCTTATGCTCTTGTTCGTTTCATTGACTATCGTCAAGAGCAGCGCAGGGCACATTGCAACTGTTGCTGCAGTCATCTTGATTTGCTTGATATCAGATGCACTGTTGTTAGTGCAGATGCAGTGTTTTATTGCGAAGCGCTTCACTGACATGCGTGCAGAAGCGCTTGAGCAGCAGGTTGCGGAATACCTGGTATCGGCAGCGGGCGTGCAGGAGCAACTGAGGGATGCTGCGCACCTTCGCCATGATCTTCGCAACCACTTGCAAGTTGTAGAGGGGCTTTGTGAACGAAGCGAGACTGCCGCCGCAAAAGCCTACTTGGATGAGGCTGCCCAGATGTTGAAAGGTTCGTAGGGATAGGAATTCATCTCTGTCTCTACGGAACGAAATAACGATCCTCTTCCCACTTGCGTGGGTTTTCCTGGATGTATTCTCTGATCCTCGTGAGGTCGCTTTCGTCTCGAACGATATGATCATGGAAGCTTCGTTGCCAAAGCTGTCCCGAGCAACCAGCACGATGGGCCATCATACTGCTTAACCTCTTGACCATTCCAACGAACGAAGAAAGCTGACGCGTGTTGTTCGTTTTAACTTCAATGAGCATATGCACATGATTGGGTATGACGACATGATCGATCACAGAGATATGTTCAAAATGGGTCAATACATCTTCGATAGACGCCTCGCATATATGACCGAGGGTTGTGAGCATTGCCTTATACCCATCTTGGCTCTTTTGCGACGGGCGGCACACTTTTCCCAAGGTCTTGTGCTTTTCAGCCGTACAGAACGCAACGAAATATATTCCGTTGTTGGAATAATCCCAGCTTTTCGATCGTTGGGCTTTTCGTTGGGGAAGAGGCATTCGCCCAGTCTACTCCTTTTGTGATCGCGTGATCGTAGATAACAAC
The DNA here is from genome assembly GCA_910588205.1 of uncultured Eggerthellaceae bacterium. Taxonomy (GTDB): domain Bacteria; phylum Actinomycetota; class Coriobacteriia; order Coriobacteriales; family Eggerthellaceae; genus MGBC163016. The sequence continues at coordinate 80,946 of CAJUQK010000002.1, forward strand.
CATGACGATACCCATCGTAGGGACAGGAGCTTGCTCCTGTCCGCAGGTAGCAGCCTTGAAAGAGCTATGCGTGAGCCAGGTTCAAGTTGCACCCATCCTGTCTTGCCGATAGCGTTGCTCCGCTTGCATCCCCCGGACAGGAACGAGTTCCTGTCCCTACGAAGATCACGAGGAGGGCGGATTGCCGTTCACCGCTCAAATCTAGCAGGGCTGCTCATGGGTTGTTACAGCAAAGCCAGCGTTCGTTCCAAAGGGGATGAAACCGGCTTTCTGTTTCGCGAAAATCAACTCCAACTGGTTACGTGCGCCGGGGAGGCGCGTAGGGGAAGGTGGTCCTATGAGGAAGGAAGAGGCTTGCAACGCCGGCCTTGCGAAGGCAAGGAGCGTTGCCGCATCCATTCAGAAAGCGTTCTTGGCGTTGTGCTTGGCGCTTTTGCTGATCCCTGTAGGAGCTTTGATAGAGCCGGGCGCTTTCGCTGAGGAAGAATCTACCGAAGAGGTCGTGATCGCTGAAAGCGCTCCTGTAGAAGAGCCAGAGGCAGCGCCAGAGGATGATGCTCAGACCGAGGATCCAAACGAAGCAGATGCTCAGGAGCCTGCTGAAGAAGATGCAGCTGATGGTATAGCGGATGAGCTGACAGAAGCTGAGAGCGAAGAGGCCACTGAAAAAGATGTTCGCGTTGATGAAGCGGCTGCCGAAGAGAATATTGCCGTTGCTAGCGATATTGAAATCGACGATACGATTGAAATGTCGATCATGGGAGTATCTTACAACTCGAAGTTCCTCATAGATCTTTCGGATACGGAAAAGGGGAGCCAGCTCGATATCGGTCTTAGTTGCTTTCCTATTGAGGATAATGCTGAATGGGAGGCTCTACCTGATACACAACGGTTCGACCCTTCCCATTTTGCCATCACATCGAGTGATCCTGCAGTTGCTACGGCGAATTATTCTTTTGATGAAAGCGTGAATTCTTATCGTTTTATAGTGACGGGGCATACTCCTGGCTCTGCGACGTTTTCTGTGAGCTACGAGTTCGGGCGCTACAAGGGGAGTGGCACGATAGGACCTGTGTACGTAACGGAAGAGGCGAACCCGGTTGCATCTATCCAGGCTACTGCTACTACCTGGACTGTTCGGGTTATGCAATACGAGTCTCGCTGGCATATTTGTAGTATGGAGGTTGCGAGGATTCCCGGGATGCCCGATGGCCAAGGGAGCAACGCTATGCATCTTCAGATCAAGGGGGTTGATCCCACCATTCCACCGTCTGGCAATATGTGGGATATGTTTGAAACGAGTTTCTCGGGCAATGCCGTTTCTGCAATCAGCATTGACAATGTTCTTGATGGCAGCGATGAGGAGAAGAAGAGCTTGTTCTCGATTGCATTCTGCGAGGGGAAATTCCAGCCCGGGACGTCTACGGTAACGGTGTCTTTGAAGTCGAATCCATCAATCAGCGCGTCGTTCGATGTGAACATCATCGAAGAAACTCCGCATCTATCTGTGAGCGATGTTGAGACTACCCCTGGCAGTGTTCATGCATTAACGTATGGTTTCGTGGAGTATGAAAAAGTCTGGGATTTCCTTCCCGATTACCTAGGGGAGTTTCTTTCCGGATTTCCTGGAGCTGATGCCGATATATATGGATATGCAGAGTTTGTCAGCAGCATGGCATCATCAAATCCATCTGTAGTCAAAATTGATAAGGTGACCGACTGTGCCAACATAGGGAAATGGTGTCCTTACACTCTGACTGCGTTGAAGAAAGGTGTTGCTGACATCACGGCCACTGATATTCTTGGACAGAGCTATACATTCAAGGTGACAGTTGTTTCTGATGGCAGCGATATCGTGGGGTCTATTTCTTTTGATAAAGAGCAGCTCTCTCTCAAGACCGACGAGACAGACGGAATGCCGCTGGCGCTTACGCTGGTCAAGAATGAGGATGAACCGGTCGAAGTCAAATGGACGGCAAGTAAGGAGTCCGTGGCGCATATTGAGAACTCCAGCAGCGGAGGTGCTCAGATCATACCCGTTAGTGCAGGTCAATGTGTCATCACAGCTACCGCAGGCAATAAGGCAGCCACGTGTGCGGTGACCGTAGAGCCTGCCAAGGCGGCAGCTTCTACTGAAGCCTCAGACCTTCAGGGTGAGATCAGTCTGCCAGTGGCACCTGATGACGCTACGAAAGCAGAGCTTGAGGATATCGCTCTTGAAGTGAGCAAGAAGCCCCTTGCCCCTCAGGAGACGATAGACGCGGCGAAGGACAAATTCACAGACGAGGGCCATGCGGTCCTGGGCGTGTATGAGATCCACTTCGTGAACAAGGATGACGGCACCATCCACAACTGGAACAAACCGGGATTCCCCATGGATGTTCGCATCCTCATGGATGATCAGATGAAGACATTGGCAGCGAAGGGACAACTGACCATCTGGCATCTTGATGAGGCTACGGGTGAGCGCGTCAAGATGGAAACTTGGATCGACGGGGATTATCTTGTCTTCCGTACTACGCACTTCAGCTCCTATGTGCTGGTGCATACGCCTTTCCCTGTTGATCCCGTAGACGGCATAGCCCCTGAGCTGACTTCAGTGGGCGATGCTCCTGTGAAGGGGTCGCCCCTGGCGCAAACGGGTGATAAGGCTCCGCTCCTTCCCTTGATGCTCATGAGCATCGGGTTGGCGGCGATCGGGATCTTCTCGTTCCGCAAGGTCAGATGTAACGGTTAGCCAATGAGCAAGCCGAATGCTGCGGGTATGGGAATGCTTCCTGTACCCGCAGTATCGTTATAATCATTCGGTGATTCATAGCGAAGGCAGCCAGGAGGATTAGACTAGGCAATGTATACGGCGGTGGTGCTGGAAGACGATGCTCAAGCGGCTTCAGTGATCGAAGCCAGGATAGCGGATAGTCCCTATGCTGGTGAGCTTTCAGTCACCCATGTGGCTAGTCCTGCCGCATTAGCAGACCGGCTTTCTGAAGCGGGAAGGCCTGATATCCTTTTCGCGGATATCAGGATGGAAGATGATAGTGAGGACGGCATCCAAGCTGTTCGCGACCTTCTGCCCTGGGGCTGCGGAACCCAGGTGATCTATATCACGGGCTATGTAGAGTATTGCGTTTCCGTTTACGAAACCCACCACGTGTATTTCCTCCTCAAGCCCGTTGATCAGGCTACTTTCAATAAAGCGCTGAAGCGGGCTTTAGACAATCTCCGGTCACGCGAAGAGCGTATGCTTCCTGTGACCTATAAGGGGAAGACCACGCTGGTGGATCCGGTTGATGTTCTGTATATAGAGAGTAGGCTCCGCAAGGTCATCTTCCATGAAGAAGATGAGGACCACGAGGTATATTCCACCATGTCCGAGATGGCGGAGGTATTGCCATCCTCCTTTGTTCGCTGTCATAAGAGCTTTCTCATCAATATGGATGCCATCCAAACCTTCGATGCAACTGAGGTGATGCTTCGCTCTGGTCAGAAGGTGCCCGTAGGACAGCGATACAGGGATTCACTAAGGGCATCTATGGTCCGCTACTTTGGGATGAGCGAAGCTGATAGGGAAGAGGTAGAGAAAAGCGCGTGACTGGAGCGATCGGGCAATTTGACATCTTTCCTCATTTGATGGTCCTGGCTTCTGGCGGAAGCTCGAACCTGATCTATGCATGGGCCCTTGCTGCCATCTTCCCTCCGAAACAGGTATGGGCCTACTGGGTATTGCAATGTGCGCTCATCATGGTCTTCGTCATCTTTAAACCCTACTGGTCGCCTGAGTGCACGATCTTCCTAGGTACGATCATATTGGCGATTCCTCTGGTTTGCCTATCAGGTTCTTTGGTGGCGCGTATCGTTGCGTTCGCTTCTTCTCAGGTGCTCATGTTCTTCGCGGAGCTTCCTTGTGGTTTGTATTGGGTTGCTGCAACGGGAGCCCCTGTCATGAGCATGGAGATGACGCGGATCCACTTATCCGATTATCTGGTGACCATAATCATTCATACCACGTTCATTGCGGTCACGTTCTTTCTCTTCGTCAAGGTTGGCCGAAAGTGCCTCAGGGGTAGCCAGTCGGGAAAGACCTCCCTCCAAGGAGGCGTTGTTCCAGATTCGCTCCGGGGGGGGGGCGTTCATTTGCTTTCCCGCGGCTCAGTTCGTGCTGCTGTCGGGGCTGCTCTGGGTGGCTTTCGTGGTTGTGAGCGATGATATCTCCTATATGATCATCACGTGCAGCGTATTCCTAGTTTGCCTTGCTGTAGATGTATTCATGTTCATACAGATTCAGCGCTATGCAGAAACTCGGTCTCTAACGATGCAGGCCGATGGGCTCAAAGAGCGCGCAGAAGATTATCTTGCTGCAGCTTCGAGCATGCAGGTAGAGCTTCAAGGTGCTGCCCGATTAAGGCATGACCTTCGGAATCATCTTCAGGTGGTAGAAGGTCTTTGCGAACGAGGGGAAACGGCCGAGGCACGCGCGTACCTGAACGAAGCAGCCAAGATGCTGAAGGATTCGTAGGGACAGGAGCTTGCTCCTGTCCGCGGGAGACGACCTTGTAAGCGTTTTGCGTGAGCCGAGTTCGGGTTGCTTCCCATCCTGCCTTGCCGATGGCATTGCTCCCCCTTGCATCCCCCGGACGGGAATAAATTCCTGTCCCTACGAAGATCAGCGGGCGAAGCAAATTCCTGTCCCTACAAACCCTTGGCGGGTGTTGAGTGCAAGTGATTGTTACATCAGGTGCATTGTTTGTTCCAAAGGGGGTGAAACCAGGAACGCCTTCGATGAAAATCACTCTAAAGGGGTGCGCGATGGGGATCGCGCAGGCTTGTGATATCAGGAGGTTCACCACCCATGGCTTCGAAAGCGCTGCGTTGGATACTGTCTCTCGTTCTAGTTGCGGGCCTTGTGCCTGTGACAGCATTTGCTCTTGATGACGCAGAGAACGAGTCTGTTGCAACAGAGGAACCTGAGCTCGTTGCGGAAGAGCAGGGTTCAGAGGCCGAAGAGCTGATCGCAGATGAAGGCGAGCCTGTTCCTCAAGCCGAAGGTGATGGTGGCGTGCAAGAGGGACCTACTGTGTTGGAAGAGGGTGACTTCGGAGAAGAGGACGCGCTCCATTGGGTCTACAAGGATGATGCCAGCCTGACCATATCGGGCGTGGGCGTGATGCCTGACTTTACCGAAAGTGGTGGCCAGCCGTGGAATAAGTACTTGCGTACGATGGAAAAGCTCACTCTCGAAGAGGGTGTTGAGAGCGTTGGGGCGTACGCATTCTATGAGGCGGATTACCTAGGCGTGGGCGAAATCGTCTTTCCTGATTCGCTCGTTTCCGTGGCAGATCATGCATTCTATAGTTGCGATTCCTTGGGAGAAGTAACGTTCCTCAATAAGGTGCAGACTTTGGGCGCATCCGTATTCGCAGAATGCACCAAGATCGGAAAGGTCATCGTGCCTGACAGCGTTACCTCTATCGGGGTCGCCGTCTTTGAAGGGTGCTACAGGGTCACGGAATGTGAATTGTCCAACCAGCTTGAAGTGTTGCCGGAGCGAACGTTCAGCACACCATACAGCACAGGTTTGACGATGTCTGTCACATTTCCCGCAAGTATCAGGCGCATCGAAAATAAGGCCTTCTTCGGTGGACATAAGTTCGTTGACTTCTCGTTCCCACCAACCCTGGAGGCTATAGGTGCTGAAGCATTCAGCGGCTGTACCGTCAAAGGTGATCTGAGCGTGCCTGCAAGCATTAAGTCCATAGGCAGCTCGACGTTCGCAACCTTTCGGGTTGAAGGGACGCTGACCTTCGAGGAGGGTGTCTCCGCGAGCGTATTCAGCGCCCTGGTGAATTATGGTGCCACGGCCTCCGAGACGTGGGTGGCGCACGCTATACGCATTCCGGCAAGCCTGACGTGGCAGAACCCGTTTCAGTATGGTGGAGCACGAGATGCCTATGAAGTGGCGGCGGATTCGGAATGCTTCGCGGCGATAGACGGAGTCCTCTATTCCAAGGGACCCAATAACAAATACGAAAGCAAATCAGCAGTCCTCGTCAGCTGTCCTACGGATATGTCCGGCCCGTTTGCTGTAGCGGAGGGGACGAGGTCTGTGGAGGACGGGGCGCTCTCGAAGGAGATAGACTCGGTGACCATCCCATCCACGGCAGACGCTCTCAAGTCCAGCGCCTTTAGGGGGCACGCTTTGCGTCGCATTGACGTTGACGAGCGAAACGGCACCTATGCATCCGTGGACGGCATCCTGTTCGACAAGACTCTGTCGAAGGTCATCCTTTGCCCGCGCGCCCATGCATTCGACGGTGACTACGACCTACCCGATACGGTAAGGACGTTGGAGTCCGGCGCCTTTGCGGATTGCCGTAACCTCAAGAGCATCCGCATTCCAGAGGGTGTGCAGACCCTGACCAATAACTTCATCAATGACTGTGAGAGCCTCATAGCCATCTACCTTCCCTCAAGTCTGCGCCAGATCGAGATGTGGAACTTCTGGGCGAGTTACCTTCCCGATGACCATTCGGGAGTGAATGTCTTCTTCGGAGGTACGGAGGAGCAGTTGGGTTCCGTGACGCTGAGTCCTCATGGAAACAATGCCTACGAAAGGGCGAGGTTCTACTGCAATGCAAGGTGGCACGGGACGTGTGCCGACGGGCTCATGTGGTACGCCGACACTGATAATACTTTGAGCGTCATCATAGATGAGCGGGCGGATTCTCCCTCGGTCACGATGCGAGATTACCGCATCGGCGAAGCTCCCTGGATGATCCATAAGGATCTGTTCGATACCGTTCAAACAGCTCCTCAGATAACCTCTGTGGGCGCGAATGCATTCGCGGGCTGTGAGAACATCACGACAGCTACACTGTCCTGGGGCATCACGGAGGTGGGCGCATGTGCTTTCGCCGACTGCCCGAACCTCGGCAGTGTCGACTGCCTGGGCAATGCCTTCTCGGTCGTTCCTGCCGACAGTCCGCAGCCCTCCTTCGATGCAGAGAAGGTCAAAGTAACCTACAAGCCTAATGCCTCGGGGTGGACTGACGGAGCTGCCTTTGATGCGGATAGCGGGAGATGGAACGGCTACGTGCTCGAGCTTGGCGAGATGCCGAGCCTTCCGACCGTTGCCAGTATTGAGCTCAGGGATGCGTCTGGAGCCGCCGTGACTGATTTGAGGATCGTTGGTATCAGCGGGAATAGGCAGAGATATCAGACCAACGACCATGACCTTAGTCTCAGGGTTCTTGCTGCCGACGGCTCCGATATCACGGACAAGGTTGATATCTCTATCGCATCTCCCGCCAGAAAGACACCTCTCATAGCGGAGCAGGACGAGGAGCTCTTCGGACTGAATATGTTCAACAACTTGAATAGGACACGGTCGATGGCGGTCACGTTCGACGATATCGACAATACGGTGCGTGTTGGCTGTTGCAGTCCCGAGGGTGAACACGAGATCGTCGTCACGCCTAAGGCATTCGAGGCTGCGGGCGACCCCACGACCTGCAAGATAAGCGTTACTCGCGCGAATGAGCGCATCTTTCATTCGGTGTTCGTGGAGACCGAAACGAGAAGCGGGCTTGCCGGGAGAGACAAAGGAGACGACTCACCCTACGTGGATACATTCGAGGTTTGTAGTCAGTACATAGAGAACGTAACTCCGAAGGTGCAGACGAGGTTAGTTGACAAGCTGAGCGGGACGGACGTTACGGATTCTATGGCGACGCTGGGTATCACCCTATCAAGCGATGCGCCGGAGAAGCTGAAAGTCGATAGGATGGCGAATCCCCGTGATTACGAGCTGCACTTCTCGGGCCCAGCGAACGCGGTGAGCGGACAGTCTACATTGGCTCTTTCTTTGAGGAGGCTGGACTATTTGCTGAGCAGGCCCTATAGGCTGAACCTAACGGGCGGCACTGACCATATGGAGGTTGATACGGTATCTGAGGGCGCTTGGAGCCCCGTCCCGTATCGTGTAAAGGTTCTGGACGCTTATGACGATCCATGCTGGCCCGATCTCAGTTGGGAGGTGAGGCGGGCGACCGGCCAGGATGCGACAAGTGGTTTCCAGGTAGATGACCAAGGCTATGTTTTCGTTGGCCGCAATATCCTGTCGACGATGCAGCCCGATACAAGCCTTTCGTTCGCTGTCAGTTCCTCGGCTGCGGGTGTGGGCGGCACGAAGACGAGCAATGCACTTTTTCTCACGTTGCATGCAAAAGTGCCCGCCCCTCCCGCGCCGGTCACCCATACGGCCACGTTCAAGGTGGGCGATGAGGTGATCGGTCAGGTGGCTTTCGCCGAGGGAGATATGTCGCTGGAGGCCCCCGTATTGCCGCCCAAGGCGAACTATGTGGGTCAGTGGGAAGTCGGCGGGAAGCCTTGGGCTGAATTCGATCTTGCGAGTGCTACCACTGATGTGGAGGTGACGGGCGTGTACGCGCCATTAGACCCAGATGCGGTTTCAGAGATAGAGGGCGGTGGGGATGCTGAGTACAAGGATGGTGCCGTGACCGTGAACCTGCGGGCCAGTGCCAGCTCGCGCAATGTTCGCATTGAATCCAGCTCTACCAAGCCCGTGGATGTGGTGCTCGTGTGCGACCAGTCGGGGAGCATGGGAGACAAGCTCGGTGGTGGAGTGACGAAACAGGCAGCGCTCAAGAATTGCGCCCTCAGCTTTGCGAACAAGCTAGCGGAGAATGCAAAGAAGACAGGGGCGCAGCATCGCGTTGCTCTTGTCGGGTTTGCATATTCGAGCTACAACAACGGTAGATATGTGAATACGGGGCTTTTGGCTACCAATGTGAGCGGCAAGAAGGATTACCCTCAACTGCGGAAGTCTGATTATGAGAATGCTCTCATGCCTATCAATGCGGGGGATCGGATCAATCCGCGCGTAACCGGAGGTATTGCTACGATAGCGGCAAGTGGTGCTACGGCTGCTGATAAGGGACTTGCTATCGCCGAGGGTATCTTCTCGAATAACCCGGTCGGGTCTGGTACGCAGGCGGGTGATCGTGAACGTATCGTCATCTTCATCACAGACGGAACGCCAACGAGCTGGAGCAACCAGAATAGCGATCTGGACCGGGTGAAGAACACTGCTATAGACGCTATTACGAAAGCTAACGTTATCAAGCAAAGTCAAGGAGCTCGCATCTACAGCATCGGCGTTGAGGCGGGAGCTAAGGCTGGTGGTGGCGATCTCTATGGGAGAGACGGTGCTGAAAAAGGGAGCAATGGCCTGGTTCGCTTTGATTTCAACCGTTTCCTACATGCTGTATCCTCGGACTTTCCGGTCGCACGGAGCATGCGCAATGTGGGTGCTGGTTCAAAAGAAAGCGGCTACTACATGCCGGTCACGAATACTGCTGCACTCGACGGCATCTTTACGAAGATCCTCATGAGCACCGTTTACTCTGTGGAGACATTCGATCACGCCACGTTGCGTTATGAGGTACCGGCAGGACTCGCTCTCACTCTAAAACAGGAAGAGGAAATGCGTACCGACCTGGAGGCTCAGGGTATCTCGGCCAACGACATCTCTGTCCTGCGCGAGAACGGCAAGACGGTGCTCACATTCCGCAATGTGCCCGTGAAGCAGGCGCTTAAGGATGGCGTACCCGTGTTCGTGGCCCAGGTCAGTTTCAAACTGTCTGCCGTTGCGGGCGCGGCCGGGGACATTCCCATGGGAAGCGTGGATGTGGATTGCCTAGGCGAATCATCTGAGTATGGCTTGACGAGCGTGAACGTCCCCGCCGACCGTTGCTTGGTGGTGTTCAATATGGACGGCGTTCCCTATGAGATTCGTGAGATGCAGATGGGAGACGCCATCGTGGCACCCGATACCGACCTGGCTCGCTGGCTTGCCTTCGAAAAGCTGCAAGACCCGAAGGTGACCGGCCCTGTTGCCGTGTTCGAAACCACATCTCTTGCGCGAACCTATGCTATGCGCTGGGTGGTGAACAGCAGCGAGCGCACCATGCATCTGACACCTGGCTCTGTGGTGGCCGCTCCCGATATGAGCGACCTTGTTCCCGAAGGCTACGAGGTGGCCGGATGGTCACCTGCGCCACCGCTTTCCATGCCCTCCAATGACGTTACCTGCACGGCGGTGATCACGGAAAGCCATAAGCATGCTTATACGGCATCGTCTTATAAGACGGGTTACTGCACCGATGGCATGGACGTTCACAATGTTTGCACTTGCGGCGATGAGGAGGTGACGCGTGAGGCACCTTTGACTGAGCATGCGTTCACCACCGTGCTTTCCAATGAGGGTGCTTACACGGCCACCACGAAGCGTCATCTAGTCTGCAAAGACTGTGGCTACTCTATGGACATGGAGATGGAATACGAGGCAGCTGAAGGTGACGATGATGTGGTGGTACTGGATTTGACGAAGGTGCAGGCCGACACGGAGAAGCCGGGTGAGTCGAACGACGACATCGAGATCAAAGTGTTCATGGACGCTGAGGACGATGACGAGTTCACAGTGACGCGTATCGACGAGGACGATACGCGCACGGAATATTCCTCGCACGTGCGCGATGGGTACCTTTGGTTCTATCCGAATCACTTCAGCATCTACGTCATTGGGAAGAAGGATGCTTCTGGTGTGTCGGTGGCTGAGGGTGTCACCTATGCTGATAGCCTTGAGCGCCTTGACCGTGCAGCTACCGAAGATCCCGGCGACGGAGAGCTTCCTTCTGATCCTGGTACCTTGCCGCAAGACCCTGATGACGGAAATCAGGGGTCGGGTGGCGATATCCAGGGAAGCGGTGATGGTGGCAATGGTGATGGAGGCGGAAACGGCGGTGGCGATGGGTCCGGTGTAAGTGGCGATGACAGCAATGGAGGAGATGCTGTGCCTACCGATCCAGTGAATCCAAGCCAGAACGTTGTTGGTGCCGAACCGCTGCCTCAGACTGGTGACGCTGCTCTTGGTTGGGCTTTCGTCCTCTTGTCGGTGACCTTCTCCGCGTCAGCTGCTGCATGGGGATTGCGGCATCGTCAGCTCAAGAAACGTGCGTGAGCATCGTTTCGGAATGGATCCTGTGAGCAGGAATGGATTCCTGCTCACAGGCGATGTTCCTGAGATCGCCTGATCGTAGGGACGGGAGCTTGTTCTTGTTTGCATACAACAACACTGAAAGCCTCCTGCGTGAGCCAAGGTCGAGTTGCATTCACCCTGTCTTTTTCGACAGCGTGGTCTTTCCTTATAACCCGTGGACAGGAACAAGTTCCTGCCCCTACGAGAGCGCATAGGTGGGAATGGGCACTTGCTCCGTTGGATCGCCCCAGGAGCGCTCTATGCCCTGTGCTACACTCGCGAACATGGATAGGGAACAGCTCACATATTCACTGACCTTGGCCTATGATGGCGCACCCTTTGCGGGGTTCGCTCGGCAGCCGGGTCGGCTCACGGTGCAAGGGGATGTGGAAAGTGCTCTGGGCACGCTCTTCCGGCGTCCCATAGAGGTCATCTGCGCGGGGCGCACGGATGCAGGTGTGCACGCTCGGTCCCAGGTGGTGAGCTTCGATGTGCGACCGGAGGAGATGGCGGGCCGCAAACCGGCACCGTTCCTGCGCTCTCTGAATGCGCTCACCCATGACGGCATCTCAGTGCGCTCTGTGGATGAGCGCACCCCTGGATTCTCGGCTCGCTTCGATGCGAAGATACGCGAATACCGCTACTTCATCTTCAATCGCGAATATCCACCCATCTTCACCGATGCCTTCGCATGGCATGTGAAGAAGCCGTTGGATGTGGATGCCATGCGCGCAGGTGCCGCCCATCTGATAGGGGAGCATGACTTCAAGAGCTTCTGCTTGGCTGCCTCGGCCGAAGGCCGGAGGACCTTTCGCTATGTGGATGAGATCTCCTTCCATGAATGCTGTGCATTCGGCGAGGATCTCCTCTTCGTGAAGGTGCGCGGCAATGCATTCCTCCATTCCATGGTGCGCGCTATGGTGGGCACGCTGGTGAATGTAGGGAAGGGGACGAAGCCCGCTGGGTGGGTGGCTGAGGCGCTTCGCGCGAGGAATCGCTCCGCTGCCGGGGAGAACGCGCCCGCCAAGGGTCTCGTTCTGTGGGATGTGGAGTACTGAACCGTATAATCTACGCCGCTCTGCACCTTCCGATCCAAGGATCAAGCTATGACGAACTCAACATCTACTGAAACAGCCCCTGCCCGTGCCTCCTGGTCCGGCAAATGGGGATTCATCCTGGCAGCCGCGGCCTCTGCGGTGGGCTTGGGGAACCTGTGGAGGTTCCCGTATCTGGCAGCGAAATATGGCGGCGGCGCGTTCCTCATCACCTACATCATCCTGGTGGTGACCTTCGGCTTCGCGCTCATGATGGCAGAAACGGCTCTCGGCCGGATGACGGGGCAATCCGCCATCGGCGCGTTCCGGGCCTTCGGCAAGAAGTTCACCATCATCGGCATCTTGGCGTCCGCGGTACCGTTCATCATCACGCCCTATTACGCGCTCATCGGCGGTTGGGTGACCAAATACATGGCTGCCTATGTGGTGCAGCCTGCATCGCAGATCGCTGATGGGGAGTTCTTCGGCGGCTTCATCCTGCAGAACGCTGAGAGCTATCTCTGGATGTTCATCTTCATCGCCTGCGTGGTGGCGGTCGTGGCCTTCGGCGTGAAGCGCGGCATCGAGCGTGTCAACAAGGTGCTGATGCCGGCCCTCATCATCATGGCCGTCATCATCTCTGTATTCGCGCTCACATTGCCCGGTGCCTTGGACGGCCTTGCGTACTATCTGATCCCGGACTTCAGCAAGTTCAGCGCAGAGCTGGTAGTGGCCGCTATGGGCCAGATGTTCTTCAGCCTGTCATTGGCTATGGGCATCATGATCACCTACGGTTCCTATTTCTCGAAGAAGGAGGACCTGGAGCATTCCGTGCGCCGCATCGAGCTCTTCGATACGGGCATCGCCATCCTGGCTGGCCTCATGATCATCCCGGCGGCAGTTGCCGTGCAGGGGAGCGGCGAGGCTGTGGCCACCACGGCTGGTCCCGGTCTCATGTTCGGCGTGCTCCCTCAGGTGTTCCTCGGATTCGGATTCGCGGCGAACGTGGTAGGGTTCCTCTTCTTCGCCCTTGTGTTCTTCGCTGCGCTCACCAGCTGCATCTCGCTGTTCGAGACGCTGGTCTCTATCGTGGATGATGCTACCAAGAAGGGGCGCACATTCGCCATTCTGGTATGCACGGTGTTCATCGTCATCATGGCTACCATCGTGAACCTGGGGTATAACGAACTGCTCTCGGTGGACCTGATGTATTCTCTCTTCGGGATCGGGGAGTATCAGGATTCCCAGCTGCTGGACTTCTTCGACTTCCTGTCCAATACCATCATGATGCCCATCGTGGCGTTGCTCACCTGCATCTTCGTGGGTTGGATCATCAAGCCGAAGACGCTCATCACTGAGATCAAGCAATCCAGCAAGTTCACGGGCGAGAAGCTGTTCGTGGTCATGATCAAGTACATAGCGCCGGTGTTCGTGGTGGTCATCTTGGTGGCTTACGTCATGAACACGGCGGGGATGATATCGCTGTAGAGAGGATCTTCGCATGGCTCTTTCCATCGGGATCGTAGGTTTGCCGAACGTGGGCAAGTCCACGTTGTTCACGGCGCTCACTAACAAGGGTGGCTTGGCTGCCAACTATCCCTTCGCTACCATCGAGCCCAACGTGGGTATCGTACCGGTACCGGATAGCCGTTTGGATGAGCTGGCGAAGATCGACAACCCGGCGAAGATCGTGCCTGCAACGGTGGAGTTCGTGGATATCGCCGGTTTGGTGGCTGGGGCCAGCCAGGGGGAGGGCTTGGGTAACCAATTCCTGGCGAACATCCGCGAGACCGATGCCATCTGCGAAGTGGTCCGCTTCTTCTCCGATCCCGATGTGGTCCATGTGGCAGGCAAGGTGGATGCCCTCTCTGATGTGGAGACCATCAAGACCGAGCTCATCTTGGCGGACATCGCCACGGTGGAGAAAGCCCTTCCGCGCCTTGAGAAGGAGGCGAAGCGCGATAAGGCAGCCCAGAAGAAGCTGGATGCGGCCCGCAAGGTGCTCGAGGGGCTCAATGAGGGGCACCGTGCCCGCACCTTGGGGTTGGATGAGGAGGAGCAGGAAGCGGTCTATGAGCTGCACCTGCTCACCATGAAGCCCATGCTCTATATGGCGAATGTGGACGAGGATCAGCTGGATGCCGATCTGCCTGAGATCGACGGCCTGGCTCCTGTGCCTATCTCAGCGAAGGTGGAAGCGGATCTTGCGGAGTTGGATCCGTCAGAGGCGGCGGAGTACCTGGAAGCCATGGGCCTTGAGGAGAGCGGCCTGGCGCGCTTGGTGCGTGAGGCCTATGCGCTCTTGGGGCTGCAATCGTTCTTCACCAGCGGTGAGACGGAAAGCCGTGCCTGGACCGTGCCTGTAGGCGCGAAGGCGCCCCAGGCGGCCGGTGTCATCCATTCTGATTTCGAGCGCGGCTTCATCAAGGCCGAAACGGCATCCTTCGAAGACTATGTTGCCAATGGCGGTGAGAAGGGCTGCCGCGAGACCGGAACGCTTCGCCAGGAAGGCAAGGATTACGTGGTGCAGGACGGCGACGTCATGCACTTCAAATTCAACGTTTAAGACAACTGAACATTTAGGACATCATTTCATGACATCATTTTCTGATCTGGGCTTATCAGAGCCCATTCTGCGCGCAGTGAGCGCGCTTGGCTACCTTGAGCCTACCCCCGTTCAAGAGCAGTCCATCCCCTACGTCTTGGAAGGGCGGGATATCGTCGCCGCCGCCAAGACGGGTACGGGTAAGACGGCGGCTTTCACGCTTCCCTCTCTGGACGGTCTGCCCCGAGGCAAGAAGGGCTCAGCCCCCTCTCTGTTGGTGATAACACCTACGAGGGAATTGGCTACCCAGATAGGCGAGGTGGCCCAGGCGGTGGCGAAGCAGACAGGACACCGGGTGCTCACCGTGGTGGGTGGCCTGTCCTACACGCCCCAGACCGACGCGCTGCGTCGCGGCGTGGACGTGCTCATAGCCACGCCGGGACGGCTGATGGATCTCATGGAGCAGGGGGCTGCTGATCTGTCTTCTGTGCAGGTGCTCGTGCTGGATGAAGCTGACCGCATGCTGGACATGGGCTTCTTGCCCGCGGTGCGCAAGATCGTGCGAGCTACGCCCAAGGACCGCCAAACGCTCCTCTTCTCGGCCACCATCGATGATTCCGTCATGGGTCAGGTGGGCAACCTCCTCCGTGATCCGGCCTATGTGCAGATTGCCCATAAGGGTGAAACGGCGGACACGGTGGAGCAGTACATCATCCCCGTGAGCCAGGCTGCCAAGCCAGAGCTGCTGCGGACCCTCCTTGAAGAGAAGGGCGGTACGCGCATCATCGTCTTCGTGCGCACGCGCCATAGGGCCGATACGGTGAGCCGTCGCTTGAAGCGGGCTGGCATCTCTGCGGCGGCCATCCATTCGGATCGTTCGCAGAATCAGCGCAAGCGCGCCTTGGATAGCTTCGCCGAAGGGAAGACGGATGTCATCGTGGCTACGGACGTATTGGCCCGGGGCATCGATGTGGATTCGGTGAACTACGTGGTCAATTACGACATCCCCCATGAGCCGGAGGATTACATCCACCGCATCGGACGTACGGGCCGCGCGGGGAGCACCGGTTGGGCAGTATCGTTCGTGAGTCCCGAGAACGCAGACGACCTCAAGGCCATCCAGCGGTTGATCAAGCGGGATATCCCCGAGATGCAGATCAGCTCGTTCAATGAAGAGGAAGCCTTGGCGAAGGCCCAGCAGCATCAGAGCGCAAAGCGTCCCCCGCGGGCGAAGAAGCCACGGACCGAAGTTCGGGAAAGCGGGTCTACGGGCAAGGGCCAAGGGGGCAGGCAAGGCAAGAAAGGCGGCCAGCAGGGCGGAGGTGCTGACCGGCAGGGCGGAGCTCCCAAGAAGAGCGCGAAGAGGAAGGCCTCTCAGCAGAAGCAGTCCAGATCGAAGAGCGGTGCGTCCGGTGGACGGGATATGCGTCCCGGTCGTGCGAACCGGGCAGCTCGGCAAGCGGACGCGGGCCGTCGAGGGCGACGATAGGGTACGAAGACTGCATCTAGGCGCCTTCTCTGCCGGGTGAGGGAATTGGGCGAAAAGCCCGGTTCCGCCCAATTCACTGCGATATCATGAACAGGTTCGCAAAAGCATCAGAAAGCAGGAGCCCATGACGCAGCATCTTACCGAAGCGGATGTGCGCGGCATTGCGGAATACACCCGGATCGGCATGACCGAAGACGAGGTGGCGCAGATGACCGTGGATCTGAATTCCATCATAGACAGCCTGGAGATCATCCGGGAGTATGACCTTGAGGGCGTGGAGCCCACATTCCATCCCATTGGGAGCTTATCCAACGTCATGCGCGAAGACGCGTGGGAGGATGGGAGCTTCACCCAAGAGGTGGCTTTGAGCAATGCGCCCCAACAACAGGACGGGTGCTTCCTCATCCCAGCCATCCTCTCGGATGGGGGTGATCGGTGATGAGCTCTCTGGGCATACCCTTCGGACAGATGAGCGTCCGGCAGATCCAAGACGGCTTGGCTGCCCAGGAATTCTCCTGCCAGGAGATGGCAGAGGCCGCATTGACGGTCATCGGAGAGGAAGACAGGGAGGTCCATGCCTTCCTAGAGCTGACGCGTGATAACGCTCTGGCTCAGGCTCAGGCCATCGACCAGCAGATAGCTCAGGGAGCCTTCTCCGAAGGGGGAGCGCTCAGGGGCGTTCCCATGGGTTACAAGGACAATATGAATCTGGAGGGGACCCATACCACCTGCTCCTCAGCCATGCTGGAAAGCTATGTATCTCCCTATACGGCCACCTGCGTAGCGAAGACGCTTGAGGCGGGGGCAGTGCCCTTGGGCAAGCTCAACATGGACGAGTTCGCCTTCGGGTCTTCCACGGAGACCAGCGCCTTCGGTCCCACCCATAACCCATGGGACTTGGGCCGTGTGCCTGGGGGCTCTTCGGGTGGTAGCGCGGCAGCCGTGGCTGCGGGGATGGTGCCGGTGTCCTTGGGCTCCGACACGGGTGGTTCTATCCGTCAACCTGCTTCCTTCTGCGGTGTGGTGGGAGTGAAGCCCACCTATGGCATGGTCTCTCGCTACGGCATCGTGGCTTTCGGTTCCTCCCTTGATCAGGTGGGTCCTTTCGCCCGCACGGTGGAGGACGCAGCCTTGGTCATGAACGCCATCTGTGGCAAGGACCCGCTGGATTGCACCTCCCAGCCCATCCAGACTGACTTCACCGCCAACCTGGATGAAGGCGTGAAGGGCATGCGGATCGGCATCGTGCCCGCGTTCTTGGATGCCCAGGGGCTCTCCGCTGAGGTGCGGCAGAAGGTGGAAGAAGCGGCGAAGAAACTGGAAGAGGCCGGGGCGCATATCACTGAGGTGGAGCTCCCCAACGCGAAGGCCGCCATCAGCGCTTACTACGTGCTGGGTCCCTGTGAGGCCTTCAGCAACCTGGCCCGCTTCGATTCCGTTCGCTATGGCTATCGCGATCCGGGGCATAAGGATCTGGGCAGCCAGTACGAGGCCAGCCGGTCGAAAGGATTCGGACCGGAGGCCCGGCGGCGCATCATGCTGGGCAGCTATCTTCTCTCCGCAGGCGTGTACGAGCAGTACTACTATCCGGCGCAGCAGGTGCGCACGCTCATCACGCAGGATTACACCAATGCCTTCCAGGAGGTGGATTGCCTGTTGGCTCCCTGCGCACCGCGGACGGCATTCAAGTTCGGCGAGATAGCGGACCCGGCGGAGATGTATCTGTCGGATATGTTCACCATCTCCATCAATATCGCGGGCAATGGCGGCATGAGCATGCCCGTAGGAACGGGAATTGATACGGGACTGCCCATCGGCGTGCAATTGATCTCTCCCGCGTTCAAGGACGAGAACATGCTGCGCGTGGCGGCAGAATTGGAGCGGATCTACGGAAGCGCACAGGTTGCGCCATCATTCAGGGCGGGTGAATAGCATGCAGACGCTGGAAGAGGTGCTGGAGCGCTATGAGGCGGTCATCGGGCTTGAGGTGCATACAGAACTGACCACGCTCACCACCAAGATGTTCTGTGGCTGCAAGTTGGAGTTCGGCGCAGAGCCGAATACGCACACATGCCCGGTATGCCTAGGGCTGCCTGGAGCGCTGCCCGTGCCGAACAAGGCTGCCATCGAATCCATCGTGCTGGCGGGCCTGGCCACCAACTGCGACATAGAGAAGCACTCCATGTTCTACCGGAAGAACTACATGTATCCGGACATGGCGAAGAACTTCCAGACCACCCAGGGTCCCGTTGCCTTCTGCATGCGGGGGCATCTTGACCTTGAGGTGGACGGCGCGGCGGCGAAGGAGCGCTATGGCCTTGCAAAGGCCTCTGAGGGAGATGCTTTCGAGAATGTCACCGTGACGGCGGACGGGTATCGGGCCCACGTGGGCATCACGCGCATCCACATGGAAGAGGATGCGGGCAAGATGGTGCACCTCGGGGGCGAAGAGGGACGCATCGCGGGTGCCACCCATTCGCTGGTGGATTACAACCGGGCAGGCACCCCGCTGATCGAGCTGGTGACCGAGCCGGACCTGCGCACCCCCGAAGAGGCGCGCTTGTTCATGCAGAAGCTCCGCCAGATCTACCTGGCCTTGGGCATCTCGGATTGCTCCATGGAAGAGGGCAGCCTTCGCTGTGATGGCAACGTGTCTTTGCGCAAGCGCGGCACGAAGGAGCTGGGCACGAAGACCGAGCTCAAGAACATCAATTCCTTCAAAGCGCTCCATGATGGGCTGCTCTATGAGATCCGCCGTCAAGCCCAAGTGCTCGATGAGGGAGGCACCATCTACCAGGAGACGCGTCACTGGGATCCTTCCGCCAAGCGGACCATCGTCATGCGCGTGAAGGAGACAGCCGATGACTACCGGCTCTTCCCTGAGCCTGACCTAGCGCCCTATAACCTGTCTGAGGAGTTCATCGAAGGGGTGCGCTCGAAGCTGCCAGAGCTGCCGGATGACAAGGCACGCCGCTTCCAGTCAGCCTTCGGTCTCTCTGCCTATGATGCGCGACACTTGGTGGAGCATCGCAGCACGGCGGAGTTCTTCGAAGGGTGCATGACGGCTGCAGCTGAGGGTGATGCGGACGCAGCGAAGCTGGCGAAGCCGTTGGCGAACCTGGTCATCAATGATGTCACCGCCTGGCTGAATGCCCAGGAAGGCGCTTCTTTGGAGGAGAGCCCGCTCACGCCCGAGCGTGCGGTTCAGCTGGTGAGCCTCATCAGCGAAGGAGCCATCTCGTCCAAGCAGGGCAAAGAGGTCTTCGCTGCTGTGATGGAGGAAGCCAAAGACCCGAAGGCCATCGTAGAAGCGCGCGGGATGGAGCAGGTGTCTGATACCGGCGCCATCGAAGCGGTGGTCGATGCCGTATTGGCTGATAACCCTGACAAGGTCGAGCAGTACAAGGGCGGCAAGACGGGCCTCATCGGGTTCTTTGTGGGCCAGTGCATGAAGCAGATGCAGGGCAAGGGCAACCCCCAGATGATCAACCAGTTGCTGGAAGAGAAGCTGGGATAGCGAAAGTGCCCAGGGGATCCGCTCTCTCCATTGCTCGACGGGAATGCTATCACTTTAGCACTCTACTGTACTAAAGTGATATACTCCCTTCACCCCTGACAAGAGGAGAGAGATGAACCTTGTGACCCCAACGGGCTTTCGCGATGTGCTGCCCGATGAAGCGGCGGAACGTGAGCGGATCACCCGCGCCGTTCAAGACCTGTTCGCTCAGGAGGGCTTCCAGCCCATAGAGACGCCTACCCTTGAGGCGATGGATGTGGTGAATGCGGGAACGCATCTGCCCGCATCTCCCTTTCGCTTCTTCGATTCCCAAGGAGACCTTCTGGCCATGCGGCCTGATGTCACGATCCAGGTGGCACGCATGTGCTCCACGCGCCTGCGTGGTGCGGGTGCGGGGGCGCGTCTGCGCTACACCCAGCGCGTCTTCCGGGAAACGGAGGGTACCGCCCAGGTCACGCCTCGGGAGATGACCCAGATAGGCGTGGAAGATGTGGGAGAGGCGGGCTGGCAGATAGATTCCTCCCTGGCATCGTTGATGCTGCAGGCCCTAGAGCTGGCGGGGGTGTCTACGGTGACGCTGGCGCTGGCTACGGTGGCTCCCCTCCGTGCCCTGCTGGAGCGCTCCGGTGGCAGCGCCTCGTGGAAGCAGGCGGTGCTCTCTGCTTGTCACACGTCTGATTTCGTTGCGCTGGAGCAACTCGTCTCTCTCACGGGGTGCGAAGGGGTGGACACCGCCGGGGTGGCTCCGGCCTATGCCCAGGCGGTCTATGACCTGATGCATGTGCGCGGGGCAGAGGAAGCCGTGGAAGAGGCCCGGGCCCTCACAGCGCCTTTGGGGTGTGCGGAGGGACTGGATGAGCTTGCCCACGTGATAGCGGAGGTGCGCGCAACCTGTCCTCAGGCAGACCTTCTCGTGGACTTCTCGGTCATGAGCTCGTTCGATTATTACACAGGCATCGTCTTCGAGGCCTATTCGCCCTATCTGGGAAGCTCCCTGGGCTCAGGGGGCCGCTATGACAACATGTTGGCCGCCTTCGGGACCCCTCAGCCTGCGGCCGGGTTCGCCTTCTCGTTGGAGCAGACCATGGCAGCCTCAGCCGCCGAAGGGGAACCTGCCCAACGCAAGCTGCGGATCGCTGTACCGAAAGGGGCGCTCAACAAGGATGCCATCCAGAGCCTGGCTGCGGCCGGGCTGGAGGTGAGCGGCCTTGATGACCCAGGCCGTCAGCTGGTGATATCAACCCCCTCGGCAGACTACATCATCGTGCGCCCGTCGGATGCTCCTGCCTTCGTGGCCTCTGGGGCAGCCGATTGCGGCATCTGCGGCCGGGATTCGCTGTTGGAGACGGACGCTCAGGTAGTCCAGCTGGCTGATCTCAAGTTCGGAGGCTGCCGCTTCGTGGTGGCGGAGCTGGCAGGTACCGATGAGGCCATCCAGGAGCGCTACCGGCGGTTGGGTTCCATCCGGGTGGCTACCAAGTATCCTCATATCACCCGGACTCATTTCGCTCGGATGGGCGTGCAGGCCGATATCGTGAAGCTCAACGGCAATATCGAATTGGCGCCCATGACGGGCCTCGCTGAGCGCATCGTGGACATCACGGCTACCGGCACCACTCTTCGCGAGAACAACCTGGTCATCGTGGATGAGGTCCTCTCGTCCACTGCGCGCTTCTTCGCCAATCCGTCGCGGCTGCGCACGGATGGCCGAATAGTAGAATTGGCGGATATCTTGGCGACGAACGCTCAAGAGGCAGAATACGATCCCATAGCAGGTGGAACGAGATGATGAGACGAATAGAGCTGAAACCCACCGAGCCCTTCCGGAAAGAGCTCATCGATAGGACAGGCGCCTTCGATGCCAATGCGCTCAAGGCGGCTACGGATATCGTGGCTGAGGTGCGCGAAGGGGGAGACGCAGCGCTGGCAACCCTGACCGATAGGTTCGACGGTGTCAGGCTGGATTCCTTCAAGCTATCGAAGGCAGCCATGGATGAGGCCCTGACCGAGGTGGATCCCGAAACGCTCAGCGCCCTTGAGCATGCTGCGCGGCAGATCCGCGAATTCCACGAACGGCAGCTGACTCAAAGCTGGCTCTTCGCTCGGGAAGACGGCGCTATCGTGGGTTCGAAGGTGACGCCCCTTGATTCCGTGGGCATCTACGTGCCGGGGGGCCGTGCCCTGTACCCCTCTACCGTGCTGATGAATGCCCTTCCGGCTAGCGTTGCCGGGGTGAAGCGGATCGCTTGCGTCACGCCTCCCCAGAAGGACGGAACGGTGGATGCGGCCATCCTGGCGGCTTGCAAGCTGGGCGGCGTGACAGAGGTCTATACGGTGGGCGGCGCGCAGGCCATTGCCGCGCTCGCCTATGGAACGGAGACCATCAGCCCCGTGGATAAGATTACCGGTCCGGGCAACGCCTTTGTGGCCGCGGCTAAGAAGGTGGTGTCCGGAGATGTGGGCATCGACAAGATCGCAGGACCTTCAGAGGTCTGCGTGGTGGCTGACGGGACCGCTGCTCCTACCTTGGTGGCCATCGACCTGATGGCTCAGGCTGAGCATGACCCTATGGCCGCTTGCTATCTGGTGTGCGAAGATGCCGCCTATGCAGACGAGGCGGAGGAGCACATTCGCCAGCATCTTGAACATTCGCCTCGGGCAGATATCACCCGTAGCTCTCTGGAAGACCATGGGTTGATCGTCATCGTGAACGACATGGAGCAAGCACTCCAGACGGTGAACGTGATAGCGCCGGAGCACCTGGAGATGCACGTGGCTCACGCCATGGACTATCTGGGCCAGATCAGGAATGCGGGTGCCATATTCTTGGGACCCTGGACGCCCGAAGCTGTGGGGGATTACGTGGCTGGGCCTAATCACACGCTGCCCACGGGCGGCACCGCCCGCTTCGCAAGCCCCCTTTCCGTGGATGAATTCGTGAAGAAGAGCTCCATCATCCAGTACAGCGCTCAGGCGTTGGCCCACGATTCCCGGGCGGTCATGCAGATAGCCATGCATGAGGGGCTTTGGGCCCACGCTCAGTCAGTGGCGCTGCGCATGGAGGAGGCCCTGGAAGAGGCAGCCGCCATGGGCGAAGCGAACGGTCCGAGCCATGGATAGGGTCCGACAGCCTTCCCGTAAGCTGGAGGGCCTCACTCCCTACGATCCGAAGTATCTGCCTGCGGAGGCGTTGATGTCTGCCAATGAGAATCCGCAGGACGTGAGCGAAGAGCTGCGGAGCAAGATCGAATCCGCCCTGCGTCAGGTGCGTTTCAACCGCTATCCTGATCCTCTGGCCAATGAGCTGCGGGACGTCATCGCCCAGGCCAACGGACTGGACCGCGAGCAGGTGCTGGTGGGCAACGGTGGAGATGAGCTCTTGTTCGACACGGCTCTTGCCTGGGGTGGCCCGGGGCGCACGTTCTTGAACCTACCACCCACGTTCTCGGTCTACGAGGCCAATGCGCGGCTCACGGATACGGATATCATCAATATCCCCCGCCTGGCGGAAGAGAGCTTCGCCATCGACGAAGAGGCGGTGCTCAAGGCCGTCAGCGGCCCTGACAGCCCAGTGGACTTCACCATCATCGCCAGTCCCAACAATCCCACCGGCCTGCGCGCACGCACTGACTTCCTGCAAGAGCTCCTTCAGGCCACAGATGCTCTGGTGATGGTAGATGAGGCCTACTTCGAGTTCTCCCGGGAGACCATGCGTCCCTCCTTGGACAAGCATGAGAACCTGGTCATCCTGCGCACCTTCAGCAAGGCATTCTGTCTGGCAGGGGTCCGTGTGGGGTACATCCTGGGGCATCCTGATGTGATCCGGGAGTACCTCAAGGTGCGCCAGCCCTATTCGGTGGACGCGGTCAGCCAGACCATCGCGCGGGTGATCTTCGAGAATCGCGCGGAATTCGAGCCGGGCATCCAGGCCATCATCGCAGAGCGGGATCGCTTGATGACCGAGCTCGCGAAGATACCTGGCGTGAGCCCCTATCCCAGCCACTCGAACTGGGTGCTGTTCCGCATCCCCCAGGCGGCGGATGTCTGGCAGCAGCTCTTCGAAAGCGGCATCCTGGTCCGGGATCTCAGCGGCACGGTGGGGCTCGAGGGTGCGCTGCGCGTGACGGTGGGAACGCCAGAGCAGAACGATGCATTCTTGGATGGGGTGCGGAAGGCAAGGGGTGTCTCATGAATGGCGAGATGAACGAGGGGCGCTGCGCTACGGCGGCGCGCGCTACCCGGGAGACGGATATCACCGTCACGATCGATCTAGATGGGAGCGGCCAGGCGGATGTGCAGACCGGCGTGGGCTTCTTCGATCATATGCTGGATGCATTCTGCCGCCACGCTCTCTTCGACCTGACCGTGCGCTGCCAAGGAGACCTCCATGTGGATGCCCATCATTCCGTAGAGGATACCGGTATCGTGATCGGCCAGGCGGTGGCTCAGGCCCTGGGAGACAAGCGCGGGATAGAGCGATTCGCCAGTTGTGCGGTACCCATGGATGAGGCCTTGGTGATGTGCGCCATGGACATCTCTGGCCGGGGGCAGGCCTTTTGGGCCCTGGATATCCCCATCGAGGCCATAAGCACGTTCGATACCCAGCTAGCCCGGGAGTTCTTCATCGCCTTGGCGGCGAATGCGGGGATCACCCTGCATCTGCGCCAGTTCTCAGGGGAGAACGCTCACCATCTCATCGAAGCCGCGTTCAAAGCCTGCGGGCGTGCTCTGCGCCAGGCTGTGTCCATCGATCCGCGCACCGCGGGCGTGGTGCCTTCTACCAAGGGTGCCCTTTGATAGCCGTCGTCGACTATAGGAAGGGCAACCTCAAGTCCGTCGAACGGGGGCTTGCGGCCTGCGGGGCAGAGGTGCTGGTGACGGACGCTCCGGAAGGCATCACAGCCGCTTCGGCTATCGTGCTGCCCGGCGTAGGCGCTTTCGCCGATGCCATGGCCACCTTAGAGGAGACGGGGCAGGCTGACGCCATTCGGGAGGCAGTGGCGGCGGGGGTGCCGTTCTTGGGCATCTGCTTGGGGATGCATCTCATGTTCGAGGGAGGCGAAGAGCATGCCGAAGGCAGCCCCGTGCGGGGGCTCGAGCTTCTCCCGGGCACGGTGGGACGCCTGCCGCGCCTGGACGCTGCGGGCCAACCCCATAAGATCCCCCATGTGGGCTGGAATACGGTAGAGGCAGCAGATGAGGTGCTCTTCGCGGACATCCCCCAAGGGTCCTACTTCTATTTCACCCATTCCTTCGCGGCACCTGATTCGGCGTGCACCTGCGGTCGCACGACCCATTCGGTAACGTTTCCCTCGGCAGTGCGGCGCAACCATGCCTTCGGTGTACAGTTCCACCCAGAGAAGAGCTCTGATGCAGGGGCGAAGCTCCTCCAGAACTTCGTGGACCTCGTGAAAGGATGACCCATGTACTTCCTCCCGGCCATAGATATCCTGAACGGTCAAGCGGTCCGCTTGGAGCGCGGTGACTACAACAAGGTGACCGTCTTCCATGATGACCCGGCCCAGCAAGCGCAGCTCTTCGAGGAGGATGGCGCTACCTGGCTCCATGTGGTCGATCTGGATGGGGCTCGCGAAGGGAGCGGGCTCAACCGGGATGTCATCAAGCGCATCTTGCAGCTGACCCAGCTCAATGTGGAGGTGGGCGGCGGGTTGCGTACCTTGGATGACCTGCGAGCCATGGCCGATCTGGGTGTGACGCGCATGGTGTTGGGCACGGCCCTGGTGACCGACCCTGATCTTGCTCAGGCGGCCCGGGAGGAGTTCGGCCCGGACATGCTGGCAGCGGGCATCGATGCCAAGAACGGTGACGTGAAGGTAGGAGGCTGGGTGCAGGGGGCGGGTATCTCTGCGCTGGAGCTGGCTGGCCGCATGGCGGCGGTGGGCTATGAGCACCTCATCTACACGGATATCGCACGGGATGGCATGCGCACGGGCATCGCTCCGGCAGCCTATGTGGAGATGTTCCAGGCTTTCGGGAACCCTGTCATCGCTAGCGGTGGTGTGTCGACTCTTGGGGATATCCGGGAGCTTGCGAAGGTGTCAGAGGCCATCGAAGGGGTCATAGCGGGGAGAGCCATCTATGACGGGGTCTTCAGCGTAGCCGACGCGGTAGCTGTGTGCCAGGGTATGCTGGCGGATGGATCGGGGTATCTGGCAGGTCTGGAACGCCCGATCACGTTGGATGATCTTTCGTAGGATAAGCCTCAGCTTACCTGGTGCCTGATCCGAAGGTACCAAGCAGGCCGGGGTCGGTACTGCGTTATGAGGATGCAAGGAGGAAAACGTGCTGGCGAAACGGGTGATCCCCTGCCTTGACGTCAAGGATGGCCGTGTCGTCAAGGGAGTGAACTTCGTCGGCTTGCGCGATGCGGGCGATCCCATCGAACTGGCCCGGCGCTATGATGAGGAGCGGGCTGATGAGGTCATCTTCTTGGACATCACAGCCACTTCTGATAAGCGTGCCACAGCGGTGGAGCTTGCCAGCGATGCCTCTCGAAGCCTGCACCTGCCCTACACCGTGGGGGGCGGCTTTCGGAGCGTAGCTGATATCCGGGCCATGATCGCAGCCGGAGCAGATAAGGTATCCATCAACTCTGCTGCCGTGAAGGACCCCTCCCTCATAACGGTGGCTGCCCACGCCTTCGGCACCCAAGCCATCTTGGTGGCTATCGATGCCAAGCGCGTTCCTGGATCGCAGGACCGCTGGGAGGTATACACGGCAGGCGGCCGTCATGCCACGGGCATCGATGCCATCGAGTGGGCCCAAGAGGCGGCCAAGCGGGGCGCGGGGGAGATCCTGCTCACGTCCATGGACCGTGACGGTTCCCGTGAGGGGTTCGATTGCGCGCTCACCCGAGCGGTGGCGCGGGCGGTGGATATCCCGGTCATCGCCAGCGGTGGCGTAGGATGCTTGGAGCACTTCGCCCAGGGCATCTTGGAAGGAGAAGCGGATGCTGTTCTGGCGGCCAGCGTCTTCCACTTCGGGGAGCTGTCCATTCGGGAAGTGAAGGAAGATATGGCGCGCTGCGGGATACCGGTCAGGATGTGATCTGCATGGATATCGCTGAGCTCACCTTCGATAGCCGAGGGCTGATCCCTTGCATCGTGCAAGATGCAGATACGAAAGACGTGCTCATGATGGCCTGGATGAACCAGGAATCCATAGAGAGAACGCTCGAAACTGGAGAGACGGTGTTCTGGTCCCGAAGCCGCCAGGAGCTCTGGCATAAGGGTGCTACCAGCGGGAATACCCAGCAATTGGTAGAGCTGCGCTATGACTGCGATGCGGACACGCTGCTGGCCTTGGTGCACCCTGCTGGCCCGGCATGCCACACAGGAGAGCGCACATGCTTCTTCCGCACCCTTACCTCAGTGACGTGATATCTGGGACGCCCCTCACGGGGAAGGGCGCTGCGCTCCTTGTCGTAGGAGCCGAACGCGGTCGGCTCATAAGCGAACGCTCTTCGCCATAAAAGAAGGAGGAAGCCCGCTTGGGGCTTCCTCCTTGCAGGGCTTATGCGCCGTCTGCTTATCTTTGGGCCTGCTCGAATTCGAAGGCCGTTTCAGCTGCCTCGGCAGCTGCCTGTTCGTCTCCCATGGCATCGAAGTCCTCAACGGAGGCTTCGGCCTCAGCTACGACTTCCTGTTCGATGCGCTCAAGATCCTTGGCGGCGTCTTGGGCCTTGGCAGCTTCAGCAGTGGTGAATTCATCAAGTACAGTGGCCATGATCGGCTCCTTTTCTCCCTGAGGTTTCCTACTGATGCTGATTCTAGGCTTGCTGCCCTCTTCGGATGCGGGGCTTGGCCTATGGGTGCTTCTTTGTAACGCCCGTGTTTCCCGCTAGTTGCCGAACACGAAGCGCGGTTCACGATATACTGGCGATTGACAGATCGGAGCATTATCACCGTGAAAGGAAGCGTCATGGACGACAAGCTGTATGACCTCGTGAACGATCAGATCAACAAAGAGCTCTATTCGGCCTATCTCTATCTTGAGATGGCGGATTACTACAAAGATGCTGGCCTGGACGGTTTCGCCACCTATTTCGAGATCCAGGCTCAGGAAGAGCGTGATCATGCACTCATCTTCCGCAAGTACCTGTTGGAGAATGACAAGGTTCCGAAGCTTCTGGCCATCGATGCACCGGGCAAGACCTACAACTCCTACATCGATCCGCTGAATCTACAGCTCGAGCATGAGCAGTTCGTGACCAGCCTCATCAACGACATCTATGCGGCGGCACTGGATGCGAAGGATTTCCGCCTTCAGCAGTTCATGAAGTGGTTCATTGATGAGCAGATGGAAGAGGAGGACAACGCTCGTGATATGATCACGAAGATGACGCTGTTCGGTAAGGATCAGCACTCACTCTTCGAACTGGACAAGGAGTACGGCTCCCGCGTCTATAGCGTACCCACGCCACTGGCAACTGCTTAAGTTGTCCGGCTTCCTTACGGGGCTGTAAGGCAAACCTGCACGTTCTCTGAGCGTCTTTGCCGTAGAATAGGGGACTTCAACCCATTCTCGACAAAGGCGCTCTCTCATGTTGCAACTCAAGGGGATATCCAAATCCTATACGACGGGTGATTTCACGCAAGTTGCCCTTGATGACGTCTCCATCAGCTTTCGGGATAACGAATTCGCGGCCATCCTCGGCCCTTCCGGTTCCGGTAAGACCACGCTCCTGAATATCGTCGGTGGCCTTGATCACTACGATGCGGGGGATCTGGTCATAGACGGCATCTCCACGAAAGATTACACGGACCGTGATTGGGATGCGTTCCGCAATAACCGCATAGGCTTCGTCTTCCAAAGCTACAATCTCATCCCTCATCAGACCATCCTGGCGAATGTGGAGCTTGCCCTTACCTTGTCCGGCGTCGGCAAGGAGGAGCGCACCAAGCGTGCCCTTGAGGCTTTGGAGCGGGTCGGGTTGGGGGAACACGTCAAGAAGCGCCCCAGTCAGCTCTCCGGTGGTCAGATGCAACGGGTGGCCATTGCGCGTGCTCTGGTGAACGATCCTGAGATCCTTCTGGCCGACGAGCCCACCGGTGCTCTGGATTCCAAGACATCCATCCAGATCATGGATCTTCTGTGCGAGATAGCGAACGACCGCCTGGTCATCATGGTCACACATAACCCTGAGCTAGCTGATGCCTATGCCACGCGCATCGTGAACCTGGCCGATGGGCATATCCTGGCAGATTCTGATCCATTCATGCCAACTGAGGCTGACTTGGCGAAGGTCTCCAAGAAGAAGGTGCGTCGCACCTCCATGAGCTTCCTCACGGCGCTCTCCCTTTCGTTCAACAACCTCATGACCAAGAAGGGCCGCACCATCATGACGGCCTTCGCCGGTTCCATCGGCATCATCGGCATTGCGGCCATCCTGGCTCTAGCCAATGGCGTCAACAACTACATCGCCAGCGTTGAGGAAGAGACGCTCTCCTCCTATCCGCTGCAGATCACCTCTACTGGCTTCGATATGACCTCCATGATGGTGTCCACCATGGGCATGGGCGGCGCTACCGATGATGGCTCTGAGGATAGCGCCGAAGCGGGCGCGGGAGACGACACTGTCGTACGTGAGGCTGCCATCATGGGCCGCATGTTCGACAGCGTAGGGTCGAATGACCTGGCGTCGCTCAAAGAGTATCTCGAAAGCGGCGAGAGCGGCATCGAGGAGTTCACCAACGACATCGAGTACAAGTACAACGTAACGGCCAATGTCTTCTTGGCAGACACCTCTAACGGCGTACAGCAGGTCAACCCTGACACCACGTTCGCATCCATGGGCATCGGGTCGGGCATGTCAACGAGCGGCATCATGTCACAGATGATGAGCACGGATATGTTCGCCCAGATGATGGGTACCATCGACATGGCGAAGGATGGCTATGACGTCAAGGCGGGGCACTGGCCAGAGAAGCCCAACGAATGCGTGCTGGTGTTGACCCACAACGGCTCCGTAAGCGATTTCCTCCTGTACATCCTGGGGTTGCGGGACCGCGCTGTCATGGACGAGATGGTGCGCGCCTTCGTGAACGAAGAGGAGTTCGAGACGGAGGTGAACGACGGCAAGGAGTTCACCTACCAGGATTTCCTGGACTTGAAGCTGAAGCTGGTGTGCTCGGCGGATTTCTACCAGTACGACGAGGAGTTCGACGTCTGGGTGGATAAGTCAGGTGACGAAGAGTACATGAAGGGCGTCATCGCGGGCAGTGATGACCTGGTGATCTCCGGTATCATCCAGCCGAAGGATGACGGCAATTCCACCATGATGAACTCCGGTATCTACTACACGCCTGAGCTGACCGATCATCTGATAGAGCAAGCGGGCCAGACGCAGATCGTGAAGGACCAGCTGGCTGATCCGTCCGTGGATGTGTTCAATGGCAAGACCTTCGCCGAAGAGGCGGAAGATGGCGGTAGCGAAGAGGATTTCGGCATGGAGAACCTCTTCACCATAGACACCGATGCCCTGAGCGCTGCGTTCACCTTCGACGAGAGCAAGCTGCAGCTTGACCTGTCTGGCCTTGACATCAACTTCGATGCATCCAGCTTGCCCGCGCCTCCCCCTTTCGACCCAAGTGCTATGGGCGGTGGAAGCGGTGATGGGGGCTCCGGCGATGCGAGCATCGAACCTGTCAAGCAGATGATATCGGCGCTCATAGCGGGGTATATGACCTCAGGCATGATGCCGATCCCACCCGACCCCACCAATGTGCCTGAATCCATCCAACGGTATCTGAATGAGGATCCCGGTGCCCAAGCCATCATGAAGCAGTACGCCGATACCATGGCCGCTGCCCAAGAGCAGCAGATGGCTGCTATGCAGGCTTACATCCAGCAGTACATGCAGGAATACATGACCCAGACCATGACGGCTTTGAGCTCTCAAATGCAGCAGGCCATCACGGCGGCCCTCACGAAGACCATGGGCGGTCTGGCGACGAGCATGTCCAGCGCCATGAGCATCGATGAGGAGGCGTTCAAGAATGCGTTCTCATTTGACATGACCGAAGAGGAGCTGACGGAGCTCATCATGTCTATGATGGTTCCCGAAGAGGCGTCATTCGACAACAATCTGGCGAAGCTTGACTACGCTCAGATGGAGAAGCCCTATGAGATAGACATCTTCGCGAAGGATTTCGAAGCCAAGCAGGGAGTCATCGATATCTTGGACGCGTACAACGACGAGATGAACTCCACGGGGCAAGAGGCGAAGGCCATCACCTATACAGATATCGTAGGAGCGCTCATGAGCTCGGTGACAACCATCATCGACATGATCTCCTATGTGCTGATCGCTTTCGTGTCCATCTCGCTCATCGTGAGCTCCATCATGATCGGCGTCATCACCTATATCAGTGTTCTGGAGCGCAAGAAGGAGATCGGTATCCTGCGGGCTATCGGCGCGTCTAAGGGCAATGTCTCTCAGATCTTCAATGCGGAGACGGTCATCGAGGGCCTCATCTCAGGTGTGCTGGGCGTAGGTATCACAGCGCTCTGCTGCATCCCGGCCAGCGCTATCGTCTACGCGCTCTTCGATGTGCCGAATGTGGCTAGCTTGCCCTGGATGGCAGGTCTCATCCTGATCATCATCAGCGTGTTCCTGTCCTTCATTGCAGGCTTGATCCCGGCCAGCAGCGCTAGTCGCAAGGATCCTGTGGAGGCACTGCGCAGCGAATAGGAACGGGCTTGGACATCTGGAACCGATGCCCTTCCCCGCAGGGGGCGTTCGGCCTTAGGCCTTGGCTTTCGAAAAGACGTGATGCTTCGCTTATATCACGCTTTTCTCGGCCTGCGGAATCGGCCTCAACCCCTCACGGGGAAGGGCTGTCTTCTGCATAAACAAAAAAATCCTCACCGCACTGCTGATGGGACCCAACGGGTCCGCATCACCACTGCGGGCGGCTTATCGCCGCGTCATCGCGCTTCGCGCG
>CAJUQK010000003.1 GCA_910588205.1 uncultured Eggerthellaceae bacterium
TCTCACGACTTCTGGCGAAAGTAGCATAAGGTGCATTCACCGCTTGAAACCGCCCCGTCCCCTGTCATACAAGCGGATATCAGGTACAAAAAAGAGCTCCCCGCAGGGAGCTCTTCAGCTTTCTGCAACGCTTACGCGCCGGGAGCCTTCGGGGCGCCAGGAGCGCCAGGGGCAGCCGGAGCACCGGGGGCACCAGGAGCTGCAGGGGCACCAGGAGCAGCCGGAGCACCTGCAACGGCAGCCTCATTGATGGACCCATCAGGGTTCATGTACTTGGAGAAGTCTGCCTTGCAGAAGGGGCAGTTCTTCATCTGGATCCCACCCATCATCTGGATGGTCTTGCCGCATTCGGGGCACTTGGTTCCGCCGCTATCGGCGCCTGC
This sequence comes from uncultured Eggerthellaceae bacterium, assembly GCA_910588205.1. Classification (GTDB taxonomy): domain Bacteria; phylum Actinomycetota; class Coriobacteriia; order Coriobacteriales; family Eggerthellaceae; genus MGBC163016. Next base: position 384 of record CAJUQK010000003.1, read on the forward strand.
TGGTCTGAAGCACATATCGCACTCTCCAATCCTTGTAGCTTGTGCACAGCAAACATAGGATAAGCCTTTGCGCAAGCCGTGCAAGCCCAAATCGGCGAAATGCGAAAGTGGCGCACTATTTCACTTCTGCACTATTATCATCCGTGCGATGGACGAAGCATTGAAGGAGTTGCTCAACTCACCCGTGTGGTCAATTCAGGATGCAATGACATGGACTGAAAGCGGCTGGCCATGTACTGATCGTCGAAATGCTGGGCAAAGAACGCCTGGAACGCCGTTTGGTCTGTGGGTACTCCGTCCAAGCGCATATACCAGCAATCCAGAGCGATCAGCGTCATAGCTCCGTCGAAGATCATGAGCGCTGCAGCCACTGCCGTCACGGTGTAGCGCCACTGCCAGGGGATCTTGTTCACCAAGCCGATGAGCCACGGAAGCAGCAGCTTGATCCACACCACCCCCAAGACACCCCACATGCACATGAACATGAAATCAGTGCGGCCGCCTATGTTGAGGAAGCGACCAGTGTAGTCCCAGGCAACGGCCCCGAAGGCGAATTCCAGAAACCAGCTCACCGCATATTCGAAGGCTCCTCCCACTACAGCGCTCATCAAGAAGATGAGGATAGCAGGGGCTTTATAGAAGCGATTCAAGATGAGCGAGAGGATCACTGCGCCGAAGCCATAGATGGGAGAGAACGGCCCCCAGAGAAGCCCCGCTCTTATCTGGAACTCCCCCGGCACCTCTATCATATAGTGATAGACGGTCTCTATGGCATCCCCGAAAAGGGCACCCAGAGTGAAGATCCAGAAGAGGTTGAAGAAATTCACGGCCATGTAGCCCCTGCCCGTGGCATCCCGTCCCAATGTTCCCTCTTCCGCTTCTTCTCGCGCCTCCATGTCACGCAGCACGCGCTGGAGCCTGCGCTCCTCGGACAAAGAAGGATCCGCGAAGGTGAAGAGGGCGATGAGGACCAGCGCCGAGCCCATGAGGATCCAGAAGATGGTGGTCACCCCTTCCAGCATGAGCTCGAACAGAGCGCAGAAGCCTAGAGCAACGCTGATGATCTCTGCGGTCAGATGAGCACCCTGCAGCTTCCCCCGTACCAGGCGCACACCTAAGATGACGGTACCCACCGCCACGACACCCACGCCTGCGACCATGCAGACGAACAGAGTGAGCGAGGCTGCAGGTTGATCCCGGAAGACGCCGTCATAGAAGGCAGTGCCCGTGAAATAGAGGAGGAACACCACGAGCGCAGTCAACACGAGTCCAACGATGAAGCTCAGCACCCCGAAGATGATCTCAAGGATGCGATACCGTCGATCAGTGACCGGCAAGGGAGGATCTGAAGCATCCACCCCAGAGGAGCTGGAGCCCAATGCCTCTGGGTTGTAGGCTGCCGCGTGTTCAGGGACAAGCTCCGTCCGTGTCACCGGTCATCTCTTCCCGCATGCTTCCCCGTGCGTCTGCGCATGACCTCTTCGCGATGCTCGCGAATGGCCCGCTTCTCACTGGGACGCAGGGGGCGCGGCTCCTCTTCCACAGCTTCCGCATCCCCTTCGGCTTCAGAGAGCTCTGGGTCAGCCGGGTCTATGAGAGGAACGAATGTGGTACGGGACCGCTCTTCCCCACCTGCCGCCTCACCTTCAATGCCAGCTGCAGGGGATGCTGCGCCAACGCCACTGCGCCTGCCTCGGGAAAGGTCACGGCGAATGCGGAAGTACTCCCAGATGAGCAGCACGCAAAGGATGGATTCGATGATGAGATAGCTCAAGATAGCACCCTCTAGCTGGGCATAACCGATGAGCAGGATGGGGATGAACAGCGAGAAGAAGAAGGATACGCAATAGAGGACCATCACATCCCGCTGGCGCCGCATGATGGTGATCACCTGATAGAGGAAATCTATGAGGGCTGTGATGCCGCCGGTCACCAACATGAGATACAGAAGACTGCGATAGGGTTCGAAATCTATACCATAGAGGAAGCTTAAGGCAGGGATGCCGACCCAAGCCATGATCGCCCAGGTGATGGCTGTGATGGCAAGGATGATCAAGACGATGCCGCCCAGGATGAGATCGAACCTCAACCGCTTCTTCGCATCCTGCCAGACCCCAGCCATGCGCAGCAGCAAGGGCTTATAGACCAGCTGAGCAGCGATGAGGATCATCTGAGCCGGGAAGTATAGAGCGTTGTAATACAGCTGATTCTCATAGGGCAGCATGCCTTCCATGACGAACTTCGGCATGTTCTCGATCACGTTGAATATGAAGATCGCCAGGAACAGCGGGGCACACATCTTGAAGAGCCTTCCCAGTGACTTCAGGGAGAACTGCCGCGATTTCGGCGTTTCCAACAGGGCCAGCGGCCAGGTGATGACGACGAACGTGACCAATGATGCGATGAACATGGCTGTACAAGCAGCCACGGCGCTGTGCGAAAGCGCCAGCACTACGCAAAAGACGATGAGGGCCGCCAAAGAGCGGATGGTCTGGGAGATACCTGCCAGATAGAGCTTATCCACCTGCTGCAAACGGCCTTCATAGACATCAGCCAGCGCATCAACGCAGCGGTAAGCTACCACTGCCATGGATATATCGAACATCTCAGTGGCATAGCCGCGCAATGTGCAGTAGAGCCAGCCTACCACCACCATGACCAGACACGTAAGCCACCGATTCACCTGATAGTCCAAGAATGAGTGCTCTTCATGGATGTCTGATATCTGATAGGTGCGTACGCCGAAGTTCCCCAGGAACATGAGCAAGAGCGCCACCACGAAGGCCATGGAGACCATACCTGCTTGCTCTACACCCACCAGTTGAGTGGATACCATGGTGACCACAGGAAACACCAGTGCCCAGGTTGCGGCACCAGCCGTGTTGAAGATGAAATCTCGGGTGGTGCGATGGGGAGCATAGGCTGCCTCAGCCGCTGAGAGGCCATCCCCTTTCATGGCCCCCACCACCCGGTCGAACCACTGGTTGGCTAACCGCGCGATGGGGTTCTGCTTATGCTCTCGCGGAGTAGAGCTCACATTCAAGCGCCCCGTGATCCCCTGACGCTCGCCGCTCACAACTTCGGGAGACACCCGCCTGCGACGCTGGCTGCCGCCGGTCGACCCCCGCGATCGACGCCCTTGCTGACCCTCGTTCTGATTGTTCGTTTCGCTCTTCATAGGTCTATGGCTTACCTCCGACTATGGATAAATGCAGTGATTTCTTTGTCTATTTATAGTATAGTTTTCTCGCGCTAACACCGTGCATATATACACGCGCCTGTAACCTAAAAGCGCACGGTGGGAAGGATGCAATCGAAGTGAGCGAAAGCCCATCGCTTTCAAAGGCTACCTCTCAGGGCAGCGAAAGTTCAGCAGCTTCGCCAGGGTCTCGGAATCGCCCTGACGCAAGTCAGGGCTTCCGCTCTCAGCCAGACATAGTTCCTGTTCCCATGATAGCGCCAGGCGCGTCCTATCCAGTTGCTGCCCCACCCCAACCCCCCGCGCAGCCGCCTCAGAAGAAGAGCGCCCCTAAGCTGCTCGTGGTGTCCATGATCCTGTGCGTTCTGGCCCTAGCGGTCTTGGCGGGTATCCTGATCTTCGTGCTGATGCGCGGTCAAGATGCAACGCCTGCCCCAGCACCTCCGCAGATCTCAGAGGTGGAGAGCGCTTTCACCAGCACCAAGATAGATCCTCCCACCTTGTCTGGATATATGTATATCAGCACTGAAGGCTTCACTGATGCCAAGCTCTCGCAATACAGCGTGGGCAGCGTCACAGAAGACCCTTCCGCCAAAGGCACATTCACCTGCGAAGGAAAAGCCGAAGCCGAATTCGAGAATGAGTACGTTGAGGCCATCATCCCCCTTACCATCCGCCTGACCCATGCAGCAGAGTCCACCTCCTGGGTGCCGGGGGGCGTGGAAAAGGGCAAGCCTCAGGTGATCCCCGTCAGCCCCCCTGATATGGAAGCCATCCAAGCGAATCTGCAGAACATCCTCAAAGACTATAACCAAGAGGTAGCGAACCAATTCGTGGGCGCTGACGTGCAGCCCGAGGCCAGCCTCAATACGCAGGGAGGCACCATTGCCTTCCATCTCTCTAAAGCTGAGGGCGATCAGGTGAAGTCCTGCACCGTGAACGCCAATGTCAGCTGGGGTGATTCTGGTTGGCAGGTTAAAGTCACTGAGGTGACGGGGCTCGATCAGCCTGCCGAAGAAGAGCAGCCTGCAGAACAGCCATCATCAGATGAAGCCATCGAACCCACTCCGGATGATTCCGCTTCAGATCCTGACTCCGGCGGCTCAAACAACTCAGGCTTCTCAGAGCTGCGTCCCACCATGCTCCTGGAATGCTGGTCAGGGGACTTGGTCCGCGTGCCAGGCACCATTCAGGTGCAGCAGAACGGTTCCGTGCTCCTGCGCACCGATGATGTCATCCTTGTCCGCTTCAATGGCCGTGACTACATCACCACCTACTTCGAGATAACAGGTTCGGGCACCTGGCAGAATGGCCAACACGTAATCTTGGACGGTGCTATCTCGGCCACAGGATCCAATCCAGTGGCTCCCCTCGTCATCAATACCAGCTACGCTTAAGAGAATAGAGAGCACAGGATCATCATGTATGACGGCAATGCTGAGCTGGGCCGCAACGATGAGTGTTGGTGCGGCAGCGGCAAGAAGTACAAGAGATGCCACCTTGAGTTCGATGAGCGGCTCCAGAAGCTAGCTGAAGCGGGTGAGCAGGTACCTCCGCGGGACCTGCTGAAGACCCCTGAGCAGATAGAGCGCATCAAAGAGAGCGCACGGGTGAACATAGGGGCACTTGATCAGGTGGCCCAACGCATCAAAGAGGGTATCACCACTCAGCAGATAGACGAATGGGTCTATGACTACACCACTCAGCAGGGAGCCATTCCGGCCCCCCTTGACTACGAGGGCTTCCCTAAAAGCGTCTGCACCTCCGTGAACGAGGTGGTCTGTCACGGCATCCCGTCCGTAGATGAGGTGCTCAAGAGCGGGGATATCGTGAACGTGGATTGCTCCACCATTCTTGATGGCTACTATTCAGACTCCTCTCGCATGTTCTGCATCGGCGAGGTGGCTCCTGAACTGAAGAAGCTGGTAGAGGTCACGAAGCGCTCCGTGGAGCTAGGGCTGGAACAGGTGAAGCCATGGGGGCATCTAGGAGATGTAGGAGCCGTCATCAACGCTTATGCGAAAGAGAACGGCTATGCAGTGGTACGCGAATTCGGTGGTCACGGCATAGGCTTAGATTTCCACGAAGAGCCCTTCGTCAGCTTCGTCACCCGTCCAGGAACGGGCTGGCTGCTGGTGCCGGGGCTCATGTTCACCATCGAGCCCATGATCAACATGGGGAAGCACCGCATCGACATGTCGGATCCGAACGGCTGGACCGTTCGCACCAAAGACGGCCTTCCCACGGCTCAGTGGGAAGTGCAGGTCGTGGTCACGGAAGAGGGCTACGAGCTGATCAGCTGGTAGCCCTCCGATAAGGCGCGTGAACACAGGGTGCGCACGCGCCCAACGCCTCTCTTAATCCCGCTCGTTCGGGCCGCGCACCGTTACCTCTTGATCCTTCACGGCCACCCGGGAATGAGGCGGTACGCTGAATGTTACGAACGTCGAACCGGCTATGACAGACCCTTCGCCGATGACCGTCTCGCCACCCAAGACCGACGCATTGGAGTAGATGGTCACATTGTCTTCGATGGTGGGATGGCGCTTCACCCCTGAGAGGCGCTGGCCGCCGCGGGTGGACAGAGCCCCCAAGGTAACCCCCTGGTAGATCTTCACGTGGTTGCCGATCTTGGTGGTCTCTCCGATGACCACACCGGTTGCGTGATCGATGCAGAAGTACTCGCCTATCTCTGCCCCAGCCCCGATATCAACGCCGGTGCCGGAATGAGCCAGTTCCGTCATGATGCGCGGGATGATGGGCACATCGAGCTTATACAGCACGTTCGCCAACCGATACACATAGATGGCGTAGAGACCCGGGTAGGAGAAGATGACGTCTTCCTTGGACTGGGCCGCCGGATCCCCGTCATAGATGGCCTGCACATCGGTCAAGAGCTTGCGCTGAACAGTGGGCAGCTCATCGAAGAACGTGGTGCAGATCTCCGCCGCCCGCTGGGTAATGTGATCCGGTGCACATTCGCCAGACAGTCCCAGATTCCCTGCGCGCCCATCAGCGCCATCCACGTAGGCCAGAGCCACGATGATCTGCTCACGCAAAGCGCGTTCCACCTGGATGAGCAACTCCCCGATGAAGTAGGTTGGGCTGGTGTTGGTTGAGAGCATCTCCTCACCGAAATAGCCCGGGAAAATGATGCGGCGGGTCTTCTTCAGCACATCTTTGATGACGGAGCGGCTGGGGAAGCGCAGTCCCGGCTTGGTGAAGAAGATCTCATCTGCCTCGTAGTTCTTCTCTATGGCTTTGACGATGCGCTCTAGATTGTCACCGAACATGGGTCATTCCTCTCCTGTTCTCAGGTATGTTCCTCTCGCGGCCTTGATAGCCGCTATCTCCTCACCGTATTCGACCACGTTGTCATGGGGCGTCTCCAAGAAGAACGGCAAATCGCGCAAGGCGGGATGAGCGGTCACAGCAGCGATGGCATCTAGGCCGATGCATCCTCCGCCGATGACCTCGTGCCGGTCCTTATGCGCACCCAGAGGATTCTTCGAATCATTCACATGGATGGCACGCAAACGCTCGAGTCCGATCACCTGGTCGAATTCCTCCAGCACCCCATCAAGATCATCAACGATGTCATAGCCTCCATCCCACACATGACAAGTGTCCAAGCACACGCCAACCTTATCCGCTAGGTGCACCTGCTCGATGATAGCGGCCAACTCCTCGAATGTGCGCCCCACTTCCGTGCCCTTGCCTGCCATGGTCTCTAGCAGGAGCGTGGTGGTATGCTCAGGCTCCAACACTTGGTTGATGGCGTCAGATATCTTCTGGAGGCCCACCTCTACCCCTTGACCCACATGGGCACCAGGATGCATGTTGTAGAGTTGGTGCGGCGTGCACTCCATGCGCCTAAGATCGTCGGCCATGGTGGTTATGGCGAATTCCCGCGTTTCGGGCTTCGCTGCTGCAGGATTCAAGGTGTAAGGCGCGTGGGCAAGGATGGTGACGATGCCTGCTTCAGCGGCTTTCTCATGGAATGCAGCCACATCCGTCGGATCGATATCCTTCGCCCGAGCTCCCCGAGGGTTGCGGGTGAAGAATTGAAAGGTGTTCGCCCCGATGGATGCAGCCTCATCTGCCATGTGGGCATAGCCTTTGGAAGAGGACAGATGGCATCCTATGGTGAGCAACCTACGACCTGCTTTCATCCCGCTTTTCTCGTCCGCCCATGGTAGCAGTTCCGAAGCGCAGATGGGCTGGCAGGAACATTGTTAAGCCCCCTCAACGAAAAGCGCATCCGATAGGATCTCCGTAGCGGTGGAACCTGTTCGAACTAGAGGTCGATCCCGATCGATCCCTACGGGCAACCTGACGCATCAATCCTCTTGATCCGTGGCCCGGGCTTCATCCAACAGCGCCTTCATAGTGGGATTCTTGCGGGTGAGCCTCTTCACGGTGAGGTCTTCTGCCTTCTGATTCGCTAAGCGAAGATTACGCTCGCTTCCCAAGAGATGATCCTTGATCTTCTGCAAGTGGTCGATGGACTTGTCTATCTCCTCGATGGCTTTCTGGAACCGCTCGCTGGCCAGCCGATAATTGCGGCCGAACTTCTCTTTGAAGTCATCCAGGCTGGCCTCGAAGTTGGTCACGTCGATATTCTGCTGGCGCACGAGAGCCAGTTGAGCACGGTACTCCAATGAGGACAGAGCCGCATTGCGCAATAGCGTGATGATGGGGATGAAGCACTGGGGCCGCACGACGAACATCTTATCGTAGCGATAGGACACATCTACGATGCCGGCATTGTAGAGCTCGCTCTCCGGTTCAAGGGTGGATACGAGGACGGCGTATTCGCACCCTTTGGCCTTCCTGTCATGGTCGAGCTTCTTGAAGTGATCCTCGTTCTTCTTCCGATTCGTCGAATCATCGGCTTCGTTCTTCATCTCGAACATGATGGAGATGATCTCAGTGCCCTCTTCATCCTCTTCCCGGAAGATATAATCCCCTTTGGTCCCCCCTGAGGCATCATTGTCCTTCTCGAAATAGGCATTGCGAAAGGCTGTTGCCCGCAGTTGGTTGAAAGCGACCTCACAGTGCTGCTCGAGCGTCTCACCGAGCATCTTGGTAGAAAGGCGCGCTTTCATATCGCGGATGCGCTCTATCTCATGTTCGCGATCGAGGATCAGCTCGTCTTTGGCTGCCAGCTTCTCCTTCAGTTCCACCTCATGGGCCAACTGAAGCCGCTCTGATTCTGCTCGATCCCGTTCGATCTGGGTGCGCAGCTCGTCACGCTCCCGCTCGATGGCCCGCTGGCGCTCCGTTGCTTCCCGTTCGGCTCGCTCGATGGCAAGCTGCCGCTCAGTGGCAGACGTCTGCTTCTCGGATTCGAGCTGATGGCGCACATGATCCAGTTCGCGCTCCACGGCGGCCTGTTGCTTGCGAGCCTCCTCCTGAGCCTGAGCCGCTTCGAGCCTGGCTGCCTCGAGCGCCTTCTGCACGGCAAGCTCCAGCTGCTGCTCATGGGTCTTCTCGGTCAGCTTCTCACGCTCGGCGAGCTCACGCTGGAACTCCTTATCTCGCACCTGATTCAGGATAGCCGCGTATCCGCTCTCATCCACCGTGAACGCCGTATGGCAATTCGGGCACTCTATCTGCGACATGCATGCCTCCTCTATCAGTGACCTGACAGGATGCCGGGGAAGACCAAGATTCTATCAAAGCCAACCAAGCCGCTCAATGAGCCAGCCCGAAGAGCGCTGCGACGATGAGGGCCTAGATGATGAGGCTCAGTCCAGCCTCTGGTGATTCTTCATCCGGTGACGGCTACGGAAGGTTTGGACTATCACATAGACCCCCAGGACGAACGCCCCCAGGTATCCCAAGACCCCCAGCACGGGCACTTCTAGGAGCTTGGGTTCCATGTTCGTAGTGCACAGGATGGAGGACCCCAGGAACAGGCCCACTGAGATGAGCGCCAAGGAGATGCGCCCCACGACGGCATAGACGGTAGCCAGCAAGCTGGTAGAGACCTCCACCTTGCCCGTGAGAGCCACCTCTCCGCGTTCGAGCATCTCAAGGGTATTCGACACCTGCCTCGGGAGCTTGACCAGAGCTTCAGCAGATCCTGCACTAGAGGTGAGCAGCTCCAGTGCCCGCATCTCCAAGTGCTTAGGGCTCAATGACTGCATGAGCACGTGCTCGGATACGATATCGAGCACGTTCAGGGTTGGAGCCATATCCTCCAGAACGCCCTCCAGCGTGACGATGCCGCGCACCAGCATGGTGACGGCCGGAGCCATGATGAGGTTCTGGGTTCGCAGGACCTCAACGATCTCACCCATGACGTCCCCTAAGTTGATGTTGGAGAGCTCGGCGGAACCGTACTTGTTCAGCAGCACCGAAAGCTCTTGGAGCAGCACACCATAATCAACGGGCCCGCTCTTCTTCGATATGCTGATCACCGAGTCCATCAATACGTAGGCGTCATTAGAGGTGACCGAGCGGAGCATGCGCCCCACCAGCTGACGCTGGCTGGGATCGAGGCTGCCTGTCATGCCGAGGTCTATCCAGATGATCTCCTTCCCCTGGATGATGATGTTGCCCGGATGCGGGTCGGCATGGAAGAAGCCATCATCCAGCACCTGAGAGATATAGCTTTGGGCGATGCGGAAGCCCAGACGATCCAGATCAGCCCCTTCAGCTTTCAGGGCCGCCAGATCATCCACGTGCACCCCCTCTATATACTGCATGACCAGTACGGACTCATTGGATGCTGCGGGATAGGGAAGGGGCGAGCTGACGCCTTCCTGAGAGGCTATCTCCGCCCGGAAGCGGATGAGGTTCTCCAACTCGACGGTGAAGTCGAGCTCATTGTTGGTGGTGCGCTCAAGCTCATCCAAGAGATTCTCGAAGTTGAGCAAGAGGGTCTTGTGCTCGGTGGTCATGAATTCCGCCGTAGCCAAGAGCCGACGCATGAGCACGATATCCTCAGACATCTCAGCCACGATGCCCGGACGACGCACCTTCACGGCCACCACCGAGCCGTCCAACAGGACCGCCCGATGCACCTGAGCGATGGAGGCGGAGCCCAGTGGGTGGGGGTCTATGGAGAGGAACACCTCTTGCCAGCTGCGGCCGTAGCTAGCATCTATGCAGTTGATCACCTGGAAGAAGGGCATGGGGGTCACGTCAGCATGGAGCTTCTCGAAGGCCTCGCAGTAGGCTTTCGGGAGGATGTCAGAGCGGGTAGAAGCCATCTGGCCGATCTTCACGTAGGTGGGACCCAGAGCCTCGAGCACCTCCACGGCCTTCTCAGGGGTAAGGCCGGACATCACGTCATACTTCCGCAGCACGGAGATGATCTGGCGCATGCGGCTCCCAGACGTCTTATCCGTCAGCGACAGATGCGCCACCTTGAAGAACTCCTGTAGTGTGGCCAACCCGAACACCCCCCCCTGCTTCCCCGTTCCGCTCTGCCTCGATTCTATCCTGAGCGACAAAGCCGCAGACCCGTTGTACCCGGGCTGTAACGAGGCCGTATGAGATAGAATCGGGGCGACCAAGGATCGAAAGGACCACCCATGGCAGAAGATGCCGTCACTTCCTCCCCCACCGAAAGAACCTGTCCCCACGCTGCCTTCGATGAGTTCGTAGCCACCATCGCCCGCCTGCGGGCACCGGATGGGTGCCCTTGGGACAGAGAGCAGACCCATCTTTCCATCGCTCCCAATATGGTGGAAGAGGCCTACGAGGCCGTGGATGCCATCGAGGCAGACGACATCCAGCATCTGCGCGAAGAGCTGGGAGATGTGCTGCTGCAGGTTGTGCTCCAGAGCCAGATAGCCTCAGATGCAGGCGAGTTCACCATTGATGACGTCTGCCAGGATATCAATGCGAAGATGATACGGCGGCACCCCCATGTGTTCGGCGATGCAGCCGCTGGCAGCGCCAACGAGGTGATCACGCTCTGGGACAAGATCAAGCTGCAGGAAAAAGGAGACCAGTCCGAAGCGGCGGGGCCGGAACGCCTCCTGGATGGCGTACCTACGGGCCTTCCCGCCCTCACCCAGGCTCAGAAGATCTCCCGCAAGGCTGCAGCTGCGGGCTTCGACTGGAATGGCTTGGAGGGCGTATGGGAGAAGGTGGCCGAGGAGACGTCTGAGCTCAAAGCCGCTTATGAGAGCGCCCCGAAGGATGCAGCAGGGAAAGTGCTCCACGATAGCCCTGCCGCCACTGCCGTAGAGCTGGAGATGGGGGATGTGCTCTTCAGCCTGGTGAATGTGGCACGGAAGATGGGCATCAACTCTGAGAACGCCCTTCGCGCCACGTGCCGGAAATTCCGTGAGCGCTGGGCGTCCATGGAAGACGATGCCTACGCCAAAGGAACCACCTTGGAAGAGATGAGCCCAACGGAGCAGGAAACCCTCTGGCAGAAGGCGAAACGGCCCTAACGGAAGCTGCCTAGCAGGCGCGCTCGCTTTGCCCCTTATCCTGCTCCTCTATCGCATCCACGATCTCTGACAGGTTCCGCATGATGTCACGACGGGACAGCGTGCCCACCAGCTGACCGTTGGACACGACGGGTACTTTCTTGATGCGTCGTTCTGCCAGCACGCGACATGCGTCGTCAATGGGAAGGTCGGCCTCCACCGATATGACCTTCTTAGTGGCGATGCCCATGACGTTCAGGTCCAACAGCCCCAGCAGGCGTCCCTTGAGGGGCGAATCATCCACGAACCGATACAGATTGAGCGTCGTGTCGATCACGGAGATGTCATGGCGGCCCAGATAGTTCGCGATGTCTCCGTCTGAGATGAACCCGACGAGCACGCCGTCGGCGTCTACGATAGGCAGGCCACTGGAATCCGTGGCAGACATCAAGCGGATGATGCTACGCATGGGCATGTCGCTGGTAGCCACCACAGGGTCACCGTTCATGGCATCCTGCACCTTGGTGCCCATGGTGCCACCCAGGAGCTCTATCCGTGATTCGTCCGCGCGAGCATCCACCGTCACGCCATCAAGGACAGCTGCATAATCAGGCAACGTCTCCGGGGCCTCCCCGGACGCTCCCTTCGCCCGCCGGTCCTTATCGCTCACGAACAACACGATGATCAGCACTGCCACCGCCATGAGGATGGCAGTAGCCGTATAGGCCATGTGATACCCCGTGAACGCTTGCTCCACGGGCGATGCATCGGGCACCAGCAGAGGTGAGAGCGCTGATATGGAGACGAGGAGCGCCGTGCCCACACTGGCAGCCACCTGATTGAGCGTATTGGAGAGCCCTTGAGCATGCTGGATGACGGAATTATCCAAGGAATTCACGCCCCAGGTATTGAGCGGCGTCATGGTGAATTGCAGACCCACCGTGAGCACCGTGTAGGCCAGCATGATGAACACGAAGCTGGAATCCATTCCCAATGCGACCAAGCATCCCGCACCGGCCAACGCAACGAACGCGCCGGGGACCACGATGCGCTTAGCGCCGAAGCGGTCGAACAAGCGCCCGCTCACGAGCCCCATGAATGCTCCGATGACCGCACCCGGGAGCATGGCAACGCCGGACATCGTGGCAGAATAGCCGCGAACGCCCTGGATATAGAGCGGCGTGATGACACCCGTGCCCATGAGGGCCGCCTGCACCGTGACGATGATGATCACAGAGATGGCGTACTTGCGCGTGCTGAGGATGCCTACCTTGAGCATGGGTTCGGGTATCGTGAGCTGACGACGCACATAGAACCCCATGAGGATGATACCCACCACGATGAGACCTGCAGTGAGTGCCATGTTCGGCGTGGATGCGAAGGTTGACAGTCCGAAGAGAAGGCAGACCAGACCGCAGGTGGAGAGCACCACGGAAGGCACATCGAAGCGGCTGCGCTTGAAATCCCCGTAGTCCTTGAGCGTGAACACCGCGAGCACGATGACCACGACCGACAAGGCGAAGACGATGCCGAACAACCACCGCCAACCGACCGAATCCACGAGCAGGCCCGCAAGCGAAGGACCGACCGCGGGCGCGAAGCCGATGATGAGACCGATGACACCCATGGCCGTTCCGCGCATCTCGCGCGGGAATACGAGCAGGATGACCGTGAACACCATGGGCATGATGGCGCCCGTGCACACCGCCTGGAGGATGCGCCCGAGCAAGAGCACGGGGAACACCGGTGCCAGCGCAGCCGCCAGAGAGCCCACCATGAACACGCAGAGGAAGCTGATGAAGAGCTGGCGTGTGGTGAACCGTCCGATCAGGTAGGCCGAAAGCGGGATGACGACCGCCTCTACCAGCGAATAGCCGCTCGTGAGCCACTGGACCGTGGTGGCATCCACGTTCAACGAGCCCATGATGGCGGGCAACGCCGGAGACAGCAGTGTCAGATTGAGCACCGCCAACAGCGTGCCTGACAGCAGCACGCCGACCATGACCAGGTCTTTCCTGTCTACACCTAGAGCCATATTCAGTTCGCCCCTCTTTGCTTTTCTTGATCCGAATACGCGAGAAAATCTCTTTTCGAACCGGCGATTGTAGCGCAAATCAGCACATTCGCAAGCGAAAGGACGAAAATCGTTGCCGAGAGAAAGAGAGCATTGCCGATGAACCACCCTACTTGAACCTGCAGAGCGCAACGCATACCGTGCCGAGAAGCGCAGCACCTGCGGCGACCGAGCCGCAGAGCATCCACTGATCCAGGCCAGGCCCAAGCAGCGTCGCAGGCACCACCGTCCCCAGGAACTGACCCAGGCTCTGCACGAGCAAGAGCACGCCCATCCCAATGGACATGAGCTCAGGTCTGCCAAGCACGCTCGGATACGCTGCCACGAACACCGTGGGCGCACCCATGGCACAGAGGCCCATGACAACAAGCGCTACCCACATCAGCAGGCCGGAGATATTCAACATGATGAAACAGCACGGCCCCAGCACCAGCATCCCCAAGATGCACAGGGGCTTGCAGCGTCCCAGCCGATCAGAGATGGCACCGAAGGCGATGGAGGATATGACCGCGAGCATCATCGGAAGCGTGCTGATGATGCCGGACTGGGCAGGGCTCATACCCTGCTGCTGTAATGCAGTGGGTGCATAGGCGAGGATAGTGAGAAGCACCATCTGGAAGATAGCGAAGGGCGCGAGGAATAGCCATGTGTTCGGCTTGAAGAACACACGCCATCCGCCAGGGACGCCCGCAGACGCACCTGTTATTGGCTTCGGCGCTTTCACATACCACGCGAACGCTACACCCGATACTGCTGTGATGAGCGCGTAACCTAACCAAAGCCCCATATGACCCACGCTGTAATAGAGGGTGGGAGTGAGCAGACCCGCAAACGTTGCCCCGAGCATGCCCCCGAGCATGTAGATGCCCGTTGCGGTGCCCATCTTGGCAGGATCAACGCATGCCTGGATGATCAGGGGAGCACAGGCCACGACGAACACGAGGGCCACACCCTCAAGCGCTCGAGCTACGAGCAGGAGCAGAAAATCAGAGGCGAACGCTCCGGCAATGCCCGCGCAAACACTCAACGCAACTGCTGCCAAGATGATGTTCTTGGGGCCGAAGCGTCGTGCGAGGAATCCGGTAGGGATCGCCACGACGATACCCACGAACGTGAAGATGGACATCGACCAAGATGCCGTAGGGGCATCAACGGCGAACTGAGCCATGAAGTCTGTCATGATGGTAGGGACCTTGTATTGCGCCATGGTCACCGCTGTTGCCACCAAGAACAGCACGATACCTACGCCAAGGGCGCTCCTATACGCCTGCATCTCTGCCTGTGCACTGGGAACCGAACGAACCTGTCCCCTTTCCCCTTCTGCAGCCATCAGCGCCATCCTCTCTTGACGGATCCCCAAAGAAGAAGGGAGCCGGCACCAAGGCCGGCTCCACGAATGCTTCGCCCTAATCGTTGTAAGGCGTGAAGAGCGCTCTATGCGTCTTCTCAGCGACGACCTCCGACAGCTCATCGACGGTGCCGAAGTACAGGCAGTGCGCCGGGCAGTGCATGACGCAGCTGGGCGGCTTGCCAACAGCCGTGCGCTCCTCGCACAGGTCGCACAGGCTCGTAGGCATGGGCAGATAGTTGTACTCCCATTTGCCGTTCGGCAGTTCGCGAGGGCCATCCTGCAAGATCTTGATGCCGAACTGGCCCGTGCCCAGATCGAGCGCCTTGCGGCAGGCCACCTCGCACGTGTGGCAGCCCGTGCAGTAATCGTAGTCGACGAGAAGTCCATATCCTATGGTCATGATGTTTCCTCCCTTAAGCCCTGTGGCTGTAGTCTTTGTCCACTTCGGTCGTTGCGCCCGGCTTCGAGAAGCCGTCGCCTTCTGAAACACGGATCGAAGGCATGTCTTCGCTGTTCTCAGGCGTGCATGCATACACCTTGCATAGCTGATTCTTGTAAGGAGCGCCGTATCCGGTCACGCCGTTGTCGCACTGCGGCACGAGGTTGTTGATGTTGGAGTCGAACACGCCGTAGAGCGTGGGTTCAGCGGCCTCCTTCTCAGGGAACCACCAACCGTGATCAGCGCGCACCACGCGGTCGTCCAGCGACGGGTTGATGCGCAGGCGCTGACGGCAGCGACCATGCTGGTTCTCGAGCCAGCACCACTGCTCATCCTGGAGCCCCAGCTTCTCAGCGGACGCCACGGAGAGCTCGAAGTGCGGGTCTGGATACAGCTCACGGCTCATGACCTCAGGCTGGCGATGCTCGGAGTGGAAGAACTCCACATGGCGTGCACCCGTGCTCAGGACGAAGGGATACTCCTCCCAGAGGTCAGGGCGCGAGTACGGGCTCGAATGAGGCTCGTCCCAATCGGGCAGCGGATCATATCCCCACAGCTGGAACACCGAGTCGAACAGCTCGATGCGGCCCGTGGGCGTGTTGAAGCCAGGCTGACCATCCGGGCGAAGCAGACCCTTCTCATGCTTGCGATATTGGAAGTCCGGATAGGAGTACACCTCATCCTGCAGCTGCACGTAGTCACCCTCATATCCTGGCGTCTCCGTCTTGAGGATGTGGTCGGACCAGCCAGCATCATCATCCCACGGGAAGCGCTCGGGATGGAGGCGCTTGCCGAGCTCGGTGACGATGGTGTCATCAGACTTGACATCCGCATAGTCCACCACCTTGCGCATGCCGCGGAGGGGCACCCACCAGACGCGCTGCGAATCGCGCTCGGGGGACATGGCTGCAGGGAGGAAGATGTCTGCGAAGGCCACCGCCGTAGGAGTGAGGAACAGGTCGTTGACCACGACGAAGTCGAGCGTCTTGACTGCCCGGTAGATGCGCGGAGCATCGGCACCCATGTTGGCGATGGGGTTGGTGGAGGTGAGCCAGAGCATCCGGATGGGATAGGGCTTACCCGTCTCGATGGCCTCCAGGATGGAATCCGAATGAGCCGTTGAGCTGAATCCGGCCTTTGCCATTAGCGGATACTCCGCGCCGATGCGCTTGCCCTGCGCCTCTGGAGGCAGGAAATCGTATCCATAGTTATAGGAGACGTTCTGCCCATATGCGTTCAGGATGATGATGTTGCCGCCCGGGACATCGGTGTTGCCGGTGATGGCCCAGATGGCATTGATGGCCTGCGCGCTGGGGATGCCCCAGACCGCCTGGTCGATGGGCAGGCCCCACTGGATGGTGGACGGCCAGTTCGTCGCATAGGCGCGCGCTGCCTCGCGGATCAGCTCCGGCTCCACCCAGCAGATCTCCCCCACGCGCTCCGGCGTCCACTCGCGCACACGCTCAGCCAGCTCATCGAAACCGTAGGTCCATTTCTCCACGAAGTCATGATCGTAGAGGTCCTCTTCGATGATGACGTTCAGCCAACCCAGGGCCATGGCGCCATCGGTACCCGGCCGCAGGCGCAGCCAGTAATCGGAGCGGGATGCCAGCCAAGTCAGGGATGGATCGACCGTGATCATCTTCGACCCACGCTGCACGCAGTCCACGATCCAGTGACCGTAGAAGTTGTCCGAGTTGGACTCGACGGCGTTACAGCCCCAATTCACGATGAACTTGGGCAGACGCCACTCGGTGTTCTCTTCGTCGTAGCGCTGAGCGAACTGCTGGGACATGTCCGCGATCAAAAAGTCGCCATTCATAGACGCCATGGCGGCAGAGCGCGGCTGGAAGCAGGACTCGCCCGAAAGGAAGCCCAAGCAGAAGTTGGGGGAATCGAACGCCGCGTAACAGAGATAGGGGATCTGCCAGCAATTGTTGCGCCCGGTTCCGATCATGCAAGCGATGGACTCGCCACCATAATCCTTCCAGATCTCACGGACCTTGGCTTCGATGATGTCATAGGCCTCATCCCAGCTGATGTTCTCCCACTTGTTCTGTCCGCGCTCACCTACGCGCTTCAAGGGGTTCTTGGGGCGGCGGTCGTTGTTCACGACTTCGGGCATCTCCAGGCAGCGCATGCAGAGCGTTCCTTGGTTGAACCCGCAATCAGGGTCTCCCTCGACCTTCTCTAGCTTGCCGTCCTTGGTGTAGTACAGGACAGCACATCCATCATGGCAGCCAGGGCCCGACCAGACGGTCGTCCGGGTCACATCATAGTCCCCGTCCTTCCACTGGGATTGCCCTCGGTGCTTCTCGTAGTAATCTAGGTTCATGCACCTACTCCTCTCATTGCCTTCTCAGAACCTGCGAGCCTAAGCGTTCGCGTTAGCCGGAAAACCCTCGTAGCCGTTGCCTGAGCGATCCGCACCTTCATAGGAATAGCCGTCACCCTTCGTCACGCGCAGGGAGGGCATCTCCTTGCTGTTTTCCTCCGTGCAGGCATAGACCTGGCACAGCTGATTGGCATACGGAGCACCGAAGCCGGTGTCATCGTTCTCGCATTGGGGCACTAGGTTGTTGATGTTGGAATCGAACACGCCGTAGAGCGTGGGCTCAGCGCCCTCCTTCTCAGGGAACCACCAGCCATGCTCAGCGCGCACCACCCGATCATCCAGGGAGGGATTGATGTGCAGGCGCTGACGGCAGCGACCGCGCTGATTCTCTATCCAGCACCACTGCCCCTCTTCCAACCCACGAGCAGCGGCAGCCCCGGCGCTCATCTCGAACAGCGGATCGGGATGCAGCTCACGCGAGGTGGTGCCAGCCTGGCGATGCTCGGAATGGAAGAACTCGAAAGAACGCGCACCGGTGGTGAGCACGAGCGGATACTTCTCGGCAAGCTCCGGCGAGCTCA
The DNA here is from genome assembly GCA_910588205.1 of uncultured Eggerthellaceae bacterium. Taxonomy (GTDB): domain Bacteria; phylum Actinomycetota; class Coriobacteriia; order Coriobacteriales; family Eggerthellaceae; genus MGBC163016. The sequence continues at coordinate 18,756 of CAJUQK010000003.1, forward strand.
CCGGTGAGCAGCTGGGTTCCTTGAAGTGCGGCACCGGATCATAACCCCACAGAGCGAAGTTGCTGTTCCAAAGCTCGATGCGACCCGTGGGCGTATTGAAGCCAGGTTGCCCATCCATACGCAACAAGCCCTTCTCATGCTTGTAGTAATCGAAGCGAGGATATGACCAAACCTGCTGGACGGCCTCAGCAAAGGTCTTGTAGGGCAGCTGGTCATTGCTCTCATGCTGGAAGATGTGATCGATCCAGCCCACGTTGTCATCCCATGGGAAGTTCTCGGGCGCAAGGCGCTTGCCAACCATGGTGACCAAGTCGTCATCCGAGACGCATTCCTCATACTGGGTGACCTTCTTCATGGTGCGGTTCGGCACCCACCAGCAGCGCTGGGAATTGCGTTCAGGAGACATGGCGGCAGGCAGGACCAGGTCAGCGAAGGCCACTGCAGTCGGCGTCATGAACAGATCGTTCACCACCACGAAATCCACGGAGCGCAGCGCGCGATAGACGCGCGGAGCATCAGCGCCCATGTTGGCGATGGGGTTTGTGGAGCTCATCCACACCATGCGAATGGGGTAGGGCTCGCCCGTCTCAATGGCGGCCAGCACCGAATCAGCATGCGCCGATGAGCTGTAGCCTGCACGGCTGAGCAGCGGGAACTCCGACCCCAGCTTCTTGCCCTGCATCTCCGGTGAGAGCAGCTGATATCCGTATCCATAGGAGAGATTCTGGTCGAAGGCGTTGCGGATGACGATGTTGCCGCCCGGATTATCCACGTTGCCCGTGATAGCCCACAGCGAATTCACCGCGTCAGCGGTGGCGGTGGCATTCGTGGTCTGGTCCAGCTTCAAGCCCCACTGGATGGTTGCCGGATGCGCCTGGGCGTACATGCGGGCAGCGCCCACGATGTCATCGGCCTTCACCCAGCATACCTCTGCCGCCTTCTCGGGCGTCCACTCCTTGGCAGCCTCAGCCAGCTCGTCGAACCCATAGCACCACTTGTCGACGAAGTCGTGGTCGTAGAGGTCCTCGCTGATGATGACGTTGATCATGGCGAGCGCCAGCGCAGCATCGGTGCCAGGACGGACGCGCAGCCAGTACTCTGAGCGCGCGGCCAGCCATGTGAGCGCAGGGTCGATGGTGATCATCTTCGAACCGCGCTGCATGCAATCCACGATCCAGTGACCATAGAAGTTGTCGGAGTTGGACACGACCGCATTGCAGCCCCAGTTCACGATGACCTCAGGCAGGCGCCACTCAGTGTTCTCCTCATCATAGCGACGGGCGAACTGCTGGGACATGTCCGCGATCATGAAGTCGCCGTTCATGGAGGCCATGGAAGCGCTGCGAGGGCAGAAGCAGGAGTCCCCTGCAAGATAGCCCATGGAGAAGTTCGGCGTTCCGAAGGCCGCGTGGGCCATATAGGGGATCTGGTCGCAATTGTTGCGACCGGTGCCGATATGGCACGCGATGGACTCAGGACCATAGTCCTTCCAGATAGCGCGCACCTTCTCTTCGATGATGTCCAGCGCCTCCGTCCAGGATATCTGCTCCCACTTGTTCTCACCACGTTCACCCACGCGCTTCATGGGATGACCCAGACGGGTGGGGTTGTTCACGTATTCGGCCATCTCAAGGCAGCGCATGCAGAGCGTTCCTTGGTTGAAGGGATTGTCAGGATCGCCCTCCACCTTCTCCAGCTTCCCATCCTTGGTGTAGTACAGCACGCCGCAGCCATCATGGCATCCAGGACCTGACCAGGCAGTGGTGCGCGTGACGGTATATTCGCCGTCCTGCCACTCCACCTCCCCTTTGTGCTTGTCGTAGTAATCGAGGTTCATGATCGATGCCTCTCCTTTCCTCGTGATATCGGGTTAGCCCGCAGAGCAGGGAGGGGCCCACGCGGGCACCTCCCAAACCCAGTTGACCCTTAGGCCTCTGTCGTGCGCAGCTTCGTGAACGCAGCGAGGACGATGTACAGGACGCCGCAGATGATGACGCCGATGCAGCAGGGCAGCATGAGGCCGTGGTACATCGAGATGCCCAAGGCCGGGTTCAGGCCGAGCACGCCCACCAAGAAGGTGGCGATCGGCGTTGCCAGGAAGCAGCCTGCCTGATGGAAGCAGGTGAACACGCCCATGGTCTTGGTAGCAGCGCCAATGGGCACGAGATTGGTGAGGATGTTGGACGTGCCGGGGATGATGATGGCAAAGCCCCAGTGACCGATCAGGAAGCAAGCCACATAGGCCCACAGATTGCCCTCGCCCTGCGCCGGAGCGAAGATAGCGCATCCCGCGAAGATGATACCCAGCCAGAGGCATGCCACAGGCAACGTCCATTTGCGAAGGCGCTTGTATACGGGACCCAGCGTGAAGCCAGAGAGCATGCCCACAACGGTCATGGCAGAGAGCAGCATCCCGGACTGACCCGCATCAGCACCGAAGGAGCTCGCCATGATCATGGAGCAATATAGGATGGTAGGCATTGCCAGTGCGCAGGAGCAGGTGAGCAAGATCACATAGGGCCACACGATGGCCGGGATCTTGGTATCTACCTCGGTCCCCTCAGCAGCTGCGAGCTCCTTCTCCTGATCGATGTCCTTCGGTGGCTCTTTGAGCATGGCCGCCACCAGCACCAGCGGGATCAAACCGATGAGATAGACCAGGAAGGTGTGCTGCCAGCTGATGAGCGCCAGGTATCCTCCGGCAAGCTCCATGAAGATGGTGCCGATGTTGAAGAACGCCATGCCGATGCCCAGCCACGTAGCGCGCTGATCCTCATTGTGGATGAGCTTGAAGGTGAGCGCCGAGGCCAGCGGATAGGACCATCCCACCGCTACGCCGAAGATGAACCGGAACACCAGCAGCAACTCGAACGAGCTCTCGTTCGGCAGGAAGAACGGCGCGATGCCAGAGATGACATAGCACACCATGGCAATGATGATGGTGGTCCGATACTTGATGAAGCGCCCCGTGATGATGCCTGACAAGATGCCTGCAGGGATCATGCCCAGCGCCACCATGGATACGACGTATCCGATGTTGGCGCCAGCATCCGGGAAGTTCATGGCCATGGTGGCCATGCCTGCATTGACGCCGCCTTGGGAAGCGCCTAATGCGAAGATGGAAAGGATCGGGATCATTGCGATACCGATGCCCTTTTGCACTTTCTTCTCCACTTTCGATCTCCTCCTCTTAGATGATGGACCTTGCTGCATTACGTGCTAGAGCCTCTCCTCCCTTCCCTGGAACGATCCCTCGATGCTAAGGAGGATAAGAAGGAGATGGTGCATGGGGGAAATAGAGAATGCGCACCTTATCGAACAGGATCGGAAAGGCGCCTACCCTATTTGACATGGCTCTATGCTGTTTTGGAATGTGACTGTTTCCGTTCCTAGGGGATATAATCGCACTCGTATTCCCCCTTTTCACCTGCGAGCGAAGAAGGGAGGTCAGCAGCGATGCGCATTGATCATCTCGAGGAATTCGTTGCACTCGCACGATTCCTTAGCTTCACTGAGACGGCAAGCAAGCTGAATGTGTCGCAGCCTACCCTGAGCAAGCACATCAATTCACTCGAACGCGAGTTGAAGGTGCCACTCTTCTCGCGCAAGGGCTCATCCGTTGCCTTGACGAAGGCAGGCAAGCTCGTCCTGCCTCACGCCTTCGAGATACTCGAAGCACGCAAGCAGATGACGATCGCTGCCAAGCAGGGAGCAAGCATGCTCACCCCGCACCTCACCATCGGCGGCAATGTGGGACTGAAGACGGTCTTGGAGCGCATCACGCTCATGGCAAATAGATTCGCGCAGGAGTATGGCGTGGATATCATCGAGATGAATGATATCGAAGCCGACCCGCGAACCTCCATCGACCTCAACTGTGACCCCGCCCCCGACTTCCTCTTCCTCTATATCGATGAGACCGATGAGGTAGAAGAGGGAACAGAGGTACAACAGCTTGCCCGCGTTCCCCTTGCGGTCGTCGTGAACAAGAACCACCGCCTTGCCAGACGCGAGAGCATCATGCTGGATGACCTCAAAAGCGAGACCTTCGTCAAATTGGAAGGCAACTATGTGAGCGGCTCCTGGCGTTTCATCGAATCAGCATGCCTTGAGGCTGGATTCACCCCTACCTGTCGCCACGTGTACTTCCCCCGCGTCACTGACTTCCTTCGCATCACATTCAATCTGAGGAATGACATCCTCGTGCTCACCACAGACTACATCGAGCAATACAGCACATTCATATCGAATGACTGCGTCGCAGTTCCCATTGATGATCCGCGGGCCTTCATGCCCTTGGCCATGCTGTATTCCATGAGCAACAGCAATCCGCTGATCGACGAGGCTCTGGAGATCCTTTTGGGTGATGATGAGAGCGAGGCTTGATCCATGCCCTGCTACCCTTGCAACCACTGCAACAAATGCGGGATCTTCTCGCTGCGCCTTGAGCTTGGCTGCAAGACCTGCGGCGCCGATGTCATCCCCGGAGCAGATACATGCCCATTCTGTCTCACGCCCTATCGAGGGAACACCGTCCGAGGGAGGATCGGGAAGCCTGAGGGGACCGTGGACTACTACACGAAGATCGAAGAGGCGTATGGGTCAGATGAATACAGCCGCATTGATCTGGCGGAACAAACAGCGGACAGAAGCCCCGCATCTAAAAGCCTCCAGCAAGATCGATAGCCAAGCACATCCCCTTGACACGAAAAGAGGAGGCCTAGGGGCCTCCTCTACTCTCACGCTCCGTACCTCTATGGATGACTACTGACGCATCTTATATTCTTCGAGGGCGATATCAGTGATAGCGGGATTGGCGCACTTCGTCCAAACCGGTTCGCCAACAACATCCTGCTGGACCGCCATGGCCTGGACCCCCAGGAGCACTTCCGGCTCGCCATCCTCCACAACGACCTTCACCAACGCCTCCATGTTGCCTGGATCGAATACGTACTTATCGATACCCGTAGCTTCATCATATTCGTGGGATACTACTTCCAACTTTGGCATGTTCTCCTCCTGTCATCAACGCTCATGGTATGGGCTGCGGATAAGTGTAGAGAGGGCTACCTGCATAGAAGAAATACCGAAACGGAAGGCCCTCATGCCCCTATGGAATAAGAGCCTTCCGCGAGCAGGCACAGCAGATCAGCTATGCCAATGGATTCGGCTCAGCATCGATAGCGATGCGCCAGATGCTCTTCCCGCCAAAATCGCATACGTAGAGATACCCTTCGGCTATGAGCAGATTGCTCACTAGTGGGGATGCTGTCTCGGGCAGGCGGATGGAGGGCATCGGCCAACCTGCGTCGTTGACCATAGCCACTTCCTTTGCGTTCAGATGCGCTGCATACACGTTGCCTGCGGCATCCGTGAGCACACCATCGGGCCCATGGCCGCCAGAGAGACGCGCGAACACATACGGCGTGTCTTTGGCGTCTGTATAGCTCTTCGAAGGAACGCAGATAATGGAATTCGTATTGAACTCCGCAACGTAGAGGAACATCCCATCAGGCGAGATGGTGATGCCATTAGGGTAAGCAGCCGTGGGGACTATCTTCTCGATAGCATAGCTCCCATCACCGTAATTCACATAGTAGACGCTTCCTACGTTGTTGAAGTAATCCGATTGGCCTGGATCCGTGAAATAGGCACCGCCCTTGCCATCGAGCACAAGATCGTTCAAGCCAAGGAATTTGGCGCCCTCAAATGAATCGACGATCTGCTTGTATTCACCCGTGCTCAGCGTATAGGTGCAGAGCCCCATCGCTCGGTCGCAGAGCAAGATGGTGTCATCATCGATGAACTTCGCGCCATTGGGCATGGCCTTCTTCTCGGGATCCTCATACACGGTCACGACCTCACCGTCCTCTAGCTTGAAGATGCGAGAGGTGGCTACATCTATGAACCAGAGCGTCCCATCATGCCAATTCATTCCCTCCAGGATGCCCGTATCCTCAACGCGAGCCATGAGTTCCCACTCAGCGCTCGGATCGACCGGGCACTTCAAGACCTCAGACATCTGGGGTCCTTGGGCAAGTTTGCCACCTATCGCGATGCTGCTGGCGGTGGCTGCGCTGCTCCCAGCAGACGATGCTGCCGGCGCATCACTTGCTGTACTGCTGTTGCATCCCGTCAGAGCACCCGCAGCTGCGACAGCTCCGAATGCGACCGCACCCTTCAAGAAGCTCCGACGATCGAATTCCGTGGCCATGCTTTCCCTCCTCCGTATAGGCTCATCCCCTTTGGGATCGAAGCGAACATACGAGAGATACGAGGCATGGAGCAAATTCGATGATCGGAAACGAGCCATGCGCTATCGCTCAGAATGGTGCATGGTAGGGAATAATGCGATTCCAATATGGCACGACCGCATGAAACCCGGAGGGACAAGCATCGTCGGCGAGATGTTCTGTCGTACCATGAGGGTCACGGTTCACGCTCCGAAGAAGGAGGCACCATGGCACAGGAGTCACAGAAAGGCGATCGCAGTAAAAAGGAACGAACACCGGTAGTGCTCTCGAAGGATGAAGCGCTTTACGCGCCCAGCAAACGAGCGATCACCATCACGATCGTCGCCATCGCCATAGCCATAGCTTTAGCCATCGCCTCATTCGTGCTGATCCCCCTGCATTAACCGCGCGGGGTGCGCTTCGGGTGTCACGTCGGGCCGACCGCGGTCGACCCTTACGGACAACCTGACAGGCATGGTTCCCCGAGGCGCAGCCCTGGGCCGACCGTGGTCGGCCCCTACCGGAGTTCTTTTTACGGGCGCTGGCCCATGCCGCCTTCCAAGGTGAGGGTCTCACCGCTCATGAACTTGAAATCAGGATTTGCCAGCTGCACCACAACGCGCCCGATCTCGGTTTCCACATTACCGTAATGGCCCATGGGAGGCATGTGCACATTCGCCTCAAAGGCATCCGGATACTGCTCCTGGAAGTTCTCCAGAGCCGCTGTCCATGCAAGCGGGCAGACCACGTTCACGTTGATGCCATCAGGACCCCATTCGGTGGCAGCCACACGGCTCATGCCCCGGATGCCCTCCTTGGCAGCAGCATAGGCACTCTGACCATAATTGCCGAAGAGACCCGCACCGGAAGCGAAGTTGATGACCGAACCCTTCGTCTCCTTCAGGTGCGGATAGCACGCCTGCATGTAATAGAACGCAGCATAGAGGCCTGAATAGATGGCAAGATCGAACTGATCGGTCGTGTGATCAGCCAACGTCACACCCGAAGCCGAGGCCTGGGCATTGTTCACCAGCACATCGATGCGGCCGAACTTCTGGATAGCTTGATCGATCACGTTCTGCACCACGGCTTGATTGTCAGCGCCAGCACTCACATCCGCCTGAACAGGGAGCACCTGGATACCATATTCAGCTTCCAGCTCAGCTTTCGCGTTCTCCAGCTTCTGGACATTGCGGCCGGTGATGACCAGGTTCGCCCCTTCCTTCGCGTAAGCGATGGCGATGCCGTAGCCGATAGCGCCCGGAGAGCCATCCTTCAGCTTCGCCATGCCAGCGCCGGTGATGATAGCTGTCTTGCCTTTCAGGAATCCCATGGACCCTCCTCTTCCGAACCTACCGTTCTGTCTTGGAATTTGGTTGAACTCATGCAATGATATGCCAGCACACTGAGAGCAGCATGCTTCAGCGGTGCTTTTAACGGCAGGGAAACACAGGTAGGAGGGGGATGCCATGGCAGATGCGGCGGTCGCCTCTCAACCGAAGCAGGATGTCCTGTTCGGCCGTTCAGGCTTGAGCGAGCGCGAAGCGGTGGCCCTTGATGTCTTCCCCTGTCTTTTGGATGTTGCAGAAGCAATGCTCTTGAGCGGTGCCGACGTCCACTTCGTGGAAGAGAAGCTCGCGGATATCGGGCGTGCCTACGGCGCCTACAAGATGAACGTCTTCGTCATAACCTCTTCCATCATAGCCACCATGACGCTGCCCAATGGCTACGAGCATACGCTCACGCGTCGGGTCATCGGCGAGGCCTCTATCGACTTCGACAAAGTGGAGAGGCTTGCCACCCTTTGCACAGAGGCTGGGATAGAGAACTACACCTACAAGGAACTGAAGGTGCGCCTCAAGAGCATTCGGATGCGCACCGTCCCCACATGGTCATTGCTCTTGGGCGGCATCCTCTCCGCCGGCGCTTTCGCCCTCTTCTTCGGAGGCTCGTACCTTGATGCGGCGGTCTCGGCCACCTTCGCCATCTTCATCTGCCTAGCGCTCAAGTTCCTCCGTCCCTGGACACCCAGCACCATCATCTTCAATTTCCTGAATTCATTCCTCTGCGGGCTGGGGATCATGGCGGTGGATAGCATCTGGGGCGGCATATCACCTGATATGGTGATGATCGGAGATATCATGCTGCTCATCCCCGGTGTGGCTATGACCAATGCCACCCGCGACATGTTCTCAGGCGACACCGTTTCCGGCATCATGCGATTCGTAGAGAGCCTCCTGTGGGCCATCGCGTTGGCCTTGGGATTCATGGCTGCCATCTGGCTTGCTCAAGTGATCTGGTGATCTATATGGACACGTACGCTTGGGTGCAGATGATAACGGCTTTCTTGGGGGCTTTAGGGTTCGCCCTGTTCTTCAACGTGCGCCTGCGCCGTGTGCTCCCGGCCTCCATCGGAGGGCTCATCACGTGGGCTCTCTACTGGGCGCTCTTCCAGGTCATCGGTCAGATCTTCGTCCCCTGCGTGATAGCCAGCACCTTCGCTGCAGCCTACGCAGAAGTGGTCGCGCGCATCTACCGCGTGCCCACCACGGTATTCTTCATCATCAGCGTGATCCCGCTCGTTCCCGGACGCGGGCTGTTCTACACCATGTCCGACGCGGTGAACGGACGCTGGGAGGCCTTTGCCGTTGATTCCACCGCCACGCTCCTCTTCGCCGCCGGCATCGCCGCTGGCATCTGCCTTGTCACAGCTTGGGTGCAAACCTGGAAATACGGCCAACGGAAGATCGAACGGATCCGCAGCAAGTAGAGCCTGCGGATGCAAGTCCACAACCCGCATCCGGTGATCTGAGGCGATGCGGTGTTCTGCTGATCGATGAGAGGAGAAGGGAGCACCTGCTATGTGCAAGAGGTTCAAGGCGCTATCCTGGGATGAGGTGCTGGAAGTCATCCAGGCCCTAGAAGAGGGGATGCCTCACGCACTGCGATTCAACCCCGCTGGTCTCCGGCTGGATGCTTTCCCCCGCTCCAACGTACCCCTCATCGGACAGGCCGACCAAAGGCTCACCCCCTTGAGCCTCCCTTGGGGATTCAAAGCCCATTGGACCAAGCACCGCATCATCTACAATGCCCGCATCGAGACCGCGCTCGAGCAAATGCAGGGCCTCTGGCGCGAAGCGATAGACCATGGCCGCTGCATCGTCCCTACCCTTGGCTTCTATGAGACCTGTGCCACCGAGACCCTCATGGACCCCAAAACGGGCAAGCCCGTGAAACGCCAATACCAATTCGACCTGCCAGATGGCATCACCTATCTAGCAGCCATCTGCAACAAGGAGGCATTCAGCGTGATGACCACCCAGGCGAACGCCATCGTGGCCCCCATACATCGGCGCATGCCCGTGGTGCTGCGCCCTGAGGAGATAGACCAATGGCTCTTCGGCAACTATGCAGCCTTAGCCGACCGCAGCGATGTTCCCCTGGAGTGCCATGCGGAAGCATTCCGGCCCCCCAAGACCAAACTGCAGCTGACGCTATTCTGAGACGGCAAGGATGCCCTAAGAGACGCTGACTCCTGCCAGCTCAGCCGCCATCTCCCGCAGCTTGAACTTCTGCACCTTCATGGAGGGGGTCATGGGGAAGTCGTCTACAAAGAACACGCGCTTGGGCACCTTGTACCGCGCGATACGCGGGATGGCCCATTCGCGTACGGCATCCTCGGTCAGGTCCTCGTAGCCGGGGCGCACGCGTAAGAACGCACCTACGATCTCGCCGTACTTCGCATCCGGGATGCCCACCACCTGCGCGTCGAGCACGCCCGGGTGCGTCAGCAGGAAGTTCTCCACCTCCAGCGGGTAGATGTTCTCGCCCCCACGGATGATCATGTCCTTGATACGGCCGGTCACGCGATAGTAGCCGTCCTCATCCACCATCCCCAAGTCACCCGAATGCAGGTAGCCATCAGCATCGATGGCCTTCGCCGTTTCCTCGGGCATCTTGTAATAGCCCTTCATGACGTTGTAGCCCTTGCAGCACAACTCTCCCGGCTCTCCCACGCCGCAGATATGGCCATCGACCGGGTCTATCACGCGCACATCAACGGGCGGATGCTTCTTGCCCACGGTCTCGCACTTGTGCTCAACGTCATCATCGGCCGAGGTTTGCGTGAACACAGGGCTGGTTTCCGTCAGGCCATAGCAGATGGTGACATCGCGCATATTCATCTTATCCATGACCTCGCGCATGGTCTCAGGCGGACAGGGGCTACCTGCCATGATGCCCGTACGCATATGGGACAGATCGAATCTCTCGAAATCAGGGTGATTCAGCTCAGCGATGAACATGGTGGGCACGCCGTAGACCGCCGTAGCCTTCTCTTTATGCAACGCCTGGAGCACGAGCCCTGCATCGAAATCCTCTACGATCAGCATGGTGGAGCGATGGGTCAGATTCGCCATGACCCCCAGCACGCAACCGAAGCAATGGAAGAACGGCACCGGCAGGCACACACGGTCCTCAGACCCGAGCCGTTGACCTTCGCCGATATAGAACCCGTTATTCAGGATATTGCGGTGAGTGAGCATGACGCCTTTGGGGAACCCGGTGGTGCCGCTCGTGTACTGCATCATGACCACGTCATTGTTGTCGAACTGGCTGCGAGCCCACTCCAGATCGGAATCCGGACGATGCTGCCCCAGCAATATCAGCTCCGGTACGCTGTAGAAACCACGGTGCTTCTCAGGGCCCATGTAAATGAGGTTCTTCAGATACGGATAGGTCTCGGTGTCGAGGAACCCGCGGGGCTGCTCAAGGGATTCAGGGACCAGATCGCGGATGATCTGAAGGTAGTCCACATCGCGATAGGCATCTATGATGCAGAGAGCCTTCATATCAGACTGCTTGAGGACGTAATCTATCTCATGGCTCTTATAGATGGGATTCACCGTGACCATGACGATGCCCACCTTCGCCGTAGCGTACATGAAGGTGAGCCAATCGGGTATGTTGCGGGCCCACACCCCCAGGTGATCCCCCGGCTTCATGCCGATGGACAACAATCCCTTGGCTAAGGCATCTGTACGCTCATCGAAATCTTGGTAAGTCCAGCGCAGATCCCGGTCAGGGTATACGACGAATTCATGGGCAGGATCCTTCGCTACCTGCTCCTTGAAGTAATCCCCGATGGTCAGCTCAGAATGGAGCGGATAGTCTGGGTCGCCCGGGACGGGCTGGTGTGCTTCGTTCTTCATCTCTTCCATAGGGTCCTTCTCTATCATCGCAAGCATCAGAGGGGGGTGTACACACAGGCCAAGAACTTCGCGTTCTGCCCGTCATGGGCGCGCACCTGGTGAGGCACGATGGAATCGTAATAGATGCTCTCGCCGGGATGGAGGACGAAGATGTCCTTGCCGTACTCTATTTCTATGCAGCCCTCCATACCGTAGAGCCACTCTTCTCCCTCATGGCTGTCCAACTTGTGAGTGGTCTCGCCGGAGGGAGTCACCGTGATGATGAAGGGATCCATATGCCGGGAAGGACGCCCGGCCGCCAGGCTAAAGTAGCTGAGGTCTCCTGCATCGCGGGCGGTCTGAAGCGTTTTCACGCGTTCGACCTCTTCCATCTGCTGAGCATCGATATAGGCCGGCCCGAAGGATTCATCATCATCCATGAGCGTTCCCAAGCGCACCCCCAGCGCCCGCGTGAGCTTGATGAGCGGGGCCAGAGAGGGAGGCACCTCTCCTGCTTCGAGCTTCTCGATGACATCCGCCTCGCATCCACACCGATCCGCTAGGTCTTGCGTGCTCAGGTGATGGGCCTCTCGCAACGTGGTGATCTTGCAGCCAAGACGGTTGTCGTTTTCCATGGGTGTATCTCCTCCCTGCAAATGAGCGTATCCGGCTATGATAGCGAAATCAGTGCTCGACGGCGCAAAATTATGCGCATGCCCCCTCTTCGGCATCGACGTCTCAGTTTCGGGCCCGCCCTACGCAGGCTCTTCGCATGCCCCCGCCTCCGAGTTGGTCCCGTTGTGCTCAAGCTACAACCTCTATACTGAACGACACGGATCAGAGGGAAGGGAATACCAGTGGAACAGCTGCATGTGGTGGATCACCCGCTCATCAAGGCAAAACTGACGCAGATGCGCAATGTGGACACCCCTTCACCGGAGTTCCGGAACCTCCTGAAGGAAGTCACGCTCCTCCTGGGTTTCGAAGCCACGCGAAACCTTCCCGTGAAGGAGGCCACCGTCAAGACTCCCATCTGCGAAGGGAGCTTCCCTACGCTGAAAGAGGATTTCGTCACCCTGGTACCTATCCTGAGAGCGGGCCTAGGCATGGTCGAGGGAATGCTCGAGCTGATGCCCTTCGCTCATGTGGGCCATATCGGGCTCGTACGCAACGAGGAGACCCATACCCCCAAAGAGTATTACTACAGGATGCCTCAGGAATTCGAACGCTCTGTGGTGATGGTGTTGGATCCGATGCTGGCAACAGGAGGCAGTGCTGTAGATGCCATCTCCCGACTCAAGGACAGGGGATGCCAGAACATCCGGTTGGTGAACATCATCGGAGCCCCTCAAGGGGTGGCTGCCGTCCAGCAAGCTCACCCCGATGTGGATATCTACATAGCCGCCATCGACGAAGGACTAAACGAAAGCGCCTATATCGTACCTGGGCTCGGAGACGCAGGGGACCGCATCTTCGGCACGTGCTAAGCCCTCTGAAGGGCCTTCTGCTCCTCCGCCCTGTCTATCTGGCTGCCCAAGGATCCTCAGTCATCGATCAACATCGTGGAGTCCTCACGGGTGATGATCTTCTTTGCGAAGATGCTCGCGCCCAGGTAGCCCTCCATCATCTCAGCCAGCTCATCAATGGCCGCCTGCAAGGTATCAGCGCGGGCAGGGTCCACTGATTCGATGATCAGGAATGCCTTGCGGGACTCCTCGGAGAGCGCCGTTCGAACGCCATCGCGCCAATTCCAGCAACGGCAGATGGCACCCGCATCATCCCGGTAGCAGAGCTCTCCCTCCAACGTGGGAGCCTCCTCTTCATCCCCCAGCGCCAAGAAGCTGTCGCCACCCTGGGTGATGCCTAAGCGGATGTCTCCCACCATCGCATCGATATCCTCTCCGCCCACCGGAAGGGCATGCTTCAGGGAGATGGCGTTATAGATATCCACCGAAGGGGTGATAGGACCCACAGGGTTGCCCTTCAAGACGCGCTTGAGCAGGTTCTCCACCGAGCACCGGGCACCCTTCTTCGTCTTGAATCTCTGGTAAGCGTCGCGCCAGACCGCCACCACCTCGTTCTGAGAGATGGTATTGGAGGTGAGGTGCTGATCGGCAGCAGCATTAGCCTCGGCGAGCCGCTGGCGAATGGCCTTCGCATCCTCCTCCGTCACCTCGTCAGCCTTGCGCATGTCGTGGGCCACGACAACGCCGATTTGAGCCTCCGGGAAGAGCCCCCAGAACGAATCCTCTGTCACGAACTGCTTCATGATGCGCATCCCCTCTCTTGCTGTTTCCTTTAGGTTGTTCCCTTGCGCTGTTTCCGCCTGCTCCTTCCCCGCCGCCGTCTAGGAGCGAATAAAAAAGCACCCGAAACGAGCTCTCATCTTCGAAGGCCTAACGATGAGAACCGTTCCGAGTGCTCGGAACCCTACCCGGCGGCAGGAGGTCATATGCAACGGGGTTACGCTATCACCCTGCCAACACCCTGTCAACTAGATCCGAAAAGGGATCCCTCAGAGCAGAGCCATGCGTGCGCGTCAAGCAAAAACGCTCTGGCTCCTCCTCTTCCAAGCACCACAGTTCCTTGCAGCTCTCTTGGATGAGGGCAGCATCATGGGACACGAGCACCACGGCCCCTGCAAAGGAAGAGAGGAGCGCCTGGAGGGCCTGGATGGATGTGACGTCCAGATGATTCGTGGGCTCATCGAGGATGAGTATGTTCGGCTCTTCGAGCAGGGCATCAGCTAGCAGAAGCTTCCTCATCTCCCCCGGACTGGTCTCCTTCCCATCCATCATCCGCACCGGATCCGAATTGAGCCGAGCTACGTGCGAGAGGACTTCCCCTCTCTCCTTCTGACTGCGATCCAGAAAGCGCAGCAGCACGGATTCCCGCATTTGGTGATCAACCTCTTGGGGAACATAGGCGACCCGGATGCCGTCGGACACATGACCCAGCATGTGGCGAACCAGCGTGCTCTTCCCCGACCCGTTGCGCCCGACGATCCCGATATGGTCAGTAGGACCCACCCAAAGCTCGGGGATGGCAAGGGAGAAATCCCCTTGTCCGATCGCTGATCCCTGAAGGTGGCAGACCGTCTTCGAAGGCGCGGGGGCGCCTACCATCTGGAACTGGTATTCATAGCGCTTCGGAACAGAGGTGGCTGATAGCTGTGCCTGAGCCGCTTTAAGCCTTGTTGATAGGGACGATGCCGCCCTTCCCGCGACCCCATCTTTGCTGGTGACCCTCGCACGCCCGATCTTATCGCGCAGGCTGGCATCATGACGGTCAGCCGTCCGCAAGCTCAGGCGGCCCTTCGATCGCCGAGCCTCTTCGGTGCGACGAACGGATTCCTCACGGATCCTCGAGACCTCGCGCTTTGCCTGCCGGCGCTCACGCAAAGCCGAGGCCGCCTCATCCTGAGCCAAGGCGAACGCCTTCGTGTAGTCTCCTGGCCTCATCACGACGGCATCCCGCTCGAAGGCAAGGCATTGCCCGACAAGGGTATCAAGGAGACTGCGGTCGTGGGATATCAGCAAACCTATGCCCTTGTAGGATGCAAGGGCCTTTCCCACGAGCGCACGGCTTTCGATATCCAGGTCATTCGTGGGCTCATCCATGACAAGGAGGTCAGGTTCAGCCCACAGACAACAAGCGATCTGGATCCTCTTCTGCTGCCCGCCAGAAAGCTGGGAGAACCTCCAGAGCCAGTCATCTTCGATCTGCAGCATCTTCTTCAGCTTCATGGCTCGTCCGGCCTGGTCGCAGGCAAGATCGAAGATGTCAGGGGGCTCGACCGATGAGTCTTGTGGGCAGTAAGCACTGAAGAGCTTCGGGCTGATGGTGCCAGAATCTGGCTTGAGCAATCCTGCCGTGAGCTTGGCCAGCGTCGTCTTGCCGCAACCATTATCACCGATGAGACCCGTCCAGCCTTGGGCGAAGGTTGAGCTGAAGCCGTCAAAGAGCGCAGTTGAAGCATCTGGGTATGTGAAGGACAGGCGGTCTATCCTCAAATGCATAGGCATCCCTCCTCGGATAAGGAGGCCGCGTTCGATAGGAGCGGAAACGCTTGGATGATCTTGGAGAAAGCATGAGAACAGAGCGATGCGGCACCATGGAACGTGACCCCGTTGATGTGATCGGTTCGTTTTGGGCGCCCTAAAGGGGCATCGCTAGTTCTTCATGCACCTGACCTTTCTCGAGGCCGCGCTTGCCAAAGGCGCAACCGATTCTTGCGGTGGGATTATATCCGATGTGCGCCGATATCCGCATCTTCGATCTTGCGGATGCATTTCGATCGAGAACAATGCGACAAGATCGAAGGACGTCACACAGAGAGCGTATTCGGGTGAAATCTTGGTAACTTGATATTGCCATTTTGTCGTAATAATAGCTACTTGATGTTACCGTTTCAACCAAGAGCGTGCTCAGGAAGGGTACCTTCAAGACGTTTCGATGGTACGCTTGCAGAAGCTGTCACATCACCGGCCAAGAGGAGGGCCATGCGAACGAACGCCGACAGGAACTGGGATATGCTCGAACGGACGCTGGCTGCGGAGTCGAGCGGCAAGAGTCCGCGGCTATTCTCGTCCAGAAGAACGCTGTTCGGCATCCCTTCGGCCCTTGACCAGGAACTCGCATCACTGGAGGAGGCACCCTTGAAGCCCGAAGGTGCTGCTATTGACCTGCCCCTGAAAAGCGACTCACGCAGACCCATGCACGTGCGTCACACTATCAGCCCTGTGTTCGACGAGCGCTCACGCGTACTGGTGCTGGGCACGATGCCGTCGCCCAAGTCGCGTGAGACCGGCTTCTACTACGGACATCCGCAGAACCGCTTCTGGAAGGTGATGGCTGCACTGTTCGACGAGCCGCTTCCCGCCACCAACGACGAGAAGCGCGATCTGGCACTACGTCACGGCGTCGCGCTGTGGGACGTGCTAGCAGAATGCACCATCGAGGGCGCGAGCGACGGCACCATAGCCGACTGCGTGCCCAACGACATCGGCAGCTTGCTTGCACACGCGCCCATTGAGGCCGTGTTCTGCACCGGGGCGAAGGCAGCCGAGCTCTACGCGAGGCATTGTGAGCCGCAGACGAACATAGCGGCCACGCGCCTTCCATCGACCAGTCCCGCAAATGCGGCAAGATCGCTCGAACAGCTCATCGAGGAGTACCGGGTCATCCTCCCTTATTGTTCATAGGATGCACTGGGTTACGAGGCGGGTCTCAGGACGGACTTTTTACCTCTCCTCCTTTTCTTTCGGACGGTAAACCATCAGAAAACACACGATGCGCCGTGCCATCGGGTGTGATCGCCTCTCAATATCATCGTTGCAGGCACATGCCGAGCGCATGGCGAAAGGAAGCATCATGTGCACATCGATCAGGTTCACTGATGACGAGAATGCGATGTTCTGGGGCCGCAACTATGATTGGAATGTCAGCTATGGAGAAACGCCGCTCGTCATGCCGAAGGGCTATCGGCTGACGCGTGCGTTCGGCGATGACTATAGCAGTCAACATGCATGCGTTGGGATGAGCATCGAATACGAAGGTTACCCGCTGTACTTCAACTGTGGAAACAACGCCGGGCTCGCAGTCGGCGGGCTCAACTTCGCTGGCTATGCGAGCTTCGAAAAGGAGCCGGTGTCCGGCAAGACCAATGTTGCCGCCTACGAGATACCTACCTGGATCGGTGCCACCTTCGCCACCGTCGATGAGGTCGAAGAGGCGCTGCGCAACGTAGCCATCGTAGGCAAGAGCATCTCACCATCCCTCGGCGTTGCCATGCTGCACTGGCATATCGCCGATGCGAAGCGCTCCATCGTCGTGGAATACCAGGAAGACGGGATGCATATCTACCACGACCAGGTAGACGTGCTGACCAACCAGCCACCCTTCCCCTGGCACGAGGAGAATCTACGCAACTACCTGTGCTGCAATGGCAGCTGGCCCAACGATGCCGAATGGCGAACGCAAACGCTTGCTCCTTTTGGAACCAGCGCAGCCATGCGCGGAATCCCCGGCGATGCCTCTCCCACCTCACGCTTCGTGAAAGCTGCGTTCATAAACGCCTTCCATCCGCAGAAGTCGAGCGAGCACGATAACGTCATGCGCATGTTCCACACGCTGGGAAGCGTCGCATTCGTGGAAGGCATCGCGAAGAAAGCCGACGATTCGTCCGAGATCACCATCTTCTCCGACTGCTTCAGCGCCGCCACCAACACGTACTACTTCAACACCTACGACGACCCTGCGATCAGGACGGTAAAGCTAGCTGATCACGCTGATGCGGATCCCTCATCGCTGGTGAAACTACCAAGAGACGCTTCGTAGGCGGTGCAGTGCAGCGAACCACGCCCTTCCGGATCAGCTACGCGGGAGAGCGGCGCCTTCCACATTGAAAGCATCTGCCAAGGCACTGGGAGCGAGCAGCACGCCGCGCGAATCCTTTGCGCTCTCATAGGCGAGATTCATCGCACGAAGCTTCATGGCGCGGGGATTCTTATCATATTCCTCAGCCGCCTCCACGAACATCTCTGAGATATCGCGCTCCGCCTCAGCTAAGATGACCCGTGCGTTGCGCTCCCGCTCAGCCTGCGCCTCGCGAGAGAGTGCATCCTGCAGACCACGGGGGATGGTGATGTCGCGGATCTCCACCGACGCCACGGTGATCCCCCATCCTTCGCACTTCTCGCTCAACGCTTCCTCGAGCTCGCGATCGATCTGCTTTCGACGCATGCTGATATCCACCAGATTCATACGCCCTATCACATCGCGCATAGCCGTCTGGGCGCTGCGCAGCACAGCCTTCGGATAGTTCTCCACCTCAAGGCATGCGCGCTTCGTGTCCCACACCATCCAGAACAAGATAGCATCCACATTCACGGGAACCAGATCGGCCGTGAGTGCTGCCTCTGCCGAGAAGGATGCTGTCTTCATACGCTGGTCCACCTCGATAGCAGGGTATTCGATCAAGGGAACGCAGAAGTAGAGCCCCGGTCCGGCCAGGCGATGGAACTTCCCGAAGCGTAGGATGACCACGCTCTCCCACTGCAGCGCCACGCGCACAGCGCTCGCCAAGAGGAAGCCGACCACCAGCGCCAACGCAACGGTCCCAACCGAGAATTGCTTATACGTGAGCGCGGTCACGACCACCACACCGAGAACGTACATGATCACATAGAACATGTACACACCCGCCCGCGACGCGTCGCTTGATTCGAACTCATTGACGGCGCTCACAGACGGCTTGCTGCTCAGATTCTGATCCTCTGGCTCATCGCTTTTGGCTCTCATGCCCTTACCCCGATCGATCAAGACGTGCATTCACCAACTCGACGATATCATTGCGCGGCATCCCCAACTCACGGCATTGCCGTATGAACTCATCCGCCAACGAACGGGCCATGTCCATCACCACGTCATCGGGATCCATGTTGCGATCGGCGACGAACGTACCACGACCACGCTTGGATACCACGTAGCCGTCCCGCTCGATATCTTGATACACCTTCATGACAGTGTTGTAGTTCACGCCAAGCTCCACCGCCAGCTCGCGGACAGTGGGAAGACGCTCATCGGGCTCGAACTGCCCGGACAGGATGAGATAGACGATCCTGTTCTTCAGCTGCAACCAAATGGGTATGCCGCTGGAATCGTCGATGGATATCTGGATGGTCTTGCCGGGTCCATCGCCCTTAGCAACCTTTTCTTCCTTGCTGTTCTTCTCCAAATGGATTCTTCTCTTCCCCGCGTTACCTAGGGGTAGATGATAGCAATTCACCGGAGGTACGAGGCTCTGGCTGATCGCATTCGTCGACAACGGCCCTTCCTCCAGTCAATTGGTTGATTTATCTATTGATATATCTTACTATGATTATAAGTCAATCGAGCTTCGGTGTGCATGGGCGGCTGTATACAAGATGGTAACGGGGAGGAGAAGATACAAGGGGAGAAACCGCGCCACGACATGAGCACAGTGGGCTCGATCCCGAACACAGACGAGAGCTTGATGCCAAGAAAAGGGAGGGCCTCATGACGAGATACGGAATGGCACTCGATCTCAAGCGATGCGTCGGATGTGGAGCATGCGTGGTCGCATGCCAGCTTGAGAATAATCAGAAGGAAGGTGTCGCGTGGGTACAGCTCGACACCGTGGAATGGGGCGAGGACATCGGCGAATCCGGCCGCGCCTATGTGCCCCACGCATGCATGCACTGCCCCGATGCGCCCTGCGCCGAGGTCTGCCCCACGGGCGCCAGCGTGGTCATGGATGATGGTGTCGTGGTCATGGATTACGACGCGTGCATCAACTGCGGATCATGCGTGCAAGCCTGCCCCTACGGCGCCCGCGTGGTGAACAAGACGCGCACCAACTATTTCAAGACAGACACGCAAGCCCCCTATGAGGCATACGGTGAGCAGCGTGTCAACGTGGTGGAGAAGTGTGATTTCTGCTACGACCGCACCCAGCAAGGACTGCCGACCGCCTGCGTATGGAATTGCCCGGGCAAAGCGCGCTTCTTCGGTGATCTGGAAGATCCCGAGAGCGAAGTGAGCCAGCGCATCGCCCAAGGCGATATGGTCCAGATCGACGAGACGTCATTCTGGTTCGCACCTGTGAGCGGTATGCCTGATACCGGCTTGCCTACAGCAGCGAACCTGGCCCAGGGCGAGAGCGTTGCCCAGAACGACCCCGATGATGGCGTCAATCCCGTAGCCGCCACGGTGGGCGTAGCAGCTGTTGCTGCCGTTGCTGCTGGCATCGGCGTGGGCGTGAAGAAAGCGAAGAAGGAAGCCGTGGAGGTGGATGACGATGAGTAATCAGAGTGCAGGCGCCTGCAATATCAGCCGCCGCTCATTCGTGCTGGGCGCCGCAGCCGCAGCCGTCACCATGAGCGTATCGGGCAATGCCGTGGAATTCGCCTTCGCTGAGGGCGAAGTGGACACCAGCAAGCCCATTGAGAAGCGCCACACATTCTGCGACATGTGCAACCAGGTGCCGTTCTGTGGCCTGACCGCCTATGTGCAAGATGAGCACGTGGTTCGCATCGAATCCCGTCAGCCCTTCGCCACTGGACCGCTCTGCGCCAAGGGTCTGGCCTCCATCCAGGAGCTCTATGACCCGGAGCGCCTCCTCTATCCCATGCGCCGCACGAATGAAAAGGGAGTAGCGGCTGATTGGGAGCAGATCTCCTGGGATGATGCATATCAGGAGATAGCCGCTCAGCTCAATCGCGTGAAGGCTGAAGCGGGTGCCGAGAAGGTCATGTTCTACTGCGGCGACCCGAAGGAGCCGCGCGGACCCATCTGCCGCGTCGCATCGCTATTCGGAACACCAACCCTCGGCTTCGAGAGCTCGCTGTGCGCCACCGCCACGCAGATGTGCATGCGCCTGGTGTACGGCAACAACCGCCAGGACTTCGGCGTAGATCCGAGCGATGCGACGAACTGCTGCATCATCTGGTCGCTCAACGCCGCCTGGTCGCAGCCCAACCGCCACCTGAACTTCATGAAGCATAAGGAGCGCGGCTGCAAGTTCATCATCGTCGACCCGCGCATCACGCCTACGGTGACATCCCTTGCCGACATCCATCTGCAGCCCCGCCCAGGCACTGACGGAGCACTGGCCTTAGGCTTCATCAACCTGCTGATCCAAGAGGACCTCTACGATCATGACTTCGTGGAGAACTGGACCCATGGCTTCGACGAGCTGAAGGAGCTGGCTGCCGAATACACGCCCGAGAAGGTCGAGGAGATCACCTGGGTCCCGGCAGAGACGCTGCGCGCCGCCGTGGAGATGGCAACCCAGAACACGCCCACGACGCTGCAATCAAGCTCTGCGGGCATCACCCATACCACGAACGCAGGCCATGCGCAGCGCGCCGTCTTCATGATCCCCGCCCTGCTGGGACAGGTAGACGTGAAGGGCGGCATGTGGTTCGGCATGCCCGCGCTACCCATTGCTGGTGGCGCAACGGGTCGCGGCACCACCACCCAATTCCGCATGGATAAGGTGATGACCAGCGACGAGTTCAAGAGCCGCCGCCCGGACAAGGAGGACTTCCCGGCATGGTGGACCATGAACCCGCACTTCCAGACAGCGAAGCTGCCTGAATATGTGGCAGACGGCAAGATCAAAGCAGCTGTGCTCGTAGGCACCAACGCCATGATCTGGCCACACACGAGCGAGTACCAAGAAGCCATCAAGAACCTGGACTTCTCTGTGGCCGTTGATTACTACTACCGGCCCTGGACCCACGATTACGTGGATATGATCCTGCCTGCAGCAACGTGCTACGAGCGCATGGCTCCCTTCGCAACATTCGGTCGCACCGTGTACTTCCGCGACCCGGTCATCCAGCCCTTGGGCGAAGCCCGCGAGGATTGGCAGATCATGCTCGAGCTGGGTTGCGCGCTCGGCTTCGAAGAGGAATGCTTCGGCGGCAGCGTCGAAGACGCCATCCAGAGCGTGCTCGAATCGGGCAACGTGGGCATCACCATCGATGACCTGCGCGCTGGCAAGGAAGAGGGTGTCACTATCCCCGGTGATAAGAACGTGGAGAAGAAATACGAGATCGGCAAGTTCTCCGGCACAGGCGAGCCCGGCTTCGCTACACCGTCCGGCAAGGTCGAATTCGTCTCCGAGGTGCTGAAGAAGTGCGGGCTCGAGGGACGCCCTGTCTACGAAGAGCCGGTGCATTCACCGGTCACGGCCGAGGGTGAGGACAAGAACTACACGCTCGTGCTCAATTCGGGCGGTCGTCTCCCCTACTACACCCATTCCAAGCTGCGCGATATCCCCTGGCTGAACCAGTTCATGCCCGAACCGGTCGTGCGCCTGCATCCGAAGGATGCCAAGGAGCGCAACATCAAGACGGGTGACGATGTGCGCCTGTTCAACCATCTGGGAGAGATCAACGTGAAGGCAGAGGTCTCCAACATCGTGCTGCCAGGCGTGGTGGACATCTTCCATGGATGGCATCAGGCGAACATCAATGAGCTCATCCCCCGCGATTTCGATCCTGTGACCGGCTATCCGCCGTTCCGCGCGGCACTCTGTGAAGTGGAACTCGTGTAAGCAGACGTCTCTGTGTCCGCCAGGCTCGCCCGAAGGCACCCTGGCGGACGTGACAGACCCGATCGAATGAAAGGGGGTGCACCTCGATGGAGCTGATCATCTCTCTGGTGATCACATTCGCCCTGGTGCTTCTTCTCAGGAAACCCATCCGGAACTATCCGGTCGTATTCTATGTTCTGTTGGTGGCCATTGACATCCTGTTCCTCTCTGGCGTGCTGTTCGGCGTATCGAGAGAGGTTGCGGTGATAGGGTACCCCTATGTGGTGCGCTGTCTGGTAGGTATCAGCCTATTCGCCATCGTGATGTACATCGGTGCGCTTGGAGACGATAACCGCATCCGCCGTATGCTCATGCCCATCCGTGGTGAGCTGTCGGTGATGGCCTGCATCCTCACCTTCGGACACGTAGCCAATTACCTGCGCGCATTCATCCAGGATATCTTGGGAGGCTTCTTCGGCATGCCCATTGCCATGGTCCTCTCACTGGTGGTGTCAGCGGTACTCATCGTATTGCTAATCCCCCTCGCCATCGCTTCCCTCAACTCCGTGAAAGGGAAAATGGCAGTGGCATCTTGGAAGAAGCTGCAGAAGCTATCCTACGCATTCTATGGGCTCACCTACGTGCATATCGTGCTGATGCTGGTGCCGACCATATCATCCACAGGCCAGCGCGCTGCATTGAGCCTGGTCATATACACCGCTCTTTTCGGCGTATATGCCGTGATGCGCGTGGCCAAGAGCATGCGCGGCAAGCGCGTAGAGAGCGAGGTAGCCGCCTGATGCAGACGATACCGGAAGAAGGGATCGAACTATGAATGAGATGTGCATCTCGCGACGCGATGCGGTGAAGGCCGCATCCATCGCCGCGATCATGCTGGCCGCAGGAGGAACCGTAGCGGCGCTGCCAGGAAAAGGACAGGCAGCAGAGGCCGCCAGCGGCACAGCAAAGCAATACGGGTTCCTCATGGATACCGCGAATTGCGTCAATTGCGGCAACTGCGCCACTGCCTGCCGCAATTACAACGATATCCCCGAAGGTGCAGCGGGCCGCCGCAAGGTGGTGGCCTACGAGCCGAAGAAGGGCGAGCGCGCCTACGTATCCACCTCATGCATGCACTGCGAGAACCCCTCCTGCGCGGCGGTCTGCCCGGCAGGCGCCATCTCAAAGGGTGATGGCGGCGTGGTCACAGTGGACAAGAATAAATGCATCGGATGCAAGTATTGTCATCAGGCATGCCCTTATGGCGTGCCCCGCTATGACGAAGAGGGCATGGATAAGTGCGATTGCTGCCTGGGGTCAGGGGTGAAGCTGGGCGACGTACCGCACTGCGTCGACGCCTGCCACTACGATGCCCTGCATTATGGGCCGGTAGATGAGCTCATGGCAGCCTATGGTGATCGTGCGAAGCACATCGCCGGACCCACCCAGCCCTCAGCGTGGCTGGCATAGGAAAGGCAGGTTAGCATGATCGAATTCCAAACAGTCTGGGGCTGGCAGCCTGCCCTCTACCTCTTCCTGGGCGGCATGGGTGCTGGGGCGCTCGTGTTCGCCGGCATCCTGACACTGATCGACCGCAAGAGCAACAACACCACCATCTGCATTGCGCAGTGGTCCGCTGCGGCATGCATGGCGGTTGGCCTCTTGCTCCTGCTCTCTGAACTCACGAACCCCATGCGCGGTGTCATAGCATGGGAGAGCTTTGTGAATCCCGCATCTTGGATGACGTGGGGTGCTTGGGGTGTTCTGGCGGCCATCGTGATCGCGGTGATCGCAGCGCTCTGCACCATGCGCACCACCGCAGCTGGCATCGCAGCGCTGTTCAAGGGCTTCAAGAAAGCGCGGCCGACCGTCTGCAAGGCCCTTGCCGTCATCGGCATCATCCTCGGTCTGTTCGTTGCAGTCTATACCGGCATCCTGTTGATGTCGGCACCGGGCATCCCGTTCTGGAATACGCCGCTCTTGCCTCTGCTCTTCACCATTTCCGGTCTCGATACCGGTGCTGCACTGGTCGAGATCATCGCGCTGGTGGTAAGGAAGCGCGAGCGCATGACAGAGCGCTGCTCTGAGCTGCTCGAGAAGGCCATCATCGTCATGGTCGTGCTCGAGGCTGTCGTGCTTGCAGCATTCCTGCTGACCGCAGGCGGCGAGGGCGCTGCTGGCGAAGCTGCCGCCGCATCGGTCGCTGCGATCACCGCAGGCTCCTTAGCCCCATGGTTCTGGTGCCTCGTGATGCTCTGCGGTCTAGCGGCACCGCTCGCTGCGAGCCTGCTCGCTTTGAAGGCGAAGAAGGGAAGCGATACAGGCATCATCGTGCTCTCAGGCGCCTTGGGCGCGCTCATCGGCGGCTGCGCCCTGCGCTTCTTGGTGGTCATGGCAGGTGCCCATGCTGACCTCGTCGCCGAGACGGTCATGAGCATCCTCCTCTAAGGCGGACCTTCTCTCCATCCGCCTTACCCCCTGAAGGCCGACGAGCTTGCTCGTCGGCCTTCGCATATCCATCCACGAAGATGGGACGCTACCTTGAGACGGCCTGAACCGATGGGCCGAACACGTTCGACCCCTCCGAAAGAACCGAGGCATCGCTCTTGTAGCCCGATGCGACTAGCTCCAAGGCCTAGGGAATGATCCTTTCGAACACCCTTTTCTGCCCATAGCCCCATGCACATTCATCGCAAGGCCTTCCGATACCTTTGCAGGCGACTGTTAGGCTTATCAGGAATGGTCAGCTCGACCAATCCAGCATCTATAGCAGGATGGAGATAGCTATACAAAAATGTAGGACGATGCTTCAGCCCTAGCTTCCCCATCAGCTCGACCGCCGAAAGCTCCTCTTCCCCCAGCGCGAGCAAGAGCCTCGTGACTTGTTCGGTGACTTGTTCGGTGACTTGTTCGGTATACCCGATTGTTAGCCTATCATCTTGTTCCTCGACCCAGTCCAGATGCATGAATCGATTCTTCAGTGCATTGTCTTCTCCAAGCAGGAGATTCCTGAAGAATGATTCCAAGAAATGCGGATCGGCGGCAACGCCTTCGCTCAAGTTGTTGTAGTTCGCTCGCACAAGCGCGTTACGAAAATACCAAGAGTTCTCTGCGAAAGGCTGATTGTTGACACGATAGCCGAGCGAATTCAGGTACTTGATCATGAATACCGCGGTAGAACGCGTATTGCCTTCCGGAAACGGATGGATCTGCCATATACCCGAAGTGAATCTGGCGATATGAGTAGCTACGTCCTCCAGCGAGAGGCTCTTATACGAGAAGCTCTTTTCGATGTCGAAATCGTAATCTACGGTCTCTTTTATCGTATCCCATGCGGCATACCTGACGGTATCGCCTTTCAGGACCCATTCGTTCTTTGAGATGTTGTGGTCACGATACGCTCCAGCACTCTTTATCAGCCCTTTGAAGAGCTGACCATGGATCGACTTCCACGTTGCAGGAGAGAAGCTGAAGGTACGTTCGCTCAAGATCCTAGCGATGCGCGAAGACACGACATCGGCCTCTTCTGCCTCAAGCTCGGATTCAGTTCGCCTATCCCTCTCTCGGTAATAGCCCTCGATGCGTTGGGTAGCTTCGTCGATGGTGATATCGCCCTTGATATGCTCTTGAGCGGTCTCGATCAGATAGTGAGATGGCTTGAGGCCATCAACCGCCTGAAGACCGATAGCAGTTTGCCATGCATCAATACGAGCAGCCTTATCAGGCTCACCTTCGCGAATGTACTCTTCGAGCTCGAAACCCCAAGGCTTCAACTTGTCATCCATGCACGCTCGCCTTCAGCATATTCGCCTCAGATCCGCTGATGCCTTGCAGCTGCAACTGACGGATGAAACGAAACGAGCCGGTGGGAACCGGCTCGTGAACATTTGGTCGCGGGGGCAGGATTTGAACCTACGACCTCCGGGTTATGAGCGAATCAAACCCATTTGTCAGGCTTAATCTGGCTTCCCGCACTTACAGTAATCATGCTTCTGAGCTCGTATTTATTGTATCAGACTTTGTCACGCATTTTCATGTTCTCCAACTTTTTTGACGCGATTTGGTGGTCATTTGGTGGTCACTAAGGTGGTCATTTGGTGGTCACGATTTCTCCACCGTGCATGGTTGAAAACGTTGGAAAGGAATCATCATGGAATACAAGCCGAAGAGCCTGAGACGCCGCAGGAACACGAACAAGTGGGAATGCGCGCTCACCCACGACGACCCCATATCGGGAGAAGAGGTCGTCACCTACCATACCGTTGAGGGCAAGACCAGGAACCAGGCGGTGCAGGCAAGGTGCGACCTCATCATCAAGCTGGAAACCGAGGGATTCGCCGTATCCTCGGATATGACCATCCAGCAATTCATGGGCTGCTTTCTGGAATACAAGGTGCAGTCGAAGACGATCGAGTCCTCTACCATCCGTGGCTACAGGGGCGAGACGAAGATGATATGCCGCTACATCGGATCCGAGAAGCTGTCCAAGCTGACGATCCCCATCGTCAACGCATGGATGGCCTCCATGTCGCAGGATGGGTATGCTCCGAAGAGCATTTCGAAATGCTTCCGCCTCCTCAAGCAGGCGCTCAACTACGCCATCGCCCAGGACCTCATCAAGAAGAACCCCTGCAATTTCTGCAAGCCGCCCAAAAGGGTGAAGACGAAGATCAACGCGCTCCCACGCGAGGAGCGCAGCCGCATGCTCGACCTTGCCAGGAGGGCGCAGCCCAATGCCCTTGCCGTCGCTATAGAGCTCATGCTCACGACGGGCATACGCAGAGGTGAGGTCTGCGCCCTCATGTGGGACGACTTCGATGAGGCGAAGCGCAAGATCACCGTCTCCCATTCCCTTGGCAACGGAGAAGGCGGCTTCTATCTGAAGGAGCCCAAGTCCGGGCGAACGCGAACCATACCGCTCACGGAACACACATTCAACATGCTCAAGGGGATGCAGGATGACGTGAAATGGATGTGTTCAAAGCTGAAAGTGAGGCTGGGGCAGTCCTACATCCTCGGCACCCTCGAAACGGAAAGCCGCCCTTACAACCCCACCCAGCTCGGCAAGGACTTCGCGGCTTTCTGCAAGATGAACGGCTTCGAATGCACGCTTCACGACCTGCGCCACACGTTCGCGACGTACATGATCGCGGAAGGCGCCGACGTCCGCACCGTCTCTGATTACCTCGGCCACGCGAACCCTTCCATGACGCTTGACATCTACGCCGATGTCGACCCGGAGGCGAAGCGCTCTGCAGTGAAGTACATAGAAGGGGCGTTCGATGACACCATGAGCGTCTTCCAGCGCGATGTCGAGCGCCGAAGGGCCGAGATTGATGATTCGGATGTCCAGTCATGCCCTGAGAGGGTCTCCGGTATATCACCAGAATCCATCCCGTTTACGATCGAAGAGCTGAGAGCCATGCTCGCTGTTCTTGAGAAAGCCAGTTAAGCAGATGCGGACTGCTGGGACAATTTGTCTCAGCAGCCCCTATGCCTTAGTCAAGATGTTTTCACGCGCCTGATACAATTCCATGCATGATTGAAGAAAGGCCATACTGATGAATAGCAACCTCCCAGACAACCATTCCAATTCTGGTCATCCTGACGCTTCTCAGGAAGTTTTGGTCGACATCGTCCCAATGAGTGAAACTGAAATCCGCAATCTCATATACACCGTGCGAGGCTCGCAGGTCATGCTAGACAGTGACCTCGCAAAGCTGTATGAGGTCGAAACCAAGAACCTCAATCGCGCCGCAAAGCGCAACGAAAGCCGCTTCCCGAAAGACTTCCGTTTCCAGCTCACTCAAGAGGAGGTCTCTTCTTTGAGGTGCCAAATTGGCACCTCAAACGATGGGATGCAGGAACCTGGCAGAGGCGGTCGCCGTTATCTGCCATACGCTTACACCGAGCAGGGTGTCGCTATGCTGTCGGCAGTCCTACACAGCGACAGAGCAGTCGAGGCGAGCGTTCAAATCATGCGCGCATTCGTCGAGATGCGTCATTTCATAGCAAGCAACGCCGCCATGTTCGAGCAGATTAGAGCAGTGGAGCTAAAGCAGCTCGAATACCAAAGATCCACCGACGAGCGCTTCGAGAGGGTCTTCGACTATATGGACCAACATAAGGCGCCCAAGCAGAAGGTCTTCTTCAACGGTGAGATCTACGATGCCTTCGAGTTCCTGGTCGACTTGATCCAGAAAGCCGAGCGCGAAATCGTGCTCATCGACGGCTACGTCGACATCGGAACCCTCAATATCCTTGCGAAGAAAGCTACCGGGGTTGATGTCACCATATGGACGCATCCACGCGCTGCGCTATCCGAGCAGGATATCGACACGTTCAACGCGCAATATCCAAGCCTAGAGGTGAAGCGGACTACCGGATTCCATGACCGTTTCCTGATACTTGACAGGACCGAAGGCTACTTGATTGGCACCTCTCTAAAGGATGCAGGCAAGAAGAGCTTTGCCATATCCCGCATCGAAGACGAAGGCATCGTGAGCGCCGTCCTTGAAAGGCTTGACCGCTAAGGACTCAGCGAGTTCTCTTTGGGCTTGATTGGGTCGTTCAAGCGCCTCCGAATGCATCTACGGCTCGTCATGAGTCTCCAGCACCTCGCAGATCTAGGCGCGCTGTAAGGCGTCGGCCACGTTCCCATCGCTTCGGTATACCTGACAATCGCTCTGCTCATTCACATCCCTGGAATCTCAGACACGTCGTTTGTCTATTTCATGTCTGTTGGTCTGCCGATGCCGGTTTCCCCTGCGACCTCGCATGGCAGGCCGCCTTCCCTTCAAGCGACAAGACTTGCCGAGAGCCATCTCGCGCGCAAGGGTCGCGAAAACTTTTCATGATGATGTGAATCTACGGCACCATCCTGAAAACTCAGGCCCTTCCGGGTTTCGCATTTCCCCCTTGCGCCCCTCGATGAACCTCGTCAGCTCCCCGCCCAGAAGGCGAAGGCATGGGGCCTAGCCAAAGACGAGGAGGTCGCAATCATGGGAAATCGAGCCGTCATCACCACGCCGGAGCGCAAGGTCGGCGTCTACCTGCACTGGAACGGAGGGCGCGACACCGTAGAGCCGCTGCTCAAGTACTGCGAGCTGCAGGGCTACAGGGCTCCGAGCTCGGACGAGTACGGCTTCGCCCGCATCTGCCAGGTGATGGGCAACTTCTTCGGAGGCTCCCTCTCCCTGGGCGTCGGCGCATACACCACCGACCGGCAGATGGACCCCGGCGACAACGGCATCTACGTCATCGAGGGATGGAGTATCGCCGACCACCTGCGGACGGAGTACGACTCGGACTGGAACCCCGTCGGGATGCGCTCCTTCAGGCCCTCCGAGGAGGAGGATTGGCACGAATTCGACGACATGCTCCGCGCCTTCGACGCGTCCATGCCCGAAGAGCTTCGCCTCGGCGAGTTCCTGGACTCGGCGGAGGTTCCCGCAAGCGAGCTTCAGGTCGGCGACGAGGTGTGGATGTTCGACGACATCTACGGCAAGTGGGAGGCCTGCCCTGTCGCAGGCTTCGGAGACGGCGTCGTGAACGGCCTTGACCGCACGGGCAAGGCGTACGTCAAGCTCTACGGCTCGAACGGCGACTACTCGCAGAACCCGAACAACTACCCGCAAGGCGAGGTGTGCCGCATCAGGCCCCGCAACTAAGCTCGCCCCTGGCGCCGCTGGCGGCGCTTCCCCTAATCGCCATCGTTATGGAAGGAGCTCCGATGCCCCGGTCAAAGAATACCTTCACCCCGCAAGACGCCAACCTGCGCAGAGTCACGGAGGCTTTCTCGCGTCTGAAGGCTGCGGGAAGGGACGATCGCGACATCTGGTCCGCCTTCGTCACGATGGCCGCCGCACCCATGGCCCTGGCGGCAGGGTGTGCGCCAAGCTCGCTCGTCGAGGACGCCAGAAGGCAGTTCGCTAGATACGAGGGGTTCGTAGGCGAATTCGACGAGATGCTCTCGGCTGTGGTCGATGCGCTTGAGGGGAACCCCGACCGCGATGTCATGGGCTACGTGTACAACGCCCTCGGCTTCCCTATAAGCTCCCGCTCGCAGTTCTTCACGCCCTACGACATCTCCAAGATGATCGCGCAGATGATGCTCGCTGACAGCGCGCAAGCAAAAAAGAAGGGCTACATCTCGATATGCGACCCCTGCGCCGGTTCAGGCGGGATGCTCGTTGCCGCGTTCAACGTCATTCGCGACCAGGGGATGAACCCACAGACGGATGCCTGGTTCGAGGCGCAGGACATCTCGCAGGACACGGCGCTCATGTGCTATGTGCAGATGTCTCTCCTTGGGATGGCGGGCCGCGTCATCGTGGGCGACTCACTTGCAGGCACGCGCAGCATGGAGCTACTCACGATCGGAGCCGTGGCGCATCCGGTCTGGGCCGCCCGGCGCCTCCCTAGCTGAGCATCACAGATCCCGCTCCTGCTTGGCGTATCGCCTCCGGCATCCTCGCCCGCGCCCTTTTGCATGCCTTGCCGCCCGCATCGTCGCAGATGCCCTCGCATGCGCCCAAGGGCCGCGAAAACTTTTCATGGCGAGACAACTCTTCGATACCACCCTGAAAACTCAAGCCCTTCCGGGTTTCGCTTCCTCCCTTGTGCGCCTGCGTCCATCTGCGCAGTCCGAGCGCGCAAGGCACGCGATAGAAAGGACGCAAAGATGGGCTACAGAAGCGATGTGAGGATAGCGACCACCCGCGAGGGCTACGACCGAATATGCAAGCGAGTGGACGAGCTGAGCGAGGGGCATGACACCTACCCGCTCATCGGCACGAGGCGGATACCCGAGTTCTTCGAGGAGCAGGATGGATCCGTGGTGTTCGGCTGGGATTGGGTCAAGTGGTACGACGGCATGCTCGCCGACGTCACCAACGTCACGACCGCTCTCTCGGAGATTATGAGCACAGGGGTTCCCTGCGAGTTCTGCCGCGTGGGCGAGGAGTACGACGACATCGAGTTCACCTGCCACAACGACAACGGGGCTCTTGCGCTCCATGTGTGCCCCGACACGACCATCAGCGTCCTGTGCTGAGAGGGAGGTATCGACATGAGCCCCACTTCTATCACAAGCGTCATCATGGAAGGCGGCCTCGCGCGCTGCGTAACGGCTACCGCGACCATCGCGCCCGGAAGCCCTGGCATCTCCATACGCGGCGTCACCGCCTCCGCCACTCGCGAGATCCGCATGCTGGTTGTAGCCGCCGCGAGGCGAAGAGGGATCAGCCTGCCCCGAAAGGCTGTCATCATCGAACTCGACTTCGACGTCCCCTTCGAGAGCACGAGCGAGCTTGCCCTTGCAGCGCTCCTCGCGATAGCTGGGACAATTTGTTCCAGAGACACTGAGGGAATGGGCATCCCTTCGGGCGAACATTTGTATTGACAATCGCCTCCATAAAGTGCATCATGGGTAATCTCGCATAATCGAACATTTGTTCCCAATCATTCACGAATCGTAGCACGGGAAGAGAGGCTCTGCCGAAGACGAGGCTGATGAATCCATAACCTGGGAGGAGGTGCGGCACATGGAGTCCCAGATGCGCGAGCGCGTCGTCATGCACATAGACATGAATGCGTTCTATGCCAGCGTGGCCCAGCACCTCGACCCCTCGCTTCGAAACCGCCCCATCGCCGTCGCGGGCGACCCGAAGAAGCGAAACGGCATCGTGCTTGCCAAATCCAGGCAGGCGAAGGCGGCGGGAGTGAAGACGGGCTGCGCCATCTGGGAGGCCAAGAAGGTGTGCCCGGATATCGTCATCGTGCCCCCTGACTATGCTGCGTACAAGAAGTACTCGCGCCTCGCGCGGATGATCTACTACGACTACACCGACCTCGTCGAGCCGTTCGGGCTGGATGAGTCGTGGGTCGAGGTCACGAACTCGCTGCACCTCTTCGGCGGCGATGGGCTGTTGCTCGCTCAGGAGATATCGGAGCGCGTGAAGGCGGAACTCGGGCTCACCGTCAGCGTGGGGCTGTCGTTCAACAAGGTGATGGCCAAGCTCGGAAGCGACATCGATCCCGGAGACGGCATCGTGTCCATCACCCCCGAGAGCCTGCCTGAAGTGGTGTGGCCGCGCGCAGCATCCGATCTCATCTACGTGGGACCGGCGACCGCCCGCAAGCTCCACTCTGCAGGCAAGGACACCATAGGGGATCTCGCCCACGCCTCGGATATATTCCTCAAGCGGCGCTTCGGGGTGGTCGGGCTCATGTTGCGCGACTTCGCCAATGGTATCGACGGCTCGCATGTGCGGCAATTCGACCCTACAAAAGCCGACGTGGAATACGACATCAAGGGCATCGGGAACGGCCTCACCGCCCCGCATGACCTAGAAAGCGAGCGCGACGCCAAGGCGCTCGTATGGCTGCTCGCAGAATCCGTTGGCCAGCGTCTGCGCGAGTCGCACTTGCGCTGCCGTACTGTTTCGGTCGGGCTGCGTCGCGCGGGGGATCTGTCTGGATATGCGCGCCAACGCACCCGCAAGGCGCCCACATGCCTCACGAAGGATATCGCCAGCACTGCCATGCAGCTCATCCTGGAGAATCAGCCGATCGATCCCGAGCACGCACTGCGCGCTATCCATGTGCGCGCCACGAACCTCGTACCCATGGACGCGCCCATCCAATGCGACCTCTTCGGCGACGTCGAGACCATAGCGGCACAAGAGCGGCTGGAAACTACCATAGATGACCTTCGGCGCCGCTTCGGCAACGGGTGCGTGCGCCGTGTGGTTGAGCTCACCGATGACGCCATGAGGAACCTTGATATCAAGCGCGACAACACCGTGCATCCCATAGGGTTTCTGCGCTAGGTGGCAAGCATGCAGGGGATAGATGCCAGACATAAGCGCTACGTGCCCGTCACCACGTTTACCAACGAGGAGGGGCAGGTGCGTCCCACCTCCATCCTGTGGTTCGATGGCGAGAAGTACTCGACGCTCGTCATCGACGAGGTAAAGGATGTGCGACGCATGTCGTCGCGTCGTGTTGGAGGAGATGGCATCTGCTATACGATACGGGTTGGCAAGAACATCACGCGGCTCTACTTCGAGGATCCGAGATGGTTCGTTGAGGCGAAGGAGCCTTGGAACGATTGCGCGGCAGACGGCTGTTGAGAGGTTGCCATGTGCGGAAGGTTCGTATCGCTTTCATGGGACGAGGTGCTCGGGGTTATCCAGAGCATCCAAATGGACACGCCCTTCAACCCAGAGCCCGACTGGCCTGCGCGAAGGCCTGACGCCTTCCCTAAGTCCATAGCGCCCATCATCGTGCCGGAGCACGGCGAGCTTGTGCCTTTGGACCTTCGCTGGGGGTTCACCGCGCCTTGGGACGAGCGCAAGGTGCTCTTCAACACCCGTATCGAGACTGCCCTCGACCAAAGGAACGGCGTTTGGCGCGAGGCCATCGAGCATGGGCGCTGCATCGTGCCCACCTTCGGCTTCTTCGAGCCAAGCGCTACCGAGACCGTCGCGAGCCCGCGCACGGGAAAGCCCGTAAAGAAGCAGTACGAGTTCTCCTTGCCCGGACGCCTCACCCTGCTCGCAGGAGTGCGCAACAAGGACGCCTTCAGCGTGGTCACCACCGAGCCGAACTGTTTCGTGGCCCCGGTTCACGCCCGCATGCCCATCGTGCTTGAACTGGGTGATGTGAGCCGATGGCTCACAGGCGACTTCGCCGCACTCGCGGACAGGAGCAACGTCATCCTAGATGTCACCGGCGAACAGGTGCCAGACGAGGCTCGGCAAGGGTTCGCGCCGACGCTGTTCTAACGCTCCCGAGAGCCGCACTCGTCCCCCTTCTCCTTGACGTAGGTTAATCCATCACCCTTTCCGCGCTCCTAGCAACCCGAATGCTCGCAGGCCCTCCCGCGCATGCGCCAAGGGCCGCGAAAACTTTTTCTGGCATCTAGCCATCTCCGTATCGCCATAAAAACTCAAGCCCTGCCGGGTTTCGCATTTCCCCCCTTGCACCTGCACGGGTGCCCTGCGCTCTCCGGGTGCGCAAGGAACGCCATAGAAAGGGGTGAGATGATGCCAACCGCATCCACAAGAAGGAGGACGAGGCGCGAGCCTCCGCAGAGCGAGTCGCTCTTCCAGTTCTGCAGACACTGCGGAAACCAGTTCGAGCCCAACAGTACGCCTGTCGCGGACGTCTGCCAAGACTGCATCGACATGCTCTATTTCCGCTGCGACGAGTGTGAAGCCTATCACGACATCGACACCGCGCTCACGAGCACTTCCGGGCGCGTGCTGTGCGCATCGTGCGCCGAGGAGCACACGTTCGTCTGCCTCGACTGCGGATGCCGTTACGAGCTTTCGAGCCACGAGCGCCATCACGACCGCTCGGGACGCACCATCTGCGATTTGTGCGTGACGAACTATTCGCGTTGCGATTGCTGCGGAGGGCTTCTGCTAAACGGTGACCTGCAGCAGAGCGCCGACGGTCGCTTCTGCTGGTCGTGCATGGCCTACAACTCGGGTCGGGCGATCATGTCCTACAGCTTCAAGCCGGAACCCGTCTTCCACGATGCCGAGGGATGTGAGCCGACCGGGCTCTACCTCGGGGTCGAGCTTGAGATGGACTACGGCGACGCCGAGGCGGCGGCGAAGAGGATTTCGGAGGAATACGGGCAGAAGCTGCTCTACTTCAAGCACGACGGCAGCCTCGATGAAGGCTGCGAGCTCGTCACCCATCCCATGAGCCCCGAGTACATGATGTCGGATACGGGCAAGGCGATGTGGCGCGGTATCTGCGCCTCGGCGCTCGCCGAGGGAATGAGAAGCCACGACACAGACACCTGCGGGTTCCATGTCCACGTCAGCCGCGACTTCTTCGGGGCGAACCAGACATCCCAGGAGCTCACCGAGCTCAAGCTCATCGAGACCGTCGACCGCCTCTTCGAGCCCATCGTCATCTTCTCCCGCCGCAAGCGCCACAACATCGACCGGTGGGCGCCCAAGTGCAACGCGCCAAAAGAGGACGCAGGCTGGGTCAAGAAGGCCCAGCGGGTGAGCTGCTTCGCCAAGCGCGACCGCTACCACGCGATCAACGTCACCAACACGCACACCATCGAGTTCCGACTCTTCCGCGGCACGCTCAAGGCCGACACGATCCTTGCCACCCTGCAGTTCGTCACAGGGCTCTGTCATCTCGTCAAATCCTCCAACCCCTCGCAGATGGACCGCTTCTGCTGGTACGACCTGGCGGACGCGGTGATGGAGGCATGCCCCGTGGATACGACGGAGCTTCACAACTACCTGATCGAGCGCGAGCTCATCGTCCCGGAAGGAGATTTCCAATGTGCATAATCGTCTACAAGCCGCAAGGCAAACAGCTCCCAAGCACCGACACGCTTCGCGCCTGCTGGGACAACAATCCCGACGGCGCGGGCATCATGTGGGCCGCAAGCGACCATGTGAGCATCCGCAAGGGCTTCATGGCCTGGCCTGACTTCCTAGAAGCGCTCGATGAGGTCACATCCTCCATCGACGTGGAGGATACGCCCATGGCGCTCCATTTCCGCATCGCCACCCACGGCGCTGTCGTGCCTGGTTGCTGCCACCCATTCGCCGTGAAGGGCAGCTTCGCCAAGATGCGCGCCACCAAGATCGATGCCAGCGTGGGATTCATGCATAACGGGACTCTCTCCGGCCTTCAGACCGATGACGCCACTTCCGATAGCATGGCGTTCGCCAAGTCGGTGCTCGTGCCGCTCAAGGCGATGTCGAATGACTTCCTCGGAGACAAGCGCGCCCTGCGCATCATCGAAGGATCAACCCAGGGCTCCCGCTTCCTGCTGATGTCCAAGAACGGCACCGTTCGTCTTTTCGGCAACTGGGTGGAAGATCACGGCATCCTTTACTCCAACGGCAACTTCAAGCCGCGCTTCGCCTACGAACCGACGCTCTTCAGCAATTCGGCCTATGACGCTTGGGCGGCATTCGCCAATCTTGACGATGACCTTACTCGTTACGGGATGTTCGAGGCCTGCAAGGACTGCCCGATGATCCTCGAATGCGCAGAGTACCTGCCCGTCTGCACCGATGAGGTCCAGGCATCCGAGATGGTTGCGTGCTACACGTGAGCCGCTGGGACAATTTGTCTCAGCGCATTGCGTTGCTATTGCTTTTCGCACAAATTCCGTATCACTTTCTCAACGGCTCCTTTTGCTGTGCCTTGTTTGATGAGTCCTTCTTTGGCGACAGCGGCGATGCTGATGTCTTCTCCGTCGAGTTTCAGTGCCAAGAGGGCGTAATTCATGTTGGCTACACCAGCTCTCACAACCGCGATATAGCTTTTCTCGTCATCCGATTGTTCGAGCACTTTGCCAGACTTCATGAGAGCCTCGGCCAAAAGTTTGCCGCCGCAACTATTCAAATGAATCTCGTCAAAAACCTCGGCTTCAATCAGCTTCACAATGCTCTTCTCGGTTATCGCGAACCCATAGTCTGCGCCGTATTGATGAAGTGCCCTCGTGAGCTCCTTGTTCAGTTCGGCTTTATTCGTTGCCATCATTCATCCTCTCGGCAATGTCCATAAGAGCGGAGTCGATGCCCTTTTCCATTAGCTGTTCACTGGGGATTCCTATTCTTACCCTGTTCTTTGTTTGCTCTCGCGCCAGAGGCTCGATTATGTCTTTCGCGAATGCGTATCTATCGCCGCTAGCATGCATCCGTTTCAACGACTTATCGTTCAGCTTCCCCACCAACTCGTCAGACACTTTCTCGGCCTCATCCTGATTCAATAGGTATTCCTCGCAGACATCGAGGAAGGCCGCTTGGATAAGCTCCATCATCTTCTCTGCATCCGAGTCAACGAACCTTCCTGTAATCTTATCGACAAGGAATCCCGCACCGCCGCCAGCGACAATAGACCCGATGAAGCCGCCAACCACGGTTCCAACACCTGGCATTATCAAGGAGCCTACCGCAGAGCCCCCAACCCATCCCGCCGTTCCTCCTGCAACAGTTGATGATGTCTTCACGAAATTCGTCGCCATCTGCTTGCCGGAGATTCGTCCCCTGACAATATCCGTCACATCGAAAAGAGTCAGAACCGCTGTGGTTACGGCAGCAGATATGGCATTGCCCTTTAGGAGCTTAGCGGCGCTGTTTATCGCAGCCGCACCTGAGACGCTAGATCCGCTCCTGAAGGCGTTCGCAACGACTGCATAGGCTTTCGGCCCCATCGCCTTTGCGAGAGCCTGGAATCCAGGGTTGAGCATGGCGTTGATGCTTGATTTGGCGATCTGGCTCGAAATGACAGACGCAACAAGGGCAGTACCTCCGACCTTGATTCCGCTGAACGCCGCATTCTTTAAAGCTAGTTTTGGCTCATCACCATTCCACAGGCTGACTGCAAGGGTGATTGCGGCGCTTACGCCAAAAGCGGATAGCGATATCACCGCGCCCGACTTAACATCGTATATTACAGAGTCTACATTCCCTGCCTTTGCGATGTTTTTTGCCTGGTTATAGGTGAAGTTGCCCTGCTTGATTATGTTTTTTGCCTCGTTTGGATCGGTAATGCCTGGAACTTGGTTGTTCTGGATTTTTTTCGCCATCGTCGCGACCGCGTCATCGTAATTGTCCAAGGCGACCTCAATGATCATGGGCTTGCCTGAAGCATCAAGATAGCGAAAAGCTCCGCTGCCATTACTCTCAAAACAGGCATTTACGCTCGCCTTGCCAGATATGCAATACTTCGATTGAATCCACGTTGTCGTTCCATCGGGGTTGACTATCGCCCTATCGGGACCATTCTTAATATTGTTGTCGCCGACTATACGCGCCTTCTTGCCATGGAGACGATCTTCAAGGTTGTTCGCCCGCTCAGCAGCGAAACCGTGCCCCTGCCTTGAGTGAAACCGCTCTTCGTCGAATATCTTGTTAGCAGTCCCTCTGCTTCCAACTGCGAATCCTCCCGCTTCGTCAAAAGCGCTGGCCTGTTCGCCCGACTTAAGATTCGCATCCATGTAAGCGTCACATATCTCGATGCGGGCACATCGTAATTTGTTGAACATCACCGCCAGAGACCTACAATCGAGAGCGTTGCTCTCCCATGTAAAGTCTGAGCCATCTCGGAACCTTAGCTTGATTCCGACAAACTCTTCTTTCGATTTCCTTGCGACAATCCCGTTTATCTCGTCGTACCAAACCTTTACAGGCTTTTTTGGAAATCCGAAGAAATAGGCTTTCGTTTCGCAGACCAGTATCCCTGCTGAGGAGTTAGAATGTCGCGACACATCGATAAATCCTACAACGCGGCTCCAGTCCACCGAATGCGCATGCTCCTTTAGTCGTTTCGTCAAAGCCTCCTTCACAGGCTCAATGTCAACGACGAAGACCGCATCCTTCTCCGCGTTGCAAGTCGAACAACTATAGAATGCCTCCAGCATCTTTCGGTCACCTTGCATGTGCCGCTTTTCTCGCTTTCTCGTTATTTCGTCTCTCGCATATCCGATCACCTTGGATGCTCGGTGCGCCCCTTATAGAAGAGCCCGAATTCCTGTTTATTAGCTTATTGACCGCGGACAAGCCATCTTCCCGTCTTGTCGGACCCTTCCCTTGAAATCACTCCCAGCTCTTTTAGCTTTCGGACGATTCTCTGAACAGAACGCTCTGTGATGCCGCACTCTGCAGCTATATCAGATGCAGTAATCGAGGGATCACGCATAATGATGTCGAGCACCTGTTTCTGACGGGAGGTTATGGGGGGAAGCTTATTTACCCCGACATTTACCCCGACATTTACCCCGACATCACCGTTGCCATTTGTCGGAGTATCCACGGTCAAACTTTGCCCGAAGGCATCATTGCGATGGAAGATGAGATTCGTCCCGCTTGGCGCGCGCACGTATTCAACCTCAATGGATGCCTCATCGCACAGATCCTTGATGCGCTTTATGCCCGTACCGAACGCCTCGATGTCACCAGAGCGGTACAGCGTCCTGGAGATGAGAGGATTTCGCGTTATGGAGGATTTATTCTCTCCCGAGAGGTGGCTCTCGGGATCTTGCCCCTCGATGAACCATCCGGGACTCAAGACCTCAACGGCATCATTGTAGATGTCCACGACCACCGCATCTATGGTCTGCCAGTCACGATGGGCGAAGGCGTTCATAAGCGCCTCGCGCAGAGCATCCCTGGGGATCTCAGAATAGACGGGGCTTGCCCCTGCCGTGAAGGTATCCACCCTGTTGCGCGTGTTGGTGATGATAAACCATTCGGCTTTGTCAACAAGGTCGAAGAAAACGCCCGCTTCCTGCTTGAGATCGAGTATGTCGGTCCTGGCATGCGAGGCAAGAATACCCATCTTCAAACCGGTATAGCGCGATGGGCAGAAGAGCACGACTGCGGCGTTCAGGAGATTGTCGCCAGCGAGCAGTCCCAAGCGTTCAAGCGCATCTTTAGCATCTGTGAACTCGAATGGTATTCTTCCCTTCTTGCGCCCTCGTTCTATGAACTTGCGAAGCGTTTCCTCGTCAACATCTGCGATGGCCTTGTCGGAGACGCGGCCATCCCAGGGGTTGATGCGGTTCTCAGCCTCCCTGAACTGCGCGCGCAGCTCCTCGGGGCGCATAAGCACGTCCTCGTCCGCGACCCGGATGCGATACTTGCCGCCGCAAGAGTAGGGAGCGCTCGCGCCCTCGAAGGCGACCTTCACATAATCTTTTCCATCCGGCGTCTTCTCATGCGTCACCGATGGATAGATGGAGGGCTCGATGTGGTTGCCGATGGCCTGGCTGATCTCGCGAAGCGTGGATTCGGAAACATCTTGCCCGCACACCTCGCCGTCCTTGCGCACGCCGAAGTACAGCTCGCCGGAGCCGTGCTTGTTCAAGATCGCGGCGATGGATGCCACGCCCTCTTTAAGCTCGGAGGTCGATTTCTTGAACTCCCTTTGCTCGTCTTCGTGTCCCAGATTCATGGCGCCAGTCCTGCCTTGCCTAGTCGTCTTCCTCTATGCCGAACGATCCCCGCCAAATGGCGTACTCGTATTCAGGGAGCGTGCCGCTCTTCATGGCCTCGCGCTGCTCGGCCCACTTCTCCAGCGCCATCTCCAACTTGGGCGCATGGGGGGCACTCGGATCCACTGCTATCGCCACGGCGGAACCTATGCGCACGGGCTCTATGCCGAATCCTTGCTCCTCCATCTGAAAGAGCACCTCAAGCACGTCCTGCACGGAGTCGAGATGCCTATCCTCCAGCGATTGCACGGTAACATCAAGTGCATCGGCTATGGCGGCGATCGTCTGCCCATTGGGATCTCGATATCCCGACTCGTAGTTCGCTATCGCGCTCTTGGTCTTGCCTATGCGCTCTGCGAGCTGGCGCTGCGTGACCTTGGCAGCCTTGCGCGCCCGCTCGATTCTCTCGCCCGTCTTCAAAAGGATCGCACCTCTTCGCCCTTTCCGAATGCTCTTGTCCATTATCGCACATTGAGTCACGCTCACGTGTACCCTTATCCGAAAGTACATGCACCTATCGAAAACCGCTCATCAGCTCGGCCGTCATCGCCTCCTTCATCCGCGCCCCCCGCAGGCTGACCCTGCCGCGCCTTTGAAGCGCAGCTACGCACAGAGCCCCAGCGCCCCCGCAAGGGCCGCGATCTTTTTCAAAACTTTTCCTGGGGGAATCCGAGCCTTCGGGCACGGGAAAACTTTCGAAAAAGAGCGCCACCGGCAAGTCAAGGAGATGCGGCTTCGCTTCCTCCCTTGCAGGCGGCTGGACGCCTGTGCGGCACGCGCATCACAAGGCGCAGTCCACAGGGGACAGCCGCTATACCAAGGAGGTCGCAAGATGGAAGATTTCAAGACAAAGGCTCTCGCCGCAGCCGAGCGGTACCTCGAACACAGGGGATACGCCCTCATCGAATCGTCTCCCGCGCTGCAAGACGCAAGCCTCACCGACATCGTAGCGAACGACGGCAACGCGCTCGTGTTCATAGAGGTGCTCGCCAAGGACAACGCAGCCACGGGCTTTCCCGAAGAAGCGGACAGCAAACGCATCCAGAAGACCAAGGAGATGGAAGCCATCCGTTGGCTTGAGCGCCAAGAAGGCAGGTACTGCGACATGGAGATCCGCTTCGACGTGGTGTCGCTCGTCGTCCTTGCGCCCGAGAGAGCCCTTATCAAGCATCACGTCAATGTCATGATCGAATCCGCCCTCGCACCGAATCTTCCCTTCGAGCCCGCATGCCCGATCGGCGAAGAGCCCATGCTTGCCTGTGCGACCGCATAGCGACCTTCCGGTCGCATACGGGTGCGAGCCCCTCGGCATTTTTCCCGAGGGGCTTTCGCAATAGTTCACGTATTCGTGTACTTTGGTGTATAATGGAGGTGTAATACAAACCGTGGCAACACCTCCACTTCCACGTTTCGGGAGGAATGCCCCAAGCAAAGGATATGCGATGAAAACCCTAGCTGTCAGCAACTACAAGGGCGGCGTGGGCAAGACGACGACGGCCGTGAACCTGGCACACGTGTTCGCGGACGAGGGCATGAGAGTCCTCCTCGTCGACCTTGACCCGCAGGCTTCCGCCACCGATTTCTTCGGGCTCTACGACCGCGCCCAGCAAGACGGGTGCAGCTCCATCGACCTTCTCTACGGGCACGCATCCGTGGAGGATTCGGCTTACAGAACCCACTGCCCAAGCATTGACATCGTTCCCTCAATCATCGAGCTTGTCGACCAAAACGAGCTTCTCCTGCACGAGCAAACGCTCAAGTTCGCCCTCGATGATGCAGACGGCGCCTACGACATAGCTATCATCGACTGCTCGCCTGTAATGAAGCGGCTGGCGTTCAACGCCTATGCGGCAGCAAGCGTAGGCGGTATGGTGGTGATACCAGTGAAGCTGGATTCCTCCGTCATGAGGGGAACCGCGCTCACGGTGAACGCCATGCGCTCGGTCTCGGATGCTTTGCGCCTGCCGATGCCCGCGTGGAAGATACTGCGCACCTGCGTTCCCGGCCGCACGACGAGAAGCGAGGCAACGGGCACCGCAGTGCTTGACAACTACTTCCCGGAAAACCAGTTCGAAACCGTCATCCATTCCTCAACCAAGGTGTGCGAGGGCTCATGGAGATGGAAGGCCGTAGTCGAGGCGTTCCCGGGCAGCAGGCCAGCACGGGATTACCGCGCACTGGCGAAGGAGGTGCTCCATGAGCTCGGCTGAGGAAATTGCGAAGGGCTTCACCATCACAGGGCTCCTCGATGCGAGCGCCAAGACACAGAGGCGCTATCCCGTGGTCGAGATCCCGCTGAGCGACATCGCAGACCATCCCGAGAACATTGCCTACTCAATGGACGAGGCCGGCATCGCTAGGCTCGCCATATCCATACGCGAGCAGGGGCTCACAGACCTGCCGCTTGTGCGCAAGCTCGAAGACGGAACCTATCAGATGATATCCGGTCACAGGCGTAAGGCAGCCTATGCGCTCCTTTCAAAGACAGACGACAGCTTTGCGAAGATTCCCTGCAGAGTCGCAGACAACATCGACCACGAAACCTCGGTGATGATGCTCCACGCTGCGAACTACTTCACGCGAACGCTAACCATCACGGAGCGGGCAGCGGCTACTCGGGCCCTTGGTTCCGAGGTGGAACGCAGGCGAGCCGAGGACCGCACTTTGTCCGGCATGCGAACTGAGGACGTTAAGGCATCCATCATCGCCGAGCAGACAGGACGCAGGGTGAGCGGCAAGACCATCAAGCGCCAAGAGGCGCTCGCAGAGCTCATTGAGACGAGGCTGATCGACGCCTGGCGCGCGAAGGCCGACGAGGGGCTGCTCTCCGCTTCCGCCATCGAATCGCTTGCCGAGCTATCGGAGGCCACTCAGGTCGTGCTCTATGACGAGCTGTCGGAGGAGGCATCGGGCAAGTCCGAGCTGTCGCGGTTCGTGACCGAGGCGCTGAGCGACAAGCGCGCCGAAGAAGAGGCTATCGCATCGAGCCGCGAGCTGGAGATCGCCATGAGGGAACCCGTGCATCCGCATGCCGATACCCGGCTGAAGCTCGCGCTCACTTCCCTCAAGGCCTATCTCAAAGACCCGCCGGAGGGGTCTGTGGATGCCGACCTCAAGGCCGCGTCCCTCCTTCGCTGTCTGAGCGACCATCTTCCGAAGGCAGAGACGAGAGATTCCAAGAAACCCAAAGGGCGCCTCAGACACGCTTAGTAGCAAGTATCCCATTTCGTAATACGGCGTTTTACGCCTCCTACGAAACGGTACTTGCGCCCGAAAGAGGCTCGTGCCCGTCCAGACGGGACACGTGCCGAAGCGTTCGGGCGAGAGCGGCCGATGCAGGCATGCGTATTTGGAGGCAAGCGCCGCCTCGGCCTTTGCGGGGGATGCCCCGCGCCCCTATCAACAACCAAGAGGAGTGAACCCATGCCTTACACAACCAGACTCGTGAGCTGCAGGCTGAGCGAGAGCGATTTCGAAGCCTTGCGCAGCCACGCAGAGAGCCTAGAGCTCAACCAATCAGACTACCTGCGGCACCTGATCCGCATCCCCGTAAACGATTCTGGGCTTGCCACCGGAGAGCAGCTCGTGTCGCTCGATACCAAGACTTTCGGCAGGATCTACAGCGAGCTTGTCCGTTGGGGCCGCCACTACAACCAGGCGGTCCGAGCGATGAACA
Organism: uncultured Eggerthellaceae bacterium; assembly: GCA_910588205.1. Classification (GTDB taxonomy): domain Bacteria; phylum Actinomycetota; class Coriobacteriia; order Coriobacteriales; family Eggerthellaceae; genus MGBC163016. The sequence goes on from CAJUQK010000003.1 coordinate 62,908, forward strand.
CGATAGCGCTGCACCTGAGGCGCGGGAAAGTCGACGAGGGGATGTTCGCACAGCAGATTGAGCGCGCCAACGCGAAGCTGAGCGAGACCGAGCAAGGCCGCGCAGCACTGCTGAAAGAGCTCGAGCGCCTCGAGACCATGACGCTCATAGGAGGGTGAGTCGCACATGCCATATCTGAAGCAGATAGCCGCACATACGAACTGCCAGAACATCCAACGTTATCTGGAGAAGGGAGATCGCGCGCTTGCGAAGGACTTCTTCAATCTCTCCATAGACGAGCGCGACGGCTACGGCGATGCGGGAAAGGAAGAGCTTCGATGGGCAGACGAGATGGATGAGACGAGACATCGCTTCAGAAACGATCTTCCGTTCGGAGGCCTTCGCGCGAGAACGTACAAGCACTTCATCATCTCGCCCGACCCGGAGGACGGAATAGACCTCGCGTCGCTTCGCGAGCTCGCGTGTGCCTGGGCGCTAGAACACTTCAGCGACTACCAGGTTGCCATCGTGTACCACGATGACAACGAGTCCAGGATCCCGCATGCCCATATAGTCGTGAACAACACGAACCTGGAAACGGGTAGGCGCATGCACCACAATGACCCGAAGGAGTTCAACCGAAGACTGCAGGAGATGGCGAAGGAGCGCGAACTGCTCTTCCTCTCAAACGAGCGTGAGCCGACGGAAGGCCTTGACCGCCTCGCAAATATGGGACGCACCGCAAGGGCGAGGCCCAAGACGATGCAGCAGATACATTTGGGGCGCGTGGAGCGCGAGCTTATCGAGGCTGGGGGCTATTCGTGGGTCGCCGACATCCGAAACCGAGTCTCAGTGGCCAAAGCTCTCGCGCGGAACGAGGCTGAGTTCCATCAGGTGCTCGGGCTTCTGGACGTCACAGCATCAGGCAACTCGCGCTCTGCCAAGCGAGACGACTGGGTGTTTTCGCTGGCATCAAGCCCATCGCGCAAGGTATCGGGCGAGCGGCTCGGGCTTTTGTTCGCAAAGGAGACCATCAAGCGCGAACTTGCTCGCTCTAAATCCTATCGGCCAGACGCCAAGTCGTCGAAGGAACTGCTCCGCAATGCACGGAGTGCCGTGCTCGTGAACGACCTAGCGGATCTAAACGAGCTTGCAGCTGCCCTGAGAGCCTGCGCATACCACAACACCTCCTCCATCGAGGAGTGCGATCGCAGGATCGCGTCCATGCGAAAGCGCATCGAATCGTGCGAAGGCAGGAATGCAGCAAAGCTTCAGCGCAGCATCGAAGAGCTTGCGACTGCGAGGGAATACATGAGTGGGCGCGGACTGCTGCCATTGCACATCGAGAGGATTCCTCGCAGAGCAAAGAAAAGCGCTTCCGATGCAGATCGCAGCCGACACCCTAGCGAGATGCGCGAAGAGAGTGCTCAGCGAAAACAACCTCCATCGCAGCAGCACGACGGCAAGGAGAGGCGCAACCGATGAAGATACAGATCCGCTACAAAAACAATCGGCTCGACATATTCGACACCTCGTCGTTCACCAAGCCAGAGCCGTTCGATGACGCGAACATGCTCACGAACTTCGAGGTGCGCGTCGACGAGCTCGGCAATACGGGGCTTTGGCTCATCGCGCACCACTACGAGGTAAGCGAGGCGATAGCGAAGACCGCGGATGAGGGCGAAACGCCCGTGGCAAGGCGCAAGCGCGGGTGGCGGTTCCTGTTGGCAGAATCGGGAGAGCTGCCCGACATCGAGTCGCTTTCCATCGACGGGCAAATCATGCTCGCAAGAATCGCAGGCGAGCTTGCCGACATGGTGCGATTCGAGCAGATGTGCGAGCTATGGCTGTCCCAATGCGGAGGGCAGAGCATCACGCAGCGGGCGGTGCGCCTGTTCGATGCACTCTGTCGAGCTTTCCCCGAGCTATCTGCGAACGATGCAGCTATTGCGCGGATGTGCGGATTCAGCAAGCAAGCGATGGATGAGCTTCGAGTACGTGTTGTGCCAGGCTCGCAAGAGACTGAAGTGGATGAATGTGATTGGTTGTCTGAATTCTTCGAGAAATCAGACAAGGAAGAGGCTTAGGAGATCATCATGAAGATTAGCAACAAGGATATAAGGAAAAGACGGATTGCTATCGTTGCAGCGGCATTGATGCTGGCGATCTGTGTCACGGCAATCGCTATAAGCTGCGCATCCGATGCGTTCGAGGATGCCGAGATTGAGCAACCTGCTGATACGGGGGCAATATCGAAGAACGAGACCGGCTCTTCGGATCCCATATCCGCAGGACTGGACTCCCCTGAGCCTAAAACAGATACGGATTTTGAATCTGATAGCTTGGCGAGCGAGGATCCTGCTTCAATATCAATCGACACCAAATCCGAACGCGCCTCAACGCATTCCGCAAACGCTGTTTCAACGCCGCCCACACCCAACGATGGCACATCTGACTCTTCGCCCTCAAAGCGCTGGGTGGAAGACACTGAGCAGGTATGGGTTGTAGACAAAGCTGCCTGGACTGAGCAGATTCCTATCTACAACACGGTTGAGGTCTCGATCTGTAATATCTGCGGAGCCGACATTACAGGAAATGCTTCCGCGCATGGCAAGGCCCACATGAAGGCCGGTGAAGGTTCAGGACATCATAGCGAGGTGCGTCGCGAGATCGTCGGTTACGATACCGTGAGCCACAAGGAAGAAGGCCATTGGGAGACAAAGGTCGTCGGCGGGCATTGGGAGTAAGACAATTTGGGGTTTACTAAAGAATGACCGCATCATAAAACCGAGGTTTAATCAGACAAGCTGTTCGCATACAACATGAACATCGACTCTTCTACAACCATGATGTCGCTTCTGGGCTAAAAGATAGATGATTCTAGATGACACAAGGTCAGCTTCACTATATCGTCTGTAAGTATTTCTGTCGCTCGTGACTTATTAGGAAAATGGAAAATGGAAATATGTGGCCACCATGAGAATGTGAGCTTTATACAGTTCCTAATCTTCGTTATATTACTATATCCGTATACGATAAGTTTATTGATTTATTATTTTGATTAGATATCTTGAGAGTGTCAACATCACACTATAGTAAAACATCTAAGAGCAACCGAATAGGCATGAAAATGAACTTCGATATGGTAGAGCAAGCATATATCGAACTCCTCGAAGTAGAACCTTATCAAAGAATACTCGTGAAGGAGATCGTTCATAAGGCTAGGGTTCCTCGTTCGTCCTTTTATCGTCAATATGGCGGGTCATTGGAGGTACTGGAGCGGATAGAGCAAAACTTGCTCGAGGCATTGCAGCTCTATCCGAATCTCCAAAAGAGTATGGATAAGCCTTTTGACTGCTTCCGCGCATGGTTCGAATCCTGCGAAGAGTGTTACCGAGCCATCAATGCCGTCGCAGGGGATAATGGCGACCCCTATTTTGCTCGCCGGCTAAAAGGAAGGCTAGTTCAACAGATTACACAGATGATGGTAGACGATCGTCTTGTTCCAGAACAGATGTTCTACTACGTTTCTGAAGCTCTGGCGTCCATGTGCGTTGGGCTTATGATGAGGTTCGCGAAGGATTGCGCGGATGACTGCGCGCCCGACCCTTCGAATCTAGCGACGATGGTCAACCTCCTTAGGATCGCCTATCACAATGATATCGCCGGTACACCAGATATCTCGGCAGAAAGGCTTTATGGCGAGAGCGTGAACGCTCCCATATGGAATCTGGATTAGACCCGGCTTGGACAAAATAGGTTTTCGTGTCCAACCCTAACTCACTTCTAGCGAATAAGCTTCTTCTCATTGAAGGTGCTTGAATTCATCGAGGCGAGGTATGGACATGGAAGAAGACAAAATTCTCATCGGCGACGTTATCTACACGAAGCACTCACCGATAGATTGCGCAGAGAAGGGCTTTGAAGCCAACTATGCAGGCTTCAAACCTGAGACCAAGACTTTGAAGAAAGGCGCTGTACAGAAGAAGGGCTATGGAAAGCTCCCATGTGACATCATCTTCGAGCGAGATGTTGCCGTAAAGATGCGAGATGGGGTCACCATCTATTGCGATATCTTCAGACCTGTAACCGATAATAAAGTTCCTGCCATAGTGGCATGGAGTCCATACGGCAAGAACGGCTCCGGCAACCAGACTATCGATGTTTTCCCGGGCAAACTCGGCATACATGCGGATGAGCTTTCTGGATTGGCGATGTTCGAGGCGCCAGATCCCGGCTACTGGGTAAGCCAAGGTTATGCTGTATGCAATGTGGATATTCGGGGAGCTTTCATGAGTGAGGGTAATACCCCTTATTGGGGCAAGCAGGATGGCGAGGACGGATACGATTTCATCGAATGGGTAGCCGAGCAGCCATGGTGCAATGGGAAAGTGGCTTTATCCGGGAATTCATGGTTGGCCATCTCTCAATGGCATATAGCCGTAGAGAAACCTCCCCATCTTGCAGCAATCGCCCCATGGGAGAGCTCCTTGCGCATGTACCAGGACGATATCGTTCGCGGTGGAGTTGATTCGAGCGCTTTTTGTCGATATATCATCAAGGGGCTGTTTGGGAATGGATATGTTGAGAACCCCCCTGATATGGTTGTTGATCACAGGCTCTATGATGACTATTGGAATTCCAAAGAACCCGATATCTCGATGATTGACATTCCCATCTATCAAGTAGCGAGCTGGAGCAACCAGACGCACACCAACGGAACGTTCGCGGCATGGCGGGAGCTTCGAAGCGAGAACAAGTGGCTTCGCGTCCATAACGAGATGGAGTGGGTCGACTACTACAAGAAGCAGAACGTAGAGGATCTTCGCAAATTCTTCGACCGCTATCTCAAGAACGTTGACAATGGCTGGGAGAAGACGCCTCAGATACGCATGAGCGTTTTGGACCTTGGAAGCAACAACGATATAGTTGGTCGCGTCGAAAAATCCTTCCCTCCAGAGCATGCAAGGTTAACGAAGCTCTACTTGAGCGATGGAGGAAATCTTTCATTGGATCCTCAGAGATCAGAGGGGGAGATAGATTATCAGGCCGACAAACAAGGCGATGCTGTCGTCTTCGAGTACCAGATGGATCATGACATTGAGATACTGGGCTATCCCAAACTGCAGCTCTGGATCGAGACGGATGCTTATGACAACGCGGACATCTTTGCCTATGTGCAAAAGGTCTTGCCGAATGGGAAGGTTGCGATACATCAGCCTATAAGGCCCGATAGATTCCCTTGGAAGACGCTCTATAAGCACTTGGACATGGATGCGAACAAGGTACCGTCAAGAATCTTGCGCACTTTTCCGACAGCCTCATAAGCCCGCCGTCCGGTGCGGCTACCCCTCCAGCAGAGTCACGTCCAGATAGCGCCTCGAGCCCCACTCGCTCTCGGCCACGTACTTGAGCCTCGCGGTCACGAGCATGAGGGCGCTCTTCCCGTCGGGGAACGTCCCGACCACGCGCGTGCGCCTGCGGATCTCGCGGTTCAGGCGCTCGATGGCGTTGTTGGTGCGTATGCGCCGCCAGTGCTCGCGCGGGAAGCGCGTGTACGTCAGGGTCTCGGCGTATCCGTCGCGGACGACCTTCGCGGCCTCCTTCAGCCTCATTGAGTCGAGCTCGTCGGCCACCTCGAGGGCCTTGGCCTCGGAGGCCTCGCGCGACTCCATGGCGTGTATGGCCTTGAGCATCGCGGCCGCCTTGGGCCTCTTGGACTTGGGCACCTTCGCCAGCGCGTTGCGGTAGAAATGGACCGTGCAGCGCTGGTAGGCGGCGTTCGGGAAGACCTCGGCGATCGAGCCGACCATGCCGGCGGCCTTGTCGCCGGTGAACATCCTGACCCCGCGCAGCCCGCGCGACTTCAGCCACGAGAGGAACTCCCGCCAGCACTCGGCCGACTCGGTGAAGCCCTCGGCGGCGCCTATCACCTCGCGGTAGCCGTCGTCGTTGACGCCTATCGCCACCATCACCGCCACGTTCTCGTAGCTCCCGCCCCAGCTGCGCTTCAGGTAGATGCCGTCGACGTAGACGTAGGGGTAGGCGCGAACGAGCGGGCGGTTTCGCCACTCCTCGACCGCGGCGAACGCCTTCTCGTTCAGGTTCGAGACGGTCGCCGCCGACACGCTCGACCCCCACAGGATCTCGGAGACGTCCTCGATCCTGCGCGTCGAGACGCCGGCCAGGTACATCTCGATCATCGCCTCCTCGACGCTGGTCTCGCGGCGCCGGTAGCGCTCGATGATCGCCGTGGTGAACCTCATCCCCTTGAGCTTGGGCATGCGCAGCGTGACCTCGCCGGACGTCGTTGCCAGGCTCCTGTCGTAGTGGCCGGCCCGATAGGCCTCGCGCCCCGCGGCGCGCTCGTAGCGCTCCGCGCCGACGAGGTCGCCCGCCTCCTCATCCAGAAGGCCGTTCAGGGTGTCCTCGACCGTCTTTCTCACCAGCTCGCGCAGATCGGACTTCAGGCTCTCCTCGTTCAGTGTTACGATTGGCTCGGGCATGGCTCTCCTCCAATATGCTTCTTGTCTCGACAACTCGAATCATACCGGGGCGGGCCGTGCCCTCCTTCCTATCTGGACGCTATCCTGCTGTCAAAGTGCGCAAAAAATTGTACGTTACCGCGAACAAGTACCGAGGCCCGATCGGAAGACTCCACTCAAGTTTGCGGCATGTTGATGAGGAGAGATCAACTGAATCCGAGCCTTATCTTACTTATGACAAGCTAGAGCCCATGAAACCTGGCGTTCCCGTGCGAATAGAGTTTCCTCTTTGGCCAACTGGCATGATATTCCACAAGGGAGAGACGCTTCGACTCGTGCTTACTGGCAACGACATCATCAAGCCTCCATTTCCCGAAATGGATCCTATCCAAGGGGATAACAAGGGTAAGCACATCATTAGATTTGGTGGACAATACGAAAGCTATTTGCAGCTGCCAGTCACTAAAGGATAAATACGTTGTTCTAGCTGCTTATGCTTTATCAACTCGGATTTATTATTCTACGGCACTTCTACTTTCAGACATCACCTTCTTGTGATCGGAAAACTTGCCAGAAACAAGCTCGATGATGTTATATGCGTTCTTGCCACCTGCCCCTAGACCCGCATCGCAAGCAAAGCAATAACAAACCACATCGTCGACGGGAATCGATGCGGCATGCTCTTTCATCGCTGCTTGGGCTTCATCTTCGTTCTTGGGAACGAAGATGCCGCGCTCCTTCGCTTCCTTGACGTATCGATTAGGGGCGAAGCACGCATCCTGTTCCGGGACGTCCTTTAGAAAAGACATGCCGCAGAAGATGGATTTCTCGCGAGCATCTGGAAGCTCAACGACCTCGATGCCCATTTTGGTCATGAGACTGCGTACGGCATCTTGCACGTCGCGCCTGTCGTAAGCGCGACCACAGTCTTGGATACCCATTCTCAAGCCCGAATAGTCAGGTAAAGGAAAGGCGGGGTCGTCGTCGATGAGCATCCAGATGTTGGCCATATCGCCGTTGGCTGCATCTTCGTCGATCATTGCCATGCAATTGTTGCATATGCATACAGCAGTATCGTTTGGAGTAAGGGTTTGGTGGTCTGTCCTGCAGCATCCGACGATCTCATCAGCGTAACCTCGCTCTAAGATTTTTTGAGCAAGCCATTCGCTTGCCTCTGGATATGTTGCCTTGACCTTGCAACCAGGGAAGAGCTTACGTACCATATTTCACCCCTCAATAGCGAGCACCCGACTCGACTTCTTATTGACCGATCATCTTTCGTGCACATGTTTTCCGCACATGTGCTGAACATCGATCCTGTACAAGAGCATGCGAGGAAGATTCTGCTCGAGGTCGGCGTCAACTTCCTCTTCGTTGTCGAAGTACTTCATAGCGAATTTCTTCGTATATTCAAGCCGTTCTTGCTCGTCTTCGACGATCATCGCCTCGCCAAAGCATATGACGCTATCGACGAAATACGACCAATCGCCTTCTTCTTGAGTGCCCTTATTCCATACGGTGAAGCATACCTTCGGATTCGAGGCTAGCGCATCGACCTTGTGGCCCTCCTTGGCGCTATGAAAATAAACTGCTGAGCTTCCATTTTCGCTGCAGTAAAGATAGTTGATCGGGATTACGTATGGATATCCGCTGCTGCCTTCCATGCCCAAGGCTCCACGGCGCTCGATCAGGAGCAGCCTTTCGCACGCTATACGGTCGAGCTCTTGCTTCTTGCGTCTTAGATTCCGAAACATCTCACGCTCCTGCACGCATCGTGAACCTCACCAACCCGCTTTGAAATCGAGCTGATCTATGTATGGGGAGGCATCCTTTTCTTCCATGTTCAAGACGCGCCTGTTTCGCTCGTCCTTTAGACAAACACGCATGCGCTTGCCGTTGATGGATCGCATCCCTTTGTATCCGCAAGCGCGACCCTTGCAGTTGTTGCAAGCCAGTTCCTTCTTTGTGAAACCATCAAGCTCGTCATCGTTGAAATCGTGGTCTAACAGTTCGGGCTTGACCATGCCCAGCACCTCGCGTGACGCCTCGCGAAGCGAGCAAAGGGGCATAGGAACACCCTCTATCAGCTCTACGATCCTGTGTCCGCAAAACGGGGCTTGGCAGCCCCAGCACTTGATCTCTTCAGTCGTGAAGCCGCGCATCTTCTCTTTGGTTATATTCTTAGATTCTATGGAAGAACGCATGATCCCAACTTCCTAATGATGATACGCACGATGCGCTTCATCCTAAATACTGCGTAAAAACGCCTACGATCATGATTGCGGCAGCATAAGCGTGTCGAACAGCAGGTTTATGAGAGAGGCAGAGTCGGCTCCTCCCAGCGTGAGACCCTTGTCGCAGACTGTGCAATAGGACACCACTCGCGGAGTAGTTATCTTTGAGACATGCTCGCGCATAAGGCGCCTGCGATCCTCTTCTGAATGCGAGACGAAAAGCGACGGGTCGTGATCGCCAAGCTGTTGCGGCGCGAACTCCATGCTCGTCTGGGGCAAAGGCATCAATGTCGCAGTGCCGCAAAAGCGAGACGAATCACGGTTCTCCTCTAGTTCGACGATATCGAAGTTCATATGTCGAAGCAGTTCGCGAACCGCATCATGAAGCTCGTGATTGCCACGCGCACGCCAGCAATCCTGCACGGTGATCTCTTCGCCGTCGTAATCTGGGTAGGTGAAGTCGTCATCGTTCAATATGATGTCGAAGGCGTGCGTGACAGAGTGGCAGCCTAGCGATTCATTTGCAATTGCACTGCAAGTGTTGCAGATGACGATGAGGTCGGTGCCTTCTGGGATTTCCTGATAGGCCGTATTCGAAGGCTTGCAGCAACCTGCGATCCCATCGATAGCTCCTTTCTCAGCGAGATACTCGCCGAGGCGTTTCATCGAACGCGTGTACATCAGCATGTTGTTGCAACCTGGCATCAAGAGGCTTGCCATCTCTAATCTTCTCCTTTTACATCACGCATAGCCACGCCATACCTTTAACAGCTGGGAACCCATTCGGGAGGTACGGCGTTAGTGTCTAGTTTGCTGCGGTAAACCTTGCACGTTATGAGCAGGTTCGCGACATCGATGCGCTCGATCGGCCCTAGAAGGTCGATGCCCGAGCGTTCGGCGATGCGATTGAGGCGATAGACGACGCTGTTGCGGTGCAGATGCATCTGCGAGGCAGTTCGTCCCAAGTCGAATCCGCACTCGATGTAGTTGATCACGGTGTTGAGCAGATCGCTTCCCTTGTCGTTGTCGCTCTCGTAGAGCTTGAGCGCCCGCATGTCACGGAGATAGGGAAAATTCTCGATGACGTTGGACTTGGAAAGGAAGTACTCGAAGGCGCACTGGTCGTGACTTATGAGCGGCACGTCCTTTTGCGCAGCAAGTTCGGCAGCGAACCTCGCATGGTCGAAGCACACCGCCAAAAGCTCGAAGTAGCGCGTCGTGTCGCTTGCTCCTATGTGGCACGGCAGCCCGTTCAGCTTCGCGACCACCTGTATCTTGTCGATGGGAGCATCGTCGATGGGAAGCGAGCGGCCTTTGGCGACCAAGGCTATGACGTTGTCGAGCGCTACCACCTTGGACATGGGCACCGCTGCTGCCACTTGAGCCCTGAGCTTTTGAATCTCCTTCTTGCTAAGCGCACCTCCGAAATCGATCGCGAGCACGCGGTATTCCTCTGGTTCGGATTCGTCGCAGCCGCCCAGAATGGATATGCCCATCTCGCAAGGGACCTCTTCGCCGAGAAGAGCTGTTCCGAGGAGCTTCTCGTCGGAGTCGCTCTCGGGGCAGTAGGACTGCGCCTGTGTGAGGGCTGCCTTTAGCTCGTCTAAAGCGAGCAGAGTATCCTCGTCCTCTGCTCGCGAATCGGCGGCAGCCTCCAGCACGGCCTTGATTGCGGCAAGCTCCGCATCGCCTAGCGAGCTGAAATCCAAATTAGGCGGTCGTGACGCGCTTTTTGCGCCATTATCTGTATCAGAATAATCCATCGGCAATCCATCCTCATCGTGCTTATCGCCAACTCCAAGGGCAAATCTCTTGAATGAGCCATGATATTGCCAAGGGAAATCAGAGCGAAATCTAGCAAATAACCCGAACGATCTATCTGCTGGCAATCATATCAAGCATCACCGCTTTAGCCAAACGCAGCAAAGAGCCGTAGTAGCCTGAAACATCCTGCGCATCCACTGCCTCTGTGAGCTTGTCGATCCATGAGCAAGGATGTGCTTCCGCAAACGAGACGGCATCTTGCAAGTTCCCACCATTGCATAGTTGCGAGAGCACGAGCAGTTCTATGCCCATGTGATCCTCAAGCTGGTGATGGGGTCCGTTGCTGATGATGCCGTGATCCGCCATTACCTGGCGGACATCGAAGGTCGGCTCCCCGAAGCCTGTCACGCAATCCCCTGCCAGATAGTACGTCTCCCAAGGAGGAGCTGCGGGCTTCGGAGGGCCTATGAAAAGCTTCGTATATTCAACGGAGGCACGATGCATGGCAGCATCCTCTGAACCCTCGGAAGCTAATAGCTCAGCGGAAACGCTTGCGCACCGCTCGGCAGCTCGGCGGACGGTTTCGCTCTCGCCTTCGGACGCCCATTCCCAAAATGAGGGTTGAAGCCCCAATCGTTCTGTCTGGTTCATGGGGAGGAGGAGGGAATTGCCAAGGAAGGCCAGAAGCTCTGAGTGCTTCGTTGCTGTCTGGCTAGTATCTGGCTTCATGGGATATGCGCCTCCTTAGGGGTCGAAACCGTCCGTATCGCTGCTAACAGATTATTGCTCGTCTTGCTTTTCGGTCGAGAGGCCTTTCCCGCCGAGAAGCTTGCTCGACAAGAACATCCAACCAAGGATGCCCACCGAAATGACGCCGAGGGTCACGAGTATCTCGATGGCGGTAGGCGCATAGGTGCCGATCGTCATCCACATGTCGATCGGGGTCTGCTGCGCCGCGAACGTGCCCGTGCTGATTCCCGGCGCACCGTAGATGTTGGGGGTGACGAAGCTGGTGAACAGAAGCCACACGCGCTTGCAGAACACGCCGCAGATGACCAGAATGCTCGAGAGGATCACGAGGCCTTTGCTCTGGCGGCGCTTCGCAGAGAAGAGGACGAGGAAGGGAACGAGCAGGCCGAATACGATCTCGAACCAGAAGAACGGCGCGGTCGCTCCCGTGAACATGGTCGCGAGGACTTCGTTGGCTCCTTCGGTTCCAGGATAGGCCATGGTGATGAGCTCGCAGAAGATGAAGTACGCATCGACGGCGATGAAGGTGGCCAAGAGCTTGGACAGGCTGCTCATGAGGTCGCTTCCGACTTCGAGCACCTTCGCCTTTGCGAGTCCCATCAGAGACAAGATGAGGAGCGAAAGACCCGAGTCGCATGCCGAGGCCACGAAGATCGGCGCCAAGATTGCGGAATACCAGCCCTCTTTCGCGATCTCCAGCCCGAAAATCCAAGCAGTCACCGAGTGCACCAATATGGCGACCGGAAGCGCGACGTAAGAGATGTAGCGCACGGCCTTCTCGTTGCGTTTGGTGATGAAATAGATGTCGAGGATGTTGATGACGAGGTAGATGGTTATCACGCACATGTCCCACACGAGCGGGCTGGTGAAGTTCGCGCCAGTGACGATGCGCCACACGCGCTGGATGCCGCCGAGGTCTATGAGGACGAACATCGCCGCGCAGCAGATGCAGACCGTCGAGCAGATAACCGCTGGGAGCGCGATCTTCTTGAAGCTCTTGATGTTGAACACGTGCGCCGAGCTTGCGACGATTAGGCCGCCTGCGGAAAGCCCCACGAAGAACATGAAGTTCGTGATGTAGAGGCCCCATGAGGTCGCGTTCGACATGCCCGTCACGGCGAGACCGCCTATGAGCTGGTATATCCAGCATCCGATGCCTATAAGGGCAAGTACTCCAAACACCCAAACGGCCGGTTTTCTTGTGAGCGTTTTCATATCGTTCATGATCTTCGACTCCTATTCGTAGTAAAAGACCTGCGGGCGTGTGCCCTTGTCTTCCAAAAGCAACCTGACCTTGTGCGACTCCTTGAGCTTCGATATCTCGCTGTTCGGGTCGTCCAAGTCGCCGAAGGTGCGTGCCTTGACGGGACAGCAGCGGACGCACATGGGCGTCTCGCCCTTGTCTGTCAGCTCTTTGCACAAGGTGCACTTCTCCATGACGCCCTTCTCGCGAACGGGGACGTTCTTGTTGCCGTAGTTGAACTCGGGGTCGCGCACGGGGTCTGCCCAGTTGAACGTGCGGACGTTGTAGGGACATGCCGCCATGCACATGCGGCATCCGATGCACTTGTCGTAGTCGATCTCCACGCGACCGAGCTCGTCTTTGTAGGTGGCTCCAGTCGGGCAAACCTTCTCGCATGCGGGATTCTCGCAGTGCTGGCATGTAAGCGCGATGTAGTTGCGCTTCAGGTTGGGGTATTCGCCCTCGGCGCCGTCGAAGGAGTCAGAGCCCTCCACGATGACGCGGTTCCAGAGCATCCCCATGGGCACGTTGTTCTCCATCTTGCAGGCGTTGGCACAGGTCTGGCATCCCATGCAGCGCCCCGTGTTTATCGCCAAAGCGTATCTAGTCATTTGAATCCACCTAGGCCTTTCTTACCTCGACGAGCGTGTCGCTTTGCGTGATCACGGGTCCGTGCATGAGCAGCTTTCCGCGCTCAAGCAGCTCGTCGTTGGTCACTGCGTTCAAGTTGCCGCCCTCGATGTACTTCCCGCGCTGACCCTCGATGCAGCGAACAACGCCTGGCCGCACCGTGTTGTTCCCCAACGCGGGGCATTTGAAATAGCCGCGGTCGTTGTAGACCTCGACGAGGTCTCCGTCCTTGAGTCCGCGCGAGGCCATCTCTTCGGGGTTCATCTCGGCGAACGTGTCGGAGAACTGCTTCATCCACGTGGCATCGAAGAACTGGTTGTGGATGTTGAAGCGGCTGCGGCGCTGATAGAACTGCAGCGGGTACTTCTCCCTCAAAGGATTTGATACGCCTATCTCGATGGGCTCCTCGTAATTGGGGAGAGCCTGGTTCGCGCTCAGCTGGTCTTGGTAGTACACCTCCAGCTTGCCTGACGGCGTGAGGATGATCTCGTCCAGTCCAATGACGCGAGGCTCGTCGACCTCGGGCCCTTGGAAGGCGCATTGGTGGTCGAGCATGTCCTCGACCGTCCATTTCGCGATCTCGGGGTTGGGCGAGGTGCGCAGGCGATAGCGGACGTACTCCTCGGCAGATTCGGGGAGAGCGTCCTCCACGCCCCACTTCTCCGCGAATCCGCGCAGAATCTCAAGGTTGGTGCGCGAGTCGAAGAGAGGGTCGATCACCTTCTGCCTGAGCTGCACGGTGTTGTAGCCCGCGATGATAGAGGAAATCTCCTCGTTGCTCTCGAACGGGCTGCACGTGGGGAGGATGATGTCCGCCCAGTCCGAGCAATCGGTGAAGTAGATGTCGCACACCACGAGGTAATCGAGCGTCTTCACCCATTCGTCTACCTTGTTCATGTTCGGGAGGTACTGGACAAGGGTGTTGCCGCCGACGATGAACGCGTGGATGTCGTTCTCGACGCCCTTCGGCAGGTCGTACATCATGTACTTCTTCTCGGCTGGCTGCATGTCCTCGGGGAACTCCCAGGCACCCAGGCTCACCTTCCCGCCAGTGAAGAAGTTCGAGTACTCGCGGCCTCCGTTGTAGTAGCCGAACCCTGTGCCGGGCTTGCCCATGTTGCCCGTCAGGGACACGAGGAGCGCCATCCCGTGCCCCGCGATGTCGCATCCTGCAACTTTGTCGTTTCCGCCATGCCCGATCGAGATAGAGGAGGGGCCTGGCGCGTATTCGCGAGCAATCTGCGTGTAGGTCTCTGCAGGAACGCCCGTCACTTCCTCAGCCCATTCGAGCGGGTATTGCTTCTGATTCTCGACCAGGGCATCGAACACGGTCGTGTACTTCTTGCCATCGATCGTGAAGGTTCCGTTAAGTGCTGGGTCTGTGCAGGTCTTGTGGCTGACGGGAGCTTGGGCGCTCTCGCTCCACACCTGATAGTCGATGATGGGCTGCTCGTTTTCCGTCAGCTGGCCTGTGTCGTTTCCGAGAAGCTCGCCCGTCTCAGAATCCACCAGGAAAGTGAATCCCGTATGAGCCTTCATGAACTCCTCGTCGTAGAGCTCCTCGTCGAGCACGGCCGTGACAAGGCCGAGGAAGAAGGCGTTGTCGGTGCCGGGGTTGATGGGCACCCATTGGTCTGACTTTCCGGCCGTGGTGCTGAAGTGCGGGTCCACCGTGATGAACTTGGTCCCGGCCTCTTTGGCCTCGAAGAACGGGAGGCTCTGCACCAGGCTTGACTCCAGGTAGTTGCTGCTCACGTTGAGCACCACCTTGGAGTTCACCCAGTCGCGCGAGCCGTTCGTCGCCCAGGCATAGCCCGTGCCATAGCCGGTGGCAGGGTCGAGGCCGCTTCCGTAGCTGAGGTCGATGCCGTCTTCCTTCGCGCAGACGCAGCCCAAGATGTTGCCGAGCCAGTCCATGTCGGATGCCTCGACCGAGTTGCAGACCCAGATGCTGCCCTTGCCGTACTTCTTCTGGATCTCTGACAGGTTCTCGTAAATCTCGTCCATGGCCTGATCCCAGCTTATGGACTCGAACTTCCCCTCGCCGCGCTCGCCTACGCGCTTGAGCGGGGTCTGCACGCGCTCAGGCGAATAGACGTTCTGTATCTCAGACAGTCCCTTGACGCAGCAGGTGGAATAGCGCGGGTCCTCATAGATGTCGTTGGGCTCCAGCACGGCCAACCTGCCATCGCGCACCGTGCACTTGAGCGAGCAATAGCCAGCGCAGTGGCCCTTGTGCCAGCAATAGCGGACGATCTCGTCATCCGTTTCTGCAGCCTTCGCCTCAGTCGCTGCAAGCCAGCTGCCCGTGCCGAGCATACCAGCGCCTGCCGCAACGGCTGCCGCGCCCTTCATGAAGCTGCGGCGCGTCAGGCTGGGAAACCTGCATGTCTTTTCAGCCATCCTTCTCTCCTCTCGTCACTGTCAGCGAGATCGCTTGAAGGTTCGAAGGACGACCTCGCATTCATTGATTCAAGGCTATATGGGCAGCGAGTTTTAATCATCGGCACAGATAGAAGAGTTTGAAGAGGGGCTTTGTGCAAAATCAACAAAACGGTAACGTATGCAAGATTGCTGTGTAATGACCCTATTTAGCAGCTTCTTTTTCGATACAACACGTTTTGCGACCCCAAGTTAGCCAACAATTCGACCACTGTATGGAAAGCAAGCAGAACGTATATCCACGCCTTGCGGGAGAGCATAATCAAAGCATACACGCTGCTTCTTGAGGAGGACAAAGAAACACAAAGGACTTACTGTTTCACTTCATATTGATGGCTTAACTTTATACTGGGGTACCGTCAAGAATCTTGCGCACTTTTCCGACAGCCTCATAAGCCCGCCGTCCGGTGCGGCTACCCCTCCAGCAGAGTCACGTCCAGATAGCGCCTCGAGCCCCACTCGCTCTCGGCCACGTACTTGAGCCTCGCGGTCACGAGCATGAGGGCGCTCTTCCCGTCGGGGAACGTCCCGACCACGCGCGTGCGCCTGCGGATCTCGCGGTTCAGGCGCTCGATGGCGTTGTTGGTGCGTATGCGCCGCCAGTGCTCGCGCGGGAAGCGCGTGTACGTCAGGGTCTCGGCGTATCCGTCGCGGACGACCTTCGCGGCCTCCTTCAGCCTCATTGAGTCGAGCTCGTCGGCCACCTCGAGGGCCTTGGCCTCGGAGGCCTCGCGCGACTCCATGGCGTGTATGGCCTTGAGCATCGCGGCCGCCTTGGGCCTCTTGGACTTGGGCACCTTCGCCAGCGCGTTGCGGTAGAAATGGACCGTGCAGCGCTGGTAGGCGGCGTTCGGGAAGACCTCGGCGATCGAGCCGACCATGCCGGCGGCCTTGTCGCCGGTGAACATCCTGACCCCGCGCAGCCCGCGCGACTTCAGCCACGAGAGGAACTCCCGCCAGCACTCGGCCGACTCGGTGAAGCCCTCGGCGGCGCCTATCACCTCGCGGTAGCCGTCGTCGTTGACGCCTATCGCCACCATCACCGCCACGTTCTCGTAGCTCCCGCCCCAGCTGCGCTTCAGGTAGATGCCGTCGACGTAGACGTAGGGGTAGGCGCGAACGAGCGGGCGGTTTCGCCACTCCTCGACCGCGGCGAACGCCTTCTCGTTCAGGTTCGAGACGGTCGCCGCCGACACGCTCGACCCCCACAGGATCTCGGAGACGTCCTCGATCCTGCGCGTCGAGACGCCGGCCAGGTACATCTCGATCATCGCCTCCTCGACGCTGGTCTCGCGGCGCCGGTAGCGCTCGATGATCGCCGTGGTGAACCTCATCCCCTTGAGCTTGGGCATGCGCAGCGTGACCTCGCCGGACGTCGTTGCCAGGCTCCTGTCGTAGTGGCCGGCCCGATAGGCCTCGCGCCCCGCGGCGCGCTCGTAGCGCTCCGCGCCGACGAGGTCGCCCGCCTCCTCATCCAGAAGGCCGTTCAGGGTGTCCTCGACCGTCTTTCTCACCAGCTCGCGCAGATCGGACTTCAGGCTCTCCTCGTTCAGTGTTACGATTGGCTCGGGCATGGCTCTCCTCCAATATGCTTCTTGTCTCGACAACTCGAATCATACCGGGGCGGGCCGTGCCCTCCTTCCTATCTGGACGCTATCCTGCTGTCAAAGTGCGCAAAAAATTGTACGTTACCTATACTGGGTCATCTTTGTAATCCCTTGTACCTATTGTTAAAAGAGTGCAAAGGATGTATCGAGCTTGGGGAAATATGAAAGTTCTATTAATAAGTAGTGACTCATGCTATAGGTGCTTTTACGACCAAAGCGACCATCGATATATTACGTGTCATGCTTAGGCTGTTCCAGCGACTTTGGCTTTATGATGTCACCGCCTTCAGTGATTATCACACTTACTAAGATTAGGACAACTCCTACGGCTTTCAAGGGCGTAACAGTTTCACTAAAGATAATAGCTCCAGCGAGTACGGCAGCGGGGAGTTCTGTAGAAGTGAGAATAGCAACAATGCCACCTGGAAGCGCGGATGACGAACCCACGATGCACAGCACTGGAATAACGCTCATAACTAGACCCAGGGCAAGACCTCCTGGCAGAAGTTCGACAAGCTCATGAGGATTTAGGAAAAGGTCACCGCCACAGAAAAGCGTCACGATAAATCCACCTATTATCATTACCAGCGTGCGTGGTACTGCAGGCTGATCTGAAGCTATGCGACCGTTGAAAAAGATGAATATCGCATAGAATAATGCGCAGATCAGCGCGTACACAATCCCCAACGGATCAGCAGTAAACTCGCCTGATAAGAATTCATCGGCCAAGCCGCTAGAAAAGAGCGTACCAAAGATAACCAAGACTACCGCAAAGATTACAATCTTGCTTGGCACCTTCCTATCAGCGACAGCTTGAAATACCACAGTGATCCATACATATTGGAATTGAAGTGCCACGGCACTACCTACACTGAGAAGATCAATGGCCATGTAATATGTTATTGATGAAATGGTGCTAACTGCGCCAAGAACCATTAACTTGACCACGGAAGTCTTTGAGAAACTTGGCCTCTTGGAGAAAGGTGTCAGCACGCACAAAACAAGCAAAGCGCAGATGAATTGAGCCATGACGACATGCATAACTGTATAGCCGCCTTGTCCTACGATCTTGCTGACTGCGCCGCCGATTCCATAGGATGCGCCTGCGGCAATGCCCATGAGGCCTGCCAACAGCTTCTTGGTTGATGTTGTTCTTTTTTCCATTTCTGATTCCTGGATCTATTCTTTTTAATCGTTTCTCTATGTGAAAGCGCGGTTTGCTCGGAGTATTTCTCATCTCATATATCTCATGTCGCGACTTTCGGTGCCTCTATACGAAAAACGCCGCCCCAAAGATTCAAGGGCGGCGCTCTGAAGAGAGAGGGGGTTCTTTAAGCGTTACGCCTAGTTTATTCGCAGGCCTCCTGGTCTATAAAGACTCCACGGCCTCCCCAACACGGGTTATATTCGTTGAACTGAACCAGTTCTCCATAAGTACCAGCCTTGCGATCACGCAGCAGATCAGACCCGCCCATAGAGAAAATACGTGCTGTGTTCATATCGCCCTCAACGTCTATGTCGGCAAGTGCCCAGCCTTCCTCGCGACCCGTAGTTGCGGCACATTGACCCGGCTTCGGCCCCATGATTTGGCTGTTGCCCTCCATATACATACCGCAATGGTTTGAGTCAATGAACCAGACCATGTTCTCCATAGCGCGGGCATGCCCAAAGGTCTTGTGAACAATATGATCAGGATCGTCGTCGGTCCCAGTCATATTCGGCCAGCAAATGGGGTTGCAGATTATCTGTGCGCCTTTGAGTGCGAGAGTACGTGCTACCTCGGGGAAACACTTGTCATAGCAGACTTCAAGACCTATCTTTCCGATTTTTGTGTCGAACACAGGGTAGTCACCAAAACCTGGATAATGATACAGACGCTCGCATAACGGAAGATGTACTTTACGATATTTACCAAGGTAACCCTCAGGGCCAACAAGTACTGCTACATTGTGCGTCGCATCAAAACGGTCAGGATCACGCTCTGCCATGCCCCAGACAATATACATGTCGTATTTTTTAGCCAGCTCGATAAAAATCTGCGTAGACTCGCCTTCGGGTACGAGCTCCGAGAGTTCTTGCATGACTAGTTTATCTTCACTGTTGAATTGTTGCATGCCCGTAGTGCCTACCCCTGTAAGAACCTCCTCAGGGAATACCATCAGCTGGACGCCTTCGGCTGCACCTTTTTCAATCCATTTAATCATGTTCTCACGGTTCAACACTTTGTCGCGTGGATCTGATGACATGCATATGGATGCTACTTTCGTCATTGTCCCATACCCTTTCTCTTAGTTTGCTACACTCTCAGTAACGGAGCCGTCGGAAGCTGCCGTTGCAGGGTTATCTTTACGGGAGATCGCCATATAGATCAGAATCATTACGAATCCGAACGCCGATACTGCCGACAGAATCATGGAAGCCATAGCCCAGTCATTTGTAGCCTGTACGGCACTAAGGATGATTGGGTTACCAACAAAGATTCCAATGTTATAGAACAGACCCAACGTGCCGATTCCGTAACCGATGTCTTGAGGCTGGCGAATAATCTGTGGAACCAAAAAGTTGCCAGCGGTAAGTACCAAGCCGGGGAATACCGCCGTTAAAATGGTATGCAGGATGTAGAGGTTTTCATTCAATCCCGTCGTGATCCATGCTGCTACAAACATGACTGCGAAGCATACCAAGTCAAGTTTTGGCGCCCCCTTCTTGCCAAGCTTGTCAAGCAAGAAACCACCAAAGACACAGCCCGGAATCCCCCATAGACCATTCAGGCTTCCATAAAAATTGGCAGTTTGCGCGTCAAGGTTATACACAGCTCCAAATACCTGCGGATAGTTGTTCATATAGAAATACAGGAAGAATCCTATGGTCAACTGTGCTAGACAGATACAGAGAACGGGACCGCTAGTCAGCACTCGCTTAATACTGGGCTTGGTCATAGACGGTGCCGGGACACCTTCAGCACCCTGAGGGGTTTCCTGAGGTGATGCCTCTTTGACAAACATCCAGAAAAGCACCGTGAAGATTGCGGTTCCCAGTGCCGTAATCCACCAGACACTAGCCATACCAAATGATGTGACCATAGGCAGAGCCAAGTTCAACGCCACGACCGAAGCCACGGCAGCGAACGTAACGAAAATTCCTACAAACAGGCCAGTATTCTTGTCGGGGAACCACATGTTAATCAACACGATTCCCGCCACACTGGCCATAGCGAACCCACAGCCCTCAAGAATGCGGCTGGACAAAAGCACAGTGTAGTTATCGAGACCGAACACACCAACTATGTTGCCAAGAACCGTGATGATCATCACGGCAAGGAACACTTTCTTTGGACCGAACTTGCCAACAAGACCTCCAGCGGGTATCGCCAAGATGATGCCTGCGATGGTGAACACTGACATTAACCATCCGATCTGCCCTAGATCGATTGCGAGGCTCTCCCCGATGAGACCAAGAATGGGTACGATTTTCAACTGACTGATTGAGCAGAAGACCGCACAGATGTACATAATCGCAAACATCAGGCCTCTGTGTTTCATAACCTCTCCTTTCACTCCTTTACGTTGTTCTAATTAAGCAGATGGTAAGCGGCGAGCAGTCTAGGGGGTCTGCCTGCCGCCTACAATTTGCTTCCAAAAGAGTACAAAGAGGCAAATAGAACACTCAATGAGCTAAAACGATGAAACTTGTATCAAAAGAAAGTACAAGGTACCCAGAAAGCATCGGAGAATAGATATTTATAGCAAAAAGTAGTAGATAATAATTAATACGTACTGTATCTATAGAACCAAATTGGCATATTAATCATAAAAAGGAGTAAACATACTTACCAGAAGCGTCTTTTCAACAGAAAATGCTACTATATAATTAGACAATTTACACGATCGTCTTAGATTAAGATACATACGTTCGAAACCAGATGCTAATGTCCGAGACTTCCTATAATATTATTCCCCGTGACTGGCGTTTAATGCTCGAATCCGTATACCGCATTAACTCGAAAGATACTGTTTGGGATGTTGAATGTGAATCACTACGATGCTTACAACAATTAATTCCTTGTGATCAAGGAACGTTTTTTATCTATGATGGCTTTAATGATCTTGGAATACCACTAATAAGCAATTCTACAGCAGTGATTGGTCAAGAGGCACGTTTTCTTGATGAGTTTATGACTGGCAATTACGACAAAGACCCGTACTTTCGCGGAATGGCATTTCTTCGTCACAACGTTGTATACCGAGATAGCGATATTCTTCCTGAAGTCGACAGAATAAACTCACGCCTTTTCAAGGAAATTTATGCGAAACAGGGAATCTATTGGGGGCTACGAGCCTATTTAAGCTATAACGATATGCTTTTGGGAAACATGTCGCTCTTCAACTCTAAAGAATCCGGCGATTTCTCAAATCTAGATATCAATTTATTACGTCTCATGGAACCTCACATTTCACTTCGATTATACCAACTTCTGCAAAAAGAAAATTCTACTGCGCCCACCAAAGACGATATCGCACAAGTCATCTCTACGCAATTTGATCTTACGCCTCGTGAGACAGAGATTATCAGTTTGCTTATGGGCGGCATGGAAGATACGGACATAACAAAATTCTTATGCATTAGTCCGTCGACCTTGAAGAAGCATGTATACAATATCTATCGAAAAACGCATGTCAGCAATCGTATTCAGCTTTATAACCTCATAAAACAACAGCGTTAATTCATAACAATCTGGGTTTTCTGCTTCTTATATACTTCTAACACCACGCGTAAACAGTAGTTCTTGAATTGCGGGTCTGATACGAACAGGTCGTGAAAGCGAATAACTGACCGTCTTCCGAAAGATTACCAAAGGCTAGATCTGCGTCAGCAATCAGCTTTTTGAAATCAACCTCCTGATCTACGACTAACCTTTCGCAACTGGCGTTCACGATATCTACGGCACAGACCCAAAGTTCCACCGTCTCCCCGTCTCGTTCGTAAAGGATGATGCGATTGTGCTCGCGAGCGTAGTCCTCGTTGCTGAAACGGGCGAAATCTGCGAACACGGAACCGTCAGACATGTGATGCCCATAAACCATGACGAACCTCGAATCCACCGAACACTCGCAGTCGATATAGGGTGTGCCGTATGCTCCCTGGCCTAACGCGTCCTTATGAAGGTATGCGTTCGGGACGTCAGGCGTGGCCTGGACGATGGGCTCATCGATGTTCGTTCCCGGAACCTCAACCCAGGCGATGACTTCCTGCGGGAGGCTATCCCAATCAATCTGCCTTCCCGGTTCCTCTTCGTTGTTCAGGTTCTCTACTATCTGTGTCAACTCTATCCGATCTTCCTCTGATGCGCAGATAACGGTGACAGCTAGTGCTGCTATTACGGCAACCATGACAACGCTTATGGCTCTCGCGACCCTTCTAACACTTTTCATCCTCACTCCTTGAATTCAAAAGGGTGGGACGCTTTGCAAGCATCCCACCCTGCCCGATTCTAAGCAGTCAGCTAAGGTTGCTTAGCCTGCTTTGACAGGTGCGATCTGCCCCTGATCTATTCATCATCGGCAGCTTCGAGCACTTTCTTCTCCATCTCGTCGATGGCATCGGTCTGCTTGCGTGCACGCCGAATGAAAGCGTAGGTCGCACCCGCCATGCCGCATAGCAGGATCACGGCGATGCTTGCCGTGACGGGATCGACCTCGGCGAACGCGCCGGTCTTGGGATAGCCCTTGCCGGGGTTCTCTGGCACAGGCTCCGGGAAGCTCACGGTCTGCCCCTCATCATTGATGTCCTCGTGGGTCGCGATGATGTTCTCGTCGATATCCGCAAGCTTCTCGAAGAAAACGATGTCGTGTCCCGCGAGGTTGCGCGTGTCGATCTCGACCTCGACATCGACTGTGCCATCCGGGGTCTCGGGCGTGAACTCGGTGGTGCCAACGATCGGCAGGCCGTCATCGCCCATAAGCGGGTTTCCGGTCTCCTTGTCCATCAGCATGGTGAAGAGCTTGTAGGTGTTGCCAGGTGTGAGGCCTGTGCAGGCGACGGTGTCGATGAGCTTCACGTGCTCTCCGATGGTACCGACGTCGCTGCCGGTCTCGCCATCGCGCGCCTGGGTCGCGATGTCGACCACGTTCACGGTCTGCGCGACATCGTCGATGTCGGCATGCACTATGTACTCGGCACCCTCGTATTCCATGGTCTCGAAGGCAACAAGCTGCTTTCCGGCAAGGGAGACGCCCGCGAACGTGAAGGTCACATCCACCGTGCCGCAGGATTCTTCTGCGGTGAAGGTGGTGGAAGCCGTGATCTCGTTGCCATGATCGTCAAGTGCAGCCTCGCTGGTTGACTTGTCCATGAGCGTGCCGCACGCGGTGTATTCGTTGCCAGGGATGAGGCCGGTGTATTGAATAGCGTCGACGATGGTGAGCTCATCGCGCGCCTGGCCCTCGTGGGTTCCGCTTTCCGCGTCGGTCGCTGTGGTTTTCATGGTCTTGGGCATGTTCTCAAGCGTGAACTCAAATTGGGCGGCCATAGCGCCAGTCTCGTCCCACTCGATCATGCCCTGGTCGTTGACTGCAAAGTCGGTCACGGTCGGGTTGCCCTCGTCGTCGAGGTCTGCGATAACGTAGCCTTCAGGTGCTTCGACCTCTTGGATGTGGTAGGTTCCGTGCTTCGCATAGGCGAGGGATATGACGCCGTTCTCGTCGGTGGTCATCTCCTCGTCGAAGGTGCCCTCGTCGTTCCAGACGTAGAACTTCGCACCGACGACCGGCTTATCGGCATCGAGCGCGTCAACCTTCTTGATGGATGGCGTCGTGGGCGCATCGGTCACGGCCTCCTCGTGGTCGTATATCGCGACATCCTGTCCCGTATATTCGAGCGCGACCGTCTTCTCGGTCACGTCGAGCGCGTAGCCGTCCTTGGCCTTCGCCTCGTAGACCGTGTAGGTGCCGAGGTAGAGCTCAGGGCTAGTCGCCTTGCCGTCCTCGCCGGTGGTGAGCGTGGCCACGATCTCGCCCTCGTGCGCCCGGATGGTACCGTCGGGCGTCTGGATCGTCTCCGCCGCCTTCACGATGTAGACGGACTCATCGACCGCTTCCCCTGTCGCACTGTCGGTCTTGGCGACGGTGATGGTGGCCTTCTGGGGCATGTTATTGAACTCGACCACGAGCGGGTTGTCCCAGCCGTTGTAGGCGGCGTCCACATGGAACGCCTTGCCCTCAAGCTCCTTCACGTAGCCGTAGGGTGCTTGCACCTCTACGAGCGTGTAGTCGCCCTCTTCGAGCAGCATCGGGAGCGTGAGCTCTCCGCGCTCGTTGGCCGTCCAGGTGTCGATGGTCTCCTCGACCGGGTAGTGCGACGTGTAGGTGACGAGTTCGCTGTTTTGGCCCTTAAGCTGGAAGCTCACGGGAAGAGGGACCTGCTTGCCTGTCTCGGCGTCCACCTTCACAACTTTGAGCGGGGTCTGCGGGATGTGATCGTTCACGAGCTGAGGCGGGTCGTACTGCCCTTCCTCACGAATGGTGGTCTTCCAGTCCTCCACGGGAAGGAGCGTCTTTCCCCACTTCGCCTTGAAGGCATCCGCCACGTCTTGCGGAATCACCTCATGGACGCGGTAGGTGCCATACGCGAGCGCGCCAGTCCAGTCGCCAGGCTTGCTCCAGCCGTTGGCGCTCGCGTTGTCGTCCTTCGTGGTTGCAAGGCCGTTCTCGTCAACCGTGATGGTGCACACGCGGTTGCCAGGATCGACGAGCTTGCCCGACTCGGGCGAGAGCACGGGGCTCTCCGAATCGTTGTAGAGCTCGAACTTCACGCCGGGCACGAGCACGCGCACGACTTCCTGGGGCATGTCGCCGTCAGGCTCGCCGTAGATCTCCACCGCCACTTCCTTCACAAGGCGGAAGTCCCCGCGCTTGACCGTGTCGGGCACCTTTGGCGAGTTGTAGGTGTAGACGCTCTCTCCGACTGCGCCGTCGGTCGTGATGCGAACGCAGAAGACTTTAGGTGATCCGCCGTGGCCGTCGTCGAGGTTGTAACCCCGGGGCGCACGGGTCTCCTGGATGAGCACCGTGCCCAATGGGATCGAAGCGTCGCCGTTGGTCTGGTGGTAGAGAGGGTCGCCTGCATGCTTGTACTCGTCCGCGAGGTAGGCGAAGCCGTCGGTATCCGTCTCGAACACCCAGGTGCGCGCAGGCACGCCGGATGCCTCGGCGGATGCAGCGTCCTTATAGTCGCCCGCGTAGTAGCGCACCGTGAAGAGCGCGCCTTCTAGCGTGGCATCGCCTTCAGGTTCGCTCTCGCCCGTGTCGGCATCGACCTTGCCGACGAGCATGCCCACGGGGTCTGACTGCGGTATGTCGGACACGCTCTGGCCGTTCACCCGCGTGGTCTCATCGGATTTCACCTCGACCGGGTACACGGTCGGGTCGAGCGCGTGGCCCGGTGCCTGCTTGGTCTCGCGCACCCAGTAGCCGCCCGGCTCAAGATCCTCCAGGATGCCGTAGCCGTCCTCATTCGTGGTGATGGAGCCCTTGACGTTGGTGAGGCCCTCGTTTGCGTACACGGTGTACACCGCGCCCTCAACCGAGTAGAGCGGGTTTCCCTCGCACATCTCCTCGTTGGCGGTGACCTTCACGAGGTCGATCTTGCCGTAGGGGATGTACTTGAAGGAGAGGATGAGCTGGTTTCCCGCACCCGTGTAGAGCATGAAAGCCTCGAAGTTCGAGGGGACCTCTCCCTGCATGCGCGAGATCCTGCGACCGGTCGCGTCGTCGTTGCACATCGTGCCGGACGAGTCGAAGCCTATGACATTGTAGCGGCACCATTCCTTGAATGACTCGT
Source organism: uncultured Eggerthellaceae bacterium (assembly GCA_910588205.1). Lineage (GTDB taxonomy): Bacteria > Actinomycetota > Coriobacteriia > Coriobacteriales > Eggerthellaceae > MGBC163016. Next base: position 88,880 of record CAJUQK010000003.1, read on the forward strand.
TGCATCCGTAGAGCGCGTAGCTGCCGTTCGACGAGAACGTGTCGGAGAGCAGGATATGCGCGAGCGCCGCATAGCGCGCATCGGTCATCGCGGTGCCGTCGTACCACGTGCTCGGCCAGAGGCTCGCGTCGAAGCCGGGGCTTCCATAGCTGAACCAGAGGTCAGCTATGGTTTCCGCATCGCGCCCCGATATCGAGCTTATGGCACTCTTGGTGTAGGTTCCCGCCGGAGGCGTATTCGCAGAGGGATTCCCGCAATAGGCCATCTCGCCGTCAGCGTACATCCATGTGGTCGTGTATCCCGCATAGGGGATCTTGCCCCCGATGCTCAAGGATGCGGTCTCTGCGGCGTATGCCCTGCTTGCCGATAGGCCTTGGGTTACAGCGAGGATGCTTGAGAGCGCGAGAAGTAGCGCCATGAGGATCCGAAGCGCCCTTTGGCCCTTCGGATCGCTTTTCTCAATCGATTTGCTCATTGCCCACCCCCTCAGCGAGTCTTCTCGTCAAAAGGGATGTCATGATCCGCCACGGCAGCGGACCCCTCCCTCGCGGATGCGGCTCGCTCGTTTAGGGATTGCCCATCGCGGGACTCCTGCGCCTGCTCCTGCGCGTCCTTCGCCTTGTCGTCACGTGATGCCTTGAAGCGCTCGTAGGATTCGGCGAGGGCCGTCTTGATCTGGGCTGGCATGACCTTGACGGTGTCCTTGACCGCACGGCCCTCCTCGTCGGTCATCCGGTTGCCCTCGGCATCCATCACCGACTTCTGCAGCCAGACCTCGCGGTCGGTGAGCAGGGGGATGTCGCGGTAGTTCTCGCCGCGGTACTTGGATTCGTTCACGAAGCGCGGGCTGAACTGATAGCCGGACACGTCCTTCTCATCGATGATTGTGTCGCTCGGCAACGTCACGCTGTTGAAGGTCTTGACCTCGCCTGTCTTCTTGTCTGTGTACTCGATGCCTTCGCGGACGAAGTTCTTGTGAATGGTGATGTAGGTGTTCTTCTTTTCCTTGGTCTCAGCCATTTCGCTGTCTCCTTTGCTTGGTTTTGCGGGAATGCGTGGAAGTCCCGCCTGTCATTGGAAGGTTAGGTTGAGGGGGATGTGCATCCCCTAGGGTCTGAGCCCAGTCGATCCCGTATGCTTGCGCGTGCCCATTGCCTAGAACCCGCTCACGATATCGCGTGCCCAGGTTCCACTCTTCACGAGCGAGAGAATGAGCAGGATGCACATTGCGAGGTACTGCAGCGCGTAGGTGAGGCCGCCCGCAATACCGTCGATGGGCGTTCCCGTGCCAGGGTTCGCGGACACGAGCCCTCCCAGGATGATGGGAAACGATATGAGCAGTATGAGGATGATGAGCCCTGCCAGGCACACCGCCGTGAAGTTCTTGAGATATCCGATCCCTATCTGGCGCGTATCGTCGAGCGCCATGAGCGAGAGCGGTATGGGGGCGAATGCTGCCATGATGTAGAGCTGCAGGGCACGGGCCCAGCAGACCACGAGCGCCACGATGTAGGCGATGAGGACCACGAGCCAGCTGATGAGCGAGACCACGAGCATGGCCACGAGCGCCGGTATGTCGTCGTCTTGGGTGACGATGGACGCGCCCGCGAGATCTATCGAGCCTCCTGTGCCGAACAACCCTATCACGCGGTCGATGGCAAGCCCCACCACCTCGTAGATCGCCTTCATGATCTCGAAGCTGTTCTGGATCAGGAAGAGGAACACGGCGAAGAACACGAGCATGAAGACCACGTCCTTCACACCGGGCAGGCTCTGGGTGCCGTCCATCCTCTGCGAGGTCTGTATGAGCTTAACGGTGAAGACCAGCGAGAGCACCCCGCACCCTATGGGCAGGATCGCGACCTGCCAGACTGAATGTGCGATGTCGTTCGTCGAGATGGTGCCAGACGTTGCGAGCATCCCTTCGAAGTCCGCCCCGAGGATTCCCGAGTAGCCAATGGATTTCAGGACGTCGACCTGGGCGCCGAAGATCCAGTTGCAGCAGTCCCTAAGCAGGCCGCAAAGCCATGCGTTGATGTCATCGGCGATGGATGCGTAGGCGCTCTGGCACGGCACAAGCGTGAGCGCAAGGAACGCAAATGCCGCTACCGCGGCGGCAAGGAAGCGCCTGTCGGACGCGACCAGCTTCGGCAACGCGTGAGCCGCGCTCATAGCGCACCGAGCTTCCCGTCGGCGTCGAGCTGGACGCAGACGATGGTGGAGGCGACGTCATCGAGCGTGAAGTTCGTGAGCTTTGTCTTGGAGCCGTAGTCGATCCAGACCTCCTTGCTCCATGCGGCGGCTGTCGCCCCGGGAGATGCGGCCTTCGCGTAGTCTGATAGGATCGCGGCGAACTCTTCCTCGCCCTTGCCGAACTCCTCGAAGAGTTCGCTCGTCGCTCCCGCAAGCGCGATCGGCCCTGCAGGAGCGGAAGGCTTGCGGACGTAGGTGGCCGCGAGCTTGTCGCAGGCGATCTCGTCTCGACCTCCTTGCCCCGGACGCACGACGGCGACCGTTTGCTCCTCGGCGCCCGTCATCTCCCGCGAGACGGAGAGCGTGGCTGTGAGCATGCCGCCTTCGAGGCTTTCCCCGTCGACGGTGTAGTAGATGACCGATGATCCCTCATCGCTTGTCTCGATGAGCGCGCCCTCGATGATGCTCAGCGCGGATTTGCCATCCTCCGATTCCCATGATGTGTTTTTGAGGTCCGCAAATCCGCCCTGGGCAGCAGCTCCCGCATCTTGGTCCTGCGCATCGCCCTCATCGAGTATGGCCTGCGCTGCAGGCTTCTCTGGCTCAGGTGCCTGGTTCGCGTTTCCGCCATCTGAGAGCGAGCAGCGCACGGCCCCCGATGCCACAACGAGCGCTACCGCTCCTATGGCGAGCGCTGCCATGATCTTGTTCTTCCGTTCCATGCTTATCTTCCTTTCTAAGCTGTCCTGTAGGTGAGCGCGTAGGAGAAGCTGCCGATGCCGGTCGACCGCTTGCAGACATCACCCGAATGCGGTTCGTGTATGTAGTCATCTCCACCTACATAGATGGCCACATGCCCAGTCCTGTAGAGGATGTCGCCCGGCTTCGCCTGGGATAGCGGGACGTGTCGAAGCTGGCTTGCCTGCGCCTCGGTGTTGTGGCCTATGCGCACGTCCGCTTGCGCGTAGCAGTACTGTGTGAGGCCGGAGCAGTCGAGCGCCACCCCTGGGGTAGAGCCGCCCCAGACATAGGGGACGCCGAGCTGGCTTTGGGCCGCTGCGAGGATCTTTCCCGCCTTCGCGTCCATATCCTTCCACTCAGATACGCTCAGCGCATCGAAGCGGCGAAGGTCGTATGTGTCCATGATCGACTTCAGGCTCTCGACATAGGAAGGAGAGGTGGCCCATCCGCCCTCTTTGAGCCCCTCGGCCATCTTGTCCGAGTCGTGCGTGGCGATAGCCTCCCTGATCGAGGCGTTGTTCGCGAAATGCGGCTGGCCCAGGAACACGCGGCTTCGGAACCCAATGCAGTCCACATCCGATTTGAACACCGTGAAGTAGGCCGTTATGACGACGGGCGTGCCGTCATAGACTTCCCCCGTGCGCCACGACGATTTGCCCGAGACCTCTGGGCACGCCGCGAAGGACGATGCCCATTTGATGCCGAACAGGTTGTGGTCGCGCGTCGCGAGCTGGCTCATGTGGTCGCCCTGGCCCGATTCGGCGATGATCTGCGCGATGGTGCACCCGGCGGGGTGCCCGTACTCCTCCTGGCACTCAAGGGCTGCCTCCACCATCTCGTAAGTGATGTAGGGAGGAAGCCCCGCCAGGCTCTGCTTGCTGGCCTCGTTCTCCCAGAACCCGAAGATGGCGCTTGCCATCTGCGACACCACGAGCACGGCGAGCACGAATGCGAGGATTCCTGCGAGCGCGCCTGCGACGGGAGCTGCGGCAGAGGATGCGGCAGCGCCTATGGCCTTGGCCGCCTCGGCCTTGCGGGCTGCTACGGCACCGCCCTTCGCCGCACCTGATCCGGTGCCGATGCGCGCACCGGGCGGCAAGGCGCCCTTTCCAGAGGCTCCCTTGGCAGCTCCCTTCGCACTTGCCGCCTTGCGCGCCTTGGAGGTCCCCGCACGCCCCGCTCCGGCCCTTACTCCCTTTGCCCGCCCATAGGCGCGCCTGGCGATATGCGCCTTGTCGTAGGCATCTCCTGCTCCCTCGAACTCCGGCGTCTCGTCGAGCTCGTGGACGGCAAGTGGAGCGAGTGTGCCCCTGGCGGCCTTGCGTCCTCCTGCACGCGACCGGCGAGGATCGTTCTTCTTGATGCCGAAGCTCTCGGGCTTGGCGGCATCCGAGGACGGATCAGCCCTGTTTGCCGCGCTGCTCCCGCTGCGACAATTTGTCCCAGTGGACCGATGCCCTGGACGCTTCCGGCGCGTTGGTTTCGCCGTGGCGACACCTTCCCTGGCACCTGCCGCGCTTTCCGCCTCGGCAAGGGTCGAGAGCGACTGCGCCGAGGAGTCCTTCACGGCACCCGAGCTGAGCGCTGTCGTCTTCTCCTTGCCGACAACATCGCGGATTGAGGCATCCTCGCTCGCTATGTAGGGGCTCTCGCTCACTTGCGGCTCCTGCGGCGAGCCTTGGGCGCTTGATCGGCGCCTCCGCCCGTCGCCTTGGCGTTGCGGGCGAATGCCTCCTTGCGCTTCAGCTCGGCGATCTCAAGGGCCTTCGTGTTCAATATGTCGTAGATGATCCCCTTGGGGAAGTCGTCGCGTATGGGCACGCGGACCCCTCCTGCTACGAGCATTCCCTCCCCGGCCTTGATGGAGTCGTCGATGAACCCCTCCTCGGTATCGGAGAGCGCCAGAAGCTCCGCCCAGCTCTTGCGATCCAGCGCCGACTGCTTGTGCAGCAGGCAGAAGTCCGAGTTCAAGACCATGTTGCGCGCCGACTCGTGGGCGAGCATGTAGGTGGAGTTCTGCGTTATGCCCGTGGCGATGAGGTTGAACTTCCTCCCTTCGGCCCAGAACTTGGCGAAGTAGTCGATGATGGCGGGATGCCCGAAGAGCGACTGCACCTCGTCTATGTAGAGCCAGGTCGTGATGCCGCGCTCGAAGTTGTGATACATCCGATTACGGACCGCCTCAAGCGCCGTCAGCATGCCGAACACGCGCATGTTCGAGGACAGGTCGTGCAGGTCGATGTTGGTTATGCGGTTCTCGAACGTGACGTTCGAGGGCCTGTTGAAGAAGGAGAGGGCACCTTTGACGAACCTCTCGTAGCGAAGCGCGATGTCGCGCGCCTCGCGCTCGGGCTGCTCCAGGAGCTTTGCGTAGAAGTCCGATAGGGTCGGCGTGTCGGTGCCGGACGAGGCGTAGGCGCCTTCGACGCAGCGCGTGATGATCGACTTGTCCGCTTCGGGAAGCCCTTCCTGCCCCTCTGCCATCATGGCGGAAGACAGGGCGAGGAAGGCATCTATCTTGAAGGCCATCTGCGCAGCCGATGCCCGGCCCTCCACATCGGCGAGGTCGAACGGGTTCATGTGAGTGTCGGAGTCGGGCGCGAAGCGCATGTTCACCCCGTCGGTGCTCTCTATGACGTTTCCGTACTCTCCCGCCGGGTCGAAGATAATGACCTCGTCTTCGGGGTATGCGAGGATGGTGTTGAGGATCTCGCGCTTCACTGAAAACGATTTTCCAGACCCCGGCTTTCCGCAGACGAAGCCCATGGGGCTCGCGAGCAGCTTGCGGTTGCACATCACGAGGTTGCCGGACTGCTTGGACTGCCCGTAGTAGCCGCCGCCCTTCTGGTTGAGCTCCTGGCTCGCGAAGGGCATCTGCATGGCGATCTGGCCGGTGGTCAGATGGCGGGAGACGCCGATGTGGTTCCGCCCGAGCGGAAGCATGGAGTTCAGCGCCTCCTTCTGCCTGTAGTCAAGCGGCACGATGCCGAGCGAGTTTCCCTGCGCGATGGAGGTTATCTGCTCGACTTGGCGGTCAAGCTCGTCGAGCGAGTCCGCATAGGTGTACACGAGCCCCGTGTAGATGAAGAGCCGCTCGTTCTTGTTGCGCAGGAAGTCCAGGAGCTCCTCTGCCTCCTCCTTCGAGTAGCGAAGCTCAGGCGGCAGGATCGAGTAGTCGTATCCCTTCTTCACCGCCGCCATCTGCTCGTCGATGATCTCCTTGTCCATCCAGTCGAGCTGGCGCTTGACCATGGCAAGGGCATCGGATTGCGCTATCGGCTGCATGTGCAGCGAGACCGACAGCGGCATGGGGAGGTCGATTATGGACGCGAGATAGGAGTCCTCCAGCATCGACCCGAAGTCGCGTATCGCCAGAACCGAGCCGTAGACGCCATCGGAGCAGAATGCATCCGCTCGCCCTTCAGGCGAGAAGTCCAGGCACATGGGGGCGATGAGGTCCTTCGTCCGGATCCCTCGGAACTGCGACATTTTGTCCCAGTCGAACTCGAAGCGCTTCGACGGGCGCACGAGCGAGTCCATCACCCGCAGGCGCTCCGTGCCGTCAAGCGCCTGGGCTGTGCACCTGATGCGGGCGAGCGTGGTCGCCACGTCCGCCCTGATGCGCGCGAGCTTCGGCACCGCATCGTCGACGTCGTCTGCGCCGACGAGGTAGGTGATGTAGCGATGGCGCTCAAGGTTCGAGACGCCCTCGCGCATCTTGTCGTTGAGTATCTTGTTGTACTCATCGACGATCGGTCGCGTCTTCTCCGAGGAGTGCTCGAAGAAGCGCTTGTTGCCGATCTCGCTTGTCGGGATCGGGGTGTTCGCGATGGAGAGCTGGACCGATGTGTCGGCGCCGAAGTAGTTGTAGAGGCCGGAGAGCACTGCGAAGATGTTCTCCTGGGTCTCCTTGCGCGCCGATTGGTAGCTCACGTCCGAGAACTCGACCGTCTGGCTGAACAGCCCATCCTCCACTTGCGCGATGCCGTCTTTGTACATGGCGTCGTAGCCTATGTAGGACATCGTGTCCTTCGCAGCACGCCTTGCCTTCGTGACCTTGCGCCTCCTCTCTTCGCGGCTCTTGGCCTCGTTGCTCTTCGTCTTGCGGTTCCCGAGGACAAGAGCTGCGAGGCTGCTCCTCTTGGCGGGCGCATTGCCTTTGCGGCTATTGTTGGGTTTGCTTTGTAGGCTCACGAAGCTCTGCCTCCTTCCTCTTAGCTTTGCGTGTTGATTTGCGGCTGGGCTTTCCGGGGCGAGGCCCCGTCTCGTCGAGCCCCGCCTGTGCGTTCGACGCGGCGTACAGAAGCCGTGTTGGCCCGAAGTGGTGGTCGTAAAGCAGCGGGGCGAACTCCTCCAGCTTCATGCCGAAGGGGCGCCAGAACCCTGCAAGCCAAAAAGGGAGGGCCGCCGCCATGACCGGCAGCGTCGCGTTTCCGACCTCGATGTGGAAGGCGAAGTAGACGACGCATGCGACCGCTATGGCGCAGGCGAAGCCGCCCGTCACGCACGCGAGCGTGCGCAGGCTCATCTTCCCGACGATCTTCTCCTGGTACTCGCCGATGTCCTTCTGGATCGGTATCTGCAAAGACACTTGCACCACCGCCTAGGAAGGCAGCCATGAGGTGTCGAGCATGCCGAAGTAGACGGCAGCCGCGATGATGATCGCGCCGCCAGCGATGGTGGAGATTGCGCTCGCTATCTGCGAGCCGCCCTGCTGCTCCCGGATGGCTAGTCCCAGGCTGACCGCTCCCCAAACCACGAGGAAGCCGCCTAGGAACGTCACGCAGCCCGAGACCAGGGTGATGATCTGATTGAGCATTGTCTTGTCCTTTGCTTGGATGATGGCGCGAAGTCGGCCTGTTGTGGAAGAGGGTCGGCTTGTGCGCGGATGGTAGAATCTCCTTCGAGGGCATTGCGCCCTTTGCTTGGATGCGGCGGTCGGAGGACAGAGGGTGGAAGCTCTGGCCTCCTCTGAGCGCCTAGCGCGACCGCCGCTCTATCATCTTCTGCCTCTCATATTCGACCTCCTTTCATCGATTCTCGGTATCGCCTGAAATCGAACGGGGTGTCGTATGTTGCACCTTTGTGGGAGGGATCCACGCTCGCATAGCGAGGGTGCTCCTCAAGCACGTACTTCTTGTCCCTCATGGGAAACGATCCCGAGATCATCACTATGGCCTCGTCGCGCGGCAGCCTGCCGACCTCGGATGCCTGCATGAGGTCGCGCTCTCCCTTGGCGTAGTTTCGCGTGGTCGAGGAGTTGGAGCCGCGCGAGTCGTTGACGGATGTCGTCGATAGAGTCTGCTTGCCTATCGCCTCGGAGATCTCCCTGTTGGTTTCGGTCGACTTCCCGCCGAGGAAGAGCAGCGTGTCGCAGCAGTCGGTTATCGTCTGAGCGCTGTCGTCGTATGCCGCCTTGAGCTGCGAGAGCGACTGCAGGATGATCGAGCAGGAGATGTTGCGGCTTCGCACGACCGCTATGGTGCGCTCGAAGTCGGGGACGGTGCCGATGTTCGCGAACTCATCGAGGATGAAATGGACGGGAGTCGGGAGGCTCCCGCCGAAGCGAAGGAGCGCCGTGTTGCAGAGAACGTCCATCGCCTGCCACATGAGCATGGCGAAGATGAAGTCGAAGGTGGAGTTGGTGTCCGACATGCTGGCGAAGATGACCGTCTTGGAGCTGTCGTCACCCAGGGCGTCTAGGTGCATCTCGTCGCAGGAGAGCAGCTTTGAGACCTCCTTGATCGAAAGGGGCTTCAGGCGTACGTTGCAGCTGATGATGATGGATTTCAGGGTCTTTCCCGCAGCAGTCTTGAATGCCCTGTAGTTGGAGAGCGCGAAATCGTCCTCCGGCCTTACCGCCGGGCCTATCTCCACCCACGAGCAGCCGCCCCTCCCGTTCAGAAAGTCGCGGCTCTCGGAGTCGAACGCCGAGGCACCGACGGGCGGGACGAGCCTCTTTCCCGTCTCCAGCTCGTCGAAGAGCATGTCGAGCGGGCTCTTGTAGCGCTCGTCGTCCTCATGGGCCTCTGCCAGCCCGAGCAAGGTGAGGAGCCCCGGGATGTTTCGGTCCTCCTCGGGGCAATGGTATATGAGATAGGCGACCAGCGATGTGTAGAGAAGCCTCTCCGCATTTTCCCAGAATGGGTCTGCGGCCTGGCCCTTGTCGCCTGTCGTGTTCTTGATGAGGCACTCAACGAACGTGAGGATGTCCGCCTCGCTCTTCACATAGCTCAGCGGGTTGTAATGGTTCGACCTTGAGAAGTCGATGGTGTCGAAGGTGCGGATGGAGTATCCGGCCTCGACGAAGAGATGCCCCGTGTCGGCGATAAGCGTACCCTTGGGGTCGGTCACGAAGTAGCTCGCATTGAGCTGCATGAGGTTCGGCTTCACGTAGTAGCGGGTCTTTCCGGACCCCGAGCCTCCGATGACGAGCACGTTCTTGTTGCGGTCAGTCTTGATGTCGAAGCGCGCCTTCGACATCGCGAGCCTGCACTTGCGCGTGAGTATGATGTTGTTGTCGGGATCGCGGGCGTCCGAGAAGGCTTCGGCCTCGCGCCTGGTCGCCCAGCGCGAGCTTCCATGCTCCTCTCCCGCACGATGCTCTCCTACGTTCACTAGATACCGCGCATAGGCTATCCAGATCGCGCATACAAGGCAGAAGCCGACGCAGAGCGCCATGGGCTCCGATGATAGGCCGCCTCCGCTTGCGAGATATCCCGGGAGGGTGAACACGGCGGATGTGAGATTATTGATCGGCTCGCCTTCCATCGAGAGCAGATTCGAGACGTAGGCGTCACCGAAGAGGAAAGCTATCGGCGTGGCGACAGCAGCGATCAGGAGTGCTGCGCTCATTTGCTTCGCATCTCCGAGAGCTCAATGTCTCGCTCGGGGGCTCGCGCCTCGTCGAGGGCCTTGGAGGCCTGGCGCGCCGAGGCTGCTCGATCATCCAGGGACTCCGCGTCACGCGCCTGCTCGCGGGTCTTCGATCGTGCTTCCAGGGCCTTGTCGAGCGCCAGGTCGGTCTGCTTCTCGAGGTCCTCGAATGCTCCCGAAACATCGGGTGCATCCTCCACGCGGAACAGCAAAAAGTCGTGTCCCGACTGATCGGTGAAGAAGTCATGGTCGATCTTCTGTGAGTTGAGCTTGGAATCGATTGCCTCCTTGATGGTCTCGTATTCCGGAAGCGCCTCGAACTGCGACATGCGAAGCTTCGCCCATTCTGCGACCTTCTCGCCGTCCTCGCCGCCTGCCGTGCGCCCTATCTCTCCCCGTGCGTTCCTGAACGCGCCTTTCAGGCGCTCTGCGCTCGTGAGAAGGGCGGCCTCGCTCGCGTCCTGCCCGACCTTCAAGATCCAGTCGAACAGCTTCTCTCCCGATTCGTCACCAAAGTCGCTTGGCATGATGCCCCACTTCCTGCAAAGGGGCTTTTGCGCCCCTTGATCGACAGCCTCCGAAAAACAGGCACCTCCCAGCAAGCCACGTTGCCTGCTAGGAGGTGGTTCTGCCTTGTCTCTGTCTGCGGGAAGCGTTTCCGCCATCGGCGAAAATCGCGGCGATGTCGTACGGGTCGGCATCCAAGAGAGCGGATACCGCGCACTCGAAGCGCGCCTTGCTCTTGACGATGGATTCAAACGAGTAGCTCTCGAAGGGAATCCAGAGCGTCTCCCCAGACCCTTCGTCGAACTCGCGCTTCAGCACGAGCCACTCGTCTCCCATGTCGACCTGCTGCACGAATGCCAAGCGCTCGAAGATCACGCCTTCTCTGATCGCGTGGGGCCCCGAGCGGAAATACTCGAATAGAGCGTCCAAGGAATCCGAGTTGTAGAAGGGAAAATCCTTTGTTGGGGTTGCGTTTCGTCGGTCGGGCGATATGCCGCGGACGAGCCATTGGTTCTTGAGACACGAAAGGACAAGCGGAAGCTTCTCCTCTTCGCCCAAGGCACGAAGGCCTGCGATGTCCGCTGCTCGCTCCATTCTCAGTAGCTTTTCCTATCCCTTGCCGCCATCTTCCGTTCGTATTCCCGCCACAATTCGGGTCCGAATACCTCCGGCAAGGGAATCTCAAGCGCCACAATCAGGAGGATGAGCTCATCGGCGAATATCGCGCGCTTGCCGCCAAGCAGCAAGCTGAGCTGGGATGGCTTGATACCCGTCCTCTTCGATATGGCCTTTTGCATGAGTCCGCTTTCGCGGTAGCTCCTGGTCACGACGTTTCTAATGCATGCGAGGAGAGTGTCGGTCCTGTCTATTCTTGCATCTTCATCGTTGTCCATACCTGCTCCTTCGTTATGAGAGGAAATGGCCAACGCCGAGATCCCTTGCAGTCGGTTCCATGCGAGGCTATCAGTGCGAAAAGCTCGATTGAACAGCAGTTTTGGAAGTCGAAATCTGGTTTGAGGATTCCGAAAGTACAGTTAAGGCAATCTGAATCTCCTTGTTGGAATGCGACGGGTAAGGGCGAGGCCATCTCCATGTCCGTATTCTTTGCGCTGGTCGCGTTAGACGAACACGGGGATGAGGCGGGCTGCGTCCCGTGTGAACATGCGTTAAGAAAAGATATCGGAAAGGCGGTAGCAGTTAACCATCTGATTGCATCCTCGATCCCCTCGTAAGCAAGGTCTGCATCGCCTCGTATTGTCGCTTTTCCATCATGCTGTGCAAATCCAAACCTATAAGCGCTACAGGATGTCGTTTTTGATGTAGCTCCATGCCTCCTTGGTGAAGCGGTAGGTGGCGACGTGCCCGAAGTTAGACCTATCTGGACGCCACCTGCCATCGAGCGACATCCGCGGCACGGGCTCGATGACGAGCTTCTCCTTGAGCTCCGCCATGCCGCGCGACACTTGGGCGGGCGTCATCGCCGTCTCGTAAGACATTTTCTCTCTTGATATCCTGCCGAAGGTCCCATCTGGCTTGACATAGCGGCAAAGGGACATGATGACCGCCATTCCGTTCCTGCCGACCCTTACGCGAACGAGGAATTCGATGAGGCTTGCCGGTACCGTCGCGAAGCGCCCGCTCTGGTATCTGATGCCATCTTTGCTTCGTCGCTCTAGCCCCTGCGGATTCGGCATAGCGTCGCCTCACGTGCCTGTTGCCTGCGAATGTAGTCCTCGCATGCTGCCGTGGAGGTGCGCCTTGCGTTCCTGACCTTGAATGAGACGAGTTCCCCGGAATTGAACATCCGATAGATCGTGGATTGCGACACCCCGAGCATCACAGCCGCCTCTTTGGCCGTGATGGTTCTGCTCTCGCTCGTGTTTATCAGACTCTCAGCACTTCCCATGACTCCTCCTATCGTCAGGCTCGCCATGCTATGCAGGTTCTTCCCGCGCTGCCAGACTTCTTTAGGAATGCGAAAACGCATTGCCGAGATTCGCAAATGCGTTTGGGGTAGCCTGAAATCACGTTGCTGAAGGCACGCTCCTGCAACAACAGGCGATCGCTTTCTGGTCGCTTCTTCTTTTTCAGGTTTAAGTGTTTTTATCTTTTCAAACGGTATCGCCATAACGACAGCAGCGAAGGGCGTTGGTGCCGCTTCGGCGAAAGCATAGGTATCGGCAGAGCGAAGCGTTGCTATCGATGCAGCGACACCTTTGCGAGAATTGGTTTCGTCCTAGCGATACCAACTGTGGAAAACCTTATGCCTGTGCTTTTGTCCGCATGTTGTACAATCCGATTCAGGTGGTCAAATGGTGGTCACACAGGTGGTCATTTGGTGGTCACATGAAAATGCATTTGTTCAAGAAAGGTTGAATTTGATAAAGAAAAAGCAGGTCAGATAACCTCATTCGATTATCCAACCTGCTATTGAAGTTGGTCGCGGGGGCAGGATTTGAACCTACGACCTCCGGGTTATGAGCCCGGCGAG
>CAJUQK010000004.1 GCA_910588205.1 uncultured Eggerthellaceae bacterium
GTGGTGATGCGGACCCGGAGGGTCCCATCAGCAGTGCGGTGAGGATTTTTTGTTTATGCAGAAGACAGCCCTTCCCCGTGAGGGGTTGAGGCCGATTCCGCAGGCCGAGAAAAGCGTAATATAAGCGAAGCATCACACCTTTTCGAAAGCCAAGGCCTAAGGCCGAATGCCCCTTGCGGGGGAGGCGAGCATCTTGACACCCGTGATGCCTAAGGCCGAACGCCCCTTGCGGGGAGGGCGTTATCCCAAGCACAAGAGCGGGCGGATCCAGATCCGCCCCTACGGGCAACCTGTCATGCTACCCAGGGCCGACCATGGTCGGCCTTTACGGTTCGCAGGAGCCGCAGACGCAAAGGCGACTGGCCGCGAAGATGTTCAGCTCCAGCTCACCCATGATCTCACGGAGCGCTAGCTGCGCCTTCACGGAATTGCCTGCTTCATCCAAGGGCGGCGAGAAGGCCGCGATGCCGAACATGCCCGGCATGACCCCTAGCACACCACCACCGACACCTGATTTCGCTGGAAGCCCTGATTTGTAGAGCCAGTCTCCTGTACGCTCATAGAAGCCCACCGTGGTGATCATGGAAGTGACCTTCGGTGCCAAATCTGCGCTGAACACTTGCTTGTCGGTCACTGGGTTGAAACCATCATTGGCAATGGTGGCCGCCATCACCGCCAAGTCCCGAGCCGTGGTGCCCAGCGAGCATTGCCGGGTGTACAGATCTAGGGAGAGGTCAGGGTCATCATAGATGCGGCCGTAATCCTTCAGCAGCCAGGCGATGGAACGATTATTGAAATCAGAAGCCGATTCTGAGGCATAGAGCTCTTGGATGACCTGCGGCTCCCGACCGGTGAGCTGAGTGATGTTACCCACGATGGCCTTCCATTTCTCTTCTTCGTTGCCTACAGGCTCTACGAGGGAGCACGCGGCGATAGCCCCCGCGTTCACCAATGGCGAAGACGGGCGGTCCTTTTCCAGCAGGAGCGCCATGATGGAATTGAATGGCAGACCCGTGGCGTCGGCTCCTACCTTCTCCAGGATGTCCAAGGCGCCATATTCGCGCATGGCTAGGATGGCCGTGGGCACCTTGGATACCGATTCGATGCCGAAGGTGTGCTCTGCGTCTCCTACAGAGATGATAGTCCCGTCCAACAGGCATACGCTGATACCGAACAGGTTCGGATCAACCTGAGCCAGATAAGGTATGTAGCTGGCATTCTTGCCGCCCGTGGTGGAACGGAGCTTATCGTAGGCATTCTGCACGGCCATCTTGACCTCGGTGACGGTGATGTTCTTATGGGACGCTGGCATAGGTCCTCCTTCCGCAGGAAGATGAAGTATGCTTTCATGGTAGTCATCATCAAAGCGTACGCGAATACGGAACGGAACTGGAAGGAAACTGCAATGATCGGGACTATTGCGAACACAGTAGCCATCGTCATAGGCAGCGCAATAGGGTCAGTGGCCAAGCACGGCCTCGGCGAGAAGTATCAGAATATCCTGTTCCTGGCCATGGGCCTCGCCGCCGTGGGGCTGGGGCTGAATGCCATCGTAGGCGGCATGGCCGACAGTGTCTATCCAGTGCTGTTCATAGCCAGCCTGGCTTTGGGCGGCGTCCTGGGCACCGCTCTTGACCTACACGGTCGTTTCGATCGCTTCGTGTCCAAACGGTCAAGCTCAGAGAATAACCTCTCCCAAGGCCTCTCCACTGCCATCATGCTCTTCTGCTTCGGTGCGCTTTCCATCATCGGCCCCATCAACAGTGCCCTATATGGGGATGAGACCTTCCTGCTGACCAATGCCACCCTCGACCTGGTGACCTCTATGGTGCTAGCCTCATCCTTCGGCATCGGCATCGCCCTAGCGGCCGTGGTGCTGTTCTGCTGGCAGGGAGCTATCTATCTGTTGGCCGCTCAGCTCCAGCCTTTCCTCACGGCGGATCTGATGGCTGAGATCACCATTGTGGGCGGCTTCCTCATCTTGGCGTCTGGCCTGGGCATCCTGAAGGTGAAGGAGATTCCCACCATGAACCTGCTGCCCGCCTTGCTGGTGCCTCCGCTGTGGTTTTTGGGACTACAGCTCTTCGGCCTGCTCTGAGACGAGGCTGCAGATAGCGCTGAAGAGGCACTCCTCCCCTTCGCGCGTACTGTTCCACTCCGCCGTGAAGGACTCCAGGGGTACGGTGAACCCTGCTTCCTGCAGCACAGCGCTTATCTCTTGCTGGCCCGCTTCGGACCATCCGTAGGAACCGAAGGCGATACCCGTCCTGCCCTTGGGAGCCAAACCTTTGAGGTAGGTCAGGAACCGGCCCGCTTCAGGGAGCACGGTCATGTTCTGACAGGATGACCCTACCGCTACATATTGAGCATCCATCACATGGTCCATGATGTCCGAGATGTCTGACACCTTCAGATCATAGAGACGCACGCTGATGCCTTGGGATGCGAATGCCTCTGCGATGGCCCGAGCCATGCGCCCCGTAGAACCGTACATAGAAGCGTAGGTCACCACCGCGGAAGAGATGGGCTTGAGTTGGCACCAGGATTCGTAAGCCTCTAGGATAGCCGGGATCTGGCTGCGCCAAATGAGCCCATGGGAGGGGGCGATCATATCTAGGTCAAGCCCCTTCACTGCAGCCACCGCCTTCGCCGTTTGCTTCGCGAAGGGCATGATGATGTTCGCGAAGTATTTCTTGGCGCAGGAGAAGAGCAGACTGCGATCCACCTCGTCATCGAAGCGCTCGGAGGTGGCCAGGAACTGCCCGAAGGCATCATTGGAGAAGAGGAGCTTGTCTTCAGAGATATAGGTGACCATGTTGTCTGGCCAATGGACCATAGGCGTTTGGATGAACTGCAGGGTACGCTGGCCGATATCGAGGCTGCTGCCCGTCTTCATAGGAATCAGCTCATGAGCATCCCCCAGATACGTCTTCAGTATCTTGCACCCTTGAGGAGACGCGATGACCTTCGCCTGCGGAGCTTTCGTCAAGACCTGCCGCAAAGCGCCCTCGTGGTCTTTCTCTGCATGATTCGACACAAGATATTCTATGTGGGACGGGTCGATCACACTGGCGATGCGCTCCAAGAGCTCTGGCCAGTAGGCCTCCGAACAGGTATCTATCAGCGTGATATGCTCGTCGATGATGAGATAAGCGTTGTTCGTTGAACCATAGGGCATGGAGAACCCATGAATGGAGCGCTCGTTCCATTCCAAGACACCCACCCACCAGATGCCTGGCTTGATCTCAAGGGCTTTGAACATGAGGACCTCCTTGCGGCTTAGGGCCCAATGACCACCTGCACACAGATTCCCCGCAGCCAAAACAGCTGCAGGGAATCATCTTTGGGTCCTATTCTAGCCTCTCTCGCTAATCTACGGGAGAGAAATCATCCTTACCCACACCGCAGAGCGGACAAACCCAGTCATCTGGGATATCTTCAAAGGGGGTACCCGGAGCGATACCGCCATCCGGATCACCGATAGCTGGATCATAGATGTATCCACATACGTCGCACACATACTTCTGCATGATGGCTCCTTTCCTGAAAGCTTATTCGTCAGGCCCTTCGCAAAGCTGTGCTTGCTGCCCGTAGCATGAACCAAGGGCACACCCGCTGGACACACGACCGTCAGCCGTCAGGAAAGCGTCAGGAGCATCTTGCGGATCCGTTACGCGCATCGCCCGAACTCAGGGCTGCGCCAATCACCCGACAGCGTCAGTCGTGGATGCCGTCTTCGTTGCGGATCTGCTTGCGCTTGATCTTGCCGCCGATGGTCTTGGGCAGATCGTCTACGAACTCCACGATCCGCGGATACTTGTAAGGAGCCGTTGTGCGCTTGACGTGGTCTTGCAGTTCCTTCACCAGATCCTCTGATGGCTCGTACCCTTCTGCCAAGATGACCGACGCCTTCACCACCTTGCCGCGGACCGGGTCAGGCGCAGCGGTCACTGCGCATTCCACCACAGCGGGATGTTCGATGAGTGCGCTTTCCACTTCAAAGGGACCGATACGATAACCAGAGCATTTGATAACATCATCATTGCGCCCCACGAAGAAGCAGTAGCCATCAGAGTCGCGCCAAGCCATGTCGTGGAGGTTGTACACATCCCCGCCAACGGCAGCCTGCGTGGCCTCCGGATTATTGTAGTAGCCCACGAATAGTCCCGGCGGGTAGCTTTCTTTGAGCCCTGTAACGCAAATAGCCCCCTCTTCTCCATCGGGCACTTCACTGCCGTCATCATCCAGCAGCTTGACATTTAAAAGCGGCGAGGGCTTGCCCATTGAGCCGGGCCGCGGCTCCAACCAAGGGAACGTTGCCAAAAGCACCGGACCTTCTGTCTGACCGAAACCTTCGCGGATCTTCTTGCCCGTGAGCCGCTCCCATTGGATGGTCACCTCCGCATTCAGTGGCTCGCCGGCTGTGGCGAAGTTCTGAACGCTGGATAGGTCATAGGCCGCCACATCCTCTTGCAACATGAAACGGTACATGGTGGGTGGTGCGCAGAAAGTGGTTAGCTGGTAGTCCTGGATCTTCTGGAGCAGCTTCGCCGGAATGAACTTCTCCATATCGTAGGCGAAGATCGTGGCACCACATATCCACTGGCCGTAGATCTTCCCCCATCCAAACTTGGCCCAACCCGAATCCGTCACGCTCATGTGCAACTGATCCTCTTGGACTTGCTGCCAGTATCTTGCCGTGATGATATGACCCAGAGGATGGGCGAAAACATGCTCCACTGCCTTGGCGTTGCCCGTAGTGCCACTGGTGAAATAGATGAGCATGATGTCTTTGGAGGTGACCCCCGCATCTCCTGTCGGCCGAGCGAAGATGTCGCTTTCGGTTTCGATCATGGCATCAAAGGATGTCCATCCTTCGCGCTGACCTGCTACGATCACCAGATCCTGCAGGGTGGGCACCTGAGGAAGCGCGCCCTCTACCTGGCTTATTACATAGGGGTCATCCACGCAGACAACAGCCTTCACCTGGGCACTATTCACGCGATACACCACGTCCTTGGTAGTCAGCTGCAAGGATGCAGGGATGATGATAGCTCCCAGCTTTGCCAAGGCCACGGCAACCACCCAGTATTCCCAGCGGCGCCGCAGGATGGCCATGACCACATCGCCTTTGCCGATACCCATGCGCTGGAATGCATTCGCCGCCTTGTTGGAGAGACGCGAGATGTCCGTGAAGGTGAAGCTGCGCTCCTCTCCCGCGTCATCCACCCAGAGCAGCGCCCGCTTCTCCGGTTCCACCCGAGCCCATTCGTCCACCACATCAAAGCCGAAGTTGAACGCCTCGGGTATGTTGATGCGGAAATGCTCTAAGAAATCCTCGTAGGAATCGAATTCGATACGAGGGCAGTATTGCTTGAGGATATGGTCTGTCATAGCGTGCTCTATCGTCCTTCGTGAGTATTAGTGCAGAAAAGATGCAAAGAGGCGGTCTCTCCTATTCGGCGATGACCGTAATGAACTTGGCTACAGAATCACCGTGGCACCGTTGCCCATGGGGGATCTCCGGATTGAAGTAGATGCTGTCCCATTCGTTCAGGATGATCTCTCTATCCCCCACGGTCACCGCCACAGACCCTTCAACGACGAAGTTGAACTCCTGACCGCGATGGGTGATGAGCTCGGCGGGATCATCGGAAGGGTCGAGGATGACCATCAAAGGCTGCATGATCTTGTTCTGATAGCGCCAGGCCATGTCCTCGAAATGATAGGCGGGATGACGATCCACCACCTTACCTTCGCCACGCCTGACCACATGATAGGTATCCAGCTTGGCTGACTTGCCTGTGAGCACCTCGGTCATATCCACACCGAACTTGCGCGCAATGTGATACACCACCGAGATGGGAACATCCGCCCCCTGCTCTTCCCACTGTTGGTATGCCGTAACGTCCACGCCCAGATCCTGGGCAAGCTCCTCTTGGGTGACGTCGCAGGCTTCGCGAAGCCCCTTGATACGCAGGCCTATCTCTTTGAGATCCTCTTCCATGGGACCGCTTCCTCTTGTTCGCCTTCGGGATAGAGAGCGATTCTAGCAAAACATCCTCCGCCGAAACAAAGAGGTAACATTCCCTCGAACGGACATGTACGAGGGCTACAGCACAAAGAAGAAGACGGAAAAGAAGTGCAGGATGGACCCGGCTAGCACGAACAGATGGAAGACCGAGTGCATGTAGCGCACTTTCTTGAAGATGTAGAAGACGGCACCGCAGGTGTAGCTGAGGCCACCGGCCACCAACAGCCAGAACCCTACCGGCTCCATGAGGGAGAAGAGCGACGGCACGAAGGCGATGATGCACCAGCCCATGGCCACGTAGATCACTGCTGATACCCAGCGGGGACGGAATGTCCAAAAGGCTTCGAAGATGATGCCCAGAAGCGCCATGACCCAAATGCCGATGATGAGCCAGAGACCACCGACGGGCCAAAGGGTTATCAAGCAGTAGGGCGTGTAGGTACCCGCGATGAGCAGATAGATGCCGCTGTGGTCCAATACTTTGAAGACGCGCTTCGCCCCTTCGGGCGCGAGGGCATGATAGAGCGTGGACATCAGATATTCCAGAAGCAGCGCTATGCCATAGACCAAGGCCGCTGCTAGGTAGACTCCTGCACCGTCCCCCACCGCCCGCACGATCAGGAGCACGAGGGCAGCGATGGCAAGGCCCGCGCCGATGCCATGGGTGATGGCGTTGGCTATCTCTTCACCTAAGGTATACTGACGCGCAGCCCGCTGTTGACTGGTGACGCGGAAGCTGTCCATCGCCCGTTCGCTTGTCATAAGCTAGTACAGCTTTGCGCCTGCCGGGATGCGGTCATCCACCATGAGGAGGTTCAGACGCTCCTCCGGTTCGCCGTCTTCGCCAGGAACCTCATGGATAGCGGAGAGCAGCATGCCTTCAGACGCTACACCCATCATCTTGCGCGGCGGCAGATTGGTGATGGCGATGAGCGTCTTGCCCACCAGCTCTTCCGGCTCATAGTAGGCATGGATGCCCGACAGGATGGTACGCTCCTCACCTGAGCCGTCATCCAGCGTGAACTGGAGCAGCTTCTTGGACTTTGGCACCGCTTCGCAAGCCAGCACCTTCACCGCGCGGAAATCAGACCGGCTGAAGGTGTCGAAGTCCACCTCCTCTTCGAAGAGGGGTTCGATGACCACATTGGAGAAGTCCACGGCGGCCGAGGCTTCTGATGCCGAAGGTGACATCCGGACCGTCCCCTGACATGATTCATCGCGCATGTGCGGGAAGAGGAGCACATCACGGATGGTGGGCGCATCGGTCAGCAGCATGGTCAGCCGGTCGATACCGATGCCCACGCCTCCTGCCGGGGGCATGCCGTACTCCAGGGCGCGGATGTAATCGGCGTCGAAGCCCATGGCCTCGTCATCGCCCATGTCCTTCGCCTTGACCTGAGCCATGAAGCGCTCGGCCTGGTCTACCGGGTCGTTCAGCTCCGTGAAGGCGTTGGCATATTCGTGCCCGCAGATGAACAGCTCGAAGCGCTGGGTGAGCTCCGGATCATCAGGGTGCTTCTTCGCCAACGGGCTGACCTCAAGCGGGTGGTCTACGACGAAGGTGGGCTGGATGAGCTTCTCCTCTGCCACAGCCTCGAACACCTCGGCGATCAGCTTGCCCTTGCCCCAGGCATCGTCAGCCTTCCCGCCACTGCGCTCGAGAATGGCCACGAGCTCCTCGCGGGTACGGGAGAAGTCAACGGGCTCACCAGCCCCTTCGGTAGCCAGCTCTATCATAGAGGCCACGCGCCAATCTCCCGATAGGTCAATGACAGTGCCCTGATAGATCACCTGCAAGCTGTCGCAGGCTGCCTGAGCGGCCGCCTGGATGCATCCTTGGGTAAGGCGGATCATGGAGTTCAGGTCCCCGAAGGCCTCGTAGGCCTCCATGGTGGTGAATTCTGGGTTATGGTACGGATCCATGCCCTCGTTGCGGAAGATGCGGCCCATCTCGAACACCTTCGGAAAGCCGCCTACGATCAGTCGCTTGAGCGGCAGCTCTGTAGCAATGCGCAGGTAGTAATCACGATCGAGCGCATTGAAATGGGTGATGAAGGGCTTCGCGTTAGCGCCGCCGATGATGGGACTCAGAAACGGCGTCTCCACCTCATAGTACCCCTCACCTTCCATATATCGGCGAATGGCGGAGACGATCTTGGAGCGCTTCTGGAACGTCTCGCGCACCTCCGGATTCATGACAAGATCAATGTAGCGCTGGCGATAGCGCGTCTCTTTGTCTTGCAGACCATGGAACTTCTCGGGCAGCGGGCGCAGGCTCTTGGACATCAACTCGAAGGACGTGACAGCCACCGAAAGCTGCCCGCGACGCGTGCGCATCATGGTGCCGAAGGCGGCCAGCCAGTCTCCCACATCCAGATCCTTCAGCTCTTCGAAGGCCTCCTCGCCCAGTGCGTTGATGCGACAGAATAGCTGAATGGTGCCTGTATGCTCCATGAGCTCCAGGAAAGCCACCTTGCCCTGGACGCGCTTCGCCATGATGCGGCCAGCAATGGCCACTTCATCTTCGGTGTCTTGACCGTCTTCCAGATGAGCATACTGCTCATCTAGCTGAGCTACGGTATGCGTGGCGGTGAAGGCGTGGCCGTACGGATCCCGCCCGGCATCGATGAACGCCTGACGCTTGGCACGACGTACCTCGATGGGGTCATCTTCGATGATGGCGATGGTCTCTTCAGTCATGTTCTGTCCTCTTCGTTCTCTTCTCTAGGATGGTGCGGATGTTCTTGATGACCATGAAGATAAGCAATACAGCACCAATGTAGCCATTGAGCACGTAGATCACGTTCACGAGCATCCGATATGGGAAGAATAGCCCGATGATGAGGCCTGCAACCCCCAAACCGATGGCCAGCAGTCGAAAGCGCGGCGTGCCCTCTTTCGCGAAACGCGCAACCGGATTATAGAGCAAGGGTACGGCGGTGGCGCAAATGCCGATGAAGACGACGATGGCATAGACCAGTGAGAGCGGAGGCCATATCTTCTGAGCGAGGATGAGATTGGGGATGGGCGCATTCCAGACGAACAGCCCCTCTTCGCCCGTATTGATATTGGCCACCTGGGCCATGAAGATGATGGCAATAGCAGCGCAGATAGCCAGCGTGGCGATGATGATGCCCGCATCCAAGCTCTTGCGATCGTTCTTCGCTCCCAACAGCGTCATGAAGCTGGCGAACCAGAGCAGAACGAATCCGGCATAGGATAGGCCCGATATCAGCCAGTTGTCCCCGGCCTTCACGATCCCTTCGCCCTCTTGAGCACCCACGAGGCTATTGCTTGCGATAGCCGCGAGGCCGTCCGATATATGAGACCAGTCCATCACGAGAACGATAATGCCCACCGCAACGAAGAACGCGATCTTGATAGGGCCGATGATGCCGATGATATCCACGAGCTTGCTGAGCCCCAAGCTGACGATCAACACGACGATGGCCGTGAGCAACACGCCACCCACCCACTCCGGGATGCCGAAGCCTTGGGTCAGCGTAGAGGACGCACCGCCCACCATGACGAAGAACGACATATAGCAGAAGACCGTGGAGTAGTAATCGAAGAAGGTACCCAGATACTTGCCGCAGTAGTAGCGGTAGATATCGTTGCCCACCTCATACTTCTCCCGGTACCCCACTCGTGCGAAGTTGAAGTTGTAGTACATGAAGATCACCGCGAATACGGCGATGACCAGAAAACCGCCTAGCCCATAGGCAGAGAAGTACTGCACGAGCTCTTGACCGGTGGCGAAGCCGGACCCTATCACCAGCGCGATGATGGCGCCAGCTAGGATGAAGGCTCTCTTCAGGCTGAAGCCACCGTTGCCCATGGAAAGCCTTGGGTCCTAGTGCTCTATCTTCAGGATCTCGATCTGGGTCTCGCGGCCTGTGGGGCCCGTAACGGTGAACGTGTCACCCTTCTTGTGGCCCAGAAGAGCCGCCCCCACCGGAGACTCGTTGGAGACCTTGCCGCCATGGGCATCGCTCTCAGCAGCGCCCACGATGGTCAGTACGCGCTCCTTGCCACCCATGTTCACCGTGACCGTAGCGCCGATATTCACCTTGGAGGAGCGCTTGGGCGTGTTCACGACCGTGGCCTCAGAGAGGATGCGCGTGATCTCAGCGATGCGAGCCTCCATCATGCCTTGTTCGTTCTTCGCATCATCGTATTCGGAGTTCTCAGAGATGTCCCCAAACTCACGGGCTACCTTGATGCGCTCCCCGATCTCTGCACGCTTCTCCGTCTCAAGATAATGGAGCTCATCCTCGAGCTTCTGACGTCCTTCCGGTGTGAGGATGTAATTGCTGTCTGCCATTGGTTCCCTTTCAACATTGAAGCACGCTTGGCGATATGCGAAGCGTGCCCCTGGTTCGTTCGATATGAATGTGGCGGTCTCCCGCCGACGAAACGAAGGCTATTCGGCCTTCTTCACCACAACCTTCTTGACGGTCTTCTTCGGCGCTGCGCCTTCGGATGCGCTGGCCTGAGCTTCCTTCACAGGTACCTCTTCGACCACTTCCTCTATGATCTCTTCATCAGAAGCGTCTTCCGCTTCCTTCTTGTCGGCACCCATGCCATCACGCAGGCCCTTCACGGTCTTACCCAGCGCATTGCCGAGCTTCGGAAGGTTCTTCGGCCCGAAGATGAGCAGCACGACAACGAGGATGATCAAAAGCTCGGGAACACCTAATCCGAGAATCTTCATGAATGCCTCCATATGCCTTGGATTTCAGTGCGGCAAAGGGTATCACAAACGTCCCCCTCCTGCGAATGGGACCGGTGTCAGGATGATGGCGAAGGCGTAAGGTTGCGTTCGCAAACACAAGACCATTTGGTTCCCGTCGAGCGAGCATGGGGACACCCGATGCAACTTGATTCAGAACAGGGGTCTTGGGAGGCGAGAGAGCGTGCGAAGAGCGCCTCTTCAAGGGGGGTTCGCGTGATGGCCGCTGTAGCCAAGGCTGCTATCTGCTCCATGCCCCGTACAGTAGGATGGGTGCCATCGGCTGCCTCGTAATCGAAGCCGAAGGCAGCGATATCAGCCACCTGGCAGCCCGTCATCTGAGCCATGCAGCGGATGGCCTCGTTGTATCTTGCGATGTCGATGCCGCGCAGCCGATAGCAGAAGCTGGACCGAAGCTGCCCCTTCAATCTTCCTGGGATCAGGGTCAAGCACCAGATCTGTGCATGAGGCGCTTGAGCGCGGATGTTCTCGAGCATCTCACGGTAGGCTTGGGTGAATTCCTGAAGAACACCTGCGGGGGCGAGGCGCGGAGAGAACCCTTCCTCCGCCTCTTGGAAGCCATTCGGAGCCGCTTCGGAGCCGCCCTTTACCTGTGCCTCGGAACCGCCCCAACCGTAATCATTGATGCCGATGAAGACGAGCACCAGATCCGGCACTTCGCCTTGCGGTCCCAAGATCTGCCGGGCGCGCTCAAGAGAGCGGCCGGCCGGGAAAGCAGACCCGGCCACCATGGATCCGGAAAAGGACCCATTGGCACAGAGCTCTCCTCCCAAGGACTCTATCACCTGCATCCACCAGGTGCCCGAAGGTCTGACGACACCTGTGCCATTGGTGTCTGAAGCATCGTAGTAGCACCGATTACCCGCCACTGTCACGCCTTCGAAGGTGGATATGGAGTCACCGAACACGGAAATGCGCTTCGTCATGGGAAAACCTCGCTGATCACATAGGCTGCCGAGGGCTGACCTCCTGTATACTTTAGCGTACCTTTTCCCAACGAACATCGAGGTCGACCTTGAGCAACCTGCTTGATCGCGCATCCTGTTTCGGCGCTAACCACTATGTTGATACCCGCGGCATCATCGATGCTCCGGTTTCCTTCACGAAGGCCGTCATAGAGGGACTGGCCCCTGGCGGCGGCCTGTTCGTGCCTGAAGCCGTTCCCGCCCTCACCCTGGATGAGATCACTTCCTTGGCGGACCTTTCCTATCCCCAACGAGCAGCCAGGATCTACGAGGCCTTCAATATAGATCTGCCTGATGAGCAGATTGCTCGGCTGATGAGCATCTCCTATGGAGAGAACTTCGATACCCCGGCCGTCTGCCCCATCACGTCCCTGTCCGGTGACATCCATATGCTGGAACTCTGGCATGGCCCCACCAGCGCTTTCAAGGATATGGCGCTCCAATGCCTACCGAACTTCTTCGGAGCGAGCGCTGAGGCCCTCAAGGCGAACGGAGAGCTGGACACAGACTTCTGCATCCTGGTTGCCACCTCAGGGGATACGGGCAAAGCTGCCCTGGAGGGTTTCAAGGGCGTTGACGGTGTTTGCGTGGGCGTTCTCTACCCCGATGGCGGTGTGAGCGATATCCAGCGCAAGCAGATGATCACCACCACCGGAAGCAACGTCTGCGTTTGGGCCATGCGCGGTAACTTCGACGATTGCCAGACCTCCGTGAAGCGCGTTTTCGCTGATGAGGCCTTCGCCAGCCAACTGCGCAACCAAGGCTATGCGCTCTCCAGCGCGAACTCCATCAACTGGGGCAGGCTCCTACCTCAAGTGGTGTACTACGTTTCTGCCTATGCCGAGATGGTGAGAACGGGTTCCCTCGTCGCAGGCAACCCTATAGATGTATGCGTCCCCACAGGGAACTTCGGGAATATCCTTGCTGCTTGGTATGCGAGACAGATGGGTACCCCTATCGAGCGACTGCTCTGCGCCAGCAACGAGAACCGTGTTCTCACGGATTTCATCAACACCGGTACCTATGACATCTCAATCCGAGAATTCGTCCTCACCCCCTCTCCTTCTATGGACATCCTTGTATCCTCCAACCTTGAGCGCCAGCTCTTCGAGCTGACGGGACGCGATGGCAACGCCATCCGCACCTGGATGGCCGACTTGAACGAGAAGCGCACCTTCCAAGTTGACCGTGACACCTTCGCCCGGATCCGCGAGGTCTTCTCGGCTGATTCTGTCACCAACGCCGAATGCCTGGATGCCATCAAAACGGTCTTCGACGATCAGGGCTATCTGATGGACCCCCACACAGCAGTGGCCTATTTGGCAGCAACCCATCTCAAGGGAACGAATCCGGTCCTGGTGGCCAGCACAGCCCACTGGGCAAAGTTCGGCGACAACGTCTATCGCGCGCTCCACGATATAGCACCGGATCAGCCGCTTCCTGAGGAGGCAGCTGCCCTCACGGGCTGTCAGCTGAACCGGCTCATCGCCGATGAAACGGGCAAGCATGACATCCCCGAAGGACTAGCCCATCT
Organism: uncultured Eggerthellaceae bacterium; assembly: GCA_910588205.1. Lineage (GTDB taxonomy): Bacteria > Actinomycetota > Coriobacteriia > Coriobacteriales > Eggerthellaceae > MGBC163016. The sequence continues at coordinate 13,287 of CAJUQK010000004.1, forward strand.
GGATACTGCACCGGCTCGGTTCACTCAGGTGATCGATGCTGGAGAGCGCCCCGCCGAAGAGGCTGTGACGGCATTCATCCAGACGCAATAGACAAGGAGGCATCATGAAGAACCTGGATAAGCTGGAAGCCGATGTCAGGATCTCCATCTCTAACCCGCAGTCGCAAAGCGGTTCTGTCTTCGGTCCAGGGATAGCCGCCCTCTGCCAAGGTGTCCGCGACCGAGGGTCCCTGAACGCTGCAGCTAAATCCATGGGCATGGCCTATAGCAAAGCGTGGCGCATCATCAAAGAGACTGAGGAATCCCTAGGGACGGAGTTACTGATCCGCAACGGTGCCCACGGTAGCCAACTCACCGAAGAGGGCTCAAAGCTCCTTGATATCTATACCTCTATCCAGCAGAAACTTTCCAAGGAAGCCGTGAAGCTCTACCAGAAACTGGCCGAATAGCTCACCGCTCTTTGTTGCCTCCCCTAGAGGGGCTGGATCCGGAGAGCCACCTCGACCATATAGGAACTGAGAAGGAAGCCTTCGTTCAGGAAGAGCGTCCTCGCTTCGCTGGGGTTTTGGATCGACCTCAGGCAACTCAGCAAGAGAGGCACGCTGTTCTAGTTCCGGCTTGCTTCCAAAGAGATACATGCAGTTGTAACAGGTATCCATATCTGAGAATACCCGAGCATTGCATACCGGACAGAGCTTGGTGTCCGATTCGATAGGAGCCTGCTCGAGGGGAGCCATGGCATCAGCGGCCAAGAGCACGGTCTCATTCATAGGATGCTCCTAACCGGATCAGATCTCCCGCTTTGAGCCAATCCCCTTCCTGAGAGAACCGTTCCGCCACCATAGACGCACCCTTGCGCTTCAAACGCCGCTTACCCGCCACCTTCCGATGAACCTCTAATACCTGCCCCGTCTTCGATATGAACGCGATGTCCAGTTCGTGGCGCATCCCGAAGGTATGGATGTCATGGCAAGGCACCAGCAATCGCGTCACCTCGTCTGGCTTACGGAACAGCATCCCCCGCATCCGTTCGGGAACAGACGTAGACAACTCGAACCGCTGCACATCACCATTCAAGCTCATCACCCACCTTCCCTGACGGCCGAACCGTCGATCTTTCGTCAGCTTTGCTGAATAGGCTAACCGTCGCCTATCCTGTTCTCTGCGCTTGGCCTTACCGCTCATGGCCGATGAACCCCCTCTCTTCCTCGCAGACGATGTCATCCGCAAGGTCATCCAGTTCCCGATATCCGCTTATGTGGAGAATAGGTATCCACCGCCAAGGCCGTGCTGTGTTGTAGCCTCGGCAGTGAAACACCGAAAATGCTAGACCGCAGGCCACGCCCAAAGAGCGTTGCCTCGAAGGATGCCGTCACACAGAACCGTCCGATACCTGACGATTCCTCGTACTGGCAGGTTATATCCTGAGCATTCGTTTCCTCTCTGACGAGCGCTTCAACCTTGGCGGCCAGGACAGCAGGATCTTCATCCAGCGGGGGCGAGGAAGCCAGCGTAGTGACAGCATTGCGGGCAACACGGTCCAATTGAGCGCAGTCCGCGAAGAAGAGCAAAGCGTTGACCGCAATGAGAGCTACGATGATGACTACCGGAAAGACGACGCAGAGTTCTACCGTCATCTGGCCTCCCTCTTCGTGCCAGTGATCCATGACCCTCATAAGTCGCTCATTTCCATGATCGATCCCCTAGAGCACCCGCCAAAGCATCTTCCAAGACCCCATAAGCTGCATCAGCTGCATCGCCTGCCAGACCATCTCCCGACGAAGCCGTCCATGCCAAACTGCCGTTTCCTCCAAAAGGCAGCTCGATGCGAGCGACTTCGAATCGGTCACCGTCAAAGACCCCTTCCGCACCATGGGCAGCACCTTTGAGCAACGCGCCTGCAGAACTGGTACTAGGAGAGGATCCCGCTCGGGCTGCTTCCTTGGCCTGAAGGAAGCTCACGCACACCGCTGAATCCCCTTCTCGGGCCACGTATCCTGAGTTCAAGACCACCGGTTTCAAACACCGAGTATCAGCTGGTTCCAATCCGGCTGCCTGAATGATGTCCTCAAAGGTGTGAGCCGCCCACTTCCCCAAACCGCTCGCCGTTCGGTGAGAGAATGATTCGAGCCCCTGTTCTACGGCATCCTCCAAAGCACTTTTGCCATCCTCATAAGCCCGAAGAAGAGACATCCATACCCCCGAGGCAGCTGAGGCCGCTGCCCCTATTCCACCCTTGCCCCCGAAGGAGGCCAAGGTTTCAGTGATCACCGCCCCTGCGCTCTCCTGCCCGTCTTCGATGATAGTGGCCGCTGAGACCGCAGCGCATGCTCCCAGCACTTCACCAGCACCCGTGAAAGCATTCTCGAAACCTTCGCTGGCTGCATTCTGAGCCTGATCCACCACCATCGCCAGCACACCATCCCTTCCTGGAGGCTGAGCGTGGATCCGGAATGTACCGGCATTGCCTAGGACCCCTTTCAGGGCTTCTAGCAGAGGTTGCACCCGCTCTCTCACCTGCCGAGCCAAAGGATCAGCCACCTGCCGAGCTTCCTGATACTCCTCGCAAGCCTGGCGCATCAGCTCATAATGATTCTCGAATCCGTTGCTGATAGACGTAGAAGCCGCCGCCACCGATCCGACGCTCGACGGAACGAATCGGCAAGCATCGCATCTCACAAAGGCACCCCTCTCTGCCTCTAGATCAGCCACGCTCCCATACCGGATCACCGCTACAGCCCGCGGGCAACCACTCCAGGCATGCATCATCTGTCCCTCGCCCTCACTGGTGATGGGATAGATGGCCTCGGCGTAGAGCGGGGTCGAACGCATCTCATCGGTATTCCGAAACAGATGGGGAAGGTAAGCGGAAAAGCTTTCCTCGCTCTCATCCACGTACGCATCAGCGAGTTCATCAAGCGCATATTGATAGAACCGCTTACGGATGACCGAATCAGCCTGCTCTTCAGCCCCGCGTCCCTCCAAGTGCCAGCCAGAAAGCCGCTCTTGATAGTAGGCTCGCGCTCGTTCCAGAGCCACAGAGAACGACCATGCATCTACGCTGGCATAAGCCGGATTCTGGCTTTCGGAAAGCCCAGCCAGGGATGCCGCGCGCTCCCGCATGCAATAGGCTGGATCTGCGCCACAATCCTCCTGGAACCCTTTTTCCTTCGCGACATCGGCCCGCTTTGCCGCCTCTTCCGCCTCCCGGGCAGTATCACGAACGGCTTGAACCTCCCCACTGATGGCGCTTCCCGCATCTGCCAGTCCATCATCAGGGGCATCTCCTAGTTCCGGAAAATCATCCGGTACCAGGACCGCTGCCCCCAGATGATCTCCTGTCATGGCACCGTCATCATTGGCCTGAGCAACGCGCAACGCGTTGTAAGAGGCCACAACAGGAAGTGCTCTCTGGGCCATATTGAGCCCCTGACAGGCAAGATCGAAGAACTGGCTTCGCTTCTCAGCGGTCTGTTGGGCCAGCTCGATCAGCTTCACGGAAACAGACTCCGCCGGAGGAACGCAGGCCGCTACCAAGCCCAAACCGTAAAGCGTTACCGATAGAAGCGTCAAAGAGAGGCAGACGGCATCGCAGGCGTTCGCCACCACCAGGAACCCAGCTACTTCGTTATCAGCTGCCAAAGCACAGGCATCCGCCACCTCCTGCACCTCAGCGGCGGCCGAATGCACCCGGTAGAGCTGAGCACCGCTGAAGATGAGCGCCAAGGATACGAAGAGAGCCACAGCCATTCCCGCGGTCGTGATGCCGCGCTCGTCCCTGAAGAGGGCGAGCTGGGACCCGCTGTTCCCTTTATCCTTCATCGTGTGCGACCCATCCTGAAGGGCGATCCCCGTCGGGACTCTCTCCGATCCAAGCATCCTTCGCCTTCATCCTTGATTCCACCTCCACTGTTAGATGCCCCGTACCATTCCCGAAACCCAGAAATCGAACGGCTCCGTCTATGAGGGGCACCGGCTGCACTTCAGTAGCTATGCGCACTCCTACTTCTTGACTATCTTCGTTGCCATCGAAGAGGATCTCCCAGGTACAGCCCGTGGAGTGCACATGGAAGATATCCGCTTGGGGAACCGCAGAGAGCCTACGACGGATGTAATCCTCCTCCACCTGTCCAGGATCAGCAGCCGTGGCTATCAAGCGACACCCTTCCGCAGCAGCCCCTTCCATGACGATGCGGTCATAGAGGATGATCCCCGGCTGAAGCAACAGCAGAAAGAGCACCATGAGCACCGGCAAGGCAAAAGCCGCCTCCACCGTGGACTGACCGCTCTCTTCTCGCAAAGACCAGAGCCGCCCCATCAGAAGCAGAAGAGGTCAGTGATGCCGGTAAGGGATGACTGCAAGCAATGGGAAGCGGAGGTCACGGCATGATGCACGAATACCCCCTCATCCAGCACCCCCATCAGAGCACCGATGCCCACCAGCACGCAAAGCAGCGCCGAGAGCACAATGGCGTATTCGACGCTCGACTGCCCGCGCTCATCCGCTACAAGCCGTTTATCCCATTGGATATCGCGTCCCAAAGCTCTTGCAGCTTTGGCCTGAAGACAGTGATCGCGATAATCGCAATCACCACAAGCACGCCGACCAAGATCGCATACTCGGTGGTTCCTTGACCGCGTTCGTCGGATAGCTTCGCATGGATCTTCGCGCACGCCCCCTGAGACGCGCGCCGTCCGCGACCAAGAGTGCTGGCTACCCAAGCCTGTACCCTCCCGAACCTTCCGAGACCGAAACCTCTTCCCGATAGTTCGTCTTGCCGCTTCGCCATCATCCTCTCCTCTCTTCCAAAGAGCCTCGTGAGCTCCATCCCGTCTTTGCAGCCTCTGCATCAGAAGCCTCCATTCATGAGCTCTAACAGCACAGGCCCTAATACCAAGATCAACATGGCTGGCAAGATGAGCACCCCCGTCGGCACCATCATCTTCACGGGAGCCTTCGCAATGCGCTCCTCCCGCTGCGCCTTGCAGGCATTCCTCACCTGGATGCTCTCAGCCTCCAACCCCTCGACCAAAGAGGTACCGAACCGCAACGACCGAATCCATGCATCTACCACCCGTACGAAAACGCCTGAATCGTAGGTAGCCGCAAGCTCTCGCAGGGCATCACTGCGCCGCTGCAATCCCGCCATCCATAGGTCCTGAGCCACCTTCAGCTCATGGGAGAGCGGTGTGTCGAAATGGGTGCAATACAGCTTGAGCGCCGTATCGAAGGAGAGGCCGCTGCGCATCCCCAAAGCCATCACGTCGAGCATCTCTGGCAGGTGCTCTTCCAAGCTGGTCTCGCGCTCTTGTTCCCGGCGCCGCAGCACCCTACCGGGCAGCTTCCAGCCCTCGAAGGCTCCTACGAACCCCAGCAAAAGGGCCAATGCGCCCGACAGGAGTCCTCCCAAACCAAGACCAAGGACCCCACCCAGAAGGCAGAGCCGAAAGCGCGCCTCTGCGAAGGCGGCTTCGGATACCGCACCTGCTACCCCAGCCCTGGCTGCCTGGGCCTCGAAGTGCTTCGCAGAGCGCAACGTCGAGGGACACCAGGACCGTTCTTGACCAGATCTGAAGAGCAAGGTCTCTCGCTCCATCAAAGCCAACACGAAGCCAGCACGGTCATTTCCGTGCAGCTCTGTCCCCACCGAAAGAGCCTGCACCTTAGCGCGTCGGCTCCGCAGGGCAGCAACCCAAGCTCTTCCGCTCAGAAAACCCGTTGCTCCCCCGAAGGTGAGGGCAAGCAAAGCCAGAGGGTCTGCCAAGAGCACGGCGCCCATCACTGATCCGCTCGACAGATCCGGCGAACAGAGAGCACCCCCACCAGTTGCATCACCAATGCGATACCCAAGAGGATGACCCCCAAGGGGCTCTCGAAGAACGGATCCAAGAAGCCAGGGCTTGCCAATGAGAAGAACGCTATCAAGATGAAGGGCATCACGGTCACGATACTGGCGGACAACCGTGCCTGCGCAGTCTGCACGCGCAGCGATCGTGCCAACTCCAATTCTCCCCTGACCGCTTCGCGGGCTGATTCCAGTACAGGAGCGATGCTGCCACCGCTTTGATGCTGCACGTCCAAGGCGATGGCCACAAAGGCCAACTCCGGCACATCCTTGACGCTTCCCAAGGGTGTCAAGGCCTCTGCAGCTCCCTCTCCGATCCGCAACCGCTTCGCTACGCTCTGGAACAAAGGCTGTATGGGGCCAGTCAGATCCGTTGCAGCCTGCTCCATCGTCTGCTGCAACGAATGACCCGAACGAAAGCTATCTGCCAAGAGGCGAAGAGCATCGGGTACCGCCTCGCGAATGGCTTGGCTCACCCCCTCGGCCTTATGACGGAGCACGCCCCAAAGGCCCAAGACCAATAGGCACGCTACAGCCACTGCAAAGGTCAGCGAACGAGTGAACACAAGCGACAAGAAGGCTACCCCTGTTGTAACCCCCAACCCTAGGCTCACCAGCGTAGCTCCATCCAAGCGGGCAGCTTCGGGCCACGAGGCACGAAGCACCATCTTCGCCTGAGACACTCCTTCGCACACCGCACCATGCCTCAGCATCCGCTCCACCAAAGGCCTGAACGGCTGCACCAAGAAGATGGCAAAGGCAAACAGAGCGGAGCGCTTCTCCAGCCCAAGACTGTAAGCGCCCTGCACCCGCTCTTTCCCCCGTTTCAAGGCAGCTGTGCAAAGACACGCACCACCGAGAGCAGCGAAAGCTATGCCGCCTGTCGCGAAAGCTCCGCTTCCTCCCATCGGCTCACCTCCCTACCAAGAGCCTCGTCTGATCTCGCCCATCCATGAAGCTCGTCCAGAAGCTTTGGCGGCCGCACCCATTCCCCCGGATCCGTTGATCGGCTCCGCAAGAAGACGGTCTCCACTACGCAGCGTCTCTCCTTCCGGTCGAACCCTACTTCCGCCACCTCGGAAACGAAGCGGCGTCCTTCTCTATCTCGGACAACATGGACGATCTCGTCGAAGGCGCTCCCGATCTGCGCTTCAATGGCGTCAACCGGTAGATCAGAGCCATAGCGCACCATGGTCACCATGCGATCCACCACATCCTGAGGGGTATTCGCATGTAGGGTGGTCAGTGAGCCGTCATGACCGGTGTTCATGGCTTGGAGCATATCCAGCGCCTCAGCCGAACGGCATTCCCCTACGATAATCCTGTCCGGTCTCATGCGCAGGGCATTGATGACCAGGTCACGTATGGTCACCTCCCCACACCCCTCCGCATTTCGGGGCCGAGCCTCCATCCTGACCACGTGAGCCTTAGGAGACAGCTTGAGCTCAAGGGAATCCTCGATGGTCACCACGCGCTCATCGGGGCTGATAAGACAAGAGAGCGCGTTCAAGAGCGTGGTCTTGCCACTGCCCGTACCTCCTGATACCACTACGTTCTTCCGAAATGCTATGAGCCACGACAGATAGCAAGCAACGCCTGTGCTGAGCGACCCTGCCTGTGCCATCTCTCCTAAGGTCAGCGACCGTTTCCCGAAGGCACGGATGGTCAGATGAGGACCATCTGGCGTGATGGGCGGGATGACAGCATTCACCCGATGGCCCTGAGGCAAGCGTGCATTCACCATAGGAGAGGACTCATCGATCCGACGGCCCAGCGGCCCGATGATGCGGTCGATCAGCACGCGCACCTGGTCATCGTTCTCGAAGGCGACATCGCTCTTCACGATGCGGCCTTCCCGTTCGAAATAGACCTCTCGAGCGCCGTTGACCATGACCTCGGTGACCCCTTCATCTTCGATGAGCGTCTCCAGAGGGCCCATACCGAACACCACGTCGATCAACTGCTCGGTCAGGATCCGTTTATCCTCCATCCTCAGACAGCCCCATTTCGGAGTGCTGAGCGCCTGCTGACAAGCCGCCCTCAACTCGTTCTTGGCAGACTGCGGCTTGTCGGTCAACAACTGGGCAATGGCCTCGAAGGATGCGACCCCCTTGATATCCCGTCGCAGCTCTGCCACAGTAAGAGGAGCTTCTGCCTCTTGGAACGCCTGAGGCTCAGCAAGACCGATCGCTCGTACCCGTTCAGTGAGCGTCACGCCCTCACCTCCCTTCTCTGCCGCCTGGATATCGTGCGCTTCGATTCGCTCCCGTCGCTCCGGCCTGTCTTATCGGACGCCGCTCCTCCATTCCTTACCTGCGCTGAGTAGGGAGCACCGGCCTTGATGACGAAGGGCTCGTCTCGTCTGCTTCCTCTTCGTCGCCGCCGGGAGCGCCCGAATCCCCAGAAAGCGGTAAAGCCGCTCTTCGTCTCCACCTCGACCTCAGAGACTTCCACCCAAGCAGGGAAAAGCGTGGCTGCGAGCTTCTCCACGCTTCGAGCAAAGGGATTCGCCGAAGCCGCTAGCTCCTTGATGGCACCCAGACTGCAAAGCTCATCCACCTCAGAACCCCCATCGCTCAGCGCTTGCACGGGTACGCCGCCGAGAGCGCATGAGATATCAGCGGGAATGAACGGAGCTGTCTTCGAGCAATGGTTCAGAGCGAACGCGAATGTACCCGCAGCTATTCCCATCCTCTGACAGAGCTCCAGGGCATGCTGGCAGGCCCGGACGCTTCCCGATCTTTGATCCACCATGAACAGCGTACGCGAGGCCATCTCCAGCAGAGCTGCGTGCATATCCGACCAGGCAGTCCCAAGATCTGCCACCACGATGTCGAACTGATCCGTAGCGGCCGAGGCCAAATCTGGCACGCTCTCTGCTAGTAGCTCACTGCGCTCAAGCCTTGCAGGCGCACCCACAAGGGCAACCTCTCCTACCTTCGCTTGCTGAGCCAGCTTCGCGAACATTGAGGCCCTCGGAAGCACGTCCTCGAAAGTCAAGGGCCTCTCTTGGCCGAAAGCGCGTGGGAGCATCCCGAATTGCAGATCGCAATCAAGCAGGATCACGCGCGCTCCATGGCTCGCCAACTGAGCTGCCAGGCAAGCCGCCACCACGCTCTTGCCCACCCCACCACTGCCGCTAGCAATAGTCATGAGCAGGCCGCTTCCCTTGCATTCCCGCGAAGGCGCTTGTGAAGCCGTGGCTGCCAGGCCCCCTTTGCGAGGATTGCCGCTCAAAGGCACTCCAAGGCCCTCTGGATAGGCATCTGCAACCTCCCCCATACGCGCCCGTCGACGCAGTTCTATGGCAAAGCGACGACTGAACCCTTCCGGGTCTTCCACCTCAGTGACGCCTGCCGAAGACGCCCGAGAACGACAAGAGCCACCTGGATCGGATGTGACCATCACGACAACACCCGAGAATCCATCCCTTCGCAAGGCGGCTACGAGATTCACCTCGGGAACATCCTGGCTTGAGATGATCCAGACCTCTTCGAATCCCTTCCCCGCCGCTACTGCTGAACGCAACTCGGCTCCACTCGTAAAGGTCTCGAGCCAACCGATGCTCTCTAAGGTCAGATCCTCCAGCCCTAAAAGCTGCGGCATCTTCAAACTCATCTCGTCAGCGCACAGCGCTACGATCCCGCTCATCGCTCCTCCTCTTCCGAGTCGCCCTCGCCGCCAGCTGGTCCTGGAAGCGCGAAATAGAGGGTCTGACCCTCAGCCGCTTGGATCATCTCCTGAACACGAGAAGGCTGGACCGCTAGGGTCACCCAAGCATCTGCTCCAGACCCCTTAGCATCTTGAGAAGCGCTCGTAGCCAGAATCAACGCCTCGGAAGCTAGCTTGGTAGTAGAGCTAGACCCCACCGCATAGACATCAGCAGACACGCCAGGACGCAGCGCTCCCCCCACCGCCTGCACTTCCTTTGCGGGAACGCTGAGGGCATAGGACCCCCGGGGCACATCAATGGCAGAGGTGTCGAATCCGAACCGAGCAGTTGATATCACCTCTCCCGCCAGGATGGTTGAACCCACTTGCTTGCCCACTGCGTCTTCCCGACGCAGCACAGCGTCTGCAGGCAGCAGCGATGCCACCCAGACGCGTTCGTCCACATCCCCTTCGGCCACGGTCTCCCCCGCAGCGATATCGTGCTTCGCCACGCAGACCTGCACCTGATCACCCCCATAGCGTGAGAGCATCTCCGCTTCGGCAGCGCGTTTCTCCTCATCTATCGAGAGCAGATACGCCCCCACGCAAAGAGCACACAGAAGGCCGCAGGCACATCCTGCCCACAGCGTCTTATTCAGCCTTCGCTTCACTAACCCACGCACCTCCTTGGCGGTTTTCGTACTCCTGAGTATGACCGGCGCATCTGACAGATATCTGACAGATGCACGTCGTCCCGCAAGCCCCGCTTCGACAGCGATCTTCCACTGGTCTGCACAGAACCCCACCCTGGCCTTCATCCATTCAGCACCGTTTCATCTCCTTTCATGCACCGCCGTACCCGAACCTGTCTTCTGCGAAAGCGATACAATGCCCCCTTGCAACCAGACTCGTTCTGAACTCCCCGAGAAAGAGAGGCGATGAGGACCCTTGCGGTCAGAAGTTATGAACATAGAGACCATCGGTATTCCCCAGGCGTTGCTGACCTACCGCTTCCACCTGATGTGGAAAACGTTCTTCAACGAACTAGGGCTTACGGTGATCGAGAGCCGCCCTACTGACTCTGCTCTCCTCGCCCGAGGCGACTCCCTTTCTTCCGACGAGAGCTGCCTGGCATCCAAGGTGTTCATCGGTCACGTAGACGACCTGATAGATCGAGTAGACGCTATCTTCGTCCCTTCTTACGCCAGCGTATCCGCGCGTCAGGGCTTCTGCACCAAATACCAGGCACTCCCCGACATGACCGCGAACATCTTCCGCGACAGCCATACTCCCATTGTCAGCCTGCTCATCCAGGATATGTCGAATGCAAAGGAAGCTCAGAGCGCCTATATCCAGCTGGGAGAGCAACTCGGGCGAGACAAGCATAAGGCGAAGCATGCCTACAAAACAGCGCTCAAGGCCCAACGAGCTGCTGACGCTCAGGCCGTAAAGGCTCAGGAACTACAACTAAAGAAAGTAAGTCGTCTGCGCCAGAGCGCCCAAGAAGCGAGCGCTGCTGGGCCGCTGGTCATCCTCGTGGTTGCACATCCCTACATCTCCCATGACGCATATCTGGCCGGGCCCGTGCTCGAGGCGCTCATGGAGACAGATGCCTACATCCTCTTCGCTGATGAGACGGACAAGAAGAAGGCCTTCAAGGAGAGCTTTCGCTTCACCGAAACGATGCCCTGGCTCATCAGCCGGGAGCTCATCGGATCCATCTTGATGCTCCAGGACCAGATAGATGGCATCGTGCTGATCAGCGCGTTCCCTTGCGGCCCCGACTCTATGACCAACGACGCCATCATGCGCTATATCCATGGTACGCCTATCCTGAATCTCATGATCGATGCCCAAAGCGGCACCGCGGGCATTCAGACGCGGGTGGAAAGCTTCATGGACATCCTGCGTTTCCAGCAGAAAGGGGGTTATCTCCATGGATAGGGTCGACGCTCCCGAATCCCTGCGCTCTCAGGTCACGGTCACCCAAGAACGCAGCCTACGCGCCCTGTTCTCATCCGGCAAGAAGAAGCCAGACAAGCGCCATAAGCACATCCGTGTGGCATTCTTTCGTTATTGCTACTATGATCCGGCGTTCAAGTTCTTCGTAGAGCAGGTACTGAACGCAGAATACCTCCCCCTGCCGCCTGCCACACGCCGCACCGACGAGATAGGCACGCAGAATTCCACGGACTACGTCTGCACCCCCTTCAAGCATATCCTGGGAGACTTCGCCGACGCCCTTGAGGCTGGAGCGAATGTCATCGTCCAGTTCGGCGGTCCGTGCCGCTTGGGTTACTACGGAGAGCTTCAAGAATCCATCCTGCATGACATGGGCTATGACGATTTCCGCATGCTGAACTTCTCCCGCGGGTTAGAGGGCTCGGCAGCGGTTGCCTGGACGAAGGAATGCCTGAAGCAGGTGAACCCCGACATCAACGTCCCTAAAGCAGCCCTCCGCTTGATCCCGCTGGCGAACATGACCACCAAGCTGGACGCGGCCATGGATTTCTATCTGGCGAATGCGGGGTTCGAAGTTGAGCCTGGCTCCTTTGACCGGGCCTGGGAAGCCTTCATGGATGACATGCGCACAGCCACCGACGACAAGGCTGTGAACGAAGTCTACGCCCGTACCATGGATCGCTTCAGATCCCTTCCGCTGAACAAACCCGCTGACCCTATCCGCATCGGCATCGTTGGCGAGATGTTCACCGCCATTGATGCCCGAGCGAATCTCGGTCTCGATCACAAGCTCTTGGCTATGGGCGTGGAGCTGCACCGAATGATGAACCTGACGAACCGGTTCGTTCGCTATAACGAAGGGAACCTGCGTCTGTCGGCCTCGGAGTATATCCGCTATGACATGGGCCCCACATCTACGTTGACCATCGTGGCGGCTAAGCGCTACGCCGAAGAGGGCTTCGATGGCATCGTCCATGCGAAATCTGCCGGATGCACCCCTGAGATCGACTGCGAGCCAGTGCTTCAGCGTATCGCCCAAGACCATTCCATACCCATCCTCTATCTCACCTACGACGCCCAAACCTCCGACACGGGTTTGGATACCCGGCTTGAAGCCTTCTATGACATGCTTGCCATGAAGAAGCAGAAAGGATCACGGCTATGAGCGATGCGTATCTCGGTATAGACATCGGTTCCATTTCAACAAAAGGCGTGGTCATCACCGAAGATGGCCAGATCATCGCCCGTTCCTACCTCTGGACGGAGGGCAATCCAACCGAAGCATCCAAGCGCGTTGTCCGTGAACTCGAACAGCAGCTAGAAGATGCCAGAAGCCAGGACGGTGCAGATGCAGTACGCATCGTGGGCGCAGGCACCACGGGAAGCGCCCGACGTCTTGTAGGAGCCATGCTCGGAGCCTCGGTCGTGAAGAATGAGATAACAGCCCATGCGGTGGGCACCACTCATCTGCATCCGGATGTGCGCACGATCCTTGAGATAGGTGGCCAGGACTCCAAGATCATCTGCGTTGCTGACGGCATTGCGGTTGATTACGCCATGAACACCCTCTGCGCTGCAGGAACGGGCTCATTCCTCTCTAGCCAGGCCCACCGCCTTGGTGTGGAGGTGGAGGAATTCGGAGACATCGCTCTCACCTCCCAGAAACCGGCGAACATCGCTGCCCGTTGCACGGTATTCGCTGAATCCGATTTGGTGCATAAGATCCAGATGGGATATGAACGTCAGGACATCATCGCTGGACTTTGCCATGCAGTAGCCTCGAATTATCTGAACAACGTAGGCAAGGGAAAGACCATCGCCGCCCCTGTGGTATTCCAAGGCGGTGTGTCCAAGAATGCAGGCGTGGTGGATGCCTTCGAGAAACTGCTGGGCATACCCGTAGCCGTAGATGCAGACGGCCATCTCATGGGAGCCTATGGCGCCGCTCTCTTGGCCGCTGATGCTGGACCGATTCGCCAAGCAGAATCAGGACCCTTCGCCACGGGCACCTTCGATTTCGAAGCCATGCTGGATTTCGATTTCAAAACCCGTGAGGTGGAATGCCAGAAGTGTGCGAATCATTGCGAGGTCATCTGCGTTTACCGCAACAGGGATATCATCGATTCCTGGGGCAATCGCTGCGACAAGGGTGCCATCAAGACGACCGCCTGACCTCTTTCTCTCAGCTTCCATGGAGGGGCCGACCGAGGTCGGCCCCTACGAGAACGTTGCCACAAATCTTTTGTTATTGCCGCAGGTTCTTTGTAGGAGTCGATCGTGATCGACTCCCTCCATGCAACCAAGCATGCGCTTTGATACAAAAAGGGCCCGCCATCATGGCGGGCCCTTCCAGAAGCTCCCTTAAGCTAACAGAGCTTAGAGGATATCAGCACCCTTGGCGCGAGCTTCCTTCTCCTTGCCGAGGCCTTGGCCACCGAACACGAAGAAGTAGATGAACGGAAGCAGCATGGCGACGAGCATGATAGGCAGTGCCATGTCCGTCTTGGAGAATCCGGGGATGGTCAGCGGGCACACGATGCAACCGATGAAGTTGACGATGACCACGCCGATCATGATCCAGAAACGACCATTGCCGTCCGTCTCAGAGAGCGGGTTCTCCTCAGAGAGCCGCTGGAGCTCGTCCATGGTCTTGCCACCCGTATTCTTGACGAACAGCAGGGTGCAAACGAGGCCGAGCACGAACGGGATGAGGAGCACGAGAACGACCATGGACCAGTTGTTGGACATGGTGCCGTTCACGTCATGCTGGAACATCGCAAGGCCTGCGGCAGCACCGAGGACGATGGAGGAACCAGAACCACCGAAGCGAGCGAACGCCTGGCACCAAGAGGTACCAGTGTTGCGCAGAGCGGTGGGGTAGGACTCGGGCATCAGCGGCTGAACAGCAGTGATAGCGTAGTTCAGGCAGAAGCCGAAGAGCAGCATCAAGAAGATGCAGGGCAGGAAGTTGCCAGCAGCGGCGCCAGCCAGCGGAGCGCCGTTCACGGGAGCCTCGCCCGGGAACATCGGCACGAACACAGAGCAAGCGATGATGGCAACGATGCAGGCCACCCAGCCGATCCACAGAGCGCGCTTACGGCCGATAGCGTCAGAGATGAAGCCAACGCAGATGTTGGAAGCGATAGCAGCAACGTTGTTCCACGTCTGCAGGGTCACGGACTCAGCAGGGGTGAAGCCATTGCCCTGGAACCAGGTGGGGATCCAGGCGTTCATGCCGTACACGCAGAACTGGCCAACGAAGTATGCAGACCAGATAGCGCAGGTAGCAACGATGAACTTGGAGCTGAAGAGCACTGCCGGGCCGGTCTTCTTCGGCTTCGGCGGAACGATCAGCAGGTTGGGATCGAACTCGACGTCAACGTGACGGGTTGCCTTGACGATCTGGGTCAGGCGCATGCAGGCCTTCTCCTTCTGATCATGGTTGGCATACCAGTGCGGCGTCTCATGCATGACGAAGAACAGGATGATGCCGTACACCACCGGCAGAGCGCCGATGAGGTAGCAGATGCGCCAGTTCTCCACAGCAGAGCTGCCGTTGGCGAGCGTGATCTGACCGTCGGTGAGACCCGGGATTATCGAAACAGGGTTGGAGCAGATAGGTGCTGCAACAAGACCAGCGATAACCCAGCCCATGACCATGAAGGCCATGCCGAAGGTAACGAAGATGCCGCGCTGCTTGGAAGGCATGCTCTCGGAGAACACCGTGGTGACGACCGGGATGCAGGAGCCAACGCCGAAGCCAGCGATCAGGCGGAATGCGCAGAAGAATGCATAATCAGGCGCGAATGCCTGCGGCAGCGTGAACAGGCCATAGAAGATGACCGCGATGGTGAGCATCTTCTTACGGCCGATGGCATCGGACATGATGCCGCCAACAGCACCGCCGAGCACCATGCCGAGCAGGCCCCAGGTGGTCAGTGAGCCGGTAAGGGCTGCGATCGGCTGACCATTGGCGATCTCGGTCGCGAAGAACGTGGGTGCAACATAGGTGTTAGTAGAATTAACGATCATGAAGTCATAGCCATCGAAGATCATCGCGAACGCCAGGATGACGAACACGATCCACGTGTGGCTGGAGATACCAGCGCGGTCGATGACCTCAGATACTGTGAACTCTTTACCGTCCATCAATACCCCCTAGATAAATGATGTTTGCCCCCGCCGTCTGATGGATAGATACGGCAGTGGGCCTAGAAAATCGGGCACTTGCCCGTGCGCAATAGCAAGACTGAGAGCGAACCAGCATCTTGGGAGGTATTACGAGCGCCTCAAAAATCTAGGGCTGTTGAGGTGCTAGTAATGATGTACACGAGACCTTATAGGGATCGGCCTTGAGCTCCCGCCATGGGGTACGGACCAGAAGAAACGACTGCGCTGACTTCCCCCTTCCTCGATTCTCTTCGCCTTAGCATTCCCTGCCCTCCTCAGAACCCCGGCATGTATGGCTGCCAAGCCGAGAAGACGGGGATGATGCTTATGGGGGTAGGATATTTTAAGTGGGTTGACTGGTCAACGAGAACGGCTTTCAGACCTCAACCTTCAAGGTTGATTTGCGAGGTTGAGCGCGGGTTGAAAAGGTTTGTTTCGGTCAGTGGCCCCAGTATTCCCCCTGCACGGCAGAAGCTCTTCGGCGAACGGCTTCTCCCGAAGCTCTGAGGATTGGTATAATGGTTTGCACGTGGTCGAGTGGCGCAGCGGGAGCGCAGGTGCCTTACAAGCACAAGGTCGGGGGTTCAAATCCCTCCTCGACCACCACTTTCTCTTGATTCCACTCCAAAAGCCCTCCTTCTGATGATACGGATAAGGATCATCCTTCGTCGGAAGACGCTTAAAAGAAAGGTGGCTTCCCGGAACCTAGGAAGCCACCCAGTATCACGATATCTATGATGATTCAAATGAACCGTCAAGCACGCCTAGCTAAGAGACTAGTTTTACGGCCCGAGCAGCTGCTTCACCCGCATCTTCGGTGTAGGCATCTGCGCCCACTTCATCAGCATAGGCTTGGGTCACAGGAGCGCCTCCTATCATGACCTTCACTTTATCCCGCAAGCCTGCACCTTCGATAGCTTGGATAGTGGCCTTTATCTCAGGCATGGTGGTGGTCAACAGCGACGAGCAACAGACGATATCTACGTCATCATGCTCCTGTAAGAATGACACGAACTGCTCAGGAGCCACGTCCACTCCGAGGTCTTCTACCTCAAAGCCCTTTGACTCGATCATCATGCGTACCAAGTTCTTGCCTATATCATGCATGTCACCCTTAACAGTGCCGATGACAGCCTTGCCCACGGGCTCCGTACCCTCAGCGGCTAGATATGGCTTCAGCACATCCGTACCCGCCGACATGGCCCGAGCCGCCACCAGCATCTCTGGCACGAAGACTTCGCCCTGGGAGAACTTCTCACCAATAACGTCCATGGCGGGGATGAGCGCCTGGTTCAGGATATCCTCGGCAGAGCATCCCTCATCTATCGCTTGCTGGACAAGAGGTGCTACTTCCTTCCGCTTGCCCCGCTGTACGGCACTGGAGATATCTTCATAGATGGTCATGGTTTTTCCTTTCTCAGAAGTCGTTACAGTTCGTCAATGGCTGCATACATCGCATCGATATTCTCTGCCGGTGCATTGGCTGGAATACTGCAAGAGGGAGATGCGATGAAGCTATCCCCCATCACTGCCAACTGCTCCTTCACCTCGCCGTAGATCTGCTCAGGCTTGCCGAAGGCGAAGTTCGCCGGATCTACCGTGCCCGTGAATGCCATCTTCGGCCCTAAGATGTCCCGGGTCTTGATGAGGTCCGTATTACCATCAGAATCGAAGATGCATCTACCGGCCGGGAACTGAGCAAATAAGTCAAGATTGTTCGTCCAGTTCGAATCCATATGGAATCGAACATAGGCACCTTGATCCAAGAGGAAATTCGCTTGACGCTCGATGAGCGGCCAGCCGAACTCCTCGAACTGAGCGCGTCCGAGCAGATCGCAGTTCGCCTGCACGCAGGGAGCAATGGTGTACATGACCACCTCCCCATGAGCATCCGCATCGACTACTTGCTCTTTGATGCTATTGCCAATACGTGCTTCTTCCTCGTCCATGATTACGCTCATAGCAGCTTTCATCTCGTCAGGCTGCTCATACATATCCATAAAGAACTCTGTGAGACCACGCCCAAAAGCGAGAACATCGTAGGGCGAAGAGAGCATGCCCTCATGGCGGAAGAAAGGCAGACCCGCATCGTGGTAGAGCTGCTTGTTGCGCATGCCTGCTTCGAAGTCACGTCCCATGGCTTCGGGATCATAGCCCAGCTTATCGAAGAGGATCTTGTCGCTGAACTTCTGCCAACCACCTTCGATGATCTCATCGTAGACATCCTCAGTAAAGGCATGGTCGAAGTCCAACTGCCACATCTCATCAGCGGGGATATCCACGCCGGGGAGCAATGTCTTCACAAGGAAGGCAGCGCCCAGAAAGCGGGAACTCATGCCCACAGCTGCCAGAAAATCCAGCTTCGGAAACTTCGGCAAGACCTCGTCTACGATGGTCTTCGTCATATCCTCATGGTGTTCGATCATGTATTGAAAATCTGTCTGAGGCTTCGCGTAGCGGATGAGCGCCAAATCCCCCGCCCACATAAGTGGCGTGCGATCGATCTTCTTGCCCTGCATGGCTCCTAGGATACGTTCTTGGCGTTGCATTCTCAATTCGTCATTCATAGGTACCTCTTCCCATCCGGATGTGACTGTAGATGCGGCTCCGTAGCGCGGTAGCGCTATTTCGATGTGATACCGGAATCATCAAAGATCGCATCTTCCCCCGCTTGAGACATGACCGACATGGATGCCTTGACATCGCCCAGTTCACCCACCTGGACATCGGGGGTATCGATGGGTGCCTGGCGACCAATGGCAGCCTCTGACTCCTTTGGCACCTGCACTTCATTACCTGCCTCGCGCTCAAGCGGGAAGTCGCCCACATTCAAGGACTTCTCAAGCTTCACATCGACAGTCTGGGACACGAATCCCGGAGCCTCGATCGTGAGCGTATAGGCACCTGGATCGAGTTTGCGGAACCAGAAGTCACCGAACTCATCAGAGTTGGTCACTGCCTGAGCATCTCCAGAAAGGGTGATCTTTGCCCCCTCGATGACTTCATCCAAAGCCGGATCCCATACCTCGCCACCGATGAAGAGATGGGGCAGATCAAGGTAATAGACCCGTGGACCATGTTCGGCTGATGCCACGGTCTCGGCCCGGGCGATCTCATCAGCGAACTCCTCTTCTTCGCCAAAGCGGAGCGCACCAGTAGCGCACACGTCAACACAATGAGGGAGCTCACCCTCATCCACCAAGTGCGCACACCCTGTACAATGCTGAGGCACCTCCAATTCCTCATTCCAGTAGATAGCGCCATAGGGACAAGAGTCCACAAGATCCCGACGGCCTTTCGCTTTCATAGGGTCCATGATCACAAGGCCGTCAGAGCGCTTGAAGGACACCTCAGGATCGGCTTTGATGCACGGAGCATCATCGCAATGATTGCAGAACAACGGCTTGTACTCAACGCGGACCTTCGGTACCTGACCGTGATCGGTCTGGGTCATCTTGCACCAGAAATGTCCAGTATCGGGCTGGGGAAGCGCATAGGGCAGCCACTCGTTGTTCCAATGCTCGTCCTTGCAGGCAAGCTGGCATCCATAACATCCATTGCACTTGGCAGAATCAAAAACGAATACCTTCATGTTGCATATCCTCCTTTTAAGCAAGCCAGTTCTCAATCTTGACACCAGCGTCATTGAATTCGCGGGCGAACGCTTCCGGATATTCTTGAGCCAGCTGGAATACGTCCACCTTCTCGAAGTCAACGAGGTACCCACTGGTCACTTCAGCGTTGGTGTTCTTCATGGCTACTTCAGAGGGAGCGATCAGATTGTTCGCACCACCACGATCAGCCTCCCCCACCTTGATGGGATCCAAGCGGGCCCCATGGTCTTGATAGATGACACCCGGCTTGATGCGCTCGGTGATGTAGGCACCGCCCAACACCCAACCACGATCATTGAAGATCTTGATCACATCCCCTGATGCGATGCCATGAGATGCTGCATCTATCGGATTGATCCATACCGGTTCATAGAGATAACCGTCGGGGCCTTTGACCTTGCATGTCTCAATCTCACGGAACCAAGTGATGTCATCCATGTTTGCGTGAACGCGCCAGCGCGGGTGGTTGGATACGATCAGGTAAGGATACTCTTCGCCGCGAGGGGTGAGCAGAGACTCGGATAGGCGCTCATCATGGGTGATGAACTTCGGATACGGCGGTCGAGACCTATCATCCGGGAAATAGTGCTGGAGAGAAGTTGAATAGAATTCCAGCTTGCCTGATGGTGTGCCCAGAGGATGCGCTTTCGGATCCTCGCAGAAGGGCGCGAACCCGCGGGGCGCATCTTCCCAATCCTTTGCGGTGGGTGCGGCATAGTAACCCTTTTGCTCGAACTCCTCCCAAGTGATACGGTCCTGACAGCCAGAGTTCTCGAAGCCTTCGCGGATCCACTCATCCACGGTCTTACCGCCCGTGAATTCCTCATAGACGCCCATCTTCTTCGCCACTTCGCCCACGGCTTCGTAGTCAGACTTGGATTCACCCCGAGGCTCGATGCACTGCGGTTCGATCATCATGACGTTCTGATAGCCATTGGAAGAGTCAACGGCGATATCCCGCTCTTCGAATTTCGTGTTGATGGGAAGCAGGATGTCAGCATAGATGCAGTCGTTCTCCATCCACGGATGCTGGATGAGAACGAATTCGATCTCTTCAGATTGCACTGCTTTTGCCAAGGTGTAGCCGCCGTTCCAGCAGGTGGACCAGCAAGGCGTATCAGACCAGATCATGTGAATGCGCGTACCATTGCCCACCTCAGAGGGGTATTGGTACTGAACGAACTGGTCCTGCCGTGGCCACCCCGCGACACCCGTACCATGCCATGTGAGCGGATTCTCAAGAGTGTAGTCACCGAGGATAGCCTTCGGCACCATGGTCTTTGGGATGTGAGCCTTGCGGATATCCCAAACCTCGGAGTTGTTGTAATCCAAAGAACGGTAGGCCGCTGCAGGCATCATGTACAGTTCGCTGCGCGGATTCGGGCATTGCGTAGGGAGCCCATAGAGGCCCCACTCGATGAGCTTGATGACGTTGCGTCCGGGTTTGCCTAGGCCCTGCATGCCCATGAGGACCACTTCCATACGTCCAGGTTCCGCTGAGAACTGGGAACGGATGAGCGAACCACCGTTCACATGACTGATAGAAGTAGCCTGCTTGTACCAAGCCTTCGCCAAAGCCTTGATCTGACGGGAGGGAACACCGCAGATAGGAGCTGCCCATTCGGGTGTCTTCGGAACCCCATCTTCGCCGCCCGTGATATAGTACTCAATCCAATCGAAGCCGATGGCGTGGGTGTCTACGTATTCACGATCGAACCAGCCATTCTGGATCCAGGTATAGGCGATGGCCATATGCAGAGCAACGTCAGTATTGGGATTGACCGGGATCCATTTGTCAGCATGCACAGCACAGCCATAGTTGACATCGGGGCAGACATAGATCTGCTTCACGCCCACCTCGGTCAGCCAGAAGCACCAACGGCTCGGCAGTTGCCCCAGCCAGCCCCAGGGTGTGGTCTCCTCATCACAGCCCCAATGCAGCAGATATCTGGAATTCTCAGCGATATCCAACAGCAAAAGGCCGATGTCACCTTCGCCTACCGGATCACAACCCCACACATGCTTCGCGCCCCAGTACCAGCCTTCCCAGCTATCAGGATTGCGCGCTTGGAACGTGAAGCCACCCAGAATGGACATAAGACGCATCTGACATCCATGGGTAGCATGGACGGTCTTCGTCTCGCCGTGACCGTCGCCCTGACAGAATACGGCATAGTAGCCGTATTCCTTTTCAATGCGACGCAGCTCCGCGGCTATGATATCCGTTGCTTCATCCCAGCTGATGCGCTCGAACTTGGACTTACCACGGTTCTGCGGATTGCGCTCGCCGTTCGGATCCCAGTCCACGCGCTTCAGGGGATACAGAATACGGTTATCCGAATAGGCGCGCTTCTTGTAGACCAAGGCAAAAGGCGGGATATCGTTCTTCAGAAGCCCCGGGAGCTTCTTACCATTCACCTCCAATGTCCAGGGCCTGAGCTCCTCTTGGGTATAGGCGTTGTCGAAATGAAAACCACGAGTACGAACGATCTTGCCTTCTGCCACATCCACCTCGGCAGACAGTGCGCTCATGCCGAAGCTACCTAAACCCAGCGTCTTATAGTACGTAGTCACTTCTTTGCGAGCCTCAAGCTCGCTCGCGCGTTCAAGCTGTTCTTTCTCGAAATCCGTCATCCATCTCCTCCTTCTCTCCGCTTAGGCGATCCAGTTATCGATCAGGACGCCACCGTCATCGCGAACGCGGCTGAAGACCTCTGGGTACTCTTTCGCCAAAGCGTCCACATCCACCTTCTCGATGCCTACCAAGAAGCCAGAGGTGACCTCACCCACAGCATTCTTGGAAGTAGTGGCTGTTGGAGCGATCAGATTGTTGGCGCCGCCGCGGTCAGAGACGCCCGCCTCGATGGCATCAACGCGGGCACCATGGTCCTGCAACACCGAGCCAGCGACAATGCGCTCGGTCACATAGACCCCGCCAAGGACCCAACCGCGATCATTGAAGACCTTGACCACATCTCCGGTCTTGACCCCTTCGCGCTGCGCATCCACCGGGTTCATCCAAACCGGTTCATAGAGATAGCCATCGGGCCCTTGGACCTTGCAGGTCTCTATCTCTCGCAACCAGGTGATATCATCCAGTTGCGCATGACAGCGCCAACGAGGATGGTTAGAGACGATGAGATAGGGGTAATCCTTTGCACGGGGCGTGCCCAAGCGCTCGGATGGATGATTGATACCCGTCTCAACCCACTTGGGATACGGTGGCCGCTCTTCATCATCGGGGAAGACCGTCGCAAGCTCTTCAGAATAGAAGTTGATCAGGCCGTTGGCTGTTTGCATGGGACTCTCATGCGGGTTCTCAGCAAAAGGTGCGTGCCCTCTTGGATCATCCTCCCAATCCTTGGCCGTGGGAATGATGAAGTATTCATTTTGGCGGAACGTATCATAGCTGAGGTAATCTTGACATCCAGAGGTCTCAAACCCCTCTTTGATGCAGTCCTCTATGCTCTGTCCTTTGGTGAACTGCTCATAGATCACAGGACCGAAGCGTTTAGCCACCTCGCACGCTATCTCATAGTCTGACTTGGATTCACCGATAGGTTCGATGCACTGCCCCTCATAGACGATGTAATTGAAATCGCCTGAAGCCGTATCGCAGTTGATGTCCTCTTCTTCGAACTTCGTATTGACCGGCAAGAGCAGATCAGCGAACTGGCAATCGTTCTCGAACCAGATATGCTCAGTGCAGATGAATTCGATACTGGGGTGGCGATAGGCTTCAATGGCCGCATTGCCTCCATTCCAGCACGTTGTCCAACAGGGAGCATCTGACCAGATCATATGGATAGGCTCGGCCCCCGGCAGCGGATATTGATAGGGAATGAACTGCTGATCTGCCGGGAAGGAAGCATCCGGGAATGAGTACCATGTCAAGGGATTCTCTGCCGTCCATCCTCCCGTCACCGCCTGAGGGAACAGGGTCTTGGGGATGAATGACTTCTTGAAGCCCATCATCCAACCCTTGTACGCGCCACCGGGGTACGGAATCAGTTCGCTTCGTGGACCAGGCATAGCGCTCTTCTGGCCCATCATCTGCCATTCAATGAACTTCATAACATTGCGTCCAGGTGTGCCGATGGCCTGCATGCACATGGCTAGAACTTCCAATCGGGCAGGCTCATGACTGTAGATAGAGCGAATATACGATCCGCCATTGCCATGACCAATGGAAGTACGCTGCTTGTTCCATTGCCGAGCAAGCGCTTTGATCTGACGCGCCGGCACACCGCATTTCCCTTCAGCCCACTTCGGAGTCTTCGGAATGCCGTCCTCTTTGCCTAGCACGTAATCGAAGAACACCTCATAACCTGTGGCGTGGGTCTTAACGTATTCCTCATCCCACAAGCCCTCTTCAAGCCAGGTGTAGATGATGCCTAGCTGCAACGCCGCATCAGTATTCGGCAGCACGGGAATCCATTTGTCAGCATGGCAGGCAGCACCATAGTTCACATCAGGACAGATATAGACCTGCTTGATGCCCAGCTCCGTGAACCAGAAGCAGAGCTTGCTGGACTGCTGCCCCTCCCATGACCAGGTAGTGGTCTCCATGTCGCAGCCCCAGAGCATCAACATATCTGTATTCTGAGCCACATCCATCCACAGGTTGTATTGATCTGCCTGGCCTAGCGGAGCCTGTCCCCATACGTGTTTGGCGCCCCAATGCCAACCTTCCCAGCTATCCGGTTGGCGACCCTGATAGGTGTAGCCGCCGAACAGGTCTAACAGATTCGTCTGACAGCCATGAGCCGCATGGACGGTCTTCGTTTCGCCGTGACCATCTATCTGGCAGTAGATGGAATAAGGACCGTATTGCTTATGGATGCGTCGGATCTCCGAAACGAGGATATCCAACGCTTCATCCCAGCTGATGCGCTCGAACTTGGACTTACCGCGATTCTGCGGGTTGCGCTCACCGTTCGGATCCCAGTCCACACGCTTCAGAGGATAGAGGATCCGGTTCGTTGAATAGGCCCGCTTCTTGTACACCAACGAAAACGGCGGAATCAAGCTCTTCATAGAGGCGCTATATTCTGACCCCCGCGCATGAATGGTCCACGCGTTCATCTCCTCCGGCGTATAACAACGGTCATACTGGAAGGGACGCGTCCGGACGATCTTGCCATCCTTGACATCCACTTCGCAGGTGTTCGAATTCACACCGCCGCCGCAAAATCCAAGACCTTTGTAATAGGTCTTCATGCCTTTTCTGCCCACGTTCACACCCCTCTCTTCGCTCTGCAAAACCGCACGCTACGCTTCCTCGTAATCGTTATGAACGCCCCACATGGATTGCGGGAGCGCTTTGCCCGCGAACCACCCTAGGTCCACGTCTCCTTCACCTTCTTCAATGTCGAGCAGCTTGTTGATGGGGTTGTATCCTTCGACATCCACGATGGACACGACATAGGATCCAGGCCCGAGCTCATCGATCTGGAACGCACCGTTGCTCAGAAGCGGCACCATGAGATCAGCGTCACCCGAAACACGCACTGTTCCTCCATGGGTGATGTATTCGCTGGTGAGCTCATCGGCCATATAGCCAGTCACTTTCGGCATCTTTCCTCCCTTCATCATTTCCTGCCTGAATCCATTCAGACATCGAGATATTGTGGGGAGGAAGACGGGAAAGTTTTATCGTCAGATAGTATGAATTGCCCTTGTGAGCTGACTGTTTCGTTCTAGCTTGCGAACTGGCCGAGCACCAGGACCTTAGGTCTATTCGCTCTGTAAGGAATGCTCTTCGAGAAAGCGAGCTTCTACCACATCGATCAGCTGCTGCTGGTTATGGATGTCCATCTTGCGATAGATGTTATAGGTATGAGTCCGTACAGTGGAAGGCGCTATGCAAAGCAGGTCGTGGATATACTGCCTGTCACGCCCGCGTGAGAGCAACAAGAATATCTCCCGCTCACGCGGGGAGAGCTCATACTCATCCGAAAGCAGAGAGCATACGCCCTCCCATTCGCTCATGATGGAATCCATGGACCTCTTATGATTCTCATCATGGATGGCTCGGCTTTGCTCGGGCATATAGAAGTTGATGGCAGCGCACACCAACAGCACGACGATGAAGAAATAGCAATATACCACGAGCTGGCCATCCACGAGGAAATGGATGATCGCGGCCGTCGCCCAACCCACAGCCGCGCCCGTCATGTCCATGGTGCGGGATTCACAATTAAAAAGGTCATAGGTCATGCCATCAGGATCAGAGTACCGGCCGTCTCCCACAAAAGCCGTGTTGAGCACGTTGAAGATGTTGACCAGGAAGAACACGATGAACAGAGGTACTGCCTGCAATGCTCCTTGCATGATGGAGAAGAGGAACATGCAGAGAACAGACACGGGCAAGAATGAGATGATGAAGCGCCGGTCCACTGCGATCCTTTTCAAACGCAGCAGCGAGAACATCGTGATGCCCGCCAAAAACGTTGCGCCCCCAATGAACAGGACGGACCAATGGGCAATGGCGAATTGGGTACCCACTGATCCCGCCACGCCCATCACGAAACCGTAGCAGAATACGAACAGCGTCGTCTTACGGCCAGCTACAGTGCGCAACATGGTCAGCGCTATGTTAGGCTCGGATGGAGCAGGGGCACCTTCGATGGGCTCAGATCCACTCGCCTCCTGAATCTGGATGCAACTCCAGATAACGAGCATCATCACTGGCATGGCAATGGTGATAGCAATGACCGCGTTCTTTTGAAGAGCGAACATGAGAGCGAACATGATGCCGGAGAAGATGGCCGAGACGGCGATATTGGCAACACCTTGCATATGGGTGGACCGCGCTGACATATCGTAGCCCCAGATGAGCATCATGATGGCCACAGAGAGGCCCACGACCCCCCACGCCACATACAATGCCCAAAGATTCTGAGCATAGAAATCAACAAGGGCCGGAACGATCTCACCCAAGAGCGCGAAGGGCGAGATGACAGTGGCCACTACGATGGCTACCGCTTTCAAACGCGTTTTATACACAACGAAAGGCAAGAACTGCACGATCAGATACACGACACAAAGCGCACCCAGAAAGACCAGTCGCAGCATATGCATCTCGAAATCAGCCCCTGCGGAAAAGAGGAAATCCGGCACGACGATGGGAGACCAGAGAAGAATGGCGAAGTATGAGATAGCCAGAGCGACACCAACGCTGCGGATATTCAGCGTTTCACTCGTGAACTCAGCTTCCGGTCTAGGTGTCTGGAAGTCCTTCGTCTCCATGAAGCCCCTCTCCTGCCAATGGCAGTCCAAGCCCAAGCATACCAAGGAGGTTCTCGGTACCTCTTGATTATAAGAATGTATGCTCCCAGCCTGTGTCCCCTTCTAGTATTAAAGAGTTTACCCAAAAGCGAGAAAAGCGGAGCGTGGAGCTGTCTAATACCACTAGTATGAGGCCGCGCCTCCTTCTGAATGGGTTACGACGAACTATCGTTTTTTCATCCAAGCTTCTGTAGGGTAGTGTCTTCTCCGGAGGTTCGACCGGTCGATCTTCTCGCCAATAGAATAGTTCTCGTCACCCTCATGAGAGGCGGTATCCCTCATGGAAAGAACCACCACATCGCCGAATAAGAACCTCGTAAAGACTGCGCTCATCTTAAGCAGCATCGACGGACAGGTGCAAGCAGCACTTTATATGCCCATTCTGGCTTTGACCACATCCACATTCAATGATACAGCCACCATCAACTTCTCCTTTTCGGTCACCTCGGGAACCATGCTGATCATGACCCTAGTTGCTGGACATCTTGCCCGCTTCATAGACAAGCGCTCGCTTATACTCATAGGCACCGTGATCTTCATCCTCGGTGGCTTCGCTGGCTCCTTCTCCCCCACGGCTGAATTCCTCGTAGGCACGCGGATCATAGAAGGCATCGGGGCAGGGTTGGTCTACCCCATGGTTCCCGCCATCACCGCTCAGCTCTTCCAAGGACGCGAACGCACTCAGGTGATGGGGCTTCTGAATGGAGGGGCCTGCATAATCGCCTTCTTCCTCAATTTCGGCGCTGGCTGGGTGGGAGCGATGTTCGGGTGGCGGGTATGCCTGTGGATCTACGCCATCCTCACCATAGCCATATTCATGCAGATCAAGTACATACCGAAGATGGGTCCCGAGAAAGCCATCCAAGATGCTGAGCGCAATGCAGTGAAGAACCACCTCTCCTACAAGATCTTCCTCTTCGCACTCGCGAACTGCGTATTCTCCTGCTGTGGGATGATCTTCAATATGACACTAGCTGGATTCATCATGGATTCAGGCATCGGCGACTCTACCATTGCGGGGACTGCTGGTTCCATCCAGACCATGGTTGGCTTCTTGGTGGGACTCCTGTTCGCTCGCATCGTGGCCCGTCTCGGCCGGTTCGTACCCGCTTTCTGCCTGGCTTCGCTCGCCGTTTGCTACTTCGGCCTAGCTGCCTCTACCGATGCTGTGGGTATATTCATCAGCATCATGTTCATTGGGCTTTGCTGCGGCGTCCTCTATCCCTACCTGAATGAATGCGTTGCCCGGAACACCACCCATGGCACGGTCACCATCGGCATGTCCTATGTATCCATGGGCATGATGGTGGGAAACTTCCTGTGCGGGTTCTTCGTGAACTTCCTCTCCGGCATCACCGGCGGTGTCTTCACTGCCATGTTCCAGATCG
Source organism: uncultured Eggerthellaceae bacterium (assembly GCA_910588205.1). Taxonomy (GTDB): domain Bacteria; phylum Actinomycetota; class Coriobacteriia; order Coriobacteriales; family Eggerthellaceae; genus MGBC163016. The sequence goes on from CAJUQK010000004.1 coordinate 41,208, forward strand.
TGGGATGGGGTGCCATCATCTGCTCTGCCATCTTCTGCATCGCCGCCATCGTCAATACTGTACGCACCCAGCAAGGTCAGAACGAATATATCTCCTAGACAAGCTTCAGCGTCCCTACCTCTGATGGCCTGCAACGACGAAGCCAGGGCCTATCCAGCACCTGGCTTCGCATAGAGACTTGATGATTACAAGATGCTATCTACTCCAGAGGAGCAGCCTCCTCCACGTAGCCGTCAAGCTTTTCTGCCTTATAGTTCCTCCAGCCTTTGCTGGTCAGGTTGAAGATCAGGAAGATAGCGCCGAGGACAAAATAGCCTACTGCCGCAAAGATAACCGGGAAGTACACATTGTCGCCACCAATGCCCTGCAGAGCGCCCAGCAGGAACGAAGACAGAAAATTGCCCAGATTCGTGCCGATCATCATGAGAGATGCCGCCCAGGCCATACCAGCTGGGGAGGTGATGAGGCTGACCTCGAAGTTCACGAAGGCGCAGACGCAAGCACCGATACCCAAAAGGGCCATGGCCACGTAGTAGAGCATCGTGTTGGAACCGGCCACAAGCAGGCAGATCATGCCAGCACCCAAAACGCAATAAAAGATGGGATCGGTGAACTTGCCGAGCGCCTTGAGAATAGCGCCACCAAAAGCACAGAACACAGCCGTGAACACCGTGAAGATTGACAGGCAGTTCGCAGCATCACCAGCGGTACCAGCACCATTGATATCCATGAATACCGATGACAAGATGAGCCCCTGGGAGAGCAGCATCTGATAACCCATGAACAGCAACATGACCACCCAAACGCCAACTCCGAGCTTCACGCGCTTGGCCTGCTGGAACTCCTCGGCGCTCTTCGCGCCCTCCTCCTGCACGATCTGCTCTACCGTCTTAGGCTCTTGGAAACAGATGAGCGTGATGATCCAGGCAACGAAGATGAACGCTAGGGACAGGAAGCAATAATTCCACTGAATGGTGGCCAGCCAACCGCCAAGCATAGTGAAGATGATACCGCCGCCAGAACCGAACATCTGATTCCAACTCAGATACTTACCTCGCTCATCCTTATCGCGGATCATGCGCATGAACCAGGTGGCACCCAAAGACATGATGAAACCCGTACCGAAACCGCAGATCAAACGGCAGAGCAGAATAACCCAGATGGAGTCGTTCCAAAACGTAGGCAAGATACCGAATATCCCGCTGGAGAGCATGCCGATGTTCGCGATCGTCTTGAACTTGACCTTGCCATTAGCAACAGACCCGAATACGAGGATACCGATGATGGTACCCAGAGAGGGTAGCGTGTTGATGAGGGACACGAGCCACTGGGGCTGGTCTGCGAACTGCTCGAAGAGCATGCCCATAGCCGGAGTGGTGGCACCAGCCGTAAAGCAGACCAAGGTGACGCACATGACGCCGAAGGCAGCCTTCATGCTGACTGGCGAGGCTTTAGTAGAAGCCATTCTCTCCTCCTTTGGAAAGGATTGACAAGAGGAACCCTTGACGACAGCGCCCTTCATCCCTCATCGAGCATTCCTCCTTTCCCTCTGGGATGAGTCGCTTCGCTTCAGGATCCATTTCCGTGCCGCTTATCCTCATACTTGAAGGTTCGCTTCCGTTGGATTCAAACTATCCGAAGAACTGCAAGTATGAAAAGCGACAGCCTCTTTATATCCACCGGCTGCATCTTGGATAAGCGATAGGCGGTATCAAATGCCTGCTCCGCAGTTCGTCAATTGGTATTAGAGGATAAGAGTATGACCCTTCGTACAGGATGTCTTCGAGAAGCATGCCCGCCAGATGTCTCGTTCGGTCACGCTCGACATCGCAGACCACGAACGATCTCACACCGCAGGCGTGATAGGCGGCTGGCTTGCACCGAGAAGTTCTTCGCTCACTTGAGCAATGGCCTTGCTTGCCGCCTCATACGCCCCTGGGAAAGCGGTCATAGGACCAGCTGAAGTGAAGCTGGGAATCATATAATTCACCCCGGTAGATTCCACAAGGCTCTTCACATGATCGTAGATCTTGTCGAAGGACCAGTCAGCCACATCGAACTTGCCATTGTCGATCCCACCCTGGAATGAGATCTGGCCCCCGTATTCCTTGACCAGCGCCGGAAGGTCATTCTCGGTCACAGGACCTTGCCAGATATCAACACCCATATCGATGAATTCTGGCACGAAGGGCGCACTATAAGCGTCATTGTGATGCACGATGAGCTGAACTCCATTATCCTTCCAGAAGCCATAGACCCTCTGATAGGCAGGGACCAAGAATTCCTGCATCACACCACGGCTGAAGAGGGTGCCTACCTGCGTCCCGAAGTCATCAGCATGAAAGAGGGCATCCGGCTGAAAGCGCTCCAGCTGGATCTGTGCAACTCTCAATTCCCATTCCACCATGTAATCAATGAGCTCATGCATCTCATCTGGGTTCTCCATGAATGCGCAGAGGGTGTCTTCCATACCCAGCAAGTAATGGATCTTCTCGAATATGCCTTGGGCAACTTCAACGGTTACGAACTGCTGAGAGCGGTCTATCTTCGACGCTGCCTCCATGAAGGGGGCCCAATCGTCTTCGGTATAGCTATCAGGGTCAGGAGCAACCACGTAATCCTTCCACCGTTCGATATCCTTGATAACGCGTGTCTCAACCGTATCTGACGGATAAGGTCCTGGCTGTCCTTCAGCCCAGGTGATCGTGGCCCCCCAAGCATTCGTCAAAGTCTCACCCACATTACAGAAACCTACCGAATCGGCGATGATTGGATCGAAGGCGGTTCCAAGGTAGGAACGCTGATCCATGAGATACTCGGGTTTCCCTCCCTGGATGATCTGCAACAAGTTCTCGCGAGGCGTCAGCATGGGATTCTCCTTTTGATCGCAACGATCTCAGCCCTATGGCGCTTGCAAAACATCTCCCATAAGGCTCCTTTGGATCGTTATACCTGCTGGAGGGAAGAAAAACGAGATACAGCTAATATGAGAAGGACATATCGGCATCGTCTTTTGATATTAAAGGAGGCGAAGAAACGGGGGACCTTCGATCTAACCTCAGATACTCTCTCTTCGCGCTCATCTGAGGCGACTGGATTGGTTTACTCGTTTAATCACTCGTTTAATCACTCGTTTAGTTAAACAAGCAGTTAAACGAGTGTGCTACCATCGTGAAAGAAGGCAACCGATGAAGATGGCAGGGTATAGATGGATGTCACCCAGGAGCAGCTCCAAGAAACGATCGATCTGATGAGGAAGATCGGCGTCGATCTTCAGAAATACGAAGTAAAGTCTACGCCGAAAGAAGCATCCAAAGATATAGCAAAGACGCTCTCTGCCTTTTCCAACGGCTCAGGTGGCTGGCTCATCTTCGGCTTATCGGAAAAAGACGGCTTCACACCAGTGAAGGACATCGATATAAAGTCGTTGCAAGACTCTATTGCCAATGTTTGCAATGAGAAGATGCATCCCCCTGTCCGTCCCATCATCTCTGTCCATGAAGTCGAGGGCCATCCGATCTTGGTCGCTGATATAAAGGAGATGCGGCCGATGGATAAGCCATGCTATGTAAAACAAAGTGGTATGTATGACGGGGCTTTCATCAGAACGGGGGATGGAGACCGAAGGTTATCGCATTACGAGATAGACCGCCTTAACGATGAGCACCGCCAACCTCGCTATGATCGCGATATCGTTGAAGATGCAACGATGGAAGATTTGGATAGTGGTCTTCTTGCCGCTCTTCTGCAACGTGAGCGCATCGTACATGCTAGGAATTTTGCGCAGCTTCCAGACGAAGAAGCGCTCACCAAGCTCAATGTCATAAAAAGGGATGCTCATGGCATCCTCCGACCAACTTTAGCGGGGCTTCTTGCGTTGGGAGAATTCCCGCAACAATTCTTCCCTCGCCTGAACATCTCATTTGCCTGTTATCCCGGCACGAACAAGTCAGATGTAACTGAAATGGGACAACGGCTCATAGATTCCGCAACATTGGTTGGCTCAGTTCCCTTCATGATCGAAGACGCGATTGCTGCCATTGATAGGAACATGAGAACAGGAGCACTTATTGAAGGCGCATTTCGAAAAGATGTCCCTGATTATCCGATCATCGCACTTCGTGAAGCTATTGCCAATGCCCTGATGCATAGAGACTACTCCCCTCAATCCCATGGGACACCGGTTCAAATAGATATGTACATCGACAGGCTGGAGATCCTCAATCCCGGTGGGTTATTCGGCAATGTGACCATTGACATGCTCGGCAAAGACTGCGTAAGCGCGTCACGCAACCAATTCCTCGCTCATCTTCTGGAGAGCATTCCTTATTCCGATGGCCAATTCGTTGCCGAGAATCGAGGTACGGGCTATCAGACCATAGAGGCTCAGATGAGCGACGCATTGATGCCCCCTCCAACACCGAGGGATACGATAGGCTTCTTTTCTCTTCTTTTTCAAAAAAGACATATCACGCCTGATGAAAGACGTTTTTCTTCTCAAGAATCCATGAGGGCTATCATTCTTGGACTGCTTGAGGATCAGGGATCCATTAGCACCGGAGAAGTGGCGAAGCATTCAGGAAAATCGAAAGCCACTGTCGTGAAGTACATCAATGGCATGATCGATGCCAACATCCTAGAACCAACTCAGCCGAAAGGCAGTACGAAGCAGCGCTATCGCCTCTCCCATTGATCAGCCTGTAAGGGTTCACTCGTTTAGCTAAACGAGTGATTAAACGAGTGATTAAACGAGTGAGCATTCTCAGGAGCCACTAAGCGTGATACCTGAGAGCGATCGGCTCTCTGGTAGGCAGCTGAGCTCTGGGTGGCCTGAGCTCTGGAAGTTGCAGCGTAGACCAAGAGCACCTGATAGGATTTTAGCCTCGCCCGCAAAGCGGCATTTTCGCTAAAGCCCTCAGCCTTCTATGCATGAACACCCCTTATGAAATCCTCGTCACTTCGTCGTAGAGGCTGTTTCGTACGGTGGGGCAATTATCAGTGCCGTATGCATTTGATAGCCTTAACCTAATCACTGAGCAAATGCGGTTCTCTTACCTATGCGAGGCGAGAGGATGAAGTGCCTATGAGCGATGCCCCCTTCAAAAGCGATGCGGCATTCCAGCTTTCGTCCATGTCTTGGGACACCACCACTGGGTTGGGCTGCTTCTTCACTTGGACATTCAGCATGCTCTGCCTCGGTGACTTCGAGAACAGTCCTCTGGTCGCGGGACTCGAAAGCTCCCACGATTTCCTCTTCACGCGTCTTCTGTTCCTGGCGGGTACTGCTACCGCATCCCTACTCTGCCTTTTTGCCCTAAAGCAGCTTTCACGGCCTTCGCCCGTGCTTCTAGGAATTGCCTTCCTGCTGACATCCGCCCCGATGGTCTGCCTCCTCCCCCTTCCGCTCCTCAGGCAAATCGGAGCCTACGGAACCGCATGGGTGGCCTGTGGTGCCGGAGAAGCATTCTGGTTCTTTTTCTGGCTCTTCCATCTACGAATGATCCCCGTCGATCTATGCCGCCGTACGGTATGCAGGGCTATGGCCCTCGCGGGTGCCTTCACATTCCTCTTCGCCCTCATGTACGCTGACCTCATGATGCTAGGCTTGGCAGTGCTTCCGGTAGCCTGGACTGCCTTCTTCATCAACTCATCTTTGCACTCCCCCTCAGTTGACCCCTTCGAAAGCCCCTCGTTCAAAGCACCTCAGACCAAAGGGGGCTTCCGTGAGTGCACAAGCCACGTCATCACCACCTTGCGCGAAGAGGGGTTATCGAAAGTGCTGCTCAAAGGCCTTCACTCATTCATGTTCGCCTACCTATTCGGCATCGCACTCATCACTGCCGTATCGATTGGCGGAACGGTAGTGGCAGGATCAGTCTTAGGGTTCACAATAGCCCTCGCAAGCCTGGGGCTATTCCATTTGCTTCAGCGTGATGAGCTGCTTGCTTCCACGATCATCACCAACGCCTTCGTTCCCCTCTCGTGTATCTCCTTCCTGGGAATGGCCATCCTATACCCCGCTCCCTCCCTTGTATCCTTCGTTGCCTTGACCGGAGCACTCACCACCATGCTCTGGATCATGAGCATCATATCCTCATTCAACTACCTCTCCTTTATGCCGACCCGATTCATCTTCGAAGGCTGGTCCGCAAAAGCCTGCTCATCGATAGGTATGCTAGGCGGATGGCTCACGGGTGGCTCTTTGCTGATTTTTGAGCCTCAAGATGAACGCCTCGTTATACTGGCGATGTTCGCATCCCTCTGCGCGGTGGTCATCCTAGACGATGTCTTCTTCAAGAAGATGCGATTGGTGATGTCAAGGACCATCGTGAACAAAGAAGAGCAGATAGCAGTCCAAGAGACTGCTACGATCCTTCCTTTTTCTCCCAAAGGGGATCGTTGGCTGGAAGCCTGCGATGTCTTGGCTGAGCGTCATAGCCTATCACCTCGCCAGAAGGAGGTGTTCCTGCTCTTAGCGAATGGACGGAATACTGAATACATCACCAACGCCCTAGGGCTCTCTACTCCCACGGTGAAGACTCACACCTACGCGGTATATCAAAAACTAGGGATTCACTCCCACCAAGCCCTCATAGATTTGATCGAGAAGACTGCCTTCACCGGATGAAGAATACCAACGCCTTTATCGCCCGGAGGAGCGACTAGCTTGGCCGGGCATGCGAACGAGAGGCTCACCGCACTTCACACAAACCTCGTCAGTTGGCTTGTTGACGTGGCCACAAGCGAAGCAGGTGCCAAACGGCCTTGTTCGGAGCTTCGTGATTCCACACTTTCCGCATCCGGTGCAGAGATATCCGCACATAGCCCGACCCCCCCTATTCCTTCTTCAATCTTTGCTCCACCATATCGATCAGTTCTTGATGGGAATGGATTCCCAGCTTTTGGTAGATAGCGTAGGTATGACTCTTCACCGTGGGAGTGGAGAGCACGAGCTTCTCACGAATGAATTGGACATTGCGCCCTCGTGCCAAATAGATGAATATCTCGGTTTGGCGGGGAGACAGCTTGAATTCGCGTGCCATCTCGCGACTGATAGCCAGATAGTATTCCTCAACTGCAGCCCCCGTGGTATCGCTCGGCGCCCCGAGCCCTGACCCAAACTCTGCCAGATCATCATCCAGCGGCTCTTGAGGCATCTCAAAGGCGGATCGGCGAAAGAGGAACGAATCCACGATCACCGCAAAGATGCTCAAACCAAAGCAAACCAAGAGGAATACATATCCGCTTTCGATGAGCCATTGACTGAACAGCACAACTGCCAACCATCCTAGGAAGAAGCCGAAGGCGTTGCCCAATTTCGACGCTTGGAGCTCCCAGAACCAACGCACGGCATCGTAGGGTGTTCCCACATAAGCGCTATAGGCATTCAGTATCTCAAGACAGCCGAAGAGCGCAAAGAGGAGGAGTGCACATAATAGGATCCATTCCGTGGGCCAGAGCGTTCCCAACACCGCCATGCATAAACAGGTGACCGGCAAGAACAGGCGCAGCAACAGATCCTTCCAACTTGCCTTGTCTTCTTTGAGGGTCACGAGCATTATGAGCGCACTCGCAATATTCCCTATCCCAATGACCACATCCTCGGAAGGTGCATGATCTCCCGAGAGCACCATACCCGTAACGAATCCCAAGAAGATGGAATAGAGACACGAGAACAGTCCTTTGAAGATGACCATCCTTCGGTCGCTTTCAAAGGGGATGACGTTGCGGAATTCGAGGAACCCCCACGGTCCCTTATTCGCTCCCCTCCAGATGGTCATACGATCCGAATGGCCCTCGAACCGCCGACGCGCCAACCGTAACGACCCGTAGGAAGCTGCCGGAAGCAAGGTGGATACCCCCACCGCCAACCCATGCATCACGAAGGGCATTATCGCCAAAGCAGACCCGCCGATAACGAAACCACAGCAGATGGCATAGAGCTGCTGATCACGAGAGAGGACACGCAGGCGCATGCCCCAAAAGAACGCCATGACCGATTGCCCGATACCTGTAAGACACCATAATCCGAACGCGATCTCTGGCGGCACGGGAGCGACGAACGTCAACCCTGCCACCATGCAAAGCACCGGCACTATCCATTCCATTGGCGTATTCTTGAACCGACGCAAGAAGTCGCCACGGGTAGCGAAGAGCACCATAGCCCCTAGGAAGATACCCCCGAACAAGAAAGCACGAGAGGCAAAGAACGCATCACCCCCATACGGGGACGATAAGCTTCGGCACCATCCAAAGAGGAAAGCCCATGCCATGAAACACGAATAGCCCAGCATATCCAGCATGGGCATGAGGACCTGCCCCCCGATCATGGAGGGAGTGGCTTCATCCAGCGTCTCTTCGGAGTGCTTTCCCTTAGAGGCAATGTCACCAAAGGAAGCGTCCTCAAGAAACTGTCCTGTTTCAACCTGCGTTGTCTGCATGCGTTCCATGAACCTACTTCCAAGACCCGAGTACACTGATATGGCATTCGAAAGTCATGTGCGAGGCACTCGGTGGTTGCTACATCGGGCCGAACACGTTCGACCCCTACGGATGGTGCAACATTTCCTGCCGCAGGAGCATATCAAGGATCCGCCCGGTGAACCGACAGAAAGTCGGTCCACCGAAATGTCTTGGATCAATTCTGAGCCACCACTGATGCGCGATCAGACATGGACATGAAGAACCACTTTCCCAGAGCATAGGTGTATCCGAAGCCCTGCAGATCGGCCCTCGTGCATCCCAGCTCGTTCACGATGTCTGTCACCTCGCGGCCTGCATTCGTCTGATCCGTGAGCCATGCCAGCTGCTCTTCGTCAGAGAGCTTCAAGAAATCGTCTTTCGTCATGATCGTGCCTATCTCTTGATGGTGAATAACGTGCAGGGGCGATCGGTCTCGTCCATCTTGGCAGCCAGCTCATCCACAGGTCCATAGTGCATGCAGCGAGAACAGCAATGCAGAACGCAAGTCGGCTGCTTGCCCGCCTCAGTGCGCTCCACGCACAAATCACACAGCTGGGTGGGAACAGGGATCCACTTGTACTCCCAGGTATCCTCATCCAGCGCCCACGGTTTATCCTCTGCCAACTTTATACCGAAGATGCTCGTGGGCAGATCATGCTCAAGCTTGCAGGAGACCTCGCAGGTGTGGCATCCCGTGCAGAGCAAGTAATCGATCATTAGTCCATTTCTAGGCATTGAGGACCTCCTCGATCTTGCTCTCATCTTCCGGAGCGTCAGCCTTGTAGATCTTACACATGAGGCACTTCATGGGAGCGCCCCAACCCAACTTGCCGATGGTCTTATAGGGCACCAGGTTGTTAACGTTCACGTCATATACATCAAAGAGGCGCGGAGAAGATGCTTCGCGCTCCGGATACCACCAGCCATGTTGAGACGCCAACGCGCCCTTCTTCTGGCCGGGCTGGACCGAAAGCTTCATGCGGCATTTTCCGTTGGGGTTCTCAAGCCACACCCAATCTCCGTCGATGAGACCAAAGCGCTCAGCATCCTCGGGATTGATGTCCACCAAAGGCCAGGGCTCTACTTCGCGCAGCAGCGGCACATGGCGCTGCTCGGAATGGAAATAGGACCAGGTACGAGCACCGGTTGAGAGCACCATGGGATATTCCGCAGCATATTCCGGCGTGGAGATAGGAGATGCAGGCGGCTCCTCGTAGTAGGGCAGAGGGTCGTCGCCCCAGGTCTCCAACATAGTGGAATAGAGTTCAACGCGACCTGTGGGTGTCATGAAACCGGGCTGTCCATCAGGGCGCAGCTTGCCAGTCTCATACTTCTTGTACTCATAGTCCACGTGATAGCAACCATGATCGAATAGATCCTGCATGGTGAGCGGCTTACCTTCAGGCGTCTTCAATGTGCAGAGCTTTTGATCGTCGATGTATTCGATATCCGTCTTGTACATCTCCCAAAGCTCTGGGCGCAGGCGCGTTCCCAATTCACGCATGATGGTGATATCAGACTTTGACTCGCCCACAGTGATGGCCTTCTTGATGGCTCCGATCCAAGTGCCGCACGCCCCATAATGGGTGGCCACGTACATATCTCGTTCGGCATAGGTGTTCACGGGCAGAAACACATCGGCCAGCGCTTCAGCCGTAGGAGTCATGACGATATCCATGACCACATTGAATTGCAAGCGCTTGATAGCGTTCTCATAACGCTTTGGCAGGTTGCAAGGATTCGCCAGTGCATTGGCTGACGTGAAAAACCCCATCTTGAAGAGAGAATCATCTTTCTCCAGCTCATCGAAGGTGACATCAGGATGAGTGAACTGCTGGGTACGCACCATGGCTGGGTATTCATCAACGCCCACCTGCTCATTGATCTTAGACTGCGGATCCAAGTCCGTATAGCCTGAACCAAGGCCGCCGATATCAATGGCGCCCATGATCATACCCCCCGGAACATCAAGATTACCGGTGATGGCCATCAGAGCCAAACAGCAGAAACCCATCTGGATACCATTGGGCTTCTGATCTACCGCCAAGCCCCACTGCAAAGCCGCTGGCTTCGCTGCAGCGAACAGACGCGCTGCAGCATAGATGCGCTCCACGGGCACTTCGCAGATCTCCGCTGCCTCTTCAGGGCTCATGGTCTTCACGCGGTTCGCGAACTCATCGAAGCCGAACGTCCACTTATCCACAAAGTCATGATCATAGAGATCCTCAGAGATGATGATATTGCACATGGCCATGCCAAGGGCTGCATCAGTGCCAGGACGTACTTGCAACCAAATCTCAGCTCGAGCCGCTTCCCACGTGAGCCTTGGATCAATGACGATGAACTTCGCACCCATGGCATACATATCCACGATAGAGTGGCCCCAGAAGCCATCTGGGTTGCTTTTCAGCGGCTCCTTGCCCCAGATCATGATAACCTCTGGGCGTTTCCAACGCGGGTCATCATAGCTATCAGGGAATTGGGAAGCGTAATCCAATTCAGGATACGGCGCCCCTAGCACATAAGAAGTGCAGGCCATACGCGGCCCGTAGCAAGACCAGCCGGTTTGCATATAGCAGATGTTCGGGCTATTGAACACGCGGCAGGACATGGTGGGGCCCCAGTTGCCCGCTTCACGCCCCGTACCTACGAAGGTAACGATGGCGTTGCTGCTGTACTCTTCGGTGATACGCCGCACATTGCTGCAGATGAGGTCATAGGCCTCATCCCAGGTGCACTGCTCCCATGCAGTGTCATCCCCGCGCTTCTCGGGGCTGCGCTTCATAGGATGCAGAACACGGTAAGGGCTATACACATACTCCGGTAATGAGAGCATGCGAATGGGCATTGCGCCTTTGGTGATGGATTGCTCAGGATCGCCTTCCACTTTCTCTAGGATGCCGTCCTTCACATAGAGCTTCATACCAGCTCCAGTAGGATGGTCCCCCGGCGGTGACCAAGAATTGGTGCGCGTGACAGTGTATTCGCCTTCTTGCCACTGCACAGGCGTTGTAAATGTTCCGAATGCCAACTTCTCTTCCTCTCCTTCGTGAATGACTTATGAGCGCCTTACAGGGTGGTATCAGCTTTTGGCTCAGAGGACGTGTCCACAGAGGGATGCTCACCCTTGCTCCAAGCCTTATTGCGCATATTGAATACAGCCCACACCACAGCCAGGATGCCAAAGCCCACAGAGTCAACGATGAGGCACATAGTGGGATCGTTTCCTACGATGCCGAACACGGCACCCATGTAGTAGGAGGCCAAGAAGTTACCTAGGTTCATAGCCACCATGACCAATGAAGCCACCATGGCAAGGCCAGCCTTGTTCGTCACGTTGCCGCACTCTAGGTTGATCACCGGAATGACCAAGCACCAACCGAAGCCGAAGACGAAGATGCCGATGGTGAACATAGCCACCGAAGTTGCGCTAGCGATGATGATGTTGCCGATAAGCGTGATGGCAAGAGCAGCTGCACCCGTGAAACGACCAAATACGCCCACGAGCTTATCCATGATGACGGAAGACACAGCACCAGCCAGTACGAAGAGCGACAACAGTGTACCCGCAATGCCGGCTACGGTCATAGGATCCTCTCCAGGGATCTTAGTGGACATGAGGATGGCGAAGTTCATCATGGTCGGGCTGCAAACCAGCTGAGCAAGCAAGAAGATGATGATGAAGAACCAAGCGGTGCCCGGAATGTGGGCCTTCTGGGATTCACCGCTTTCCTTTGCTTCGCTCTCCAGCGATGGGGGCTCCTTGAAGCAGATAACGAAGATAGCCAGAGCCACGGCAGCCAGAGCATAGGCCCAGAAGGTGAGTCGCCAGTCGATGCCGCAGAGAAAACCTCCCAACAGAGTGAGAACGACACAGCCGATTTGCTGCATAGCGCCACCACGACCCAAATACTTAGAGCGCTCTTCCTTATCATTGACGAGCCTGAGGAACACCGCTGCTCCTAACGGAGATACCATGCCCATACCGAAGCCAACGCAAGCACGGGCAATGAGAATGGATGCCAGGGAATCGTTCCATAGAGCCGGCAGACAGCCGAAGATCAAATAGATGATTAAAGCTACGATGCCCGTCACCTTGAAGGATATCTTTTTGCCAGCGACCGCACCTACAAGCAGCGTACCAAGGATGGTAGTCAGAGATGGAAGACTCTGAATGAGGCTGATCGTAACCGGGTCAGCATCGGGAAAGGCCGATCCAAAGGCAGCCAGAGCGGGTGTGACAGCACCAGCACCGGCGACCATGATGTACAGCGCATATACACCCCAAGCCTCCCGGATGTTCAGCGCTTTAGCGATTGAAGCCATTGGTTCCTCCGTACTCTCGATTGAATTCTCTTGGATGTGACAAGGGGGGTCGTCGCTCACCCCAGCGCCTTAGGCGCCCTTCGACCTCCTCTCTCTTCCCACCAACACAACAGCGAACACAGCAACGACGATGGCGACGACGAAGAAGATCGCTGCCGTGAAGCCGAATAGAGTCCGTTCCGTAGCGAAGCCGAGAGCTGCAGCTCCGATCATGTAGTACGGAGTGATGATCTGGCCACCCAGCTGGAAGATGCACATCATGGTCATTCCCAATGTCTTACGAGAATCAGGTGCCACCTTCGACATGATGGACATGAAGAATGGATTCATCGTACCCATGGCCAGACCCTGAAAAGCCATGCCTATATAGATCAGGGCGAGGTCTTGGGCCAGAGCGATGAGCAGGAAGGCCAACCCCGAAAAGCAGAGCGAAACCGCTGGCGTGAACCGCTTGAGCTTTTCCAAGAAGTGCACGAAGACAAGCGAGATGAGGAACGAGAAGCAGGTCATGGTAGATATACCTAGGCCGCTATCTGCTGGAGTACCTATACCACCCAGCTCCAGAAAAATGGAGAGCTTGAAGGTAAGCACCATAGACAAGATCATGAAGCAAAGCATACAGAGGCATATAAACCACATCTTCCCATTCACGGGCTCTCGGACGATCTGCGCCTCCTTCGCCTCTTTGAGTTCGGGCTTGAAGTTCGGCAGGAACAACCATTGCAGAATGAGGATGGGCACGAAGATGAGGTAGAAGAGGAACACACTCCTCCAGTCCAGCATAGCCACCCAGCCAGCTGCGAGACTGAGCGTGAATGAGAGGAACGCGCCGCATGCGTTCATCCAACCCAGCATCTGATTCTTCTCGTGCTCTTTGAATAGATAGGCGATGGATGAAGGCACCAGAGGAAAAGCGGTTCCTGCCCCCAATCCCAAAGCGGCTCGCGTCAAGACGAATATCTCTATCGTAGGTGCGAACATGGCCGAAATGCCTGCCACCATGAAGATGACCGTACCGATCATGATCAAATGCTTCTTGTCGAAATACTTCGCTAAGAAGCTGGTGAATAGCATAGCGGGGATCATGGTGAGAGCCGTTATAGACATGGCCTGATCGATCATGAGCTCTGATGCATCAGGAAACGCCAAGACCAGGCTTGCCATGATGGGCGAGATGAGTGCGGTCTGCACCATACCGTCATCGCCAGAGAAGAGCAGTGCCAGCTTCGCCCCTACCTTGGACCTGCGACCAGTGCCCCACTGAGAATCATCATGCTTAAGCGCGTAGCCCATAGCCCCTCCCCCGTATTCTCTTGTCGCTGGTATAGCATCACTGACTTTTGCAGAGCTCACGCGAAACCACTATTGGCTGCGAGTATGTTTTTCACGTCTTCTTACCACTTCATACCGGTGGTATGAAGTGAATCTCAGATTTGCAAACTCCCCGATAAGAGACATGTTTTAAGCCCCTTGCTAGCATCGAATTCGCTTCATCGAAAGAACCTCAGGACCAAGAAAAGGAGAGAGGATGGACCAGCTATGAAGAAGTATTTGGAAGGGAATGCGTATGATCCAGAGATCTATCGCAGCGACGAAGATCACTGGCAAGACGGCGAATACACCGTCTACCGCACCACCCAATGGACAGCTCCGGGCTGCCATGACGGCTGCGGCATCTTGGTCTATGTAGACCAGGATGGCAAACTGGCGAAGGTCGAGGGTGATCCGAACAACGGCTACAACAAAGGTGCCCTTTGCATGCGCTGCTTAGACCTTATCGAGTGCATGTATTCCGAAGACCGTTTGAAATACCCCTTGAAACGCGCCCGGGAGGACCGGGGCAAGGATACCTGGGAGCGCATCAGCTGGGAGGAAGCCTTTGATCTCATCGAAGAGAAGGCTCGCTATTTCAAAGAGACCTACGGGCCACAATCTATCGTGGTGCAGCAGGGAACCGGCCGCAATACCACGTTCATCCACTCTACGGCCCTCTGCTATGCCGGGTTCAACAGCCCCACTGACACCGGTGGCTTCCTATCAGGCAGCTCCTGCTACGGGCCGCGTGCGTCTATCCAAGCGCTCATGGCTGGCTGCTTCATCATCGCCGATATGTCTCAGGGTTTCGAAGATCGCTTCGATAACCCCAACTATGTTCTGCCAGAATGCATCCTCATCTGGGGCAACAATCCTATCGTGTCCAATGCCGACGGCTTCTTCGGTCATTGGGTAGTGGAATGCATGAAGCGCGGATCAGAGCTGGTGGTCATCGATCCACGGCTGACCTGGCTAGCAGCGAAGGCCAAGTACTGGCTCCCCCTACGCCCCGCCACTGACGCCGCCCTCGCCATGGCCATTGCCAATGTGATCGATGCCGAAGGCCTTCAGGACAAGCAGTTCATCGATGAATGGGGCTACGGCTACGAAGACTTCATCGAGGGTTGCCGCACCATGTCTCCTGAGCAAGCTGGGGAGATCTGCTGGCTTGATCCAGACCTCATCCGTCAGGCTGCCCTCTTCATTGGGAACGCCAAACCTATGGCGCTCCAGTGGGGCTTAAAGCTAGATCAGCAGATCAACGCCACTCCCGCAGGCCAAGCCATCATGGGCATCGTAGGCATGACGGGTAATATCGATGTTCCTGGCGGTAGCCTGCTCATGGTCGACCACGCCTATCATCTTGCCCTCTCCACTGAAGACGCCTGGCAGTTCGTGCCCGAAGACCATCGCAAGCTCATCCTGGGCAATAACTTCTACCCCATGCACTCCCAGGGGGACGTGGGCAATATGGCCCAAGAGGATGTGACCCTCGAATGCATGGAATCCGATGGCAAGATCAATGATGTGGACCGCGACGAATTCCCGCTCAAGATGTTCGTGCTATATTCCACGAATCCCATCACGAACATGGCTACGGAAGCCCCGCGTATCTACGACGCCTATATGGAGCACTCCGAGTTCAATATAGACATCAACTATGTGAAGACCCCGTCCTCCATGGCTTTCTGCGAACTCATCCTCCCCATAGCCATGGGGCCGGAGCGCAATTCTTTGCGCGCCTGGTGGTGGCCGCTGCGCGTCATTCGCAAGACATCTGAGCGCTACTACGAGGCAAAGACCGACGAAGAACTGGTTGCAGAGCTCTGCAACCGTTTGAACCCCGACAGCCCCATCCCACCCACCGACATAGAGTGGATGAATCAGATCTTGGCAAGATCCGATACCGATATGGATTTCGAGGCACTCACTAAGAAGGTTATCTCCTGGCCTGAGTGGCATTACAAGAAGTACGAACGTGGCGATGTGCGTTATGACGGCCAGCCGGGCTTCCATACGGTCACCGGTCGCTTTGAGTTCGCCCCAGCCATGATGAGCGCTTATGGCTTACCCAATGCCCCCTATTTCGAGGAGCCCCATGAGAGCCCCCTCTCCACGCCAGATCTGGCAGAAGAATATCCGCTCATCCTCATGACCGGACGTCGTAGCTACGAATTCTTCCATTCCGAGCATCGTCATATGCCCACCATGCGCGAGTTCCACCCTGATCCCTTGGTGGAGATATCTCCCGAGTTAGCTGAAGAGCTGGGCTTCGTGGAAGGGGACTGGGTGTGGATTGAGAACCACCGGGGTCGCTGTCGTCAGCGCGTGAATATCACGCCAGGCCTGAACCCGAAATTCGTCATGGCTGAGCACGGCTGGTGGTTCCCCGAGGATGATCCTGAACGCCTCTACGGGGTCTTCGATTCCAATATCAACAACCTGACCACCCAGTGCGATGTGGGCAAGAGCGGCTACGGCGCCCCCTATAACGGGCTGCTCTGCAAGCTCTATAAGTGCACCCCTGAGAACAGCGAAGTCCTCCCCACCGAGCAAGTCACCCAGAAAGGCGGTTGGAATTATGAGCGCAAGCACCTCGATATCAAGTAAGGGCCTTCTGATCCAGTATGACTACTGCACTGGCTGCCATGCCTGCGAAGTAGCTTGCAAGCGTGAGCATGACTACGGCTATGGCCACTGCGGCATCTCTGTCATGCAGTATGGTCCCAGCCAGGAACCAGACGGTACCTGGGATTATTTCTACATCCCCGTAACTACGGACCTGTGTGATCTCTGCATCGGTCGCCTAGAAGCAGGCAAGCTGCCTTCCTGCGTACACAACTGCCAAGCGAAGGTCATGGAATACGGTGACGTAGAGGACCTGGCCCGGAAGATGACTTATATCAAGAAGTGTGTCCTGCTCTCTCCTGGCCCGAAGGACCAGATCATCTAGCTGTTCCCTCAGCCGCTGCGAAGCTGCTTCACCGACTCCGCAGAGCCCTCTTCGCAGACCCGAGGTCCCCTACCTCGGGTCTGTTCATCCCCCAAAGGATTCTCGCTTGTCTTACCGGGCTGCGAGCTTGCGTTCAGCCAGGTCGAACACCTCGTACAGCACCACACCCACTATCGCCAGAGCCACGATACCCGAGAACATCCGCGCATACTCCAGCATGGACCATGAGTGCATGATGTAATACCCCAGTCCCGTTGATCCTGCCATGGATTCCCCTATGAACAAAATGGCCACCGCCGTGCCCGTACTCACCCGCAACCCCGAGAACAGGTAGGGCAGCGTGGAAGGTACCACCACATGGAGGAACACCAACCACCCATTGCCCCCCAACGACCGCATGGCCTCTATCTGACCCACAGGAACCTCACGGGCGGCATCACGCATCGTCACCATCATCTGGAACGCCACGGCTATGACGATGAGAATCACCTTCGCCTGGCCCCCCAGACCGAAGAACACGAAGAGCACGGGGAGGAACACGATCTTGGGCACGGGGAAGAGGATGTAGAGGACCGGTGAGACGAACCTGTCCACCAAGGGCTTCATCCCGGCCAGCAGACCTATGGGTGCCCCTATCAGCGCACCGAAGGCAAGCCCTGCAAGCAAGCGCTCGAGACTGATGGCCGTCTGAGGTAGCAACGCTCCCGCGTTCGCCCCCAGTTCATGCACCGTCTGAACCGGACCCGGCAATGCAGGCGAACCCACGCAAACAGCCAACAACCACCACGCCGCCAGAACGAAGAGCGTTCCCCACACATACCCCAGCGCTCGATTCACAGCAGCCCTACTGCCTATCCAACCGTGAATGCACCCGTAACAGCGTCATAGCTCACGCCTTCGCCACCGTAGCCCTTCTGCTTCATCCACTGGAGCACCGGCTCTACCATCTCCAAGGCAGGACGTTGCATCTGACCGTCCTGCAATGCCATCGGATAGCTGCTGATGGGATAGCCCTCTGCAATGGACGGATTGATGTTCGCCTTCTCTGCTAGCAACTCCCGGTAAGCATCCGGGTTCTCAGCGCACAGAGCCACTGCCGCATTCCAGGCCTCGGCTACCGCCTCCACTGCCGCACTGTGCTCTTCGGCGAACGCTGCGCGCGCCACCATGACGGATTGCGAAAGGTTCTCTCCTGCCGTGTCATCAGCAAGGAGCTTCAGCCCCGAAGCCTCCCCCAGCGTAAGCAGAGACGCAGGCAGTGCAGCACCGCCGAGGTTCCCGCTCGCCACGAGCCCATAGCGCTCAGGCAGGCTGGCCACCTCTACAGCAGGGATTGCCCCCGGCTCAAGGCCCGCTTCCTCGCACAGCATGTCGAATACATATTCCGGCACGGTGTTCGCACCTACGCCAACACCGAAGCCTTCGGGCGCATCCCCGCTGGCTCCGTAGGCAGCCATCTCCGTCAGCGTGTTGTAGGGCGCATCAGACGGAGCCAGCACGCCAAATCGGCCTTGATCGGCCGTCTCTCCCAGCGTGACCCATTCCAGCACCACCGGAGCCCCGGATTCGCAAAGCTTCACTGCCCGCATGATATCGGTCATAGCCATGTCCACTTCGCCTGCCGTGATGGCCGCAGAAAGGCTCTGGGCGGAGTCGAACGAGATGACCTCGGCATTCACGCCCGCCTCAGCGAACAAGCCATCCCGCTCCGCTATCCACAGAGGCAGGATATCCTCCGTGGGCATTGTGCCGATACGCACCGGAACGTCTGAAGCCTCTGATGCCCCCGAAGCATCGGGGGAGGAAGTCTCATCCGAGCAAGCCGTCAAGCTAGCTACCAGGAATGTACTCAAGCATGCTGCCAATAGGAAGAGAAGCGTTCTTTTCTTCACGGATACCCCCGAACTCTCGAGAACCAATGGAAAGGTGATTATAAGCAACGTGCAGCCGGACTCAGGCCTCCTGCCGCTCCGCTTCCGTGTCCGGCTCGATATGCACGAGCACCTCCTGCACCTCCGGATGGGCCGCCTTGACGGCCGCCTCTATGCAGTCCCCCACCTGGTGGGCTTCGGCCACCGTCATGGTTGGGTCAACCAGAAGATGCAGATCCACATACACCTCAGATTCCGTTCCCCGGGTGCGCACCCCATGGACTTGGCGAACAGACGGCACTGTCTCCGCCGTCTTCGTGATGTCCTCGGCCGATATCCGCGCGTGATCAGACAGCGTTCGAAACGCCTGGCGAAAGACCCCTATAGCTGAGAGCAAGATGAACAGGGTGACGATCAGCGCAGCAATGGGATCGGCCATGGGAAAGCCCACGCTAACGAAGATAAGGCCTACGATGACACCAACAGATACGAAGGCATCCGATAAGGTGTGAGCCGCATCCGCCCGAAGTATCTCCGACCCCAAGCGCCTACCCGCACGCCGCTCCGCGAATGACACTCCCAGATTCACCGTCAGCGTCCCCACCATCACTCCAAAGGACACCGCTGTCACCTGAGCAGTGTACTGGCCGCTGGTCAGGCGCCCCACAGCTCCCGTGCCCACCTCGAAAGCTGCTACCAGAAGCAGCACACCGATGATCAAAGAGCCATAGGTCTCGAACTTCGCATGGCCGTAGGGATGTCCTTCATCTGCAGGCCGTGCCGCTAACGCAATGCCCACCAACCCCACTACATTACCCAGGGTATCGAAGATGGAATGGATGCCATCAGCCTGCATAGAAGCAGAGCCGGAGGCCAACCCGTAGAAGAACTTGGCAGCTGCCACTGCCAAGTTCAGCACGAGCACCACCCATAGCACACGCTCTACACGGCGGGTGCGCTGCTCTTTAGGGTTAGTCACATGGGTAGTCATAGGCTGAACACCCTTCGGAGCGTGGGCCACCTGCCGAGCGAACGGCCCCCTTCAGGTGTCTGCGCCCAGGGCGCTGAGGCTAGATGACCTTGCCCTTGCAGTGGTCTATCACGTGCTGGATGATCTGGGACTCTCGCCCATGGAATTCACGCTTGCGAGACACCAGCTTGCCATCCACGGGCTCCTCATAGGCAATGGTGGCACATTCGAAGCGCGTGACCTTATGGGCACCATCTACGGAGAAGCACTCCTCTTCCATCTTCACGGGATAGAGCGCCTTCACGAGCTTCGGATTGAAGATGGGCTTCATCTGGTCGTCGTCTGCCAGATAGATGGCAACGCACTTCGTCTCCCCGATCTGGTTCGCCGTGAGCCCTGCCACATCTTCCATGGCTTCCGCCGTGTCTAGCAGGTCTTGTACGATGGGCATATCATCAATGGTGGCCTTCTCGCAGGGCTTTGACAGGACTTCAACATCCTTCACGATATCTTTGACCACAGTTCTTACCTTCCTTGATCCTTGGCAATGTGGGGAACACTATACCACCCGCACTGCCTCCGGGGGAATCCTTCAGGCACCCGCATGTCAGGGGAATGCGTAACGCTGCATTAACGAATCGGAAGCGCTTGGAAAAGCGTTGCTTGATCCTCCTTTGGCATTGGCAGAGCGCACCTACCATGCTGTTCGCTAACTCATCGTATCTGCTCGAACTGCACCGCAAGGAGGCTCACCATGCAAGAGGTATTGAATAGTACGGATTTCGGTTCAAAAGTGCTCGAGTCTGAGGGAAGGGTCCTCGTTGAGTTCTTCGCTACCTGGTGCCCCCACTGCCAGCGCATGCAGCCCATCCTAGATGATGTGACGGCGAAGGTGGCTGGCCAGTGCGCCGTGTACCAGGTTGACGTAGACCAATCTCCTGAATTGGCCTCCGAGTACGCCCCCAACGGGTTCCCCACCTATGTGCTCTTCGTGGACGGCTCGCTCCAAGAGACGAGAACGGGCGAACAGACCGAAGAAACACTCCTCTCCATGGCCAGCTGACGGCCCTAGCCGCGCGTTTGCCGTAGACTCCTCTTGGCGGAAATCCTCCCTCAGGAGCGCCCCCGCGGAACCATCATATTGAAAGGAACGCCCATGACCCTCAAGAAGATCATCGCTGCTCTTAGCTGCTGCGTCCTCCTGGCAGGCGTCGTGGCCGTTCTTCCTGGCTGTGGCCCCAGTGATGAAGAGCTCATCCGGCAAGCTGTGACCGCCAAATACGACAAGTATAAAGATGCCGAAGATGAGGCACTCTCTGGGATCATCTCCGCCCTGGAGAATGAGAGCCTCACCAAGCTGGGAATAGACAACGAAGCATTCGCCACCGCCGTAGTGGATGGGTTCGACTATGCCATAGATGACATCACCGTGAACGGGGACACCGCTGTAGTGACCATGACCTTCGCGGGCAAGAGCTACCAGGACTACTTCGCCATGATCAGCGATATCACCGCCACCCTAGCCGATGACCCCACCTTCGCCACCATGTCTCAGGAAGAGAAATACGATGCCGCAGGCCAAAAGCTGATGGCCGACCTCAACAGCCTTCCCATCAAGGACGAAACGGTCAATCTTGACTATGAGCTGGTAGACAATGACTGGCAAGAAGCGGACGAGCAGGCAGGCCTGCGCAACATCAACAACATCCTGTTCCTGAAGCCCTAGGCGGCGGCGCGCAGGCGCTCTAAGGAGCGTTCGAGATCGTCAGCCAACATGCGCTCCTTTGTGTAATGGAGCGCCTCCTGTTGCCGGGTGGACCGCTTGATGGATTCGAAGGATTCATCAAGGAATCGGGTGAATTCCTCAGATGTCATGCCACAGATCTTCATGGAGGGCCTCCTGGTGCGTTTCTGCTGTGTTCTACGATGATGCCAGCATACCGGCCTTCAGTGATATGGCTATCCTACTTCTAGTACAGCTAGCCCTCTTCCAATCTCAGCCCATAGACAGCGTTGCCCCCGTAGATCTTCCCGAACAGGTATTTGTCTGAGGCGCTCTCGCAAGAGATGAACACGCGCCCATCGTGCCACTCGATGCCCTCGGACATGGGTGGTGCCTGGATATCCTCCACGAGGCTCAGGGTGTCCAGATAATAGAGGGGAACCTCACGACCATCAGCGAAGAAGACTGCTGTGGGCAGCACCGTCTCATCCAGCGTTGCGGACACCAGGTCATAGACCAGCAGATGAGAGCTATTCAGCCCGTAGGACTGGGAGAGCACCAGATGGTTTGCATCCGCCAGACACATACCTTGGATGCGGGCGGGGATAGAATAGACGCAAGCGGCCTGCTCCTCATAACCCAGTTCTGCCTCAGGGGAAGCCGGGTAGGCGTACATCACCGCAGGGTTCCAGTCTCCGCCCGGCGTATCCAGTCGGTGATGATCCGGTGTCTCGTAAGCTCCAGAGTGATAGAAGTTTCCTAGGAACATGATGTTTTCTTCGATGTTCAAGAATGCAGGAGCGAATTCCAAGGAGCGCCGCGCCGTTGCCTGGACCGATCCTTCATCTTGAATCCCTTGCACGTCCATCAGGTCAAAAGCCAGGATTCCCTCATCGTCAGTCAAGAATACATGGGCCCCATCTGAGGTGATCCCGGAGCCATGGCCGTCATAGTCAGAGCCATCAACGAGCAGTGGTTGAAAGCTTCCGGCAGAACCATCTGGCCTCAAGAAGTAAACGGGAGAGGGGCCGCCTCCGGTCATGTACCCGCTGAAGATCCAGGTACCGTCCTCCAAGCAGTCCAGGTCTTGGGGAATGAAGCCTTCTTCGATGCCTGGAATGGCGAATTCCCGATCGGCCTGAGCGAAGAACGGACCGTAGGTGACCTTGATGAAGATGTTCACGCCCGCGAACGCCAGCAACAGAGCTACCATGAGACTGATGGCAACGCCCGCGAGCACCCGCGCCAACCGACCGCCCTTCGGCTTGCCTTCAGCCCTACCCACACTCTGAGCCATATCTCTCTTTCCAGCCCGCGCCACCAATGCGCTCAGGCCTATGCCCTGGGTGCGATCAGATGCCGAGGGCCTTCTTCAGAGCAGAAACCCTCCTGCGGGAAACGGGGATCTTCTCTTCCACGCTGTTCAGCGTAAGAGAGAGCGTGCCACCCTTGATGGTCTCAACCTCTTCGATCATGGAGAGGTTCACCAGATAGGCCCTATGCACCCGGAAGAATCCGTGGCCATCAAGGCGCTTCTCCAACTGCGCAAGGCTGACGGTAGAGAAGTAGCGGTCTGCATCCGTTTGCAGATAGGCGTAATCATCCCGAGCCTTCACGAAGCGGATGGTGTCTATCCCTATGAGGATCTTCTTGCCACCCTTCTCCACCGGGATGCGCTCACTTTTCTGGGCCTGCACATGCAGAGCCACATGTTCGCGCACGCGCTGGATAGCCTGAGCCAGCCGCTCTGTTTCCACCGGCTTGACCAAGTAGTCAATGGCATTCACAGCAAAGGCGTCCAAAGCATGTTCGCTATAAGCAGTGACGAAGACCACCTCAGGCGGGAACTTCAGATGCTGGAGCGCCTCAGCCAGTTGCAGACCTGTGGCCTCTGGCATATTGATGTCAAGGAACATGACATCGCACGGATATTCCTTGAGCTTCTCAATGGCTTCGCGAACGCCCGCGGCTTCTGCCACCACTTCAACGCCGCCCACTTCACCCAAAAGGTATGTCAATTCAGAGCGCGCAGGTGCTTCGTCATCAACGATGATTGCCTTCAGCACTTCTCTTACCCCCACTCTTCGCGCAGCAGTGCGCCCGTATCCTATGCATTCTTCGCTGTTCACCACCGTCCCAAGAGGAACTGGGTACAACGCAGATGCTCTATTATAGCCCAGTTTTCTGCCGTTCACCGGGAAAACGTAACGGTGCCGAATCAGCGGCGCGTGCGCTGACGGAAAAAGAGATTGCGTTCGCCGAACGTTTCATTGCCGTTTCCAACGATATCTTCGATGGCGAACGGCCTCCGGTGAGCTATAATTCCATGCGTGCCTGCGCCCGGGTGGCGGAACGGCAGACGCAGCGGATTCAAAATCCGCCGCTCGCAAGAGTGTGTGGGTTCAAATCCCACCCCGGGCACCATATCCCCTGTGCACCTTTAGGTGTGCAGGGGATACGTGTTTACGGGTGTATAGGGGCGGACCACGATCCGCCCCTACGAGCAATCTGTCATGCATCTATGTTGGAACGCGCAGCGTTTGGATACGCGTTGCGCGAAGAGCGCGCGCAACATATTGATTGCGGCAATTGCCGGGTAACCTGCCGTACCGGGTTCATCCAGGTGCCACAGGGGGCTGATCACGATCAGCCCCTACGGAACATGGTTCACCCAGGTGACATGCACAGTTGGTTTTCGTAGGGGTCGAACGTGTTCGACCCAACGCCACAACCCGGAGAATGCAACATCACCCGTAGGGGCCGAGCTGGCTCGGCCCGAACCCATTACAACCCAGAAAACCCCCGCAGGTATGCACAGGTTGCAACCCTTAACCCGCTGCGCAAGCAGCGGGAATAGTTAGGCGGCGGGAGAGACCTATGAGCAAGATGACCTCATGCGCCGCACATCCTTTCGCGCGAAGCGCGATGACGCGGCGATGAGCCGCCCGCAGTGGCGATGCGGACCCGGAGGGTCCCATCAGCAGTGCGGTGAGGATTTTTTGTTTATGCAGAAGACAGCCCTTCCCCGTGAGGGGTTGAGGCCGATTCCGCAGGCCGAGAAAAGCGTGATATAAGCGAAGCATCACGTCTTTTCGAGAGCCGAGGCCTAAGGCCGAATGCCCCTTGCGGGGAAGGCGTTATCCCCAGACACAAGAGAGGGCGGATCCAGATCCGCCCCTACGGGCAACCTGGCATGCGTGGTTCTCACGGGTAAGACCCCGGTCCGAACGCGATCGGCCCTTACGACAATTCCACCGCTATCTTATCCACCCGTAAGCGGTCCATGGAAACCACCGTGAACGTAGCCTTCTCGCGCTTGATACCTTCGCTATCTTCGATAGTGACCCCATCGCCCTCATCCGGAATACGATCCAACAGCATGAGGATCAACCCGGCAGCCGTTTCCACCTCATCCATTCCCGGAGGCGCGAACCCGATGAGCTCCTCCACTTCGTCAATGGACATGCTGCCATCTATGACCAGCGTGCCGTCTTCCAGCTTCACGATCTCATCATCGGCATCATGGCGATACTCGTCGTCTATGCGCCCTACGATCTGCTCCATGATATCTGCCAACGTGACGATACCCGCTGTACCACCATGTTCATCTACCACGAGGCAGATCTCTGTGCGCTCCTCTTGCAGCAGGTCTATCAGCCGTGCAATGGGCACCGTTTCAGGGATAGGCGGCAATTCGCGGATCTTCCACTGGCTCATAGGCGTATCAACCGGCAGGCCATAAAGATCTTTGATGTGCACGAACCCGATGACATGGTCGCGGCTTCCCCTACAAACAGGATAGCGGGTGTACTTGTGCTGCCGCATGGTCTCCATGTTCTCTTCCAGCGGGTCTTCCACATCTAGGAAGATGACGTCTGTCCGCGGAGTCATGATGGATTCAGCGTCCTTGTCCCCCAGATCGAGCACGTTATCTACGAACTCGTTCTGCTCAGGGTTGATGAGCCCGCTCTCCGTGGATTCGTCTACCAAGATCTTGATCTCATCCCCGGTATACACCTCGTGCTCGTTCGCAGGATCATGGCCCAAAAGCCGCACCACCGCATTCGTGATGGAATTGAATAGCCACATGATGGGATAGGTGACCTTATAGAAGATGAGCAGCGGCGTAGCTGTATGCAACGCGTATTTCTCCGTAGAGAAGATGGCGAGGGATTTCGGGATCAGTTCGCCTACCACTACGTGAAGGGTGGTCATGATGAAGTAGCCTAAGGCCACAGCACACACGGCAATGATCGGCTCCGGCGCATGGAACAACTCGAACACGGGACGGATGAGCTCAGAGAACGCCGGCTCCCCCAGCCAGCCCAAAGCCAGGGATGCCAAGGTGATGCCCAACTGACAGGCGGACAGATACGCGTTCACGTTGTTCGCTATCAGCAGCGCATTCTTCGAACCCTTCGTTCCCTTCGCCGCAGCTATCTCCAACTGCGATTTCCGGACACGTACCAGTGCGAATTCCGCCACCACGAAGAAAGCATTCATCAATAGGAACAAGACCACCAGCACCAAGCTGATGCCAACGTATGCGCCTTCCGGCATGTAGATCACTCTCTCTTTAGTACGTCAGAAGCAGATTTCTTGCTGGATGTATCCTAGTGCATATCTGGCGAAGGTGGGAAGATTGCTGCACGATTGTTGATGATGGAAAGCTTCTGTCCCTTTTCCGTCATCCCTTTTCGCTGTCCCGTTCCGGTATCTCTTCTTGATGCCCCTTTTCGCCATCCTCGGTATAATCACGCCCATGGAGATCAAAACGAAAGACCTCGCCACACGCAAGGTATGGACGGAGCATCCTCGCAAGGATGACCCCGAGGCCACTAAGAAGGTGGGTCGCATCCATGCGTTCGTGTTCCACCCGAAAGAGCCGCGCCTGGTAGGGTTCCTCGTCAAACGGCCCGATATCGCCCTTATGTTCCACCGCAAGGACCTGTTCGTGGCCTTCAACGGCTGGCACATCCAAGACGGCGATATCGTCCTGAACAACACCGCAGGCTCCAAGGATCGCAGCGCTTGCAAGGAACTGAGCATCGATCTAGACGAATGCGTCATCTGGGTAGGGCTTCCCGTCATCACCCAAGACGGCACGCAGCTTGGCATCGTAGATTCAGTCACCTTTGACGACCAGAGCGGCCGCGTGCTGGCCCTGGAGGTCAGCCAAGGAACCACGGCGAACGCACTCTTGGGACAACGCACGCTTCCCCCGGAGGATATCTGCGGCTTCAAGCGCGGTATCGGCACGCAGCTATACATGGCTGATGATGACGACGAACGAGCCTTGGGGGCGCTCTTGGTCAAGGATACGGCGAAGGATGCCCAGGTAGTGGGTGGTGCTGCAGAAAAAGCCGGCACCGCCACAGCCGTAGCCAAAGACAAGGTGACACGCACCTACAAACGGATGAAGCCCAAGGTGCAACAAGCCTCTCAGGAAGCAACGAAGGCAGCCGGGGACGCCGTGGAGAAGGGCGTCTATGCTACCGGCAAGCAGATAGGCCGCACCAAGGGCATGTTCAAGAATTTCAAGGACGAATTCAAGAAGGGCATGCAATAACGCAGAGAACCATCCCCCGCGTTATTCGTAGGTGGGCATGCGCCTTCCTCGCCCACTCCCCACGGGTCATTGCTTCACGGTGGAGAGCATATCGGCGGCAACTTCGTCCGCATCGGCGGGGGTGGTCATCACCGAAAGGCAGACCAAGGCGAAATCCAACGCGAACCCGGGCCCAGAAGCCGTAACCAGGTTGCCATCATGCACCACACCGGAATACCCCACGTACGACCCCGCAGGGAACCCTTCTTCGCAGCCGGGATAGCAGGTCACGCGCTTGCCTTCGAGCAACCCCAGCCCATTCAGCACCATGGGGCCCGCGCAGATAGAGAATACGAACTTACCCGTATCCATGAACGCCTTGAGCGCATCTGCCAGGGGAAGGCATTTCGCCATGGCCTCGACCCCCGCTGATCCGCCCGGCACCAGGATGCCGTCGAACCCGTTAAGATCCACATCCGCCAGCCCGAAATCAGCCGTCATCAGGATATCCTGGGCTAGTCGCACATCACGGCCATCCATGATGGACACCGTGACCGCATCAACGCCTCCGCGCCGCCACGCATCAATAGGCGCAATAGCCTCCAGCGGTTCGGTCCCATCAGCCAGCATCACGGCTATCCTCGGCTTATCCATAGGGGATCCCTTTCTCTCTGCCAGGAGCCCGAAACGCTCCTATGCCTTGGCGAACTTCTCTTCCAACGCCTGCGCCACACAAGATGGCACGAACTGAGCCACGCTGCTATGGAGGCTGGCCAACTCGCGCACGATCGAGGATGACAGATACATATATTCCGGCGGGCTCATGATGAAGGTGGTTTCTAGGTCGTAATCCAGTTGGTGATTGAGAGCGTTCATCTGGAATTCGTATTCGAAATCAGTGATAGCCCGCAAGCCTTTGACGATCACATGAGCGCCCTTTTGTTGGGCAAAGTCCACCAAAAGACAGTCGAAGGGCTCCACCGTGACATTCGGCAGGTGTGCGGTAGCCTGGCGAACGAGTTGCGTGCGCTCCTCCAAGGTGAACAAGGGATGCTTACCCGCCGATTGGGCCACCGCCACGATGAGCTCATCCATCATGGAAGCGGCTCGAGCTATGACATCCAAGTGACCGTTGGTGATAGGGTCGAAGGTGCCAGGGGTAATGGCGCGGCGCGTCATGGGCGCTCCTTTCTTGAAGCTCTAGTGCGTATCCAAATACGTTTCCATGCTGTACTCCGTGATGTCGCTTCGGTTGATGATACCTACGATGCGCCCCTTTTCTATCACGGGCACCTTCTTCAGGTGGTTCCTTGACAGCACACGGCACACTTCCTCTAGATCAGCGTGGATGTTCACGCCAATGGTCCCCTTCGCCCCCACCGCGCTCACCGGCAGCCCCATGAGGTGCTCCAGCTTCTCGTCGTAGGTAGCGGTGTCATTCGCTGACATCATCATCAACACGATGGGATCCATGTAAGACTCGCTCTGGCGAGAGAGCTGCTTCAAGATATCCCCGTCAGAGATGAATCCCACAGGCTCACCCTTCGCATCTACGATAGGACACGCGCTGATATGCTTGCTGATGAAGAGCTCCATGGCATCTTTCACGGTGGCATCGGGCAACAGCGTATACACATCCGTTTTCATGATGCGACGCAGCAGCTCTTTGTTCGTCTGAGCGCTGCCAGAATCCGCCTGAGCAGATACCTTTGCCGCTCCCTTGGTCCTGCCTTCTGGCTGCTCCTGACCCACAGCTTCCGTGGTGCCCGGCCTATCCTTCACGAAGATGACCGTGAGCACCAGCCCTGCCGCTATCATGGCCGCGCAAACCATGAACGCCACATCGATGCCCAACGTGGTGGCATCAGAAAGGCCCATGCTACCCGAAGCCGCGTTCTGCACACCTGTTGAGACCGACACCACGATAGCCGTGCCCAATGAGCCAGCCACTTGGCGTAGCGTGTTGTTGACGCTGGTCCCATGATTCATCAGCTTGGTATCAAGGGCGTTCATGCCCCAGGTGGTGATGGGCATATTCACGATGGCCATGGAGAACATGCGCAGTACGTAGAGCACCACGATGTACCACAGAGGAGATGCCAAGGTCAGCACGCCGAAGCCCACGGTAGTCGCCAGAAGCAGACCCATGCCCACGAGCCCCAGCATGCGCGGGCCGTGTTTGTCGAAGAGCTTACCGGCAATGGGATTCATGACGCCCATCACAATGGCACCCGGCATGAGCACCAACCCCGAAACCGTAGCCGGAAAGCCCAGGAGCGTTTGCACGTAGATGGGCATGAGGATGGCAGCAGAAAGGAGGGAGCCCTGCACGAGCATGCCAATGATGGTTGAGATCAGGAACTTGCGGTTATAGAGCACCTTCACCCGCAACATGGGCGTTTCCAAATGCGTTTGGCGGATGAAGAACCACACCACGCAAACGCAACCCACCACAGTAGCCGCACCCGTGAACAGAGTGAGCCCGGTAGAGCCCAAGGCAGAGAAACCGTAGAGCATCCCGCCAAAACCCAAGGTGGAAAGGGCCACGGAAAGAGCGTCGAAGGCAGCATCACCCTTGCCGCCCACCACCTCCTTGTTCTCCATCAAGATGGCCGCCAGCACCAACGTGATGGCTGAGAGCACAGCGATTCCCAGGAACATGATGTGCCAGTCTGCCGTGTCCACCACGATGCCGCCCACCGTAGGGCCGATGGCCGGAGCGAAAGCCACGACCAAACCGAAGATGCCCATGGCGGCGCCGCGCTTCTCCACCGGGAAAGTGACCAAGAGCACCGTCATGGACATGGGCATCAGGATGCCTGCACCGATGGCCTGTACGATGCGCCCCGCAAGCAGCAGCGGAAAGTTCGCCGCCAACCCGCAGAGCAGAGCCCCCACAAGGAAAACCAGCATAGAGAAGAGGAAGAGGCGTTTGGTGGTGAAGCGGTCCTGGAGGTAGGCCGTGATGGGGATCATGATAGCGTTCACCAGCGTGAAGCCCGTGGTGAGCCATTGAGCCGTGGCCGCATCCACGGAGGTGTCCTTCATGATAGAGGGCAGCGCCGGCGCCACCAGCGTCTGATTGAGAACAGTGACGAACGTACCCACCATGATGACCGCGATGGCCATCCATTGCCTGCGTGTGAGACCCATGGATCCTCCGAATTCGTTGCGTATGCATACCGTTATACCGCAACAGAGGCCAGGTATCAAAAGAATGGCAGTGATGTCATCGGTATGATGCAGGATGTCATCTGCGATATTCGGATCGATGTGAGGATCACCCCCTCAAACGTACCGGTGAAGGATGCGTTGCGCGAAGATCATGCGCAGCATGTTCATTGCGGCAATTGCCGGGTAGCCTGACGTACGGGGTTCACCCGGGTGCAACGGGGGGGCTGATCCAGATCAGCCCCTACGAGCAGGGTTCATCCGGGTGTAGCCCCGGGCGGACCACGGTCCGCCCCTACGGCAACCTGGCATGCATGGCTCATCCGGTGGGAACCTTGCACACGATTCGTAGGGGCCGAGCTGGCTCGGCCCGATGCAACAACCCAGAGGAAGCAACTCTCCCTCGTAGGGGCCGAACGTGTTCGGCCCCATTAAGGTTGGCGGCGAATCTGACCTGTGAGCAAGGTGTACTCATGCGCCGCACATACATTCCGCGTGAAGTACGGCATTCGTCCTGGGTGCGGCATAGGGCGGGATGCATTGAAGCCGCGCGGCTCACACAGCCGGTTCGTTGATTGAAGCGCAGATGAGGACCTGTTAGAATAATGCGCTAGGTGGTATGCCGTTGCGCCGGCAGCCACCCCGGTTACAAGTTTTTAGCTTGTGAGGTGGCCGTTCCCGATCTAACGGGGGCGGCTATTTCACTTTCGGACCTTCATCGTCAGTTCGATAACCGCTATCACAACCAGACAGAATGCGAATAATCCTGTGTAGGTAACCATAGGCGTACCTCCTAGAATCAGGGGGTAGCCTTACCACCTAGCCCATCCATCTTAGCACGGCGTCCGACCGTATTAAGCGCTTCGTAGAGGTCGATCGAAATGGAGCTCAACCTAAGCAGATGGGCCGAACATGTTCGGCCCCTACGGCAACCTGGTGTGCATCTACAACGGAACATGCATCGTGTGAATATGCGTTGCGCAAAGATCATGCGCAACATGTTCATTGCGGCAATTGCCGGGTAATCTGACGTACGGGATTCATCCGGGTGCAACGGGGGGGCTGATCCAGATCAGCCCCTACGAACATCCTGACATGTTTGGTTCATCCGATAGAAAGCTGAAATGCCACGTAGGGGCCGACCTCGGCCGGCCCATTAAGGTTGGCGGCAGATCTGGCCCGTGAGCAAGGTGGACACGTGTGCCGCACATACATTCCGCGCGAAGCGCGGCATTGGGCGGATCACGATCCGCCCCTACAAACAACCTGACACATCATTCATAGGGGCCGATCATGATCGGCCCCTACGGAAAACTATGCCTGGTGTTGCTTCCGCCGGGAGCGACGGCTGGAGATGGCCGCGCCCGTGAAGCCTATCACCGCTATCAGCACCAAACCACCCACTAGCGGAGCTGTCAGGTCGCCCGTCTGAGCAAGGGCCTTCAAAGTACGTAGCATCCGATCTACCACGTCGTTTCCACCCTTAGGAGACTCGACCGAGAATCCCACGCGGATACTCATGGGACCAGTGACATTGGTGACCGTATAACTCGTGGAGCTATAGGGTATCACGCGCCCGTCAATCTCAAGGAGCACCACCTGATATCCCTCGTCAGGGAAGAAATTGAACGTGCAGCTACCGCCATGAGGAACGTCCACCTCGGTGGGATCAACGTATCCGTGAGGATTCCCACTGCTGTCAGCAATGGCAGAGGCAGTCACCCTATGGGTTTGCACGGGCGGTTCAGCTTGCTTGGTCCAGGTTGCCCGTATGTCCGTGCTGGACATGATGGGTGCCGTGTAACTGTACGCGTAGTTGAAGTGCGCAGTGGGCTTGGCTTCGTTGGTAGAAGCCTTTGGCGCTGCTCCGTAGAACGTGCCATTCTCTGCCCGCTCAGCCTGGACAAGAGGCTGGACGGCCTGCTCTTGCACCTCGCTCGCTGCGGCAGTAGCTCCCTGCACGCCCGCGCCAGCCGTGAAATTCTGCACCCGATAGCTCAAGCCTTCTTCAGCCATCTTGTTGTGTAGGCTCTGACGCGCAGCTTCGGTCTGAGCCAAACTGCCCGTCACATTGTCTTCATTACCAGCAGCTGCCACCGTCAGGCTCTCTACGTCGAATTGCACGTAGGGGGCTACCACTACCGGCAGCGGCTTGCCCTTCGCCCAAACGAGAGAGCCGCCAAGCTGGGTGTTCGGCATGACGTAGCCGCCCTCATTGTTCCACTTCAAGGTAACCTCAACGGCCTCCACGAAGACCAGCACCACGTTGTGATCACGGTCCATGTTGAAGATGTTGTACACACCCTCATCATTGGCCAGGCCAGCTGCCTCCAGGGGATGCTTGCGCACCACGCCGTCATCATCGGCGTATTCGTCATAGCTGGCCTCTTGATCCAGCATCCAGCCCTCATCAGGCTTGTAGCCAATCTGGGCCGTCTGACCTTCCTTGACCACATGCACGCTGGTCACCGTACCTTGCCCGCTGCCAACGGTACCGGTAGCGGTGTACGTCTTGACCTCAGGAGGCACTTCACCTTCATCGGCCTCTCGGTAGGTCACGTCGAACTTGCCGTTAGCGGTCAGCTGGACGCTGGCTGTATTGGTACCCGGCTCCACATGAACCGGTTGGCCGTTGTAGTACACCGTATCCACGATGAGGGGACGGCCATTCGGGCCCTTCAGGCTGGAATCCGGCTCGAAGGTGAAGGTGGTGGGGGTACCGTTGCCCGTTAGATCACGGTCGAAGTTGGCCAGTTTGCCATCCGGACCCAACAGCATGCCCGTGACAGGATCGATGGTATACGGCTCTACCTTGATCTTGTCTTTGATGTCCACCATAGCACCGCCGGGGCCTGCGGGGCCGGTCACGCTCCCCATGCCTAAGTGCACGAAGGAGGCCTCTCCCTGACGCTTGAAGGACACATTGATGTCCATGGATAGAGGCTCCCGGCCGGAACCTGGGTTATCTGGATCATACCCAGAACCATCGCCGAACGTGACCATCAGGTTGCCCAGGGATGCATTCCCCTTATACAGATGGGTAATGTCCTCGGTCACGGGGTTGCCCGTCTCGTAGGTATAGGTGCGCGTGATGCTCTCCAGGTAGTAGCCACCGAAGGTGGTCACACGGATGTTCTGGGAAGCGCCCCAGGCCATGATGCCCTTGCCGAAGGGTTCAGCCATACCACCGGTGCCTGCATCGATGTTCACTTCATAGACCGTGGTGGTGATGAAATCGAAGGGAACGTCATTCTTATCGATGTCCCGCATCTCCACATCGATGTTGATCTCACCGGTATCCGGGTCCATCAGCTGTTCCAACAACTCCGGAGGAAGCGTGATCTCATACATCTCGTAGTATTTCCCATCGGGAGATGTTGTTACCGGGCCATTTTCACCATAGTCTATGGAATCAGGTATGGCCGCTGCTGTAGTTAAGCCGGCCCCGCCCCGATACATTGCAGGAGCTGCTACAGCGCCGCCAGCATAGAGCCCCGCTGCGGCAGCCGCACGCTCTTCTCCGGCCACGCCGCTTGTCTGACCATCCCGCCCAAGGTTCGACCAATTCAGCTGATCGCTGGGAATCTTCTCAGAGCCCGCACCGGTCACGCCGCGGAACGCGATGTAGTGCTTCTTGCCGTCTTTAGTCACATACACGGCATAGATGGTCTTACCCTCGTCTGGCTTCACGTAGAACGTGACCGGCGTACCCGCAGGCACCGTTTGGGTAGCAGGCCACACTTGGGCACCACCTGCTCCAGACACAGAGCCATTCACCGTGGCGGATACCTTGGTGGTGACCGTCACATCTGTGGGTTCGCCCTCCACCTTCTTGTAATAGACCTCTACGTTGGTGGCATCCTCATTGCGGTCAGCCAGCACCGAATAGCTCCGAAGGTTGGCATCTATATAGTTCGCCTTGCCATTCACCACGATGAAGTTGACTTCATAACCCGCATCCGGGAACAAGTTGATGATCTGTATGGACCCAGCGGGCACCTTGGCCGCCGGCGTACCGGAGGGGCTCACCGTACCACCGCCACTGGGAGCCACAGTGATGTTCATATCCTTCACCACCGGCTTGATGGGAGATTCGCCCAGCTCGAAATAGCCGGTCACCACCGTATCAGCCGTAATGCCATTCACCTGGTAGGACAACGTCTCTTGGTTGTAGAACACCTCTTCGCCCGTGCCTACCTTCACGCCCACCTTGACCAGCTTCGAGTCAGCGTTGGGCAGGAAGTACACGATACCGTTACCTCCCGCAAGGATCTTCTGCTCCGCTACGGATACCGAACCGCCAGCACCGCCCGTACCCGAAGTGCGGGCCTGCAACAGATAGCTGATGCCCTGATCAGGACCAGGAGTCTGACTGAAAGCCGCTTCAATGGTGCCATCATCTTTCCCGGCCGGGAAGGTGTAGGAGCGCTTCTCTCCCAAACTTCCCAGTTCATCGTTGCCATTCACCGTCAACCCGGAGAGCTCATAACCCTCATTTGGGATCATGGAGAACATGATGGATGCCGTTACAGACACCTTCACCGTCCCGCTGGGAGTGATGGTGCCACGACCCGTCTTCGTAGCCACGATGGTGCGATACTCAGCCGGCTTCAGCGTACCGTCTTGGATATCCTGCTCTTCTTGGGCGGTCTGCTTCCGGAACGCCACCTCAACGGAGCACTCGTAATTCACATCCGTAGCGGACAGCGTGAAGTAGCCATTGGTCCAGACAGCCTTGGCTTGGTCCCCCGTAAGGTTACGCACGGGCCCTGAGGCCGGGGTGATCTTCACATAGTCCACCGCGTAGCCCTCATCCGGGATGACGGACACATTCATGGAACCATCCACGGGCAGCGCCTCTATCACGTTCGGCCCTTGAGCCAACGATGTGCTGCCATTCGGACCAACGGTCATCTTGATAGTGGAGTACTCCACCGGCTCTTCGCCCGTGGTGTCCTTCTTGGAGAAGACGGCATTCAAGCCGATGTCTTCCTGGACGTTCTTCAGCGTGAGCTTGCCGTTGGCCCACTCCACCTTGGCATTGGACAGGTTGCCGGTGTCTTTACCGCCGCCTGCAGCGTCAGGGAAGATGCTCTCGGGGGTGCCCGTCTCTCCGTAGGTGAGCTGGATGTCATCCAGCTTGTAACCGAACATGGCTGCTACGGTGAAGCTGGCATTGGTGCCCTTTCGCACCAGCTTTGCCCCTGTAGGTGTAACGGTACCGCCTCCTGCAGTGGCTGCATTCACCGTGGCGAACTCCGCCCCCGTCTCATCCTCAGAGCAGAACACGCCCTGGATAGTGTGGTCGGCCTTCACGTTGGAGAAGCAGTACTGCCCTGCAGCGTTCAAAGCGCTTGGTGGCAAATCTTCGCCGTCTACCACCAAGTAGCTCAGTTTGTAGCCTTTATCAGGCGCAAAGTAGAACGCAGCCATTTCCCCCTCAGCCACCTGTACCTCTCCCGCAGGGGACACGGCACCGTTGGGTGAGGTGTCAGCTTTGATGGTATAGAAAGAGGGGTAGGTAAGAGTCTCGCCATTGGCCAGGGGTTCGAACTCGACGATGATGTTCGTATCCTCTTTGACATCCGCAAGGAAATAGGAGAACTTATGGCCTTCCTTGACAGTGCCCGAGGGGTTACTGTCGCTGGTCAGCACGATCTGGCGCACCTTATAGCCCTCATCAGGGATGATGGAGAAATAAGCTGAGCCGCCCGCAGGCACGGAAACCATGCCCACCGGAGAAGTGGTGCCATGGGCCCCCGGGTTGATGAATACGTTATAGAAATCCTTAGGCGGACCCGGAGCCTCATCCTTTTCGAAGGTAGCCTCTATCACGTGTCCTAACGGATCTGAGGTCACCGTGAAGCTGTAGGTGCCATCCTTCACATCAGCCGTGACGTCCTGGGCGGCACCCGTTCCCACGGTGTTCGTGAGGGTCTTCAGCTTGTAGCCAGCATTGGGCATGATGGTGACCTGAGTCGTGCTACCAGCAGCAGCCTGGTAATCAGTTTCGCCGAAGCTACCTCCCGTGCCCGCCACCAGCTTGATGGGAATAAAGGTGGCAGCCGGGGTGCCTGGCTTGAACTCGGCCTCTATCACCACGTCTTCCTTGATGTTCTTGATGGTAATCGTCTGGTTGGTAGCGTCTATCACCACATCGGTACCCGTGCCGAAGGCCCATACCTCCGTGCGCTCTCCGCCACCGCGAGTGATGTATACCTTGTCCGGCACGTAGGTATCAGTGCCGTCCGTATCCCCCACCAATGTGAACGTCTTCTCAGCACCATCTACAACGGTGGAGCGCCCCGAGGGCTGGATGGAGCCGTTCTCAGCCTCCATGGCCGTTACCGTGTGATACACCACAGCCTGGCCGATGGGCTGGAACCACACCACATACTGCAGGTCTGATTCAACCGGACCAACGGTCAACGTTCCGCTCGTAAGTTCAGAGGTCACCTCATTGGCTGCCGTGCAATCATCCTTGCCGGAGCCCTTGTATACGTGAGTCTCATAGCCCGGGGCAGGCTGGAACGTGATACCCAGGCTCATGCCCGGCAGCACCTTCGCCGCACTGGAGCCCGTGCCAATGGAGTAGAAGCCGTTCACCTGGTTGTTGTCTCCCGGCACATGGGTGACCGAAACGGTGTAGGGCTTGATGGGCGGCAGGGCATTCGGGTCTTCCACGAAGGTGACCTCAAGGCGCGTGTCCTGATTGACGGCCGGGAAGGTGTAGTAGTAGCTGACCACCGTCTGGCCGTCTTGGGTGATCTCCATCTTCTCGGCGCTGACCACCTTGTTGTTCACCTTCACCGTGCTGAGCGTATTGCCCGGCTCCGGGATGAAGCTGAACGTTTGAGAGGTGCCCGTAGCCACGCGGACCACGTTATCTGTTGAGCCGAAGGGAGACCCGGAAGGAGACACGGTGCCGTTGCCCGTGACCTCCAAGGTGATGGATTTCATATCCACCGTTTCCGTGGATGGCGTCTCCGGGCTCGCGCTCACTGAAAGATACATATCCTGGGTGATGCTCTCCTTCGGGATGGTCAGGTGATACACCCCGGGTTCTACCTCTGTAGCTTTCACCTCAACATCATTCAGCAGGATGGTGCCCAGCTTATACCCAGCAGCCACCTGGATGGTGAAATCAGCTGCCACGTTGGCGTGGTTGGTGCCCGCTTCCTTATAGAAGACAGACCCTTCCACAGCGGGGGTCACCGTCACACCAGCGCCAATGGCTACATTCTTGAGCCCCAACCGAATCAGGTTGTCCTCATCCGTGGAGGGCTGGCTGTCATCTTTACCCTCAGCGAATTCGACCTTGATAACCATATCCGCTTGCACGTCCCACAGGGTGTACACGCCATTCGTCAGGCCACCGACCATGTTCTGGAGGTCACCCTCAGTGCCGTCTTCATTCTTCTTACCCTGCCAGATCTTACTCACATGGTAACCATCATCCGGGATCAAGGTGATGGCCTGCACAGAACCGCGTGCCACGGTGATCAGCCCGGAAGGGCTCACCGTACCGTTGGGGCCACCACTGATATCCACCGTGTAGGTGGGCTTCTCATCCCCGGATATATCCGTCGGCGAGAACGTGCCCACCAAGTTGATATCTGTCTTATCGCCCGTAGGCTCCAGGGTATAAGTAAGCAAGTCCTTGTCGTAGGATGGGTCGGTCTTGATATCTATCTGATTGCCGTCCACGCGGATGGTAGACAGCTCATAGCCCGTGGAGGGAATGAAGGAGAACTTCTGGGTCTGCCCTTCGTAGACCAGCACCGGCTCCTGAGGGGAGACAGAGCCGCCGATTCCCGAAGAGGGATGGATGGTGTAACGCTTCTTCCCCGCCAGAGGCGAATCGCCGTCAATGAAGGTGACGATCACATCATGGGATTGCACCACATTCTGAAGGGTCAACTTGCCAGCATTCTGATCTACCGCCGTAGTCACATCAGTGCCATCCACCGTGACCGTGCCGATGGTCTTGCCATCATCCGGGAAGAAGAACAGATCAACATCTTGGCCCGTGAGCACCTTCTGGCTGGGAGTGATGCTACCGCCGCCCGGGTCTGCCACGTGAGTGTTGATGTTCACATAGGAGGGCGCCGGGGGCGTGACCGGGTCGAAGTCTATGGTCAGCGTGCCCGTGGCCTTATCCACGTACCAAGCGTTGCCATAGGACGGGTCCCGATGATCCGCCCGCACCAGATTGATGGTGTAGTAGGCACCGTTATCATGGCTGTTGAGGTAGGTTTGCTTGGGCACTTCGGCGCCATCATAGGTGATAGCCCCCACGGTGTAATTCGCCGGGGGCGTGATGGTAATGGTCTTCAGAACGCCCAGTTCCAATTTCACGGGGCCAGAGGGATCAACGGCGTTCGGCGCCTCTGCCGCCTTCAGGTTGGTCACCGTGACAGTAGCGCTGGACATGGTGAACGTCACTACGATCTTCATGTTCTGCAGCACGTTGTTCACCGGGAGGTTGTAGACCTCTTGGTTCGTCTGGTCTTGCACGCTGGTGAGTGCTGTGCCCGGCGTGATGGGGTTGCCGTTGTCATCAAGGTTGTAGGCCATCACCTTGGACACCATGTACTGCTCATCCGGCTTCAGGGTAAGGGTGGTAGAGCCACCGAAGTTCACTTCCCGGCTGCCAGAGGTGCCGAAGGAACCATCATCAAGCGCAATGGTGCCGTGGCCGTTCTCGCCGCCGTCCACTTCGAAATCAACCCGACGCATCTCAGCAGTGGGCGGCAAGCCCGCCTCGTATTCCGCCACCAAGTCCATATTCTGATCCAGCACGCTGATGTAGTAGCTAGAGCCATTCACGCTATAGGGGACGCCATTGATGGTGAAGCTCTTCAGACGGTGCCCGGGCCCCGGGTTGAAGGTGACGTTCACCCCAGCCGAAGACGGCATCAAGATGAGCTCTTCGCCCGTATCCGGCCGCGTCTGACCCATGGCCACTTCCACCGGATTCAAGTTAGGCGCAGCAGAGGCGAAGGTCATGGCACCCGGATTGCCTACGCCCTGCAGGGTACCCGTAACGGAATACTTCTCTTCTAGGCCCGTGGGCTTTTCGAACTGAGCCTCAACGGTCCAGTTCTCTCCCCGGTTGATGGTATACAGCTCAGGACTGAAGGTGAAGGTGTTGCCCACCAAACTGCCCTCGGCCGTGGCTACCGTCGTGCCATTGCGCGTGAGAGCCACACCCTTGATCCGGTACCCATCCAAGGGATATAGGATGAATGAGGGCCAGGCCGGGTCCCCTTCGGCCACCTCTGTACTGGGCACGGGGTAGCTGTTGGAGCCCGCAGGGGAGATGGTGCCCCCCTCACCGGCTGATGATTGCACATTGAATGTACCGGCTTCTACCTTATAGCCCACGGCGAAGGTGCCCAAGGCAGTGGAGCCGCCCGTGATGCCCAGCTGGGCCACCAGCACCGGGTTGCCCTCTGAGTCAGCTACATCGTTGCCGTTAGCATCCTTCTGGCGCACTACATTGGCTACGCGTTCTTTCACTTCCCCCGTAGCCGGGTCATAGTGGAAGACGGAGACGGTGTCGCCCTCTTTGAGATCTGCGAAGTTCTCGTTGGTCAAGGGCAAGTTCACCTTGAGCTCTCCGATGTAGGCATCCTTATCAGCAGGCTTGTCTTCCAGGTCAGTCAGCACCAGCTTCAGGGGATCCGTGATAGCCTGGGACGGAGCGGCCGCCTGGGTCAGCTTGTTGTAGACAGGATCCGTGTTGGCCACCGTGTCTGAAGAGAGCGAAGGCATGATGGGCGCCGGTAGACCCTGGGTGAACAGGGAACCCCGCACGCTGGGGGGCAGGCTACCGTTGCCCTCTACATACAAAGACATCAGCTTGTAGCCCTCATAGATGGTCACCAGCATCTGCGCCCGGGCTTCCATACGCGTGGGGTTGTCGGTGGCAATGTAGAGGGTGTAGCGGTAGGTCTTGTCCTGCTCTAGGCCGTCGGCTGTCGTGATGGAATGGGTGAAGGTGGCGTTGGTGGTCACCGTGCCTTTGACGAAATCCCCTACGCGGTTGCCCTCTTCGTCTATGGTGCCGAAGGTGCCGCCCGCATTCGGATCATTGCTGGGGCCTGCGAACGTGGCAGTAGTGGTATGTGGCTTCTCTACTTCATTGCCATCCTCATCGTAGTCAACCTCCACCACCGTCCACAGGTATTCATAGGTACCCTCTGTCCCAGCGAAGGTAGCGGTGAGTGGGCCAGCATTCTGGCCGGTAGCCCCTGAAGCCGTGAGGTCAATGGCCTGCTGAGGGCTAGTGAAGTTGCGGCTTTCAGTCACATCCTTGAACGTGAAGTTCTCATCACGCAGAAAGAACGAAACGTCAGAGGTGGCCGTGGCTGTCTTCTGCCCGTCTATCTCTGCTCCAGGTTGGAAGGTCTGCAGGCCTGAGGCGCTGCTCCCATCCGTATAGTTCGAGTTCGCACCGAAAGCCGTGGCCGGCACCATGGAGGTGCACAGGCACACGGCAGTGATCAGCGCTATGAGCTTATGAAGAGCCGTCTTCATCGCAGACACCATTTCCTTCTGCTTCCCAGCATTGAAACCGTAAGGCAGAGAACTGGCTTCCGCGAAAGAGCCTTTCCTGAGGATGAACTACCTGTCTTTCGCGTTCGCCTAGCTCTCAACGACGATGGTGACGACGGCGCCTGCTTGACCCTCAACTTCCCGCGTCTCCATGTTCAAGGCATAGAAAGTTGCGGTGCATTCGTAGGTTCCTGCAGGAAGATCTTGATTGAGCTTGCCATATTGGATGTGGTAGTTCGGCTCAATGGGTTCAGAGGAATAGATGACTTCCCCGTTGTCGTTCCGAGTGATGTCTACCTGCATCAAATAGTGGTTGGCGGG
This sequence comes from uncultured Eggerthellaceae bacterium, assembly GCA_910588205.1. Lineage (GTDB taxonomy): Bacteria > Actinomycetota > Coriobacteriia > Coriobacteriales > Eggerthellaceae > MGBC163016. The sequence goes on from CAJUQK010000004.1 coordinate 82,428, forward strand.
AGAGTTCTCGATGCGTAGCTCCCCTTCGGAATTGCCATCCGGGAACCGGATGAGCGAAGCGATGGAGATATTCAGCATACCCTCTTCCACATAACGATTCAGCTCTTCCTGAATCTCTTCCTGAGTCTTGCCGTCAAGCTGGCCCAATGCGCCACCAGCGTCTTCATATTGCGTAGAACTCATGAAGAAGTACAGACCTACCAGGAGTGCCAAGATCAATGCAATGGATGCAATGACGATCCAAACAATGAAGCTCTTCTTGTGTCCGCCAGCAGTGCCCTCATCTTGAAACTCGTATTGAACGTTTTCGTTTGGCATTTCCCGTTCCAATCATTTAAGGCAAGCGCCACCTACAGATTATATGCGCGAAATATTCTAGCAACTTTTCGCGCAAACAGCTTGAGAACCTTCTTTTATGGATGAATGTTCGCCATCCATGAGCTTTCCGGATCTCAAACCTCTGTTTTGCTCACCTCAGCTTATCGTTTGCGGTAGGTCTGACCTCTTCATAAAAGAAGGGCGGTCTTTCGGCCGCCCTTCCTCCTCTGAGCCGAATCAGTGTAGATCCTGCACAGTGTGATGGTACGTCAGTCCAACAAGATTAGATCTGGTTGGTGATGGTGTACTGGATCTTCATGGCCGTAGAGGTCAGGTCAGAAGCAGTCAGGCCACCAGTGGGAGCGAGAACCTTGCCGCCCAGCTCCAAGGAGCACTTAGCGCCATTGGCGATCTGAGCGCTAGCGTAGGAGGTCTGAACGGAAACACCGTTCGTTGCAGCGTGCAGCTGCAGCGGAGAGCCGCCACCGATGGAGAGCGTGCCCAGGATGATGCCGCCAGCAGAAGGAGCAGCCGGATCAGTGGTCCAGGAGCTGGTGGGGATGCTCATGTTAGCGTTAGGAGCGCTCACCTGCAGCTTGGAAACACGGATAGGGCCGGTGGAGTTGTTGACGATCTCATAGTTGGTGGGGCCAGTGATGGTACCGCCCGTGGAGGGGATAACAACAGCAACCTTGGTGGGGATGGTAGCATTCAGAGAAGCGTCGACAACCTCGAACTTGACGTCCGTGGAAGCGGTAGCGTTAGAGGAGTCCGTTGAGGTGAACTGCTCAACGTTCTCTGCCGTAGTGGCTGCGAATGCCGGGACGGTTGCCATTGCCATTGCAGCAGTCAGTGCAAAAGCGCCAGCCATCTTCGTGAGTTTCATGGTCTTTCCTCCTTTGTTAGTTTGACCATTCTTAACAACCGCGAATCTTTATACACGCTCGCCATCGGTTTGTATACCCTTAGGTAACGGATTCGATGTTTCTTCAAATAACCATCACAAATGCAGCGAGCCCTCTGATGACGCGGCTCTTCAGGCACTTCGCTGCCGCTTAAGATGCCGCTGTTGACGTTACGAGGAGAAGCCAGGGTCCTGGGCTAGGGGAACAACAGACCATTCACCAGGGCGTGGGTGCGAGCCATCTCGTAGATGCTGCTGAGCTGGATCACATCGGCGTGGAAGGCAATACCCACAGTGACCACCACGCCTCCCAGTAACATGATGATACCCAAAGCAACCCACCAACGGGCCGGACCCTCCCCCGGGCTGCGCCGGGTGTCCAGGGCCATGAATCCCACTGCCCCCAGCACCAGGGGCGGCAGCGAGAAATCAAGCGCATAGCGCGGCAGGATACCCGCCCCTTCTCCGTCCAGGATCACTACTGCTACCACGAGCACCAAGCACAGGAGTGCCATGCCCTTCGCTGAGAGCAACCCGTTCCCTAAGAGCTGCCCTGTGCCAGAGACCTTCTCAAGACAGCTGGACCCCTTCGCCCGAAACAGCGCCAAGACGAACCACACCAAGGGCGAGAGCCAGAGCAAGCCACCCAGCGGGCTTTCCACCGTGATGTTGCCCGCGTAGCCCCAGGCCGTCTGGATGGCGCTGCGGGCAGCGCTGCCCGGATAGGGCCACACCGGCTCCAGGAAGGGGAAGAAGGGCTCTATCACCGGCAGCTGGAACAGGTAGGAGAACAGCGCCAAGTTCGCCGCATCTAGGGTCATGGGGCGCAGCCGCATGTCATTGGTGGTCAGGTTGTAGGAAGCGCCGAAGTCCAGCGGGTTGCCGAACCGGAGCGCGTTGTACAGCCCGATGACCGCGAACACCACTACTATCGGAGCCAAGGCCGCCGCCAGATACCCCATGCGACCGCGCAACATTCCCTTCGCCAAGAGAGCCTGGATGCCCAGGGGCACCAGCAAAAGCCCGAAGAGGCCTATCTGCGGGCGACAGGCGAAGACGAGCGCCACCATCAGCGCCCCTGGGATCACCAGCAGCGGGTGGCGGTCCAGAGAGGTCATGCACACGGCCGCCCACACCAAGAGTGCCAACCCCATAGCCACCGGCACTTGATAGATGGACGGAGAAAGCACGAGCCACCCCAGCTGAGCACCCAGGCTCACCAGCAGCAACGCCAGCACCAGAGCCCCCACGGATACGTTCGGCATCCAGCGGCGTGCCAGCTGGACGAGCAACCGAGCGATCCCCGCTATCAGCACCACGAGACACACGGCAATGGGTACGAAATTCGGCAGGTCTTGCCCCGTTATCAGAAAATAAGGCAGATAGAACACCACCGCAGGCAGCACCCCGAAATACACATAGAGCTTACCGTTGTAATAGGCGGTATCCCAATAGTCAGATGCGCGAGCCCCCGCCGCTTGGGCACGGGAAGCGGAGTCATAGGGATTCTCTGCCGTCTCCAGCCCCTGGGGGGGCTCATCCAGCAGATGCAGCTGCCCCGCCGCGAATGCTCGCGCCAGCTTCGCGTATTCGCTCTCATAGGTGGCTGGATACACGTAGGCCAGCGGCGAGGAGTTCGGTGTAGGCCGCTGCGCTGCCTGAGTGCCGCTCCCGGAAAGCGGCTGGGGCGTGCCCGAGGTGTTGGAGGCCTCCGAGGCGCTTGCATCCGATTCCTGGTCCTGGCCGCTGCTCTGGGTTGTGCTGGCCTGGGTAGCAACGGGGGTGGAAAGGGTGGAATACCCCTTGCCATACTCCCCGAGCGTATCAGGAAGGATAGCCAGCTGGGCCAGGAAGACCACGCAGAGCCCTGCGGTCAGGGGGATGAGGATGCAGCGGGCGAAGGGAGTGAGCCGCGGGGAGGCAGGGTGCCCCGGCGCAGGATGCTCCGATGCAGGATGCGGGGAGGTATCGAATGCGGGGCGCTGATAGATGCGCCGCTTCGGCAGGAACGCCCAGATGAGCGCCCCTACCCCTAGGATGACCAGCACTCGAAGGAATGAGAACGTGAAGGGAATGGGCTCGTTCGCCTTCAGGGTGACGCTGATCTGAGCCGCCTCATCTTCCGAGAGCCCCCGCCTGAGCGCAGGGTCGCTCAGATTCGCCAGGGTAAGGGAGATGTCTTTGATGGCACCGTAGGGGTGCAGCTGGAATAGCTGGGAGGAAGGCACGCCCAGGAAGAGCTCATGGGTAGACGTGGTGTAGTTCAAGGGGGACCCTTCGTCACGAAACCCAAGGGTGATCTCACAGGAATGGTTGGGGGTGATACGCAGCGTCTGCACCGGTTGGGGCGTATTCACCTCGAAGATGGCCGGCTCGTCCTGGGTGAGGGTGTGCTGGGTAGCCAAGGTCTGAGGCGTGAGGTTGGCGGTCTGCCAATGGGGAAGATTGAAGAGCGATACCTCAAGGATGAGCACCACGGCCACGAAGATGAGCCAGCCAACGAGGGCGTTGATGTGAAGAGGACGACGTTGTTGCGTCGTGGTTCGCTTCATCATGGTTCGTTCCATCCTGGCCTGTTCCGTTCGGGGGTCGCTTGGGTTCGCGCACATTGTAGTACTCCGACCGCTGGTGCATGCACCGTGATTTTGGGACGTTCGGATCGCGCGACAGGTCCTTCATAGGGGCGGACCGTGGTCCGCCCGGGGTCGAACATGTTCGACCCCTACGTGGGAGGATGTGCGCCGGTCAATGCACCCCTCCTGCTCCTCTTCGGCAGCGCTTAACTATTCCCGCTGCTTACGCAGCGGGATTGAGGGTTGTGACCTGTGCACACCTGCAGGGTTTTCCGGGGTGTTGCGTCGGGCCGAGCCAGCTCGGCCCCTACGAGAGGTGCTGGTGTGATGTTCCGGGTTGTAATGTTCGGGCCGAGCCAGCTCGGCCCCTACGAGGAACCTGCATCCGACTCCCGTAGGGGCTGATCTGGATCAGCCCCCTGTGGCACCCGAGGTAACCCCATACGTCAGGCTACCCGGCTGGTGCCGCAATGAATATGTTGCGTGTGGTCTCCGCGCAACGCAACCCGTCCAACCTGGTCACGTTCTTCGGAATGATGCGTTGGGCCGAACTAGCTCGGCCCTTACGGAACCCGCTGTGCCTGCCACCCGGCGTTACAGAGCTCCCTGCACTTCCAGAGCGGCACGCATGACCTCCCGGGACAACCCGGCCGCATGGACGGAGCGGCCCGCATCCTCCACCATGATGGCCACCACCACGTTGCGCGCACCATCGGCATCACCAATGCCGATGAACCAGCTATCGTCTTCGCGACCTTCTTTCTCGGCAGTGCCCGTCTTGCCCGCGATGCTCACCCCAGAGATAGCCGCATCCGTGGCCGTACCTTGGGTGACCACACCCCGCATGACCTCGAGCACCTGATCAGCTACCTGGGAGTTGATGGGGTCGGCAAACTTGGACGGCGCGGCTGCATAGCTGCGCTCGCCGCTGGCGCTATAGATGCCCTCCACTAGATACGGGTTGAGCACCTCTCCCCCATGGGCTTCCGCGCACCCCACGAGTGCCATCTGCAGCACCGTGGCCTGGGGACCAGCCGGAGAAGCATGTTCGCCCACCGGTTCCCCATCGGCCGCCCAAGCCGTCTCCCACGTGGTCATCTCTGCCGGATCGGGCATGAGCGATTTCGCCACAGGTAGGTCGAACTTGATCTCCTTGTTGAAGCCGAAGGCCTCGGCCGCGCGAACGAGCGCGTCACTGCCCATCTCTACACCGATCTGGCCGAAGACCGTGTTCGCTGATACTTCGAAGGCATTCGCCACGGTGATCTGCCCGTAGCCCTTGTCGTTGAAATTCGTGACAGGAGCGTTGCCGATATCCATCTCCGCAGGTGCGTCATAGATGGAATCCGGCGTGCATACCCCGTTCGCCAAAGCACCGGAAAGCGTTACGGTCTTGAAGGTGGAGCCCGGGGCATAGAGCGCCTGGGTGGCGCGGTTCAGCAGCTCAGATGAACCGGCGTTGGCATTCGCGATGACCTCTTCGAAGGCCGCAGCATCGTAGGTGGGCGAAGAGGCCATACCCAACACGGCACCGGTGGTGGGATCCATCACGACACAGGCACCGGTGAGCCCCTCCAGGGCCTCCTGGGCCGCCGTCTGCACCTTCGAGTTCAAGGTGAGCGTCACATCATTGCCCGGGTTGCCGATACCTGCCAGCGAGTTGATAACATCAGTCCAATTCGCGTAGTTCTCCTGACCGCGCAGCGTGTCGTTCATGGAGGCTTCTATGCCGCTCATGCCATACTTGCCGGAGTAGTAGCCCACCACATGGGTAGCCATGTCCCCTGCTGGATATTCGCGCTGGTAGGTGCCATCATCCTGCTCCACAGAGCGCGCCAGGACCACCCCGTCATAGGTGGAGATGGTGCCTCGTTCGGAATGCTCTTCCTTCACGATGGTGTGATTGTTGCCGGGCATGGACTGGATGACTTCAGCATCTACCACCATGATCCACGTGAGGTTCGCCACCAACGCGGCGAAGAGCACCGAATACATGATGATGGTGCCAGTCAGCCGCTTCCCCAGGGCCACGCGGCCTAGCACGCTGTTCGCATGGAGAGAGGTGCTGGCGGCTGAGGTCATCTCCGCTTCGCGGCCAGTGGCCTGATCCCCGATGCGCAGCAGCAATGCCACGATGATGAAGCCCGCCAAAAGCGATGAACCGCCCTGGCTGATGAAGGGAAGCGTGATGCCCGTGAGCGGGATCAACCGTGTTACGCCGCCAACGATGATGAAGGCGCCCAAGATGACGATGGAGGTGGCACCCACGGCCGTGAACGAGCTGAAGTCGCTCTTGGCGCGGGCCGCCGTGAGGATGCCTCGGATAGCGAAGCAGAGGTAGAGCAGAAGCACCCCCGCCGCACCCAAAAGCCCCGTCTCTTCGCCGATAGCCGCGAAGATGAAATCGGATTCCACATAGGGGATGTCCGTAGACATGCCCCGACCGATGCCTTGACCGAAGAGACCGCCATCTGCCAAGGAGTAGAGGCTCTGCACGATCTGATAGCCCTTATCCTGAGCGTCTGCGAAGGGGTCCAACCAAATGGCCACACGGGTTTGCACATGGCCGAACATGAAGTAGAGAGCTATGGCGGCAACGCCCGCCAGCACGAGCCCCACGATCAGATACAGCTTCTTACCCGTAGCCACATAGAGCATCACCAGAAACACCAGGAACAGCACGAGGGCGCTGCCCAGATCCTTCTCCAGCACGACGATGAGGAACGCCAACGCCCACATGAACAGCAACGGCATCAATGTGGCCAACGACGGTAGCTTCACCGGCCCCACTTGCCAGGTGAAGATGGAGAGCATTTCGCGGTTCTGGGCTAAGTAGGCCGCCAGGAACAGCACGATGCATATCTTCGCCAGCTCGCCGGGCTGGAATGACAGATCACCGATGCGCAGCCACAGGCGGCTGCCGTTGATCTCAGTGCCCACCACCGGCAGCATGGGCGCCAGCAACAGCAGCACGCCCACGATCATGAGCGTGTACTTGTAACCTGCTAGCTTGTCCATGTTGCGGACAACCAGCAGCAGGATGACCAGGATGGCCACGCCGCCGAAGAGCCACATGAGCTGGCGAGGGGCGGCGTTCGGCGCCAAGCGCGTGACGAAGGCGATACCTATCCCGGAGAGAGCGAAGGTGATGGGGAGCAGCGCGGGGTCAGCGTTGGGTGCCAGCTTGCGCACAGCAACGTGGGCCGCGATGAACGCCACGAAAATGCCGATGGGCACCCCCAACGTATTGAAGGAGAGCTCTTGGCCACCGGTCACCACCAGCATGGCGAAGAGCACGATCACGATGGGCGCTGCCACCACGAGGAGGAGCAGCTCTATATTGCGTCGCGTCATGAGCAGCCCTTCGCTGCATTCAGGATGGCAAGGCTGGACCGCGTCACTTCTCAGCCTCTTCGCGATATTCGTTCACCAAGTGCCTGGCAGCCTCCAAGGATTCGCAGCGGATCTCCTGGTTGCGAATGCGCGCAGCCGTGCCCGGCTGGAGCTCATCCAAGGGTACTTCGGTCACTTCGTCCAGCTCTGAGTAGCCCATACCCAGCACCTGACCGGGAATGCCCCGATACACTGCCACATTGCCGTCTACTTCGCCCAGATAGGCAGAATTGGTCATCCACCAGTTCACTGCGAATCCGGCACCGCCGATGGCGAGGATCAACGCCACGATGGTAGTGATGGCCGCGATGCGGGTCTTGCGCGCTAGCTTGCGATGGCGCCTCTTGGACCCAATGGCATCTATCACGATCACGCTCACGTTGTCAGAGCCGCCGCCTTGCAAAGCCGCCTCCACCAGCGCGTCAGCCGCCTCCTGCGGGTCTGCGTGACTAGCCAGGATGCGAGCTATCTGTGTATCTTCCACCATGGAATAGAGACCGTCTGAGCAGAGCAGCAACCGATCATCAGCCATGACCGTGAGCTCGTAGGTATCTGCATGGATGCGCGGGTCAAGCCCCAGCGCGCGGGTGATGTAGGAGCGCCACGGGTGTCCGCGTGCCTCTTCAGGCTGGATCTCTCCGCGCTCCACCAGGTCAGCCACCAATGAGTGATCTCGGGTGAGCTGCTGGAGGTATCCGCCGTGGAGCAAGTACGCCCGGGAATCCCCGCACTGGGCGATGACCAGGTGGTCCTCCTCCAACAACGCCGCCGTGCAGGTAGTACCCATCCCTTCCCGACCGACGCCCTCAGACACTGCCCGGATGATAGCCAGATTCGCCTCGTCTACCGCGCTGCGAAGCGCTTCGGCGTCGGGCCGGTGCGGCGCATGGCGCTCCAGTTCGCGCACTGCTATCTCTGAGGCAACTTCGCCCGCTTCATGGCCTCCCATGCCGTCGCACACCGCATAGAGCGGCGGCCGCACGAGCAGGGAGTCCTCATTATGTTCGCGAACATACCCTACATCCGTGCGCGCACCATAGGCCTCATCTGTCAGATGAGCGCTCCGTTGCGCAGACTTGACCGCTTTGGATGCCTTGGGCGCTTTCGTCTTCTGCTTCGTTTTTGCTGCTTTCGCCTGCGTTCTTGCTGCCTGAGCCGCCTTCGCCCCCTGAGCTGCCATCATTCGTGCCTCACCCGCATGGAAACATCGCCAATGGTCACCACGTCTTTGTTGCGCAGGGCGATGGGGTCAGAGATGGGGTTGCCGTTCACGATGGTGCCGTTGCGACTCCCCAGGTCTTCTACGAAGAGGTTCTGTCCCATGAGCTGGAAACGGGCATGGCGGCCGGAGACGAAACCGGTGCCTATCACGATGTCAGCGCCGGGAGCACGGCCTACCACGACCGGCCCCGTGACCGGCATCTGCACACCCCGGAGCTCCTTGGGGCCTTGCTCTACGGAGATGGTCCAGCTCTTGCCTCCGCTGCGCGTGCCTCTGATCTGGCCGATGCCCGTGCGCACGATGGCGAAGAGGAACAGATAGAGCAACACCACGAAGAGCAAGCGTGCTATGAGCAGGATGATATCGATCATCCGTTACTGCTCCAGGTCTTGGAACTCGAGTTCCGTGGTGCCGATGCGGATCATGTCGGCATCCCGCAGCGGCGCGCTCTTGATACGGCGGCCGTTGACGAAGACGCCATTGAGCGAGCCTAGGTCCGTGATGATCCAGGCTCCGGTAGGTTCGCAACGGATCTCTGCGTGAACACGCGACGCGTTGATATCGGGGATGATGATGCTGTTAGAGGATTCCCTACCCATGCGCTCAGGCTCACCGGTGAGCTGATAGGCGCAATCCCGTGCTTCGTCATAGAGGTACACCTCCCGCAGGCCTCCTTCGGGCATGGGCATGCGCAAGCCAGCCGGTTCTGCAGCGGAGGCCGCCCGAGGTGCGGGGGCTGAAGCTGGCGCTGGGGTAGCCTGAGGGGTTGGTTGGGGAACAGGTGCCGGGTAGTAGTCCGGCTCCGCGATGTTGGCGGAGTGGATCTCATCGTAGTCTGGGTCATAGGCGGAAGGATCGTAGCCGAATTCCGGATCCATATCCGGCTCCTCGAAGGGCGGCTCCGGCGTCAGCGGAACCAGCGAACCCGGGCCACCCTCATAGGGATGGGCCGCCTGCTGCCTGGCCTCAGGAGCGTTCATGGGCCTGCCCTGCGCACGCCTGCCGCGCTGAGGAGCCTGGCCTTGTGGGCTGATGCCGTAGCGAGCCATCTCATCCGCCCGCAAGCGTTCCACGATCTGAGCAGCCACCAATTCAGCCACGACATCGAACTTGCCCCGCTTGAGCTGGTCATCGGCAATGAAGCGAACGAGGGGATGACCATCCATCGCCAAGCCCAGCTCTGCCGCCTTCGCCAAGAGGAAGGTTTCCGTTTCTCCGGCAATGGTGGGGTAATAGTTGAACATGGTGGTGTCATCTTCAGGGCAAACGAGCACGGTGTAGAGCGTGGGGGCGAACTGCTTGCCTGCGCCCACCACCTTGCCGCGGCGCATCTGCTTCTCTGCCTTCTTGGCTATTTGAACCGGGGAAATGGAAGCGCCGCCTAACCGTTCTGCCGCTCCTTCGACGGTATCTTCCATCTTGCCTTCGAACTTGGAGAGGAACCCCATGGCGTTGCTCTCACCCCTTCGTATTGCGATTCAACCAGCGTATATAGGTGAAGCGTTCATCATACCATTCATCGACCCCGGGCGGACCACGGTCCGCCCCTACGCAGGACCGGCAACATTATTCTCGTAGGGGCCGAGCATGCTCAGCCCGACGCAACAACCCAGGGAATGCAACATCACCCGTAGGGGTCGATCGTGTTCGGCCCCCGGGCGGACCGGCAACATTATTCTCGTAGGGGCCGAGCATGCTCGGCCCGACGCAACAACCCAGGGAATGTAACCGAATTCTCCCCTACGGCACCACCGGCTGAAGGACGACCGTCTCATAGATACGATCCTCCTTCCCCATGGAGGTATCATCCGCGAACCCCTTCACCAGCGCGTTGCCATAGGTATAATCCATGGTGCGCCCGGTCTGCTGATACTGAGACACCAGCCGTTGGGAGTATTCCTCCAGGCTTTGCCAGGTCTGCCCATTCGTGCTCACGAAGGTCTCACCTTCGTTCGCGATCACCTGCCCCTGAGTCGTTTGATTGTCATGAGCAGCCACGGCAAAGGCTACTTCCAACCCAAGGTACGTGTCAGCCTGCCCTTCGCCAGCCTCTGCGTTCTCTTCGCCCTCTTCAGGAGCCGCGTGGATCACCACGGTCACCGCAAAGCTCTGCCCCGCCATCACCAGCACCGGCGTATCCAGCGCTACCGTGTGATAGCCTGCATCCGCAAAGCTCCCGGTAACCGAGGCTACCGCTGTAGCAGCTTCCATCACCTGAGTAGCATCCTTGCCTTCCGCGTTGAACCCCACTGGCAGCATGCTCACCTTTACGTCAAAGCTGCCGTTCGCATCGAAGGTCCAGGCGCCCACCGCCTTCACCAACTGCGTGGCCTCTGCTTGGAAGACATTCGCGCAGCGCACTTCACCGCTATAGCGCGAGGGCGTGACGAACTCCGCTGCCCCCACATAGTCATGCTGGTATATGGCATCGTAGCTCTGGCTCACTGGCGTGACAGCGAAGGCTTCCGGGTCAGAGATGGAGTGATCATAGTAGGACAGCCAAAAGTAGCCGCTGGACTGGCCGTTACCGTCACGCAGCCCCCAATGGGTAGCATCCTGTTCGCCACCCAGACTGCTGAATAGGTCATCGTTGCCCCAGCTGTTCTTGCAGAGCCACGCGCCATCAGCCGGAGGCTGGCCGCTGCTGGCTCCCTGAAACGCAGATGCCGGGTAGGTATCGTCCCACCCCAGGATCAGCGCAGCATGGTTCTGCACGGGCGCATCCGTAGCGCAATACTGACTCCAGGTGGCGAAGGTGATGTCGTCGCCCGCTTCGACATCCTGGTATTCCCCCTTAACGACGTCTTGCGGGATGCTCTGCTCCATCTGAAGCGCTATGGCCACGCCGCCCACGTTCGCCAGCGTACGCTTGATGGCCGCCGTCCCTGCTGGGTCGTAGCCCTCATACACAGTGCCGCTGCCATCCGAGGCTGCGCTCACGCGGGCCGGACTCTGCAGCCGCAGCACCTCGCTCACGCGCCAGCCCGTGTCCTCCGTTATGCGTGTCTCATCGTAGAGCGACCAGTTCTCTTGGCGCGCATCGAAGCCCCCGTCAAGCTGATACCACGGCTGACTGCTTCCCGCTTCGAAGCCGTTATAGGCATAGGGAGCCGCTTCTTCGGTCAGCAGCGTCTGCCAGGCCGTGAGAGCGGAGGCAGCGGTGGCGAAATTGCCGCTAGAAAGCTGTTCGGTAGCCGCCGATTCAATGAGCGGGAAGCCTTCGCCCGCCTGCGCCCCTGCACTAGCCTCCGTTTGGGATTCGTGGGCGAACCAAGCGATGGCTCGCTCTGAAATATCCGGGATAGCAGGCAAGTTCGTCAGGTTCAGCTCGGAGAAAGCGGGAGAATCGGGGGGCAACGCATCCTGGGCAGCCCCCGCAGCCACCGCCTCAGCCTTCAAGATGGAGCTCTCAAGGGCGCCAGCCACCGCGAAGGCCCAGCAAGCACCCCAAGGGGTTTGCAGTTTCGCGGGGGTAGCCTGACCCAAGTTGGGCAGCAGGTAGCGAGGAGCCTGGGTGGGATCAACGGTTGAACCCTCTTCGGATGCAGGGGCTCCTTCGGCAGATGCCTCGGCTGGAGCTGTCCCTTCGCCAGAAGCAACCGTCTCAGCCGCCCCTTCGCCAGAGGCAACCGCAGAAGCCGAGGACGCAGGCGGCAACGGACCTGGCTGCGGGCCCGTCTCACCGAACGCCAATGCTGCTGGCTGTCCGAACGCCAACGCTGCCGCCAGCACCGCACTATATATATGTAAGGACCACTGCTTCATGGGCGAATTCTACTGCATGGCCCCAGCCCGCGCCGCACGAGCAGCAATCTCTGCAAAAGCAACAGGTGGTTCGCAGATTAGGCGGTTCGAAGGAAGAGGGGGTATCATCACGGCAAGGTCACGGGCAATGGGAATGCGCGCTCCCGCTGGAGGTCCAACAGGAGACGCAGAAAGTGCCCGCATACGTGGGTTTATCGAAAAGGAGGACACAATGTATAAGAAGGTTCTGGTTCCATTCGATGATTCCGAACCCGCGCGTCGCGCGCTCCAAAACGCCATGAACCTGGTGAGCGGGGTGGATGATCCGCAGGTCACCGTTTTGAATGTCGTGGAATGGCATGACTACAACGCCGAAACGTTCAAGATCGCGTCGCGCATGAGCGGCGTCTTGGGAGATTCTCTGGACATGAACGCCATCTCAGAGATCGGGGACGAAGCCGAGGTGCGCGAGATGGATCGCATTGCCAAGAGCATCGCCGATATCGTGGGGGACGCACCCTGCGTTGATATCGCCATCGTGAATGGCAGCCCCCATGACACCATCGTAGCCTACGCCAACGATCTGGATTACGACTGCATTGCCATGGGCCACCGCGGCATGGGTGTCATCCGCGGCATGCTGGGCTCCGTTGCCTATTCGGTGCTGCAGAAGGCGAACAAGCCGGTCCTTGTGGTGAAGTAGGGCGAACTACGGTCCGCCCCCTGTTGCACCCGGATGTTGCGCGAAGCGCGACCCACCCGACCCCGTTGCATCCTTCGGGTTGCCGCACTGGACTGAGCACGCTCGGCCCCTACGAACCACCTGCACCCGGATGAACCATGCCTGACAGGTTGCCGTAGGGGCTGATCTGGATCAGCCCCCTGTTGCACCCGGGACAATCCTGCTCGGTATTGACGCAAATGAGGGTTAGGTGGGTGCGCATCTTCGGGGGAGAGGATTCACCCTCAGATGCGCCTCCTTCGCCGATGCGGGGTCCGGGGCGGACGGGAGCGCTCTCACGCTCACTCGCGT